>NZ_JAXSQX010000006.1:0-280784 GCF_034659755.1 Massilia phyllosphaerae
CGCAACGAGAGCTACTACATCACCAGCAAGCGCCACTGGCGCAATGCAGAAAGCTACGCCTTGAATGCCGCCGGCACGCGCGTCAACCGGAGCGACTACCTGGAAATCCTGCATGACCAGGAGCAGGCGGGCAATCGCTTCGACGCAGTTGTCGACGGCCGCATCGCCGGCCGCGCCAACCGGCTGGTGGTCGGCCTCGAGTGGTATCGCACGCGCCTCATCCACAGCAACAATTCGCCCTACGGCGGCGCCAGCGTGGTCGATCCCCACGATTTCATGCCCGGCTATTTCGTCAGCCCGGTCCCCACCGTCGCGAGCCGCCGCGCGGAGATGACAACCGGCGCCTTCTTTGCCGAGGATGTGCTGGACATCGCGGCGGACTGGAAACTGGTGGCAGGCCTGCGCCGCGACGCCATGAATTTCGACAACCTGGACCTGCGTACAGGGGTCGCACTGGGCAAGGACTATCATCCTGTCACGGGGCGCGTGGGTGCCGTATGGAAGCCGGCCGCGCAGTTGTCGCTGTATGGCCAGTTCGGCACCGCCACCGATCCGCTGAGCGGCGCGCTGTCGCTGCCGAACGGCTCAGTCAGCTACGACCTGACGCGTGGCCGGCAGC
The DNA here is from genome assembly GCF_034659755.1 of Massilia phyllosphaerae. NCBI lineage: Bacteria > Pseudomonadati > Pseudomonadota > Betaproteobacteria > Burkholderiales > Oxalobacteraceae > Massilia > Massilia phyllosphaerae. The sequence continues at coordinate 620 of NZ_JAXSQX010000006.1, forward strand.
TGGAATTCGGCGCCAAGGGTGGGATGCCGGCGGTAAAGGGCGAGTGGACCGTTGCCGCCTACCGCATCGAGAAGCGCAACCTGCTGTCGCGCGATCCGGACAATCCTTCCGTGGCCCAGCAAGTCGGCCAGCAGTCGTCGACCGGCCTCGAACTGGCCTTTGTAGCCGAGCCGCTGCGCGGCTGGACCATCGACGCCAACGCCGCCGTGCTGCGCGCGCGCTACGACGATTTCAAGGAGATCGTGGGCGGCGTCCCTGTGGCGCGCGACGGCAATACCCCGGCCGGCGTGCCCGAGCGCACGGCCAGCTTGTGGACCCGCTACCGCTTCCTGCCGCAATGGGATGCGGGCCTGGGCGCACGCTACGTGGGCCTGCGCCAGTCTAATTCAGCGAACACCGCCAACTTGCCGGCCTACACGGTCCTCGACGCCTCGCTGGCGTGGCGCCAGTCGTCGGCGTTGACCCTGGTCCTGGCCGTCAAGAACCTGGCCGACCGCGACTACGCCCTGTCGGGCAGCGGTGGCGTGCGCTGGCTGCTTGGAGCGCCCCGCACCCTGCAGCTGACGGCGCGTACCAGCTTCTGATCCGCGATGAAGAAGACCCTGATCTTCCTGCACAAGTGGCTCGGCGTCGGCCTGGCGCTGCTGTTCGCGATGTGGTTTGCCAGCGGCATCGTGATGTACTACGTGCCTTTCCCGTCCCTGACCCAAGGCGAGCGCCTGGCGGGCATGCAACCGCTCCGGGCGCAAGCCCCGTGCTGCCTGACGGCGCAGGATGCGTCGGCCCGTGCTGGCGTGCGCTTTTCCGAAGCGCGGCTGGGGATGCTTGGCGACCGGCCCGTGTGGCGCTTGCTCGGCGCCGACAAGCGCTGGGTCGGCGTCGACGCGGCCAGCGGCGCTGCGCTGGCGCCGCTGACGGACGCCGAGGCGGCCGCCGTGGCGCAGCGCTTCAGCGGCCGCCGCGCGCTGCACGTGGAGCGGCTGGAGCGCGATCAATGGACCGTCGCACAGGGCTACAACCCGCACCGTCCGCTGGTGCGCGTCGAGATGGACGGCACGGACGGGCTGGCGTTGTACGTGTCGCCCGGGGCCGCCGAAGTGGTACTCGATACGCGCCGCGCCGAGCGCGCCTGGAACTGGGTGGGCGCGGTACCGCATTGGATCTACTTTACTCAGTTGCGGCGCTGGCCGGAACTGTGGCACAACGTGGTGGTGTGCTTATCGTTGCCCGGCGTGGTGCTGGCCATGAGCGGCCTCGCGCTTGGCATTTGGCAGCTGTACCTGAACCGCAGTAGATGGATCCCGTATCGCAAGTTCTGGATGCGCTGGCACCATATCATCGGCTTGGCGGCCAGCGTGATCAGCATCACCTGGATCCTTTCGGGACTGCTGTCGATGAATCCCTTCGGCGTGTTCTCGCCGCGTGGCGCTGCGCCACAGGAGCTTGACGCTTGGACTGGGACGGCGCCTGCGGTCGTAGTAAATCCGCCACGTGCGCTTGCCTTGGCGCCGACTGCGAATGCAGCGCGCGAGATCGACCTTGTACAACTGCAGGGCCAAGCTTGGTATCGCGTACGCGGCGCGGCAGGTCCTGCGGACCAGGTGCTGGTCGCTGCCGGGCGAGACGATGGCATCGTTCTGCGTTCTCTTCCCACTGAAGCGATTACCGGAGCCTTGCTCGGTTTGCGTGGTGTCGCCACGGGCGTCCCGGTGGTAGAACTGCTAACGAACTACGACTCGCTATATTATTCTCGTGAGCCTGCTGGGCAGGGAGGCAGCTTCAGCCGGCCACTGCCCGTGTGGCGTGCAAGCTGGTCCGATGGGGTGACGCTGTATGCCGATCCTGTTTCGGGGCGCCTGCTAGTGCGCACTGATCCGGGTACGCCGTGGCAACGGGTTCTATACAACGGCTTGCACAGCCTAGACTTCGCGCCATTGCTGGCGCGCCCACTGCTACGCGGCATACTGGTGGTAGGGCTGAGCTTACTGGGACTGGCGCTGTGCGTTACTGCATGCGTGCTGGCCTGGCGCGTGTTTGTGCCAGCGCGCCGCGCAAGTAACCGACTTTAAATTTTGGGGGCATTTTTGGGGGCATATGGCGAGAAAATGGCCATAGCTTCATAGGACAGTATGACTTCCCCTCTCTCCGCCAGAACATTGTCCTGATTTGTTCAGGTACGTCAAAAAGCCCGCTGTCCTCATGGAGACAGCGGGCTTTTTTTATCCTCTGCCTTCCGCGCATGTCTCGCACAGCCAGGATGTTTGGGGCAGCGTTGGAGGCACTCCGCGCTTCCGCCAGACTGGATGCCCCCAAATGCCAAAGACCGTCGCGCCTCTCACGCAGCTACAAGTACGGAACGCCAAGCCTAGGAAAAAGGCTTGCCAGCTCGCCAATGGCGGCGGTTTGTATCTCGAGGTTACACCAAAGGGCGGAAATCCCTGGCGCATGAAGTTCCGGCGTAGGCCCGGCGACATCTTCTACGGGACGCAGTCTAAAATTAAGTCATCAGCGCCCAGATAGTCTGGCTCTACAAGGCCGAGCCGATCAACCTCCCTCTCTCTTTGTAAAACACGCGAGGCCTTCAAACTGGGCACGCTGAGATGAGTTTACTGGTTCAACCATCATCGCTTGCTTGAACCACTCGGCGAAAGATTTTTGGATAACTTTACTTTGGCTGGAAAACTGTCACTTTTGGATAGCTTCATAGAGAGTGCTACGTGATACCCCGTAAATATGAAGCGCCTCATAGATTCTTATAAGGCAATCAGAAATTCGGCATCTTATCCATGGCGAGTACTTGGTTCATGAATAGTTCTACACTTTAGAATAACGCTTTATCCTACCGATGCGCTAATAATTGGAGTTTGATAGTAAACAGATTGTTAGACCTATTTTTATTTCATGTGGGCTGAATGTTTGAATATCTAGCCTTGTTCCGCTACATGAGTTCTTCAAATTCCCTTGAATAAATAGCCCTTAAGTTCGCTAGAGGAGTTTACTTGAGTGCGCTATACGACCAGCTTGACAAAATCTGCGCTGTGCGCAAGATCATCAAAGAATGCTGGTTACGTTTTTAGTCACAACCGCCACTAACAGGATCGTTTTAAAAGGAGTTCTCTTTGCCGCATGAATGGTAGATTTTCGTACTTAAAGGTCGGCCGGCGGACAGCGCTGATCTTGTGTTGTGCTAGTAATCACGAAGCCGTTCGTTCAGCGGCGTTGCAGGCACTACACCATATTTGGTTCCAGGACTGGGCGCCATTGGCTCACCATAACAATAGTTTAGAGAGCATGACCTCTCGCCTTAAGCAACTTGCTCGTAATTGACGGTCGCAGATACCAAATTTAAATATTTGCAACAAAATTTGTAAGAAAATCGCTTCATTTCGGCAAATCTATCATTTTTATGAGATGATGTAGGAGTTTGCCTACAAAAGTAGCTTTCTAACTAAGCATTTTTTGAAGGCTCACAACATGATCGACACCTGGCCATTTTTTCGGTTACCCCATATCTTTCTACGCCGCCATGCTTGAATTACAACAACTTGATGCCTTCGTCAATGCCGAACTCTATGAGAGTAGTCCAGATTGCATCAAGGTCCTGTCGGATGATGGCACTATCAGGCGTCTGAGCCCAGGCGGAAAGATCGCTTTAGAGCTCGATCGTCAGGACCAGCTGGATGGAGCCAGTTGGCCAAGTCTGTGGCCTGGAAGTGAACGCGTTCGGGTTGAACAGGCAATCGAAGATGCCCGCAAGGGGCAGCGTAGCCAATTCCTGGCATTTTGCCCAACCTCAAAAAACTCACCGCGTTGGTGGGATGTCGTTGTCACACCTTTGCAAGCGTCAACTCCGGGCACGAACGGGATGCTTGTGGTTTCGAGGGACGTTACAGAACTCGTGGAGGCTCGTGAGGCGCTGTCCGATGCGAACGAACGGAAAAATGAATTTTTGACGGTTCTGTCTCACGAACTCCGTAATCCTTTGTCGACGCTTACTATGGCGGGCAAGCTACTTGAGAGCGTGCGAAACGATCCGGATCAAGTGTCCAAGATAAGCCAAACAATTGCCAGGCAAGTTGGACACATGAGCCGTCTCGTAGAAGGCCTGCTTGATTTATCGCGTATCACGCGAGGAGATGTTTATCTACAGACAGAACCGTTTGATTTACGTGACACTGTCCATTGCGCTGCAGAACAGCTTGCTTCGACAGTGCTGTCAAAAAATCAGACTCTTTCTCAATCGTTCCCGTCTGAGTCAGTAATCGTACAGGGTGACCGTACAAGGTTGACTCAGGTCCTTGGTAATCTGATTGGAAATGCATCACGTTATTCACCTTCCGATTCAGTAATCGATGTCTGTCTGGTAGTTAGGAACGGGTGTGCTTCTATGACAGTCACAGACAAAGGGCAGGGTATCTCAAGTGAACTGATGCCTAGACTATTTGAAATGTATTCACAAGGCCAACAGACTGCGGATCGCAAAGCGGCAGGTGTAGGTATGGGATTGGCTATTGCAAAAGGACTGATTGAACTGCACGGAGGAACGATTGAGGTCTATAGCGCAGGCCCAGGCCTAGGCAGTACCTTCACAGTATGCATGCCTGTAAGCAAACGCCCAAGTCATTGAAAGTGCAGGTGGGAGCATTTCGTTATGGGCAGTTTTCGGGCATTTGTGAAAAATCTAGTTTGTTTCATAGCGGAGTAGAACTCCGCCTGTCACCGTCAGGAACATTGTCCTGACATGTTCAGCTATGTCAAAAAGCTCCCTGTCGCCATGGTTAGGAGCAGCGTTGAAAGTACGTCGCACTCCTCACGCAGTTGCAAGTACGGCATGCCAAGCCTGGATAATCAGCCTATCGCATGCGCTCCTGCTACAGCGAGCAAGTCACCTTGCGCCGCCAGCGCCAATGCCGCAGCGTCGGACGTGAGCGGCTTATAGTAGAAATAGCCCTGCACGAAATCGCTGCCCATGTCGCGTAGCAAACGCTGCTCGGCATCGGTCTCGACGCCCTCGGCAACCACGTCCAGGCCGAGCGCGTGCGCCAGCATCAGCACCACGTCGACGATCTGCCGCTTGTCGTCCAGCCGGTCCAACTGGCTGACGAAGGAACGATCGATCTTCAGCGTGTCGATCGGCAGGCGGCGCAGGTAGCTGAGCGAGGAATAGCCGGTACCGAAATCGTCCAGGCTGATGCGCACGCCCAACGCCTTCAAATGTGCCAGCACCACGAGCGCGTGCTCGGCGTCGGCCATGACGGCGCTTTCAGTCAGTTCAAGCTTGAGGGTGGAGGGCGCGATGCCGGTGTCGCGCAGGACCTGGCGCACTGTTGCTGCGAGCTCGTCGCCGTTGAATTGGACGGCTGACACGTTCACGCTCATGTCGAGCCGCATGTCGAAACGGTGCTGCCATTCGCGCAGCTGGCGGCAGGCTTGCGCCAGTACCCAGGCGCCGATCTGCCCGATCAGGCCGATTTCCTCGGCCACCGGGATGAATTCGTTCGGCGGCACCAGGCCGCGCACTGGATGCTGCCAACGCAGCAGCGCCTCGAAACCGCTGATCCGATCGGCATGGAGCGATACGATGGGCTGGTAGTACAACACCAGCTGGGACTGCGCCAGCGCGTCGCGCAAGTCGGCTTCCATCTGCAGGCGGCGCAGCGCCGTAAGCTGCATCGCCCGGTCGAATATGACCCAGCGCGCGCGCCCTGACTTCTTGGCTTGGTACATGGCGATGTCGGCATCGCGCAGGATGTCCTCGACGTCGGCATAGCCGGTGGCGCTGAGCGCGATACCTACGCTGGCGGTAACGAACACGCGCTGCCCGGCTACCTCGAAAGGTTCGGCCAGTGTGGCCATGATGCGTTCCGCGACCATGACGGCACGTTCGGCACTGCCGATGCTGTCCAGCAGGATCACGAATTCGTCGCCGCCCAGGCGTGCGACCAGGCGCTCGTCGGCCAATGCCGGGTCGCGCGCGATCGTGTCGGCCTCGCGCAGGCAATCCCACAAGCGCCGCGCGGCGCCAATGATCAATTGGTCGCCACTCTGGTGACCGAGTCCGTCATTGATCGACTTGAACCGGTCGAGGTCGACAAACAGCACCGCGAAATCGTTGTCGGGCCCGTCCATTGCGCGCAATAACAGGCGCTGAAGACGGTCCAGGAACAGCTTGCGGTTACCCAGCTGGGTCAGCGGGTCGTGCAAGGCATCGTGCACCAGCTGGTCCTGCGCCCGGCGCCGTTCGATCACGCGTCCAAGCTGGGTGCCGATCTGCGCCATCAATCGGAGCAGCGATTCATTGGGTTGCTGCCGTTCGACGCTGAAAAACTCGAGCACGGCGACGACTTCGCTGCCGATCATGACCGGGAACGCGAACAGCGACGCAAAGCCGGCGCGCACGATTTCGTCCAGACGCAGCAGGATGGCCTTGGTGGTGCCGGCAACGTCGATCCACACTGGGGCGGCGCTTGCGACGACCTGTCCAGGCAGCCCGGTGCCGAGCGCAAACTCGCTCGCTTCGGTGACCGCGCGCAAATGCTGGATGGGGCAACCCGGGTCGCGTGCCACGATGTCGAACCAGATCTTGGTGGATTCAAAACACCGTTCCTGCCGGCGCTCGCCGATCAGCCACAGGTGGCCGAGCGGCCAGTGCATGTAGCGGCATACTGCTTCAAGTGCGCGCACCATCGCATCGTTGACGCACTTGGCCTCGTTCGCAGCCACGGCGATGCTCTCCAACAGCGCGATTTCCTGCTGGCGCTGGAACAGGTCGCGCAAGCCGCGTTCAGCGATGGCCTCGGCTTCGTGGCGCGCCGCGACCTCACGCTTGAGACGGCGCTCGAGTCGTGCGATGTCGCTGCTGGCGGCCGGGTGCGTGTCGGTAGTCATGGCAAGGGGGGATGCACATGGAAGATGCACCGGTCCGCACCGTGGTGCATGCACTGTACTTGCACGATGTTCAGCGGCTGGCTGTAGTAATCGGAGACACCGTGCATGAAACCTTCCGCCAACGCGCATAAACGGCGCGACGAGTTGTAGCCGATTGCCAGCAGGCCTGTGCTGCTGGTGTCGAAATCGAACACCGGAGGCCGCGCGCCTGGATACAATTTGCGCACTTCGGGGTGGATGATGTTGTTCAGGGTGAGCAGGAAGCTGCGCGCATCGGCGTGCGTGGCGAAGAACGCCGGATAGCGCTTGGCCAGCAGCGGCATTGCCTGGCGACCGAACCAGCGCAGCACATCCGCCTCGGGCAGCGACAAAGTCTGCGATGCCACCTTTACCAAGGCGAAGATTTCCTCGTCGCTGTAACTGCCCAGTGAGGTGTACGCGCCGTCCAGGTCGGCCGCGTCGAGCATCTGATCCCAAGCGGCATCGCCATAGGCTGTCGAGACCACTTCCTCCAGCAGATTGAATACAATGCCCTTCATGCCCACCCTCGCCAATATTTACGCTATTTTACGAGAGATTGCATGAAATAAACAATTTAATCAAATTGTTATGTAAAACCTTTCGAATTTGTCATATAAATGACGATTTTGACTGTCTGGCGCCAATAAACGAGGAGTGCTGGATCGAGGCGGCAGGCCTGGTTCAGCCGCCCTTGGCCATTTGTCCAAATACGCCGTCACGCCGCACCCATGCGTGGAACAGCGCCGCACCAAGGTGGCCGAGCACGGTGAAGAACAGCAGATACGCAAGCACGCCATGGAGCGGACGTAAAAATCCGTACAGGACAGGGCTGTGCGGCAGGATCGCCGGCAGGTTGACGCCGTTGAACAGAACAACGGGGTAGGCACCTGCCGACAGCATCCCCCAGCCGATCAGAGGCATCGCCAACATCAGCGCGTACAGCAACCAATGCGACGCCTTGGCAGCCCACACCTGGATGCGCGGCAGGTCGGCCGGTAGCGGTGGGGGCGTATGACGGAGACGGTTTGCCAGGCGTACGATTGCCAGCAGCAGGATTGCCAGGCCGAGTGGCCGGTGCAGGTCGAGAAGCTGCTCGCGGTAGCGCAGCGAGACGACCATGGCGGCGCCGACGAACAACATGATCGTGATCGCAAGCGCCATCGACCAGTGCAGCACGCGCGCCAGCAAATTGAAATGGCGAGTCTGGTTCATCGCGTGCTCCCATTCTGAAGCTTGCCCTGGCTTATTTCACGCTCGCGCCGGTTGAACGATACCGAGTAGACGGAAGAGCGCGCATGCAGGACCGGATCGTCCGTACCGGCGATACCCTTTGGCAGGATCAATGGATCGAAATTCAGGTCGCGGCAAGGACCCGCGGCCTGCGGCTCGGCGCGTGTCAGGGTCAGCGTGCCGGCCTTGGTCTCCTGCCGGCTGTCGGGCCAGGGCTTGGACGGATCCTCGATGGGATCGCCAGGGGCGGCGAATTGCATCACCAGGTCCCATTCCAGAGGCGCGGCCGCCAGGCGCCGATCGAGATCGCTTGCCAGATAGTCCCTGGGTTCCGATTTCAGCTGCTCGGGATTCGCCGCTGCGAACGGCGCATGCGGGCGCATCGACCACCGCACCGTGCGCTGCGTGCCTTGGGCATCGATCAGGCGGAACGCATTGACGCCATTGAAGCGGGTGTTTGCCAAGCTGTCCGGAACCGGTGCGTTTTTCGACCACTCCATGAATTTCATGATTTCTGGATAGCGCGCCAGCACGGCCTTCATTTTCTCGGGGTCGGGTTTGCCGGTGGCGGGATCCGGCAGCTTGGCTGCATTCATCGCCTGGAATCCCTCGGGCGTCGAAGATGCGAAAAATGGAAAGCTGTTCATGGCCATGCGCCATTCCTGGCCGTCGTCGGTCTTCAACTGCAGCGCCATGCCGCGCACCGCGGCCTTGTTGTCGGGCGAGTAGGGATCGTTGCCCGGATTGGAAAACCGGCCAAGCACAGGCGTGGATGCCTGCGAAAACACGCGCGCCGTCGACAACTGCGCCGCCCCGGGAGCCGGCGTAAAGGTACCGATGATGCAAATGCCCTTGCTGTGCGCACGCCGGAACCCGGGATGCGGCGATCCGGAAGCCTCCGCGGTACCCACCATGGTTTGTGGCGTCAGGCCATCGTCACCGATCCAGCCGCCGGCCCATGCGAAGCCCAGCGCCACCAATGCAAGGAGGAGCCCGATCGGGAGCAATAAAAGGAGAGAGCCGCGTTGCGGTCTGGATGCTGGCATGGGAAAGATGTCCTTGAACGTGCGGCTAGCGTGGCGCTAGCAATGAATACCGATTGTCGCACGATTTACAACATTGCATCGTGCACATCAAAAAGTGTTCCCATCACGCGACGAGTCCGTGCTCACGCAGCCAGTGTTCGAACCACGTAGGCCATTCGGCGCTTGGCGAACCGGCTTTGCCCATGCCGAATCCATGCCCGCCAGTCGACAGCCGATGCGTTTCGATCGGTACACCTGCCTGGTCCGCGGCCTGCGAGAGGATCGTGATGTTCGCGGGATCGGCAATCGGATCGTCCTGGGCCTGCACTGCGAACAAGGGCGGCATCAGCTTGCCGATCCAGGTGTCGACCGACCACCCCGCACTTTCCTTGGCAGTCGGGTGGGGACCGATCAGTACGCGCCGCGTCGATGTGCGGTCGTAGGGGGCGCGCAAGGTCACGACCGGGTAGATCAATGCCGCCGCGGATACCTGGGCGGACAACTTGTCGATGTCGTCTTGCGGGGGATAGGAGGCGAAATCCGGACGCGCCGCCGCCATGCCCATCAAGTGGCCCCCGGCCGAGAACCCGAGCGCTAACAGCCGGGCTGGATCGAGGCCGTACACGTGCGCATTGGCACGGATGAGACGGATGGCGCGCTGGGCATCCTGTAAGGGCGCCAGCGGCCCGGCGGCCCAACCGTCGCCGGGCAAGCGGTAGTCGAGCACGAATGCGGTCACGCCCCTTTGTGCCAGCCATCGCGCGGCCGGATACGCTTCCGACTCCATCTGGATGCGCTTGTAGCCGCCGCCGCCCGCGATCAGGGCCGCACTGCCATTTGGCCGCGCCGGCATGAACACTTCGAGCATCGGCGTCACGACGTGGCTCAGGGCGCCCTTTGCCGAGCGCTGGGACGCGCCGCCCATCGTTTCGTTACCAGGCGTGCCCCGGTCCCACAGCGGCAAGGTCGCGCTGGGGCTTGCAGGCGCTGTCGTTTGCGCTGCCGTTTCTGCTGCCGCCAAGCGCAAGGGTGGCGCGAGGGCCAGGGCCGAATACGCAAGGGCATGGCGAATCAGGGTGCGTCGCTTCATCATAGGGGAGCCGAATCAGTCATGGTATGAGGGAGGTGCATTATTTGCCTTGCGGCGGCGCCTTGCGGTCCTGTGGCAGCAGCTTGTCGAAGTCGCGGTCCAGCCGGGCCAGGGAAGCGTCGATCCGGTTGCGTTTTTCCTTGATCCATGTGTCCTGTCGCGCCAGCCTTTGTTGCGCCTCGGTGCGCATGCGCGCCATCTCGGCGGGCTGGGGTCCACCGGCGGTGGCGCGGTGGCTGACGATGGCAACCGGGTCCAGCGCCGCACGGAATTCCTTTTCGCTCATCGGCAGCTCGCCGGTGGCGTAATCCCGGGTCGCTTCCTTGTAGATGCGGCGCGCCTGCACATAGGGGAAGTCGCTCGGCCGCAGGTTGTGCGCCTTGGCGTAATCGACGACCTCGGACGCGAAATGGTGGCCTTCGCGGAAGGGCAGCTTGTAGTTGCGCATCAACAGGTCGGCGAGTTCCTGCGATGCGGTCCAATCGCTGTTGAGCTCCTCCAGCGCACGGTCCTTGTCGATGACGAGCGACTTCAGGATCTTGTCCCAGCCAGCCAGCACCTTGATCGCGCTGTCCACCATTTCCGCGTTCGGCTTCACTTCCTTGGCGTCGCTCATGCCCGGCGGGAGATTGTGCGCTTCGAGGACCGGTCCCATGGCGAGCGTGATCGCCATCGATGCCTCGCGGCGGGTCGCATTCAGCAGGCCGGGATTGCGCTTCTGCGGCATCGCGCTCGACACATAGGTATTGCCGCCGCCTTCGCGTAGCAGGATCCAGGGACGGGCCTGGCCATATTGCGCCATCACGTCCTCGATGAAGCTGCCGGCATGTAGGGCAATGCCGGTGACGATGGAACCCACCTCCACCGGATAGTCGACCGCCGCGATCTGGTGCGCATCGTAGGCATTGTCGACGATGGCCGCGAAGCCGAGATAATCGGCCATCCTGCCGCGGTCGAGCGGCCAGCTGCTGCCATTCAGCACCGTGGTGCCCATCGGGGACTGGTCGATGCGCACATACGCCTCGCGGATGCGCTGGGCGTCGCGATCGAGGCCGGCGGCATAGCCGAGCAGATAGTGACCATAGCTGTTCGGCTGCGCCGCGACGCCGTTGGTGTAGTTGGGGACGATCGTCTTTTCATGCACCCCGGCCAGCTGCACGATCGTGGCGGCGGTCCGGTTCAACTGCGCCGCCAGTTTCAGCATGTTGTCGCGCATGATCGCGGCGCGGTAGGTCGCATGCATGTCCTGGCTCGAGCGGCCGGCATGCAGCAGCGTCACGTCCGGACCCGCGGCCTTGATCATCAAGGGCTCGAAGGTGATGACGGTCGACGGCCGCTTGGCGCCCGGCTGCTTGCCGGCCTCGATCACCCCGTTCAGGCCGGCGGCAATACCCGCCACCTTGGATGGATCGAGCAGGCCTTGCTGCGCATTGATAACCGCCGAGGCCTTATTGATCTCGCCGAGCCAATAGAACTCGTCGCGCTCGTTCTGCTGCTGCGCCTGCGCCGCATGGGCAAGGAGCAGGATGGCGACAGGAAGAATTTTCAGTTTGAACATGGTAGTCATCTTAAAACACGTGCATGATGCCGGCCGCCATGCCGCGCTGGCGGGTCTGGTTCAGCTTGGTCGTCCCGCCGCTGGCGAAACCGCCTTTCAGCCTGGTGCTGTCGACTTCGGCGTAGAGCGTGGTGCGCTTCGACATCTGGTAGGTGACGCCGGTGATCAGCATCGTCTTGTTTGCATCGCCGATCGCTGCCGCCGCGGTCGCCTTGGCGTTATAGGCCTTGTTACGGTACCAGGCCGCGGTCAGGTCGAAGCGGGGCGTAAGCTGGTAGCTGCCGCCGAACCAGTCCCAGGTCGAGGTGGTGTCGCGCGTGGTCGTTTCCTGGGTCTGTTTGATATGGCCGATCGCCAGCGACAGGTCGCCGAAATCGTAGGAAGCGCCGAGCGCCGCGTGATCGTAGTCGCGGTAGTTCGGCGCGCTGGCGGTGCCGACGTTCTGCTTGGCGATCGAATAGCTGGCGCCGGCCTTCAGGCCGCCATGGGCATAGTTGACGCCGACCGCCTTGGTGGTGCCGTAGTCGGCATCGCCGGCGACTTCGCCGAGCGCCCATTCGGCGCGCGCGGTCCAGTCGCCGAAGCGGCCGGTGTACTGGACGTCGTTGTCCTTGCGGATGCCATTGGTGGAGGACAGCACGTAGGTGATGCTCGGGTAGCGGAACCTGAACGGATCGAAGGCAAGAATGGTGCGGTAGGCCACCGTGTAGTTGCGGCCGGCGTCGAGGGCGCCCCAGGCGCCCGACATGCCGACGTGCGCTTCGCGCTGGAAGATCACGTTGTTGGTATTGTTCAGCGCGCCCGTGCCGGAATTGAAGCCCATCTCCAGCACGAAGTTGACCTTGTTGCCGCCACCGATGTCCTCGCTGCCGCGCAAGCCCAGGCGGTTGGAGCGGAAGGTGCCGTTCGAACTCATGGTCGTGTCGCTGTTGCCCTCGGGGTCGACGTTGGTTTCGTGGCGCAGTCCGCCATCGATCGAACCGTAGACGGTGACGGCGCTGCTGCCGGCATTCCCGCCCGTCTTCGGCGCATCGGCGCTGCCTTCCTCGGACTGGGCATGGGCGTGCAGGGACAGGGCGGCCAGGGCGGCCGCCAGCAAAGTGTGTTTCATGGGTGTCTCCGGATTGTGCTTGTAGTTTTTTAAGGTGTACGCAGTGCGGCGTGCGTGGACAGCGTTCTGGGCTGGGCACCGTCGTCGCGAAGAACATGCTTGTTTGCGTACAAGGATGCTACCGAGAAGCTTCTTCAATGTAAAATATATCGAAAAGCTAATCTCCAGACTTAATAAATATGGACCTCGCATGGAGCTGAGACACCTTCGCTATTTCGTCGTGGTCGCCGAAGAAGGCCATTTCACCCGCGCCGCCGAGCGCCTGGGCATGCAGCAGCCGCCCTTGAGCCAGCAGATCCGGGCGCTCGAGCAGGAGCTCGGCTTCGATCTGTTCCGCCGCCATCCGAAAGGGGCGATGCTCACCGCGGGCGGCGAAGCCTTCCTGCTGGAGGCGCGCGCCATCCTCGACAACGTGGACGCGGCCGTCGTGCGCGCTGCGAGGGCCAGCAGTGGCAGCGTCGGACGCCTGTCGGTCGGCCTCACGAGTTCGGCGGCCGCCCACGCCTTCATCCCGCAGGTGATGCGCGCCTACCGCGACGCCTGGCCGCAGGTCAAGCTGGAATTCCGGGAAGGGAACGCGGCCGAGCTGACCGATGCGCTGGTACGGAACCAGCTGGACGTGGCCTTCCTGCGGCGTCCCGTCAGCCAGCCGGAAGGCTTGTCCTTCGAACGCCTGCTCGAGGAAGAACTGCTGCTGGTGCTGCCGGTCGGCCATCCGGCGCTGCCGCGCGCGCGTGGCCGCGGTCGTCCGGCGGTGCCGCTGTCGTCCCTACGCGACGAGCGCTTCATCCTGGTGCGGCGCAGCGGCGCGCCCGGCATGTACGCAAACCTGGTCGAAGCCTGCGTGCAGGCCGGTTTCGTGCCGAACGTGGCGATCGAAGTCGAGCGCATGCTCACGAATATCAGCCTGGTTGCCGCGGGCGCCGGCGTCTCCGCGGTACCGGCTTCGATGCAAGGCTTCCATGCCGACAACGTCGTGTACTGCGCGATCAAGGATGCGCCACCGGCGCTCTCCGCGCCCCTGACGCTGGCCTGGCGCGACGACGGGCAGCGGCCCACGCTGCGTCATTTCATCGAACTCGCACGCCAGGGGCAGACATAGGTGAAGGGCTTCCTGCCGCTGGCCATACCGGTGGCCGCAGGCCTGGGCCTGGGCTTGCTTGCGCCCGCGCTCGCGGTGCGGATGCAAGCCCTGGCCCAACTGTTCATTTATTTGCTGGGCTGGCTCACTTATCCGCTGATTTTTTGTATGCTGGTCTCCAGCGCATCGGCGCTCGGCCACCGGCGCGAGCTCGGACGGATCGGGGTGCTGGCCTGTGCGTATTTTGCGCTGCTGTCCTTGTTGTCGATGCTGTTCGGACTGGCTGCCGGCTGGGCGCTGGAACCGGGCGCCGGCGCGGTTCTCGCAAGCGCATCCTTGCCGGCCATGTCGGCGCCGGCCGAGACCCCGGCCTCCATGCCCGGCTGGCTCGACCGGCTGCCTTCACTCAAAGCGAACAACCTGCTCCTGCTGGCCGCGGCCTTGCCAGCCGGCCTGCTGCTCGGCCGCTTTCCGGACCCACGCGTGTTGGCATGGGTAGAGCGTTGCCGCCTCGGCCTGTTCGGCGTCATCAAGCGCCTGCTGGTGTTTGCGCCATTGGCCGCCTTCGGCGCCATGGCGGCTGCGGTGGGACGCCATGGACTCGCACCGCTGCTGCCGCTGCTGAAATTCATCGCCGCCATCAATCTTGCCAGCGCCTTGTTCGTCCTGGTCGTCCTGGGCGGCGCGGCCTGGCTTGCGGGCATGCCGCTGCTGCGCTTCATCGCCTACATCAGGGCCGAACTCTATCTCGTATTCTTCACCAGTTCGTCGCTGGCCGGCCTCGTGCCACTGAGCGAAAAGCTCCAGCATCTGGGCTGTCCGCGCCAGGTCACGGACGTGGTGCTGCCGTTCTCGTATTCGCTGAACCTGGCCGGGACCTATCTCTACATTGCCATGGGCCTGACCTTCCTTGCCCAGGCTGCAGGGGTGCGGCTGGGCTGGCACGAACTGGCGTGGATGCTGGGCATGGCCCTCATCAGCAGCAAGGGCGCGGTCGGCGTGGCGGGATCGGGTGTGGCGACGCTTGCGGCGACCGTCGCCCTGCTGCACGTGGTGCCGCCGGAACTGATGGCGATCCTGTTCGCGATCGACAGGACGATGAAGTGCCGCCTGCTGACGAATGTGATCGGCCATGGCGTCGCTTGCGTCGTGGTCGCCGCCGGTGACGGGTGCCTGGATCGCCAGGCGCTCGCGCACGCCTTATCGCCTGCACGTTCGCCATGATCCAGGCCGGACAGCTTACTTCTGCAACCGGATCGCCACCAGCTTGCCGGTACTGCTCGTCGCCCCAACCGCAATATAAAGCGTACGATCCGCCGACAAAGCCAGGGCCCCCGGCTCGGCATACCGCCACACGCTCTTGCGGGTCGCCAGATCGATCGCATACACCGCCCGGTCCGTGCTCACGAACAGCAGATTGCGCGTCACGATGATATTCCGGTGTATCGTCTCGGCCGACTCCGGCGGGAACCAGCTCCACAGCACCTTGCCGGTCGCTTCGTCCATCGCATCCAGCACGGACGGCGTATTGCGGCCGGCGTACAGCACGCCGTCGGCCAGCGCCGGTGCGGTCAGGTAGGGGTTGGCCGTGGACCAGTTGTAGCGGCGCTGGGTCAGGTCGAAGCTCGACAGGACGCGCTGGTCGTAGTGTTCCTGGCTGGACGATGCACGGCCGCTGAAGGCGCCACCGGCGAACGAGATGGCGTCGCGCTTGCTGCCCAGGACGGGGCCGCCGAAATAACCGTTGCTGGTGTTGCCGGTGCTGAGCGGATCGGCGATCTGGGCCACCGTGGCGCCGCTGGCGCGGTCGATCATGAACAGGGCGGCGCCGTTGTGGTGATACACATAGGTGTCGTCGGCCGCCGGTGCCCACATGTCCCATACGCCGCCGGCATCGTGCACCCAGTTGCTGGCGCCGGTCGAGGTCGAGAACGCATAGGTCTTGCCGCCGAATTGGCCGGCGCCGGTCAGCACCATGTCGCCGCTCACGGTCGGCGCCATCACGTGCGGCAACTGGCCTTCGAACGCCGACTTGGCCAGCACGTCGCCCTTGGCGGCGTCGAACGCCCAGAGCGTGGTCTCTCCCTGGCCCGTCACGGCGGCGTAGACCCGGCCCTTGCTGACCGACGGTGGGCCGAGGGCAGGCACCTGGCCCATCGGGTAGCGCCAGGTCTCGCTGCCATCCTGTTCCGACAGCGCGTACACGATGCCCTGGCCGAAGTAGACGTCGCCGGTGATGAAGACCGTGCCGTTGCGCGTGACGACCGGGTTGATGGCGGCGCCGAGCGGACTGGTTTCCTTGCGCTGCCATTCCCAGGCCTTGGCAAAGCGCGCCGGGTCCAGCGTGACCGGGACGTAGCCGGTGTGGGCAGGATTGCCCTGGTACATTGCCCACTCTGGGGGAGCGACTTTCATCGTGTAGGCCAGGCTGGCCGTGCCGGCCCAGGTGTCGGCGCAGGCCGCGTCCTTGCAGGCGCGCAGTTCGAGCGTGCCGTCGTAGGTGCCCGCTGCAAGCGTGCTCGGGGCCGAAAGCTTCATGCTGAAAGCGGTACCGGTGGCGACGGCTGGCTGCGGCAGGGTAAAGCGGCCGCCGGCATCGCGCACGCTCAGGTAGACCGGGGCGTCCAGGTTCTGCTTCGTCCACGTGCCTTGCACGGTCATGTCGGCGGATTCGCCGCTGATGACGTTCAGGTCGATGGGCGCGGTCGTCATCGCCAGCGATACCGATGGCGACGGGGCCGGCGCACTGCCGCCCGTCTGCGGCGGCGTCGACGAACCGCCACCGCCACCCCCGCCACAGGCGGACAGCAGCGACAGCGCGAGGCAGGAAAGGACACGAAGGGAGCGTAGACGCATGGCGGGAATTGGTATTTGTAATAGGCTAAATATTAACACCTGTAAATATTTGTTATTACTTTCTAGTGAGAAACCGTTCCCAGAATACAAAAAAACGACAGCGTGCCATTGGTGGTAATGTCACCTGCGGAACCGACACGTGCCTGTCCCCGTCCAATCACCACCGGCATGAAAGCAACAGTACAAAGGCAACTGCACACGAACACTCGACAATAGGGAAATGACGATGAAAGCCAGATATCAAAGCGCAAGACGCGCACTATTCGTCGGCGCTATCGCGCTGGGCATGGCAGGATGCAACTGGAGCGGCACCAGCATCGGTGGCAGGGACATCAAAGGACCGGTTGTCGCGCCCAAGGGACCGATCGGCAGCAGCGGCAGCGGCGATGCTGCCGGTTCCGGCGGCGGCAAGCTGACGGCGGCGTCCGGGCACAGTGCGGGCAGTGCCGGGCAGCCTGCCGTGGCTGCGTAATCCTTACGCCTTGCGAACGAGTCGCCTACAATGGCCCTGTTGTCACTACGCTTCGGAACATCCATGGACCAAAACACCGTCGGCGCGACGCCCAGCGCCAGGCAAAGGCATACCGTTCTTGTCATCGGGACCGTCATCGCAGCCATCGCTTTCGGATGCGCGGCCGTCGCCTTGTTCATGCAAGGGGAGAGTGGCCGGGCTGCGTTTTATGGATGCCTGTGCCTGCTGAGTGTCGTGCTGGGTGTGCGAGCCTGGAAAGACAGGCAAAAGGCAGGTACGCGCGGGACGCCGGACGGAGCGGGCTGACCGGACTGTCTCGCCGCGTTTGCGCGTTGCGGCTGCGCGGCAGACTTGGGCACCGGCCTGCGCCGGTGCGACGGTTTTACCGTTAGCGGAACTATCCGGCAGACGTCCGGCAGACCTGGCGAACCGCAGGGAAGCGGTCCGCACTGCGCCTCTCAGGCATTCGCCTTCTTCGGCGGCAGCGGCGCCTCCTGCGCCACCAGGCCTTCGATCCGCAGTTCTTCCCAGAACGCGGGCGCGATCTCGATGTGCATCAGCGTGGCATTGCGCTTCAGGTGCTCCGGGCTGCTGGCGCCGGGAATCGTCGCCGCCACGACCGGATGCGCGACCCCGAACTGCAGCGCCGCCGCGGCCAGGTCGACGCCATGGTTGGCCGCGATCTGGCGCAGGCGCTCGCGCTTCTGGATCTGTTCCTCTTTCGCCGGCAGGTAGTCGTAATGCGACCCGCCCGCCAGGAAGCCCGAGTTGAACGGACCGCCCAGCACCACATGGGCACCGCGCGCGGCGCACAGCGGGAACAGTTCCTGCAGCGGCGTCTGCTCCATCAGCGTGTAGCGTCCGGCCAGCAGGAAGATGTCGGGATCCGACAGCTTCAGCGCGCGCAGGCAGGGCTCGATCGTGTTCACGCCCAGGCCCCAGCCCTTGATGATGCCTTCCTCGCGCAACTTGACCATGCCTTCGAAGGCGCCGCCCGGCCCGGCCGCGATCTGGAAGTAATGTTCGAACTGGTCGCCCAGCGCTTCCGGCGACAGGTCGTGCACGTAGGCGATGTCGATATGGCCGAGCGCCAGGCGCTGCAGGCTGTCCTCGACCGAGCGGCGCACGCCGTCGGCGGTGTAGTCGAGCACGCGCTTGAAGGGGAGGGCGTTGACGAAGGGTGCGGCGATCTCGCCCGGATGCTGGGGATGCAGCAGGCGGCCGACCTTGGTCGACAGCGTGTACTGGTCGCGCGGGCGCGCGCGCAGGGCGGCGCCGAAGCGGTGCTCGGACATGCCGGCGCCGTAGTGCGGCGCGGTGTCGAAGTAGCGGATGCCGGCTTCCCAGGCAGCGTCGACGGTGGCCTTGCCGGCTTCGTCGGTGGTGGTGTGGTACATGTCGCCAAGCCCGGTGCCGCCCAGGCCCAGGCGCGTGATCGGTTGGTAGCGCTGGTTCACGGTTGGTCCTTTTCTGTTCGTGGATGACCCATGCTACACCGGCCGAGCGCGACGCATGGTTCGCTTCAATCGATTACACTGCGCGGTCGATTGATTACGACTTGAGCAACATCCGTGCAGCAAGTAACCCCTTTCTCTTCTTCATCGTTAAGCAAAGCGCGCCTCGGTGCCATGACGGTATTGTTCGTCAACGGCGTCATCTACGCATCCTGGGGCACGCACGTGCCCACCATCAAGGACAAGTTCGACCTGTCCGACGCCAACCTGTCGCTGTCGATGCTGGCGGTGGCGCTGGGCGGCATCCTGATCATGGCCTGGGCCGGACGCTGGATCGCGCGCGTGGGCAGCGCTTCGGCTTCCGTCAAAAGTGCGCTCTTGCTGTCGCTGGCCGCCTTTGGCATCCTGTTGATGCCGCAATATGCGCTGCTGTTGTTCTGGCTGGCGCTGTACGGCGCCATGTCGGCGGTGAACGACGTCGCGGCCAATTCGCAGGGCGCGGTGATCGAGGCGGCGTTCGGGCGGCCGGTGATCGGCTCGCTCCACGGCAGTTTCAGCCTGGGTGGCATGTGCGGCGCGCTCGTGTCGAGCGGCTGGCAGGCGATGGGCTGGCCGAACCAGTGGCACCTGGGCGTGGTGTGCGCCTGCTGCGCGGCGCTGATTCTGTTGACGTCGGGCTGGCTGTTGCCGGAGTCGAGTGCGCTTGCGCATCAGGCCGCTTCGGGTGCGCAGGGTGCCGGGGACGATGCGCCGGCGCCGGGGCAAGATCACGCCTTGCCGCCGGCTCTCAAGCGCAAGCTGGTGGTGCTGGGCTGTTTGGCCTTCCTGGCGCTGATCGTCGAGGGCGCGATGTACGACTGGAGCGCGGTCTACATGCGCGAGGTCGCACTGGCCGGTGGCGGCTTCGTCAGCGCCGGCTATGCCGCGTTCTCGGTCGGCATGGCTGTTGGACGCTTCAGCGGCGATCCGGTGCGCGCGCGCTTTTCCGAAGGTGCGCTGGTCGTGGCCAGCTGCGCGCTGTCGTTCGCCGGGCTCGGCCTGGCGCTGCTGCTGCCGGGCGTGTGGACGGCGCTGGCCGGCTTCCTGCTGTGTGGCCTGGGCACCGCCAACATCATCCCGGTGATGTTCTCGTCGGCCGGGCGCATGGCGCTGGCCAGCGGCGGCTCGGCTTCGAACGGCCTGGCGGTGACGACGCGCCTGGCCTACATGGGCTTGCTGATCGGTCCGGTGATCGTCGGTTTCATTGCGCACCGGTTTGACTTGCGTATCGCGCTGGCACTCAGCCTGCTGGGTGTGGTGGCGATCGCGGCCTCGTCGCGCCGGGTGTTCAGCTTCGGCCGCTGAGGGGGCGTCCGGTCCGGCGGTTTGCGCGTCAGCCGCCGAAGCCGCCACCTCCACCACCACCTCCGCCGCCACCACCTCCAGCGCCACCGCCACCCCAGCCACCACCGCCACCGCCGTTCCCGAAGCCACCCCCGCCATCCCCGCGGCCGCCGCCGGCATCGCCACGGCCGCCCGGCCCGCCACGGAACATGCCGCGCCCGCCATTGCGGATCCGCTCGTCGCCGGTCACGCCGCCCCAGCGGTACACGAAGCCGAGCGAGACGATGCGCGGCTGGGTGGTCGAGATCGCGTGGTAGCGCAGCTGTTCGTTCTCGATGAAGGTCTCGGTGCTGCCCGAGCGGAACAGGTTGTTCACGTTCAGGTTCATGCTCAGGCGCGGGGAGAACTGGTGGCGCCACGACAGGTTGGTGGTCGTGAAGCCGCCGTTGGTCCCCTGGCCATTGAGCGACTGGCCCTGGTGGTTGACGTTCAGCTGCAGCGATTCGGCGCCGATCTGGTAGGCCAGGCGCAGCTTGGTGTTTTCCTGGTGGTTCTTTTGCTCGAACGGTGTTGCATTGATGTCGTAGTTCGAGATGCGCAGGCGCTTCTGGTTGGACAGGGTGATGCCCAGGTTGGCCGACAGGCCGCTGATGAACAGCTTGCGCACGTTGAACCAGGTGTCAATGCCGGTCGCATCGTTGGCGCCGAAGTTGATCGGCGAGGTGACGATCACGTTCGGGTCGGTGGTCAACGGATAGCTGCGGTTGCCGATCACCGGGGCTTCGCGCCGCTTGAACAGCGTGAAGCGCGCATCCACGAAATCGAAGAAGCGCTCGTTGTAGGCCAGCTCGATCAAGTCGTTGTTCACCGGCTGCAGGTTCGGGTTGCCCTGCACCGCGCTGAAATCGCTGACGTACACCAGGTTCGGGTTCAGGTCGCGCTCGTTGGGGCGTGCGATGCGGCGCGCCAGGCGCAGCTGTAGCTGGGAGGTATCGCTCAGGTCCTGGGTCGCATACAAGCTCGGCAGCCAGTTCATGTAGTGGTACTTGTCTTCCTCGTTCAGCAGCGGCTGGCGCACGTCCAGTTCGGTGTACTCGCCGCGCAGGCCGGCCTTCACCTGCAGCTTGGAGAAGAAGGTCGTGCTCAGGGTGGCGTAGAGGGCGGCGTTGCGGTCGTCCGAGCGGAACTGGCTGATCCGGCTCGGCACCGGCTCGTACGCGCCGCTCGCCGGATTGACGGCAAGGTAATCGGTGCCGTTGTCGTTCCGGCTGTCCGCGATCTTGCCGCCGGCCGCCAGCGACCAGCTGTCCCAGATCCGGTTGGTGTAGTCGACCGAGATGTCGAGGATGTGGTTGTTGCGCGCGGTCTCGCTGTGGTTGTCGGTGACGTAGCGCGCCGGGAGCAGGCGGTAGTCGTAGAACCTGTCGGTTTCTTGGTCGTTGCTTTGTCCGGTGTAGCGCAAGTCGAACTTCAGTTCTTCGCCTGGTTCGCCGCTCTTGTGGCTGTAGGAGGCGCCGAGGCCGAAGTTCTGCGACGGCGATGCGCTGTGCGCACGGTTGCCGTAGTCGGCGGTCGGGACCATGCCGGGGCCGAACAGCTGGGTGTTGCCGGCGCTGTCGGTGTCGGCCTGGCGCTTCGAATAGCTGACCGTGGCGCCGGCCTGGTCGCGCTGGCCGACGTTGTAGGTGAAGGTCGAGGCGAAGCCGACCGCTTTCGATGCATTCCTGCGCTCGGTGGCCGAGTTGTTGGCACCGATGACGTTGCCGCTGGCCGGATCGAGGTCTTCGCGCTGCGATTCGCGCCGGCTGCTGCCTTGCTGCTTGCGCACGTACAGGTTGCCGCTGATGGAATAAGGGCCGGCCGCGTACTCGCCGTTCATGCCGGCGTTGTAGCGGTCTTCGGTGCCCTTGTTCAGGTTCAGGTTGGCGCGCGACCCCGGTTTGCGGTTGCGCTTCAGAACCAGGTTGATGATCGGACCGCTACCGCCTTCGTTGCCGAATTCGGCGCCGGGCACGTTGATCACTTCGATCGATTCGATGTTCTCGGCCGGGAACGCGTTCAGTGCGTCGCCGCGGTTCTGGCCCTGGAACTGGGCGTCGCGCTTGCCGTTGACCATGATCTGCACGTTCTGGTTGCCGCGCAGCGCCACCGTGCCGTCCTGGTCGACGGTGACCGACGGCACGTTGTTCAGGACGTCGGAGGCCGAGGCATTGCTGACGCTGATGTCGTTCTTCAGCTCATACACGTCGCGGTCGACCTTGTTGGTCGGGCGCGCTGCAACCACCTCGACGGTTGCCATATCGTCGTCGGCGCCGGCCGCCGGTGCCGGTTTGTCCGCGCTCGTCGCCGGGGCGGTGCCGGTGCTGGCCGTGCCGCCTGTCGCGGCGGGCGTGGCACTGCTTCCCGCCGGCTGGGCCGCCGCCGGCGTGCCGCCCTGGGCTTGCGCAGCAGGGCGCTTCGGCGGCGGCGTCTGCGGCGCGGCGGTCTGGGCAAACAGCGGTCGCGCAACGAAACAGCCCAGCAGCAGTGCAGGCAGGACTTTGCGCGTCAGGGCACCTGGGCCGGCGGCAGGTCTGGCGGCGGCGGAACGGTTGTGAGTCATGAGGGAGATCGATCGCAAGGTTGTTGTGGCTTTGTATTCCCGGCAGGGACTGCCGATGTTCCAACTTAACGCGGATGGGCCCGCCAGGATGACAGGCGGGAAAAAGAATCACTCATTTGATCAAGCGTAAATACGGCCCGGGATGGGTAAATACGTAGGCGATCTTCGGAGCAGGGTAAAGAAAAGCGTATTTTATTCGGTATGGCGGGGCGGATATTCATGGCGCGCCCAGCAGGATTAATGATTCAAGGCTAATATGCTTGGTTTTATAGTTAGCGCGACCGCACCCCCGGATGCGTCGCGGCGCATGCCACTGTTCGAGCAGCAGCTGGTACGCGGCACAGGAGAACAATATGACGACCGAAAGCAGCTTGAACGAGACCAAAGACACCCAGTTGCGCGCCGACGCGCTGGAATACCACCGCAGCCCGACGCGCGGCAAGATCGAAGTGGTGGCGACCAAGCCGCTGTCGAACCAGCGCGACCTGTCGCTGGCCTATTCGCCGGGCGTCGCCTACGCCTGCGAAGAAATTGCCGCCGACCCGGCCATGGCCGCCGAATACACCTCGCGCGGCAACCTGGTCGCCGTGATCTCGAACGGCACCGCCGTCCTCGGTCTCGGTAACATCGGCCCGCTGGCTTCGAAGCCGGTGATGGAAGGCAAGGGCTGCCTGTTCAAGAAATTCGCCGGCGTCGACGTGTTCGACCTGGAACTGGCGGAGAACGACCCTGATAAATTGATCGAAGCGATCGCGATGCTCGAGCCGACCGTCGGCGGCATCAACCTCGAAGACATCAAGGCGCCGGAATGCTTCTACATCGAGAAGAAGCTGAGCGAGCGCATGAACATCCCAGTCTTCCACGACGACCAGCACGGCACCGCGATCATCTCGAGTGCTGCGCTGCTGAACGCCCTGAAGGTGGTCGGCAAGGAGATCGGCAAGGTCAAGCTGGTGGCTTCCGGCGCCGGCGCCGCCGCCATCGCCTGCCTCGACATGATGGTCAGCCTGGGCGTCGACCAAGCCAACATCTACGTCACCGACTCCAAGGGCGTGATCTGGCAGGGCCGCGAAGCCAACATGGAAGCCAACAAGGCGCGCTACGCGCAGGATACGTCGGCGCGCACCCTGGCCGACATCGTGACCGGGGCCGACGTGTTCCTGGGCTGCTCGACCGCCGGCGTGCTCACCGCCGACATGGTCAAGACCATGGCCGACAAGCCCGTGATCCTGGCCCTGGCCAATCCGGAACCGGAGATCCGTCCGGAAGTGGCCAAGGCCGCGCGTCCGGACGTCATCATCGCCACCGGCCGTTCGGACTACCCGAACCAGGTCAACAACGTGCTGTGCTTCCCGTACATCTTCCGCGGCGCGCTCGATTGCGGCGCCACCCGCATCACCACCGAGATGAAGCTGGCCTGCGTCACCGCGATCGCCGACCTGGCCGAAGCCGAAGCCAACGATGCCGTCGCCGCCGCCTATGCCGGCGAAGACCTGAGCTTCGGTCCCGACTACATCATCCCGAAACCGTTCGACCCGCGCCTGATGGGCGTGATCGCACCGGCCGTGGCCAAAGCCGCAGCCGAGTCGGGCGTGGCCACCCGTCCGATCGAGGACATGGACGCCTACCGCGACAAGCTGGGCCAGATGATCTACCACACCGGTTTCTTCATGAAGCCCGTGTTCGCCAAGGCCAAGGCCAACCCGCGCCGCGTCGCCTATGCCGAAGGCACCGACCAGCGCGTACTGCGCGCGGTGCAGACCGTGGTCGACGAAGGCATCGCCCAGCCGGTGCTGATCGGCGCCGCGGCGGACGTCGAAAAGGCGATCAAGCAGTCGGGCTTGCGCCTGAAGCGCGACGTTGACTACACCCTGGTCGAGGCCGAGGCCGACACCACCCTGCAGGGCACGCGCCTGCTCAAGGACGGCACCGTCCACGCCCTGATCTGCGGCATGAAGGGCAACTACGACAGCCACCTGGTGCACGTGCAGAACGAGATCGGCACCGCCCCGGACGCCGGCGTGCTGGCCGCGATGAACGCGCTGGTTCTGGACAAGCACACCCTGTTCATTACCGACACCTACGTCAACGATGCGCCCTCAAGCGAGGAACTGGCGTCGATCACCCGCCTGGCGGCCGAGCACATGCGCCACTTCGGCATCGAGCCGAAGGCCGCGCTGCTGTCGCACTCGATCAACGGCTCGTCCGAGCGCCCGTCGGCCCGCCGCATGCGCGAAGCGGTCGCACTGCTGGCCAAGGACGCGCCCGAGCTGGACGTGATCGGCGAAGTGCACGGCGACGCCGCGCTGTCGGAAGACATCCGCCGCCTGTACCTGCCGGAAGGCGGCTTCAACGGCAGCGCCAACCTGCTGGTGATGCCGTCGCTGGACGCGGCCAACATCCTGTTCAACGTGCTGAAGGTCGCGGCCGGCAAGGGCGTGACCGTGGGCCCGATCCTGCTGGGCGCGGCCAAGCCGGTGCACATCCTGAGCCCGAGCGCGACCGTGCGCCGTATCGTCAACATGACGGCGCTGGCCGTGGCGGACGTGCGCTGAGAACTAACCGCCTCGTCGTCCCCGCGAAAGCGGGGATCCATACTGAGGCGCAGAATTCGGAGACTTTGCGGCGCCGCTGAAGCCGCCGAGTCCCGATGCTTAATATGGGTTCCCGCTTTCGCGGGAAGTCGTTTCCGGCAATGCCGGGAACGACGTGTGGTTTCAACCGTCACGCCCCCTCGTCAAGGCGTGATCTATAATCGAAATATGTACAAGACGACAAGACATTGGGCAAAGTACGCCTGGATCGCCTGCCTGGCCATCCTGTTCAATGCCTTCGTCCCTGTCGTCTCGCACGCCCTCAACGCCTCCTCGCCGGCGTCGAGCATCAAGATGGAAGTCTGTACCGCCATGGGCATCGAAATGCTGCCGATGGCGCTGCCCGACGACGACGGCAAGCAAGCTTCCGACAAGCTCCTCAAGAGCCTGACGCACTGCGGCTATTGCGCCACCCACGCCGCTTCGTTCGGCCTGCCGCCGCAGCCGCCGGCCGTGTTCGCCGTCATTGGCGGGCACGACGTGTTTCCGCCGCTGTACTACACCGCACCGCGCACGCTGCCGACCTGGTCGCCGGCGCAGTCGCGCGCGCCGCCTGTGACCCTCTGATCGACCGCGGCCTGCGCCGCATCCCCCGAGCATCGACGGTTCGCCGTGCGCAAGCATTTGCGCATGCGCACGCCGGCGCGAGCTCGTTCGTCAGAGTCACAGGAACCACCATGAAAACAATCCGCACAACGCTGGCGCTGACCGCGCTCGCCACTGCCGTCGCGTCGGCCTTCGCAGAAGACGCCACCCCCGAAGACATGTCTCCAGTGCGCAAGCTCGGCACCGTCGTCGTCACCGGCAGCAACCCGACCTCGCTGCCGACCCAGATCCCGACCACGATCGAAGGTATCAGCCGCGAAGAGATCGCACGCAGCATCAACGCCTTCGATGCCGAAGACGCCTTGAAATACCTCCCGAGCCTGCTGGTGCGCAAGCGCTACATCGGCGACTACAACCACGCGGTGCTGTCGACGCGCGCCTCGGGCACCGGCAACAGCGCGCGTTCGGCCGTGTACGCGGACGGCATCCTGCTCTCGAACTACCTCGGCAACGGCGCCACCTTCGCGCCGCGCTGGGGCATGGTCAGCCCGGAAGAGATCGAACGCGTCGACGTGCTGTACGGACCGTTCTCGGCGGCCTACGGCGGCAACTCGGTCGGCGCCGTGGTCGACTACGTCACGCGCATGCCGACCCGCTTCGAGGCCCACGCCAAATTCTCCTATTCGCGCCAGCCTTTCGAACTGTACGGCACCGACACCACCTACAGCGGGCGCCAGGGCAGCATCGCGCTGGGCGACCGGGTTGGACGCTGGTCCTGGTACCTGGACGTCAGCCGCGTCGACAGCGAAGGCCAGCCGCTGACCTTCCCGACGCGCTACCCGAACGCCGCGGCCTCCACCGCCGGTGCCCCGGTCACCGGTGCGGTGGCGGGACAGGACCGCACCTACCGCGACTGGCTGATCCTCGGCGCCGCGACCCAGTACCACACGAAACAGGACCACGTGAAGGCCAAGCTGGCCTACGATTTCTCGCCGACGCTGCGTGCCACCTACGTGTTCGGCTGGTGGAAGAACGACTCGGAAGGCCGCCCGCAATCCTACCTGCGCGACGGCGCCGGCCAGCCGGTCTACAGCGGCAGCATCAATATCGGTGGAAATAACTACACGCTGGCGCAGACCGACTTCAACCAGTCCAACGAGGCCCTGGAGCACTACATGCACGGCCTGACGGTCAAGAGCCACACCAAAGGCGTATTCGACTGGGAAGTGGCGGCCAGCCTGTACGACTACGACAAGGACACCCTGCGCGCACCGACGATCGCTTTGCCGGCCGCGGCGGGCGGCGGCGCCGGGCGCATCGTGAACGGGAGCGGCACCGGCTGGAACACCTTCGCGGCCAAGGGCATCTGGCGCCCGGAAGGCGTGAACGGCGCCCACGTCGCCGAATTCGGCTACCAGCGCGAATCCTATCGATTGCGCAGCATCGAGAACCGCACCACCGACTGGATAGCCGGCGCGCCGGGCCTGCGCAACCAGGCCTTCAGCGGCCGCACCGGCATCGACGCGCTGTACGCCCAGGATACCTGGAAGTTTGCCCCTAGCTGGAAGACGGTGCTCGGCCTGCGCTACGAGCGCTGGCACGCACGCGATGGCCGCACCTCGAACGCCACCAGCACGGTGGCCCAGGGCAGCCGCCACGACGATTATTTTTCGCCCAAGGCGGCACTGGCCTTCCAGGCCAACGACGACTGGGTGCTGAAGGCCTCGCTGGGGCGCGCGGTGCGGATGCCGACCGTGTCCGAGCTGTACCAGGGCGGCATCAACGGCGCCGGGGTCCTGATCAACAACGATCCGAACTTGAAGCCGGAGCGGTCCTGGACTGGCGAACTGACGGCCGAACGCAAACTCGAGACGGGCCTGCTGCGCCTGACCGCCTTCGGCGAGCGCACCCGCGACGCGCTGTACTCGCAGACCAACGTGCTGGTCACGCCCAACGTCACTTATGTGCAGAACGTCGACCGCATTGCCACCAAGGGGCTGGAGCTGGCCTATGCCGCCACCGACGTCGGCGTCGCCGGCCTGGACCTGAATACCAGCGCCACCTGGACCGATTCGAAGATCGAGCGGAACGACAAATTCCCGGCCAGCGTCGGCAAGTGGCAGCCGCGCATTCCCGAATGGCGCGCCACCGGCCAGGCGACGTACCGGATGAACGACCGGCTGGCGGCGACGCTGGCGGCGCGCTACAGCGGGCGCCAGTACTCGACGCTCGACAACTCGGACCCGAACGGCTTCGCCTACCAGGGCGCCAGCAAGTACTTCACCACCGACCTGCGGGTGACCTACAGGATCGACCGCAGCTGGAGCATGGCGGTCGGCATCGATAACCTGAACAACTACAAGTACTGGAACTTCCACCCCTATCCGCAGCGCACCTATGTCGCCGAGCTGAAGTTCGACCTGTGAGCATGACGATGAACACTTCGACCCTGGCCGCAAGGCGCCGCAGCCTGTTCTGGCGCATCCACTTCTGGGCGGCGCTGATCGCCTCGCCCTTCGTCCTGGTCGCCACGCTGACCGGGCTGCTGTACATCTTCACGCCGCAGATCGAGGCCGGCCTGTACGGCCACCTGGAACGGGTAACGCCGCCGGTGGGCGCCGCCATGCTGCCGCTCGACGGCATGGTGCTCGCAGCGCGCAGCGCTGTGCCGGCCGGCCTCGAGATCCAGTCCGTGCTGCCGCCGGCCGCGCCGCGGGATGCGTTGAAGGTGAGCTTCGGGCCGCCGTCGCGCGCCGCCGGCGAGCATGCGAGCCATGTGCCGGCGGGGCCAGCGGCGGCACGGCCCGCAGCCGACCTGGCCAAGCGCACCGTCTTCGTCGATCCCTACAGCGCCCGCGTGCTCGGCACCCAGATCGACCAGGACCGTTTCAGCGAATGGGCGCGGCGCCTGCATTCGCGCCTGCTGCAGGGCGAAACGCTGCGCTGGATGATCGAGCTGGCAGCCAGCTGGATGCTGGTGATGCTGCTGACCGGCGTCTATTTATGGTGGCCGCAATCGAACCAGCCGGCGCTGCCGCGCGCCGGCGTGCGCGGACGGCAGGGCTGGCGCCAGTGGCACGCCTTCCTCGGCGTCGCGCTGGGCGTGCTGAGCCTGGCGATGGTCCTGACCGGTATCACCTGGAGCAAGTACGCCGGCAACCAGGTCCGCGCCGTGCGCGACTGGGCCGGGCAGGCATCGCCGCAGGTGCCGCCGCACCTGCATTCGATGCCGACCGGCGGCCCGCAGCTGAATTACCAGCAGGCCTGGCAGCGGGTGCAGGGGTTGGTGCCCGGCGTGCCGGTGGCCTTGACCCCGCCGCGCGGCCCGCACGGCTTGTGGCGCGCCGCGTCCGCCGATCGTCGGCATCCCGGTAATCGTTTCGACCTGGTGCTGAACGCCTACGACGGCAGCGTGCTGTACCGGGCGGGCTGGGAACGCCAGACCGCCTTCGGCAAGGCCACCGCGGTCGGCATTCCCTTCCACCGCGGCGAGCTGGGCCTGTGGAACCAGGCGCTGCTGTTGGTGTTTGCGGCCGGGGTGCTGTTTTCGACGGTGTCGGGCTGGGTGATGTTCTTCAAGCGCCGCCGCGCCGGGCAGCTGGGCTTGCCGAAGCTGTTGCCGGGTGCCTGGCGCGCGGCGCCGCTGTGGGCGGTGGTGCTGGGAATCGGACTGTGCGTGCTGATGCCGCTGCTGGCGTTGAGCACGCTGGTGCTGCTGGCGGTGGAAATCGTGCTGGGACGTGCGCGCCTGCGCGCGCAGCCCGCTTAATTACGCGATTGCTGGCGCCGTTCGTGGTGGCGCCGTGCCTGCGGGTTGTGGACGGTGCGCAACAGGATGTCGGTGGGTACGTGGCAGCTTTCCAGGTAGCCGAGTGCGAACTTGAGCCCACGCGTCTCCGCCAGGAATAGCGCGTATTCGACAGTCATTCCAGTTTCTTCGTCGACTCTTCGTTGGGACATGGTTCCGCCTGTCAGTAAATGCAAATGCCAACACCACGAAGTGGCATTGCCATGTTGCTATTCTATATTTACCGAACGAGGGGACGGAATGATTATGTTAACAATTGTTACGGCCGTGGCGGCGGGTCCACAGCCGTATTTTTAGAACAGTCGTGCTATCAGCCGCGCGGTCGGCGGCGCATGGTCAGCAGGCCGGACATGCACAAGGCCGACAGCATCAGCGCCGCCGTCGATGGTTCCGGCACCTCGGCCGTGATCGAGAAGGTGTCGCCGGCGCGCAGGCCAGCCGTGCTCAGCAGCCAGTCGGTGGCGCCGGCTTCGCCGAGCGGATCGCCGAAGTGGAACTCGGCCCATTCCGGCGCCCTGAAGTCGATGCTGGCGTAGTCGCTGCCGTAGGCGATGCGGCCCAGCGTGCCGAAGGTCGGTGTGACGCTGCCGGCCTGGGCAAAGCGGATGCCTTCCAGGCGGAAGTCGACATTGGTCAGTGCGGCGCCGCTCAGGTTACGCACGATGGCGTCCAGGCTCAGCGGGCCGAGCAAGTCGTCCGCTTCAAGCATGAAGTCGAGGTGGGTCGGCGCGAAGTGGTCGAGGTCGAGGTCGAACGAGACCGCGCCGGGCGTGCTGTAGTCGGCGACGGCATTGCCGCCGTGGACGCTGCTGCCGGTCAGCACGGCGGCGTGGCCAGCCGACGACAGCGTGAGGGTGAAGGCAAGGGCGCAGGCGAGGGCGCACAGGGGGTTTGCTTGCATGAGGGTCTCCTGGAAGGATTACATAGGGCCGAGCGCCCACGGCCCCGCGATGGCGAAGGTGATGCCCGGGGTCTGGATGTTCACGAACAGGTAGCGGCCGGTCGGGTCGAAGCAGCAGCCGGCGAATTCGTTGCCGCGGTGGTCGCCCGACAGCGAGCTGCGCTTGCCGGCCGCCTGCAGCTGGCCCGCGCTCAGCACCACGTTGTTCTTGGCGAAGATGTAGGCGTCGCCGCCGCCGGTGATGCCCATCAGGCGCTGGCCGAAGCCGAAGCTGTCGGTGGTGGCGCTGGACGCGTCCTCGCAGATCAGGATGGCGTTGCGCGGGCTGATGGTGAGGTTGTCGCCCATGTTGCCGACGGTCGTGTTGGGGCTGGCGTAGATGCAGCGCATGACCTGGGCCGCCAAGTCGAGTTCCCAGATCGCGCCGCGCGAGATCGGGCCGCCGGCGGTGTCCATCACGAACATCTTGCCCTGCGCATGCCAGATGCCTTCGCCGCGGTTCATGCGCAGCGCACCCTGCACCCAGCCCTGCACGAAGGGGCCGGCGGCATTGGTGATGGTGGTGCCCGACGGGCCGGTGGCGTCGCCGCGGTTCTGGTCCGGATTGGCGACGTTCACCCAGTCGAGTGCATAGGTGTCGCCCACCAGCGCGCCGGCGATGTTGGCATTGACCCGGGTCCTGGCGCGCGCCATCTGCAGCACGCCGCCCATGGCCAGCGTGCCGTAGCCGCCGCGCACGTCCGGCACGTAGCGGTAGAAGCCCGATTTGCCCGACTGGTCCTCGGTCATGTAGACGATGCCGGTGGCCGGATCGACGGCGGCGGCTTCGTGGGCGAAGCGGCCCATGCCCACGATCGGCAGGCCGGTGGTCTGGCTGGGCTCGGGCGAGACTTCGAACACGTAGCCGTGCTTCTTGCCGGCGCTGCTGACGGCGTCGGAACCGACTTCCTCGCAGCTCAGCCAGGTGCCCCAGGGCGTGATGCCGCCGGCGCAGTTGCCGTCGGTGCCGCCCAGGCTCGGCGTGACGCTGACCCAGTTGCCGTCGCGGAACAGCAGGTTCGTGGTGCCGCCGCCCAGCTGGGTGGTGCCGCTGCTGTTGTAGCTGCTGTCGTACACGCCATGGGCATCGATGAAGCTGGCCGGGCTAACGGCGTGCACTTCATGGTTCCGGATCAGCACCAGCTCGCTGCTGCGCCCGACCTTGCGCG
This sequence comes from Massilia phyllosphaerae, assembly GCF_034659755.1. Classification (NCBI taxonomy): domain Bacteria; kingdom Pseudomonadati; phylum Pseudomonadota; class Betaproteobacteria; order Burkholderiales; family Oxalobacteraceae; genus Massilia; species Massilia phyllosphaerae. The sequence goes on from NZ_JAXSQX010000006.1 coordinate 32,388, forward strand.
ATACCACCACGCCCATGCCGTCGTGGGCCGCCGGGCAGGGCTTGCCGTTGCTCATCAGGTCGCCGGTCCAGCCGAAGCTTTTATAGGTGAAGCCGGCCGGCAGCTGCAGCAGCGGCAGGCCGGTCGTCAGGTCGTTGACCGGCGCGATCGGGCCATAGGGGCTGGCGACCAGGGCGCTGGCGCCGTTGGTGACGGCCGCGGCTTCCCTCGCTTGCAGGGCGGCGAAGGCACCGACGAAGGGCAGGGTCGATGCGCCGGCCATGCCCTTGAGCAGGCTGCGCCGCGAGGGCGAGATATCCTTGTTTGTCATGCTGAGCGCTCTCCAGTGGCGTGCCGGGCTGGCACGGGCTCATGCATTAAAACAAAAGAAAACTACAGTGTAATGACAGTAAAATGACAAGTTTTATGCGTTGCCCAGCCTTTAGCCGCGCCGTTCGCCCAGCCGCAGCAGCCAGTCGCACAGCGGCTGCGCCGCATCTTCCCAGCGCGGTTCGAGCATCAGCGCATGGGCCAGGCGCGGCACCAGCGTCGGCAGCACGCCGTAGTAGGCGGCGGTGCCGCGTACCGCATTTTCACCGATGAAGCGGTCGGACCCACCGCCCAGCACGAACATCGGCGGCGCCTGCCACGGCGCCGGCGCGAATGGGCGCCAGCCCTGCAGCTCGACGCCGACATGGCGCGATTCGCCATGCACGCGCGCTATGAAGCGCGCATAGGTGGCGTCGGGCAGGTCGTCGGAAAACAGGTTACGGCGCATGATGGCGGGATCGAGACCGGCGGCGCTCTTGCCGTCCAGGCGCAGCAATTGCTGGAACAGGTCGGGCGCGGACAGCAGCATGCGCCAGGCGGAATACGCCAGGCCCCAGGGCGGCACCGATGCCAGCAGCGCCGCGCCGGCGAGCTTGCCGCCGCTGTTGCCGCCGGTGCGGATCCAGTCCTGCAACACGGCGCCGCCGAGCGAGTGGCCGATCACCACCAGCGGCCTGTCGGCCAGGCCGGCCGCGGTCCGGCGCAGGTCTTCGGTGTAGTCGGCCAGGCGCCAGTCGTTGAGGCGTTCGCGCCCCTCGCTGCCGCCATGGCCGCGCAGGCTCAGGGCGTGCACTTCGAAGCCGGCATCGGCCAGGTAGGGCATGAAGTGTTCTTCCCAGACCCAGGCGCCGACGCAGATGCCGTGCACTAGCAGCAGGCGCGGGCTGTCCGAGCGCGGACGCGCGGGTGTGCGCACGAGGATTTCGAGTTTCGGCATGGCGATGCCCTGGAAGACACGATGCCCCATCTTAGCGCATCGCGGCGTCAGTGCAACGCCTCAGTAGGGCGGCGCCTCCAGCATGGCGTCGAACAGAGCGGCGCGGGCCTCGCCGTGCGGACTGCGCCAGTACGAGGCCGCCGTGGAGGCGGGCACGCCGTCGCGCAGCAGGCGGTGTTCCAGCGGCCTTCCCATCAGGCGTACGTGAACGTAGCCGGCGAAGCTGTCGGCAATGTCTTCGTGCACGCTGGTGGCCGCGTACACGGTCGGAAAGCCGGTGCGGCCGAGTGCGGCGTAGGCCGCTTCGGCGTCGAGCAGCGACAGGCGTGGCGCGCCGTAGTAGACCAGTTCGCCGCGCAGCGAAAAATCGTGGCCGGCGCGCGGCGTAAAGCGGCCGTCCGGCGCCGCCTGCCAGCACAGGTCGAGCAGCGGGTAGGAAGGTGCGCCGGGGCCGGGGCGCCACCACATCGGCGCCAGTGCCTTGATGGCGGCCAGCACGTGGCCGAACTCGTGCAGCAGCACGAACTGCAGGGCGGCGACGCGGTCGTCGCCGGCGGCGTCGGCGATGCGCGCTTCCAGGCGCAGGCCGTCGGCTGCCTCGAACGGCATGTTCTCGCGCCGCTCGAACCAGCCGTTGGCGGTGACGTCGGCAAACGCGCCGGCATCGATGGCCACGAAGGCGCCGATCAGCTCGCCTTCGGGCCCGGCGACCACGCTGCTGACCGCCGAGGCGCCGGTGCCTTCCATCACGAACACGCCCAGCAGGCAGGGTGCGAGGTGGCGCAGCACGGCGCCGGGCAGGCCGGCCAGGGCGGCGTCGAGGTCTTGGTCCAAGGCGGCATCCGGGCGGGCGGGGCGCGCCACGGCGGCCTTGCCGGTGACCGCGTGATGGCGTGCGATGAAGTCGATCAGCTCGCGCGGGGCGACGCCGCGGCGCTCGGCGAGCGGGTAGCGCAGCAGGGTTTCCCAGAGCAGGGGATCGGACGTGACGAGCATGGTGTCGACGCGGCGGTTGCTGGATGGCTTATTGTCGCCAGAGTGCGCGTCGGAGGGAATCGGGGTTGGTGTAAATTCAGGTAAAAGCCATGCGCTGCAGGTGGTCGCTGGCACATGCACGTCGCCCCTGCGGAGGCAGGGGCCCAAGCTTGCGGTTCAGCTACGAACTTGGATCCCTGCCTGCGCAGGGACGACGAAGGCCTGTCAACTACGCTGGCCCACCGGCACTTCATGATCCCCCAGCAGGATCTTGTCCGGCGTGATCGGCGTGCTGCGCAGCCGCTTGCCGGTCGCATGGAAGATCGCATTCGCCACCGCCGCCGCGGTGCCGACGATGCCGATCTCGCCGACGCCCTTGGCGCCGAGCTGCTTGCTGACCACGCGGTCATCCTCGTCGACGAAGATCACATCGATGTCGTGGATGTCCGCATTGACTGCCACATGATATTCCGCAAAGTTGTGGTTCATGAAGCGGCCCAGGCGGTGGTCGGTGAAGCTTTCCTCGTGCAGCGCCTGGCTGATGCCCCAGACCACGCCGCCGATGATCTGGCTGGTAGCGGTCTTGGCGTTGATGATGCGGCCGGCCGCCACCGCGTCGACCACGCGCGTGACGCGCACGATGCCGAGCTTTTCGTTGACGCGCACCTCGACGAACACTGCCGAGTGCACCGCGCGCACGTACTTGCGCTGCTTCAGCATCTGCGGCGTCATCAGGAATTTTTCCTCGACCTTGTCCTTGCCGGCCTGGGCCAGCAGGGCGGACAGCTCGATGCCGTTGTCCGGCTGGCCGCGCAGGTGGATCTTGCCGTCGTTGAACTCGACGTCCTTGGCCTTCATGCCCTTGAAGATCGAATCCTTCTGCGACTGCGCCATCTTCAGCAGCGTGGTCTTGAGCTTGTCGCAGGCGCCGTGCACGCCGCCACCGACGGTTGCCATGTGCGAGGAACCGCCTTCGATCGGCGCCAGCGGGAGGGTCGAGTCACCCAGCTGGAAGGTCACGCGCTCGAGCGGCAGGCCGAGCTGTTCGGCGGCGACCATCGCCATCACGGTATAGGTACCGGTGCCGATGTCCGATGCCGCGCTGGACACCACCAGGCGTCCGTCGGCATGCAGCACCGCCGAAACGCGCGCCACCATCACCAGCGAATCCCAGATGCCGGTCGCCATGCCCCAGCCGATCAGCTCTTCGCCGTCGCGCATCGAGCGCGGCTCGAGCGGGCGGTCTTTCCAGCCGAAGCGTTCCGCACCCTGCAGGTAGCACTGGCGCAGTTCCTTGGTCGAGTAGGGCTTGTCGTCGAGCGGATTCACCTCGGCGTAGTTCTTCAGGCGCAGCTCGAGCGGGTCCATCTTGAGTTGATACGCCATCTCGTCCATCGCCACTTCGAGCGCGTGCACGCCGTGGGCGGCGCCCGGGGCGCGCATGTCGATCGGGCTGTGGCGGTCCTGGCCGATCACCTTGTAGTCCAGCTTGATGTTGTCGCAGGCGTACAGCTGGCCGGACCAGTTGACGATCACTTCGACGTAATCCTCGAGGCGCGAGGTTTCCTGCAACGCTTCGTGCCAGATGGCCTGCAGCTTGCCGTCCGGCGTGGCGCCCAGCTTGATCTTCTGCCAGGTCTCGGGACGGTGGCCGAAGCTGAACATCTGCTGGCGCGTCAGGACCACCCGCACCGAGCGCTTCAGCTTGAGCGCCGCCATTACCGCCAGCGGCAGCTGGTATTGCGGACGCAGGCCGGAGCCGAAGGCGCCGCCCACGTAGGGGTTGCGTACCGTGACCTTGTCCTTGGACAGGCCGAAGGCATGCGAAACGTACCAGCGGCAGTTCTGCGAACTCTGGTTCTTGTCGTAGATGGTCAGGTGGCCGTCTTCGCCGTAGACCACTGTGGAGGCGAACATCTCCATCGGGTTGTGGTGCTCGACGCCGTGGTAGAACTCGGATTCGATCTTGACCGGCGCCGCATCCCAGGCCTTTTCGCCGTCGCCCTTCGAGCTTGGGGGCGTGAAGCCGGCCTTCAGCGGGCGCGGTTTGTAGGCCTTGTGCAGGCTGTCCAGCAGGTTGGTGTCGTGCTCTTCGATGTCGTAGGTGGCTTTCACCAGCGCGGCGGCATGGCGCGCCGCTTCGAAGGTCTCGCCGATCACCAGCGCGATCGGCTGGCCGCTGTAGAAGATGCGGTCGCTGAACAGCGGGCGGAAGGGCGAGCCGGCCGGCGCCGTCATGTCCTTGAAGGCCAGGTCGTTGGAGCGCATCTTGGGCCGGTTCTCGTGCGTGATCACGTCGATCACGCCGGGGGCGGCCAGGGCCGCGCCGGTGTCGATGCTCTTGATGCGGCCCTTCGTCGCGGTGCCGCTGACGACCACGCCGTAGGCCAGGTCGGGCGCCGCGTGTTCGGCCGCATACTGGGCGGCGCCGGTCACCTTGGCGTGGCCGTCCACGCGCGACACGGCCATGCCGGTGCGTACGCGGCCGGTGCCCTCGGGCGCGACCGGGGTGCGCAGTTCGGGAATCAGGTCGGTCATTCTGTACCTCTCTTTGCAAACTCGGTGCCGCGCACGGCGGTGTTCAGGGCCTGCACGATGGCGTTCTTCGCCAGCGTCAGCTTGAACGCGTTCTGGCCATAGCCGCGCGCACCCTCCAGGATGCGGTCGGCGGCCGCTTCGAAGACGGCCTCGCCGGCGGTCTTGCCGACCAACTGCTGTTCCGCTTCCTCCACGCGCCACGGTTTGTGGGCGACGCCGCCGAGGGCGATGCGGGCGGCGCGGATGGTGCCGCCGTCCAGGTCGAGCGCGGCGGCCACCGACACCAGCGCGAACGCATACGACAAGCGGTCGCGTACCTTGACGTAGGCCGAATGATCGACGAAGCGCGCCGCATCGGGCAGCGTGATGTAGGTGATCAGCTCACCCGGCTGCAGGTTGGTGTCGATGTGCGGCGTGTCGCCGGGCAGGCGGTGGAACTCGGCGAACGGGATCGCGCGCTCGCCGCCGTTGCTCGACTTTACGTGCACCGTGGCATCGAGCGCGCGCAGCGCAACGCACATGTCGGACGGGTGGGTGGCGATGCATTGCTCGCTGGTGCCGAGGATGGCCAACTGGCGGTTGATGCCGTTCTTGGCCGGGCAGCCGGTGCCGGGTTCGCGCTTGTTGCAGGGCGTGCCGACGTCGTAGAAATAGACGCAGCGGGTACGCTGCAGCAGGTTGCCGCCGTTGCTCGCCATGTTGCGCAGCTGCGGCGAGGCGGCGGCCAGCATGGCGGCCGACAGCAGCGGGTAGCGGCTGCGCACCGTGTCGTGGTAGGCCGTGGCGGCATTGCGCGCCAGCGCGCCGAGGCGCAGGCCGCCTTCGTGTTCTTCGATGACGTCGAGGCCTGCATGTTCGAGCGGGTTGATGTCGACCAGGCTGGAAGGCGTCATCACCCCTTCCTTCATCAGGTCGAGCAGGTTGGTGCCGCCGGCCACCGGGCGCGCGCCGTCGGGCGCGAGCAGGGGCAGGGCAGCATCGATGTTCTGGGCTTGGGCAAAGGTGAATGGATTCATACGAGCACCGGTCCGGTTGTGAATCCATCGGCACCGGAGGCTGCGCCCGGCTTCTCTTCCTTGATACCAATCACCTTGCACACCGCCTGGCGGATCTGCGGATAGGCGCCGCAGCGGCACAGGTTGCCGCTCATCAGTTCGCGCACGTCGTCGACGGTTTTCGCCTGGCCTTCGGCGATCAGGCCAGCGGCCGAACAGATCTGCCCCGGCGTACAGTAACCGCACTGGAAAGCATCCTGTTCGATGAAGGCCTGCTGCAGCGGATGCAGCTCGTTGCCTTTCGCCATGCCTTCGATCGTGGTTACTTCATGTCCGTTCTGCATGACGGCCAAGGTCAGGCAGGAATTCACGCGCTTGCCGTCGACCAGCACGGTGCAGGCGCCACACTGTCCGTGGTCGCAGCCTTTCTTGGTGCCGGTCAATCCGGCCCGTTCGCGCAGCAGGTCGAGCAGGGTGACCCAGGATTCGACTTCGAAATCCCGGTCCTGGTCGTTGATGCGCAGCCGGATGGGGTACTGCTGGTAGAGGTCCATGGCCGTCCTTTCATGAGAAGCCTCTACCTTACGAGGCGGACGCGCACTGGACGGTTAAATGACACACATAATGAAAAGACAACTGAAACTCGAATGCTGTGGTACCAGCGCGACACACGCTTCACTCTTTTACAGCCAGGTAATGTATTGGCGTCACAATGGAGTCCGGACATCCGGCACAGCGGAAGGCCGCATACAGACTGGATGCAGCCGGATAATCCGGTTGTTGACGCACAAACGTTTTTACTGGTAATAAAATATTTCTATAATGCAATGATTGTGGTTGTAATGCACTATTTACTCCAGTTCGGCTAGAATCGGCACATCCAGCTGTGCTTCGCGCCGATACCACCGCGCTCTCGCTACCCAGCTTCATCCGGCCACAACGCTGCCGGTTCTTTCTTAGCCCACCGCGGCAAGGATTGTTAATGCTCAGCCAACAAGAACTCGCAGAACAAGAACGTATCTCGGCATTGCACCGCCTGAACATCCTCGATAGCCCAGGGGAAGAACGTTTCGACCGTTTCACACGCCTGGCGGCGGCCGCCTTCGGCGTGCCGATCGCGCTTGTCTCGCTGGTCGACACCGACCGCCAGTGGTTCAAGTCCTGCATCGGCATGGACGCGCCCGGGACGGCGCGCTCGATCGCCTTTTGCAGCCACGCGGTAGCGCTGGACGACATGCTGGTGGTGCCGGATACCCGGCTCGACGAGCGCTTTGCGGCCAACCCGCTGGTGACGGGCGCCCCCCACGTGCGGTTCTACGCCGGCCAGCCGGTGCGAAGCCTGGACGGCCAGCCGCTCGGCACCCTGTGCATCGTCGATACCCGCCCGCGCATGCTGGACGACGCCGGCCGCCGCATGCTTCGCGACCTGGCCCAGCTGGTGCAGGATGAACTGAACCGCAGCGTGCTGGTGGCCGCGCGCGACGCCGCCCGCCATGAGCTGATCGAACTGAATGCGCGGCTGGAACGCCGCGTCGAAGAGCGCACGCGCGAGCTGCACGAGAAGAACCATGCGCTCGAGCAGGAAATGCAGCAGCGCCAGGCGACCAAGCAGGCGCTGCGCCAGAAGCAGGCCCTGCTGGATGCGGTGCTGGAATCGGTGGACGTCGGCGTGATCGCCTGCGACGCCGACGGCAAGCTGAGCGTGTGCAACCGCGAAGCACGGGAATTCAATGGCCTCGACGGCGTGCCCATGAACGACTGGGTCGCCCATTACGAAGTGTTCTGCGAAGACGGCGTGACCCCGATGAAGGTCGACGAACTGCCGCTGGTGCGCGCACTGCGCGGGGAACGGGTGCAGGACCAGCCGATGGTGGTGGGCTGTGGCGGTAACGTGCCGCGCCGCGTGCTGGTCAGCGGCCGCCCGTTGAAGGGCGGCGGCGGCGAAACGCTGGGCGCCGTGGTCGCCCTGAAGGACGTCAGCGAGCTGTATGCCTCGCGCACGCTGGCGCTCGAAAGCGAGGAACGCCTGCGCACCATCGCCGACAACGTGCCGGCCCTGATCGCCTACCTCGACACCGGCCTGCGCTACCGCTTCGCCAACGACCGCTACCGCGAATGGTTCGGCGTGCGCAGCGAGACCATGATCGGCAAGACCATCCCCGAAGCGATGGGCGAGGCTTTCTATGCGCCGCGCCGGGCGGCGCTGGAGCGCTGCCTGTCCGGCCACGGCTCCTATCTCGAGATCGAGGAAGAGCGGCGCGGCCGCAAGCGCGTGATCAGCACCACCTACCTGCCGCACCTGCGCGACGGCAAGGTGCAGGGCATCTACGTGCTCTCGACCGACGCGACCTCGTCGCGCGAATACGAGCGCCAGCTGCATGCGCTGGCCCATTCCGACCACCTGACCGGCCTGCCCAACCGCCGCAGCTACGAAGAGCGCCTGGTGCAGGCGATCGCGCGCGCGCGCCGCGGCGCCATGCCGCTGGCCCTGGCCTACCTCGACGTCGACCATTTCAAGCAGATCAACGACAGTCTCGGCCACGCCGGCGGCGACGCCGTGCTGCGCGAATTCGGCCGCCGCCTGAATGCCGCCGTGCGCGTCACCGACACCGTGGCGCGCCTGGCCGGCGACGAATTCGTGATCGTGCTCGAGCAGGTCGGCTCGCCGCTCGAATGCCGCCGCATCGGCGACAAGCTGCTGGAAGCGATGCAGGCGCCGTTCGAGATCGACGGCAAGCAGCTGCCGGTCACGGCCAGCATCGGCTTCGCCTGGAGCGCCCACCCGGAGCAGGCCACGCTGGCGCAGGGCGCCGACGCGGCCCTGTACGCATCCAAGCACGCCGGCCGCAACACCGCGTCGGTGCAGGTGGCCGGGCACTGATCCCGGCTGCAGTCACGCTCAGGGTGCCGAGGCGCCCGGGGCGGCCGTGCCGTGTTCCTTCACATACCGGATGGCATCGGCGTTCTTGGGATCGAGTTCGAGCACGCGGCGGTAGCTGGCCAGCGCTTCCTGTGCCTGGCTGGTCTTGGCCTGCATCTCGCCCAGGCCGTCATGCATGATGCTCTGGTTCGGATACAGGCGGGCGCCGAGGCGGAATATCTCGCGCGCCTGCGCCGGACGCCCGACCTGGGACAGCTGCACGCCCCAGCCGATCAGCGCATTCTCGTCCAGCTTGAACGCCGGGTTCTGGGCGACGAAGCGATCGTATTCCGGAATCGCCTTGTCGAAGCCGGCGGCGGCCAGGCTGCGGACGAAGCTTTCCTGCGTCGGCGGTACGCTGCCCTTGTGGCGCCGGATATCGGTGAGCATCGTATGCGCCGGCACCTGGTTGGCGGCCGGGGTGTTGTTCAGGAAGGCGAGGCCACTGCTGTCGCCCTTCAGGTAGGCGTCCAGGAAGCGCAGGGTATAGCGTGCGGCCCAGCTGTGCTGCAGGTTGACCTCGTCGCGGCTGTAGTCGCCGAAATCGCTGAACTCCTTATCCGCCATCATGCGCAAGGCATACGAGGCAAAGTCCGGATGCTTCATCGGCAGCATCGATACGATGTACACGTCCGAATACTTCATCTGGTTCATGAACGAATAATCGGTGCGCATGTTCTCCGAGCGGTTCAGGGCTTCCATCGTCCTCGGCCGCGAGCCGACGAACAGCATCGGCAGCGCCACCCGCGCCGGCGTCACGTAAGGCGCCGCCTCCTTGCCGCCGTCGACCAGCTTCGGAAAGCTGCGGATCGACCCATCCAGGCTGACCAGCGCCTTGATGCGCGCATCCTTGGCCGCGGCGAACACATTCGCGAGGCCGCCCCAGCTGAAGCCGACCGCGGCCACCTTGGCGCTATCGGCCTGCAGCAGCGTCGCCGCGTAGCCGATCAGGAAGGAGATGTCGGCGGCTTGCGCTTCCACGCCTTCGATGTCGGTTGTCATCGCGCGCGTGTGCGCACCCAGCGAAGGGCTGGACAGCACGATGTAGCCGTGGCTGGCCAGCAGCTCGCACAAATCGGTGTTTTCGATGGCGTAGGATGAGTAGCTGGGCGCATAGATCACGACCGGGAACTTGCCACCTTCAGGACGCGCATCGCGCACCGCCAGTTGCGGCCGGGCGATGTCGCGCAGCAGCGCCTCGCGGTGGCCGGCGGCGTTGCCGTCGATGCGTTCGGCGGTCATGCGCTGGATGTCCGCCGGGCTGCGCGTGAACTCGTCTTCGCTCGGCACCGTGTCCAGGTAGTCGCGGTAGGTGACCGGCTTGCCGCCGCGCGCCGCCGGGTACCAGACCAGCGTCTGCACCGGGCGCGCGCGCTCGCCCTTCACAGGTTCGCCGGTGGCCAGGTCGATCTCGGCCTTGTAGCTGCGCGCGCGGTCGTACTGCTGGACGACCTTGAGCCCGACCGCATGCGGGCCGGGCGGGACGGAGAAGGTGAAGCCGTCGGCGGCGTGGGCGGCGCCGGCGGCGCTCAGGATCAGGCAGGCGATGACGCGTGTTGGAAGTGGCATGGTCGATGGTCTCGGTTGAGGGCAGGTGTTTGCAAACAGTTATTGCAAGACCTGTGCCATCTTCCAAGTCATTGATTCACAAGACTTTGCGATCGGCGCGCACGGTGTCCGCACTGTCCGCTCGCGGTGACCACGGACAGCGCGGACAGGCCGTTCAGAACGTCCGCGCTACGCCCAGCACCAGCGCCTTGCGGCCCAGGAACTTGCCGTTCGCGGCCGAGGTGTAGGCCGCTTCGGCGGCGTTGGTGCCGACCGCCGCCAGGGTCACCGTGGTCGGACCCCAGGCCTTGCTGACGCCGAGCTTCCAGTCGGTGTAGCTGGCGTTCAGGCTGTGCTGCACGTGCTGGCGGCCGGCGTGCAGGATCACGGTGAAGCCGTTGCCGGCATCCAGGTTGGCGCCCAGGTCCACGTAGCTGCTGTAGCGGCTGTCGACGAAGCCGAACAGGTTGGTCAGCGCATTCGAGTACTTGATATAGTAGGGACCGTAGCCGAGCTGGCCGTACACCTCGCCGGTATTGCCGTTGACGTAGCCCGGCACGTCGCCCAGGCCGTTGCCCGGGTAGACGTAGCCGAGCACGCCGACGTCGTAGCTGACGCCGTTGTCCAGGGTGCCGCGCTTGCCGCCATACACGTCGACTTCGACGTGGCCGCCGCCGCCGGCATCCTTGGCCCAGGTAATGCTCGACAGCCAGGTGCCGGCGTACCAGCCGCTGGCCGGGTCGGTCCAGTCGGCGCCGCCCTGCAGGGCCGGGTGCAGGCGGGTCTGCGAGATGCCGCGGTAGCGGTAATCCGAGATCAGGCCCAGGTTGTAGCTGACCGAGGCGGCTGCCGGGGCGGCTTCGGCGGCTGGCGTGGCGTCGGCGCCGGCGCCGGTCGGTGCCGGGCTGGCTTCCTGCGCAAAAGCGGGGCAGGCAAGGACGAACAGGGTGGTGGCGATGAGGTGTTTCATGTGTTTTCTCTTTCTTCGGGATGAGCCGGTCCCGCGCCTCGCGGCGCAACCGGTTTTTGACTGCTTGGGGAAAATCTAGACGGGGATCGCCAGCCGGTAACCTACGCCGGTCTCGGTGATCAGGTACTTCGGCTGCGCCGGGTCGTCCTCCAGCTTGCGCCGCAGGTGGCCCATGTAGATGCGCAGATAGTGGGGACTGTTGACGGACTGCTGGCCCCACACTTCGCGCAGCAGTTGCGGGTTGCTGACCACGCGTCCGGCATTGCGCGCCAGTGCGGCCAGCAGCTTGAACTCAGTCGGCGCCAGGCGCACGCCGTGGCCGTCGCGGGTGACGCCATGGCCCTGCAGGTCGATCGCGACCGTGCCGAAGCGCACCACGCTGCCATTGTCCTCGGGGGCCTGCACGCGCCGCTGGCGGCGCAGGGCCGAGCGCACGCGCGCCATCAGCTCGGCCACGCCGAAGGGCTTGGTCAGGTAGTCGTCGGCGCCGGCATCGAGCGCCCGCACCTTTTCCGATTCCAGCGTGCGCGCCGACAGCACGATGACGGCGGCGCGCGACCACTGGCGCAGGTCGGTGATGAGGGCGACGCCGTCGCCGTCGGGCAGGCCGAGGTCGAGCACCACCAGGTCGGGCTGGCGGGTGCCGGCGGCCATCAGGCCCTGGCGGCAGTTGCCGGCCTCGATCACCTGCCAGCCTTCGTCTTCCAGCGCTTCGCGCACGAAACGGCGGATCTGGGCTTCGTCCTCGACCAGCAGGGCGACCGGCTTCTGTTGTTCATTCATGGTGCGGCTCCGCGCGGGTATCAGTGTCTGCGTCATGGTCGGCGTCGAGGTCGGGCAGGGCCGGCGGCGGCGGCGGGGGTTCAGCGCGCGGCAGCGCGATCACGATGCGGGCGCCGCCTTCCGGGGCCTGCTCGGCGTGGATGGTGCCGCCGTGCGCGTTCACGATCGCGCGGCAGATCGCCAGTCCCAGGCCCACGCCCGGGGTGCTGGATTCCGGCTGGCCGCGCGTGAACTTGTCGAAGATCGCTTCCTCGCGCCCCGGCGGCAGGCCCGGTCCGTTGTCGGTCACGCGCAGCTGCAGCGCGTCGCCGCGCACGCGCGCGTCGAGCACCACCCGGCTGCCGGGCGGCGTGTACTTGGCGGCGTTTTCCAGCACGTTGCACAGCACGCGTTCCAGCAGCGGGGCGTCGAAGCGCACCAGCGGCAGGTCGGGCGGAATATGCGTCTCGATCGTGTGCCCGGCCAGCACGGCGCCGCTGGCGCGCAGCGCGCTGCCGACCACTTCCTCGATCGACTGCCACTCCAGGTGCAGGTGCACGCCGCCGCTCTGGATGCGCGCCATGTCGAGCAGGTTGGTGACCAGCGTGTTCATGCGCAGCGCTTCGCTCTTGAGGGTGGCGGCCAGGTCGGCCTGCTGGCTGGACAGCGGCGGGCGCGAGGCGGCCAGCGTTTCCGACAGCCCGACCAGCAGCGTCAGCGGCGTGCGCAGGTCGTGCCCGAGCGCCGCCAGCAGCGAGTTGCGCAGGCGCTCGGATTCCATGTCGACCAGCGCGCCCTGGGCCACCTCGATGTAGTGCACGCGCTCGAGGGCGATCGCGGTCAGCGTGGCGAAGGTGTCGAGCTGCTGGCGCTGTTCCGGCACCGCCATCCAGTCGCCGGCGGACGCCGCCGGTGGCAGCAGGGCCAGCACGCCGCGGGTGCGCATCGGGGCCACCAGCGGCAGGTAGAACAGCGGGCTGGCCGGCAGGGTGTCGGTGCCCAGGCCGGCCGGCTGCGCATGGTCGAAGGCCCATTGCGCGGTGCCGGCTTCGGGCAGGGGACCGTCGGAAACCGTATCCGACGGCGGCTGCAGGCGGCCCTCGGCGTCCGGCAACAGCAGCGTGGCGCGCGCGCGGAATGCCTGCGCCACGAATTCGCGGGTGGCGTCCAGCACCTGCTCCGGCTGCAGCGCGCCCGACAGCCGGCTGGCGAACTCGTACAGCGCATGCCAGCGCCGCTCGCGCTGGCGCGCCGCCTGGGCCTGGAAGCGCAGCAGCGCGGTCAGGTGGCCGGTGATCAGGCCCACCGCCAGCATCACGCCGAAGGTCACCACGTACTGGAAATCGGACACCGCGAACGAGAAGCGCGGCGCCACGAACACGAAGTCGAGCGTGGCCACGCTGATGCAGGTGGCTAGCACCGAGGGCCCGCGTCCGCAGCGGTAGGCCACGCCCAGCACCACCAGCATGAACAGCATGGCGATGTTGGCCAGGTCGAGCCAGTCGTCGAGCAGCCAGCCGAGCAGGCCGGCAGCCAGGCTGGCGCCGGCCCCGAGCAGGTAGTGCAGCAGCTGTGCCCGCGCCTGGGCCGGTTCCGCGCCGGCGGGGCGGGCGGCACCCCGCTCCCGCAAGGCGCGCGCCGGCACCGCGGCGGCCGCGATCTCGAGCAGGTCGGCCCCCGGCGCCAATTGCGCCAGGCGCTGCGCCAGTGCGGGACGCCAGGCCTGCCACGGCTTCCAGGCAGCGGCAGGCGCCGGCCGCCCCAGCACCAGGCGCGACAGGTTGCGGCTGCCGGCATAGCGCGCCAGCTCGGCCGCCACGTCGGTGCCGGGCAGGACCGCGGTGGCGGCGCCCAGCTTTTCGGCCAGGCGCAGGTTGTCGAGGATCTGTTGGCGGCGTGCCGCCGGCAGGCGCTGCAGCGGCGGGGTTTCCACATACACCGCATGCCAGCGCGCCCCCAGCTGGCCGGCCAGGCGCGCGCTGCTGCGCACCACCTGTTCGGCGTCCGCACCCGGGCCGACGCAGGCCAGCAGCGCGGCGCCGGTCTTCCACAGCGTGTCGACCGACTGTTCCACGCGCCAGGCGCGCACGTCGCCCTCGACGCGGTCGGCGGTACGACGCAGCGCCAGCTCGCGCAGCGCGATCAGGTTCCCCTTGCGGAAGAAGTTGCCGGCGGCGCGGTCGGCCTGCGGTCCCTGGTAGACCCGGCCCGATTTCAGGCGCGCCAGCAGCTCGTCGGCCGGCAAATCGACCAGCACCACTTCGTCGGCGCGGTCGAACACCGTGTCCGGCACGGTTTCGGCGACGCGGATGCCGGTGATGCCGCCGACCACGTCGTTCAGGCTTTCTAGGTGCTGCACGTTGACCGTGGTCCAGACGTCGATGCCGGCGGCCAGCAGGTCCTCGACGTCCTGCCAGCGCTTGCGGTGGCGCGAACCGGGCACGTTGGAATGCGCCAGTTCGTCCACGAGTACCAAGGGCGCGCCGGCGGCCAGGGCGCCGTCGATGTCGAACTCGGGCAGGTTCTTGCCGCGGTAGCCGACCTGCTTGAGCGGCAGTTGCGGCAAGCCGTCGAGCAGGGCGGCGGTCTCGCGCCGGCCATGGGTCTCGACCACGCCGGCCAGCACGGCTTGCGCCGGCAGCGTGCGCGCCGCCGACAGCATGGCCCAGGTCTTGCCGACCCCGGCCGAGGCGCCGAAGTAGATGCGCAGGCGCCCGCGCCGGGCGCGCGCTTCCTGTTCGCGCATCCGTGCCAGCAGCTGGTCGGGGTCGGGCCTATGTGCTTCGTTTGCCATCGTCATGTCCGCAAGTCGTTACCGTGTGCTCAGCGTACCGGGAAATAGCGGTCCAGTGCCAGGTTCAATTCCAGCACATTCACGCGCGCTTCGCCGAACATGCCCAGCAGCGGCTGCCGCGTGTGGCGTCCCACCAGTTCCTGCAGGGACGCCGGGGCGATGCCGCGGGCGCGCGCCACGCGCCCGAGCTGGTACAGGATGGCCGCCGGGCTGATCTCCGGATCGAGGCCGCTGGCGGAGGCGGTCACCAGGTCGACCGGCACCGGCGCCTTGTTGGCCGGGTCGGCCGCATGGAGGGCGTCGATGCGGCCTTTCACCGCCTCCACCAGCGCCGGGTTCAGCGGACCCTGGTTGGAACCCGAGGAGCCGGCCGCATTGTAGGGCATCGGCGCGGTGGCCGACGGGCGGCCCCAGAAGTAGCGCGGGGACGAGAACGGCTGGCCGATCAGGCTGGAGCCGCGCAGCTTGCCGCCTTCGGCGATCAGGCTGCCGGCCGCCTGCGCCGGGAAGACGAGCTTGCCGGCACCGGTCACCAGCAGCGGATAGACGCCGCCGCACAGCAGGGTCAGCGCCAGCAGCAGCACGAGGGCGGGACGGAATTGGGATGTCATGATGCGTTCCTAAATTAAGCCATATTCATGGCGGCCAGCGCCATGTCGATCAGTTTGATGCCGGCGAACGGCAGAAGGATGCCGCCCAGGCCGTACACCAGCATGTTGCGGCGCAGGAGGGCTGCGGCGCCGATCGCGCGGTAGGCGATGCCCTTCAGCGCCAGCGGGATCAGGAACACGATGATCAGCGCATTGAAGATCACCGCCGACATGATCGCCGAGCCCGGACTGGCGAGGTGCATCACGTCGAGCGCCTTCAGCTGCGGGTAGGTGGCGACAAAGGCCGCCGGGATGATCGCGAAGTACTTGGCGATGTCGTTGGCGATCGAGAAGGTGGTCAGGGCGCCGCGCGTCATCAGCATCTGCTTCCCGATCTCGACGATCTCGAGCAGCTTGGTCGGGTTCGAATCGAGGTCGACCATGTTGCCGGCTTCCTTGGCCGCCTGGGTGCCGCTGTTCATCGCCACCGCGACGTCGGCCTGGGCCAGCGCCGGGGCGTCGTTGGTACCGTCGCCGGTCATTGCCACCAGGCGGCCGTCGGACTGGTACTGGCGGATCAGCTTCAGCTTGTCCTCGGGCGTGGCTTCGGCCAGGAAGTCGTCGACCCCGGCTTCGGCCGCGATCGCCGCCGCCGTCAGGCGGTTGTCGCCGGTGATCATCACGGTCTTGATGCCCATGCGCCGCAGTTCGGCGAAGCGCTCCTTGATGCCGCCCTTGACGATGTCCTTCAGTTCCACCACGCCCATCACGCGGCCGCCGTCGACCACCACCAGTGGCGTGCTGCCGCGGCGCGACAC
Organism: Massilia phyllosphaerae; assembly: GCF_034659755.1. Taxonomy (NCBI): domain Bacteria; kingdom Pseudomonadati; phylum Pseudomonadota; class Betaproteobacteria; order Burkholderiales; family Oxalobacteraceae; genus Massilia; species Massilia phyllosphaerae. The sequence goes on from NZ_JAXSQX010000006.1 coordinate 48,544, forward strand.
GTCGTCCACCGCATGGCCGACCGCGGCCGGGTAGTCGTAGCCGAGGCCCAGCACGTACTTGCGCATGGTGTCGGCCGCGCCCTTGCGCAGCGGGCGCTCGTCGAGATCGACGCCGCTCATGCGGGTCTGCGCGGTGAACGGCACGAACTCCGCGTTCAGTTCCGCCATCTCGCGGGCACGCAGATTGAACTTCTGCTTGGCCAGCACCACGATGCTGCGGCCTTCCGGGGTCTCGTCGGCCAGCGAGGCCAGTTGCGCGGCTTCGGCCAGTTCGCGCTCGGTGACGCCCGGCGCCGGCAGGAAGGTGGAGGCCTGGCGGTTGCCGAGGGTGATGGTGCCGGTCTTGTCCAGCAGCAGCACGTCGACGTCGCCGGCGGCTTCCACCGCGCGGCCCGAGGTCGCGATCACGTTGGCGCCCATCATGCGGCTCATGCCGGCCACGCCGATGGCGGACAGCAGGCCGCCGATGGTGGTCGGGATCAGGCACACCAGCAGCGCCACCAGCACCGTCACCGTGATCGGCAGGCTGGCGACGCCGGCCGCCTTGGCCGCATCCACCGCGAACAGCGAGAACGGCAGCAGCGTCGCCGTGACCACCAGGAACACGATGGTCAGCGCCACCAGCAGGATGGTCAGCGCGATCTCGTTCGGCGTCTTCTTGCGGTTGGCGCCTTCGACCATGGCGATCATGCGGTCGATGAAGGCTTCGCCCGGATTCACGGCGATCTTCAGCACCAGCCAGTCCGACAGCACGCGGGTGCCGCCGGTGACGGCCGAGAAGTCGCCGCCGGATTCGCGGATCACCGGCGCCGATTCGCCGGTGATGGCCGATTCGTCTACCGAGGCCACGCCCTGCACCACGTCGGCGTCGGCGGGGATGATGTCGCCGGCTTCGACCAGCACGAACATGCCCTTGCGCAGGTCGGTGGCGGGGCAGGGCAGCCACGTGGTGCCGTGCTGGGGGGCGCTCAGCTTCTTGGCCATCACGGTCTGCTTGAGGGCGCGCAGCGCGGCCGCCTGGGCCTTGCTGCGGCCTTCGGCCAGGCTTTCGGCGAAGTTCGCGAACAGCACCGTGAACCACAGCCACAGGCTGATTGAAAAAACGAAACCTGCCGACGCTTCGCCGTTGCCGCGCAGGGCGTCCAGCCACAGCAGCGTGGTGATGATGGAACCGACGTACACCACGAACATCACCGGGCTGCGCCACTGCTTGCGCGGGTCGAGTTTGCGGAACGAGTCGATCACGGCCGGGCCGGCCAGTTTCGGATCGAACATGCTGACTTTATTGGCATGCGACATGTGCGCAGCTCCTTCTTATTTTGCTGAAAACAGTTGCAGGTGTTCGGCCACCGGGCCGAGCGCCAGCGCCGGGACGTAGTTCAGGACGCCGACGAGCAGCACCGCGCCGATCAGGAGACCGACGAACAGCGGGCCATGGGTCGGCATGGTGCCGGCAGTGACCGCCAGGCGCGGCTTGGCCGCCAGCGAACCGGCCAGCGCCAGCACCGGCACGATCATCGCGAAGCGGCCGAACCACATGGCGATCGCCAGCATCACGTTGTAGAAGGGCGTGTTGGCCGACAGTCCCGCGAAGGCGCTGCCGTTGTTGTTGGCGGCCGAGGTGAAGGCGTACAGGATCTCCGAGAAGCCGTGCGCGCCCGGGTTGGCCACGCCCGCGGTGCCGGCGCTGGTGGCGACGGCAATGGCGGTGCCGCCCAGGACCAGGATCGGCGTCACCAGGATCGCGATCGACACCATCTTCATGTCGAATGACTGGATCTTCTTGCCCAGGTATTCCGGGGTGCGGCCGATCATCAGGCCGGCAATGAACACGCCCAGCACGGCGAACACCAGCATGCCGTACAGGCCGGAGCCGACGCCGCCGAACACGACTTCGCCGAATTGCATCAGCGCCAGCGGCGCCAGGCCGCCGAGAGGCATCAGGGAATCGTGCATGGCGTTGACGGCGCCGCAGGAGGCGGCGGTGGTGACGGCCACGAACAGGCTGGAGGCGGCCATGCCGAAGCGGGTTTCCTTGCCTTCCATGTTGCCGCCGGCCTGCAGCGCGCTTGCGCCCTGGTCGACGCCGAGCGCCTGCAGCGCCGGATGCGCCTGCGGTTCGGCCCACATCACGAGCAGGGTCATGGCCACGAACAGGATCGCCATGGCCGTGAACACGGCCCAGCCCTGGCGGGTGTCGCCGACCATACGCCCGAAAGCGAAGCACAGCGCGGCCGGGATCAGGAAGATCGCCACCATCTGCGCGAAATTGGTCAGCGCGTCCGGGTTTTCGTAGGGATGGGCCGAGTTGGCGTTGAAGAAGCCGCCGCCGTTCGTGCCCAGCATCTTGATCGCTTCCTGGGACGCGACCGGGCCCATGGCGATGGTCTGGGTGGTTGCGGTGATGTCTTCCATCAGCGGCGCGCCGGCCTGGTCCTTGAGCGGCTGGCCTGCGGCGTCGAGTTTCGGCTGCGAGTAGGTGACCGGCTCGACCAGCGTGGCTTGCTGATAGGGTGCGAAGTTCTGGATCACGCCGCGGCCGACCAGGAACACGGCCAGCACCAGCGACAGCGGCAGCAGCACGTACAGCGTGACGCGTACCAGGTCGGCCCAGAAGTTGCCGACTGACTTGGAGGAGCGCGCAGCCAGGCCGCGGATCAGGGCATAGACCACGGCGATGCCGGTGGCGGCCGAGAAGAAGTTCTGGCCGGCCAGCACCACCATCTGGGTGAGATAGCTCATGGTCTGCTCGCCGCTGTAGCCTTGCCAGTTGGTGTTGGCGACGAAGCTCACGGCGGTATTGAAGGCGGAGTCGGGCGAGACGGCACCGAGGCCCTGCGGGTTCAGCGGCAGCACGCCTTGCAGGCGCTGCACGGCATAGACCAGCAGCGCGCCGAAGCCGTTGAACAGCAGCAGCCCGAGCGCATACGATTTCCAGCCCATGCCCTGTGCCGGGTCGACGCCGGCCGCGCGGTAGCACAGGCGTTCGAGCGGCGCCAGCCAGCCGAGGCCGGGCACCTTGCCGGCGCCGCCGACGGCGGCCAGCAGGCGCCCCAGCGGCAGCGCCAGCAGCGTGACCACGGCCAGGAAGACCGCGAGCAATACGATGGCATCGGTGTTCATTTACAGCTCCTCCGCATTCAGCTGGGCCACCACCAGGTACAGCAGCACGCCGGCCGCGGCAATGCCGGCGGCCCAATAAGTCAGGTTCATTGCTTGCCCCCCAGCTTGGCGCAGGCTTGGGCCAGGCCGCACGCGAGGGCGGTCAGCACCACCGTCGCGCAGATATACAGGACGTCCATTTTGTTCTTCCAGGATGTAGTTGACGACGCAAGCAGCTTAGGAGGCCGTTGCGAAACGGGGTGTAAAAGGTGAGGTCGGCGCCATATATGCCGTGTAAACGTACTCCGCCGGACGATGATGGTAGAAAAACCCATGCTTGTTGTTGTACGGCAACCTTCCATTGACAAACAGTCAGCAACGCGGCGCTACCGATCAACAAAGGGATGTTGCGGTGTGGACTTATTGTGGAGTCGCGGCTATGCTGCGTTCACACTTCGTTTCGCCGTGCCTGCCTGATGCCCCATTCCAACGATCATGTCGACCGCCGCCTGAAGCGCCTTGACCAGATGCGCAAGCCGCTGGTCACGCGTTCGATCGTGCTGCTGGTCGGGTTTTGCCTGTTCCTGGTCGGCCTGCACGGCTGGAGTCTGTGGACGGCGCGCCAGCACCAGATCGAGCAGACCGGCGTGAATACCGCCAACATGGCGCGTGCGCTGGCGTCGCAGGCGGAAAGTTCGATCAAGCTGGGCGATGCCGCACTGGTCGAGATCGTGGAGCGTTACCAGCACGATGGGCTAGAGGGCGAGGCCGGGGTGCGCCTGAATGCGCGCCTGTACCAGATCGTCGACCACACACCCGAACTGCAGGAAGCATTCGTCTATGGTCCCGACGGTGCCCGGCTGGCCAGTTCGCTGTCAAAGCTATACCCGGGCAACAACGCCGACCGCGACTATTTTATTTATCACAAGAGCCACACCGACCTCGGGCTGCGGGTCGGCAAGCCGATCCGCAGCCGCTCCAGCGGCGTGCTGGCGATTCCGCTGTCGCGCCGGATCAACCTTCCGGACGGCAGTTTCGGCGGCGTGGCGATGGCATCGCTGCGGCTCCAGTTCTTCGGCCGCTTCTACGATCGCTTCGAAGTCGGCCACACCGGCACCATCATCCTGGCCCTCGACGACGGCACACTGCTGTACCGCCGGCCCTTCAAGGTGTCGATGGTCGGTACCGACATCGGCGATGGTCCGGTCTTTCAGCTATATCGGCGCAACGGCCCGGTTGGCACGGCGATGTTGACCTCGAATATCGATCACATCGAGCGCATGTACAGCTACCGCCACCTCGACGGTTTCCCGCTGCTGGTCGCCAGCGCCCAATCCAGGCATGAAATCCTGGCCGGCTGGGAAGTCACGGTGATCAAGATGAGCTGCGTGGTGATCTTCGCCGTTGCCGTGCTGGCCTGGGGCGGTCGCCGCATGATCATCCAGATCCAGGTGCGCGAAGCGCTGGACGGCGAGCTGCGCAACGCGCGCGCCTCGCTCGAACTGCACAATATTTCGCTACGCGCGCTGGCCGACAGCGACGGCTTGACCGGACTGGGCAACCGCCGCCTGTTCGAGGAAGCGCTGGAACGCGAAGTCGGACGCGCGCGCCGCAGCGGCCTGCCGTTTGCGCTGATCCTGACCGACGTCGATTTCTTCAAGAAGTACAACGACCGCTACGGCCACGTGGCCGGCGACGCCTGCCTGCGCCAGGTCGCGCTGGCGATCGCGTCCGGCGCGCGCCGTCCGGCCGACCTGGCGGCGCGCTACGGTGGCGAGGAATTCGCGCTGATCCTGCCGGACACCGACCTCGAGGGCGCGATGGCGGTGGCCGAGCTGATCCGAGAAGCCGTGGCCGAGCTGCAGCTCGAGCATGCCGACAGCCCGAACGGCCTGGTCACGCTGAGCCTGGGCGTGGTGGCCGGCTATCCGGCCCAGGAAGCGGAACAGGCCAGCAGCGCCTGGGTGGAGGCGGCCGACACCGCGCTCTACGATGCCAAGGCGTCCGGGCGCGACCGCGCCGTGGGCCGGAACGGCAGCGAGCGCATGGCCGCCTGAACTCATAGCGTCAGCCAATCGCCCTCATATAAATCATTTGCCGCCGCTTGCTTGCAATTGAATAGTGTGCGATCTAACATGATCGGCATGGATACCCCCGATGCCCCCGCCGTGCCGCTGCTCGACAACCAGCTTTGCTTTGCGCTGTACTCGACCGGCCTGGCCATGAACAAGGTCTACCGCAAGCTGTTGCGCAAGCTCGATCTCACCTACCCGCAATACCTGGTAATGATGGTGCTGTGGGAGCGCGACGCGGTCACCGTCTCCGACATCGGCGCCCGCCTGTTCCTCGACTCGGCCACGCTGACGCCGCTGCTCAAGCGCTTGGAAGCGGCCAGGCTGGTGACGCGCACCCGCGCGGCCGCCGACGAGCGCCAGGTGGTGGTGGCCCTGACCGATGGCGGCCGCGCGATGGCGCGCGAGGCCGGGGCGATCCAGGAACAGGTGCTGTGCGCGACGGCGTGCTCGCCGGATGAGCTGGGGGCGATCAAGCGCCAGCTGGAGGGGCTGCGGGCGAAACTGGCGAGTGGCGCATGACGCGATTGCTGTTCACTAGGTCACACTCGGCACGTCGTCCCCGCGAAGGCGGGAGCCCAAGTGCTGCCGGCGTTACCGAAACGCGTGCAACTTGGGTCCCCGCCTTCGCGGGGACGACGGTATCACAGCACCTAGCCGGCGGCACCTAGCCGGCCGCACCTAGCCGGCCGCACCTAGCCGGCCGCACCTAGCCGGCCGCACCTAGCCGGCCGCACCTAGCCGGCCGCATCCATCCCCTGCTGCCAGCATCCCGGATCGGCCTGCTGTTGCGCCGCGCTCTGGTCCAGCAGCAGCTTCCTGAAATCCGCCTCCGCCATCGGCTTGCCGATCAAATAACCCTGCAGCACGTCGCAGCCGGTCGAGCGGATCGCGCTGCGCTGGCCCTCGGTCTCGATGCCTTCGCAAATCACCGCCAGCTTGAGCGACTTGGCAAACGCGATCACGCCGTTGACGATGTCCAGGCAGCGCCGGTCCTGCTCGATTTCCTGCACGAAGGAACGGTCGATCTTGATCGTCGTGATCGGGAACTGGCGCAGGTAGGACAGGTTCGAATAGCCGGTGCCGAAGTCGTCAAGCGCGATGCGGAAGCCTTCCAGCTTGAGCATGCGCAGCACGTCCGCGGCCTTGTCGATGTCCTGCATCAACATGCTTTCCGTGACTTCCAGCTTGATGCATTCAGGGTGCAACCCGTAGCGTTCGACCACTTCCTTCAGCATGACCGGCAGGCTCTCGTCGGTCAGCTGGCGCGGCGACACGTTCACCGCCATCTGCAGCTGGAAGCCGATGTCTTGCCACTCACGCGCCTGGCGGCAGGCTTCCTCGCACACCCAGGCGCCGACCAGGTTGATGGCCGGCGAATCCTCGAGCATGCCCAGGAAGATCTGCGGACTGAGGAGGCCCAGGCGCGGATGGTTCCAGCGCAGCAGCGCCTCGGCCCCCACCACGGCGCCGTTGACCGCGTTGATCTGCGGCTGGTAATGCAGCACGAACTGGCCCAGCTCGAGCGCGTTGAAGACTTCCTGGCGCAGCTGCAGGCGCTGCTTGAGCAGGCGCGTGCCGGTTTCCGAGAACACGCTGCAGGTGTGGCGGCCGTTGGCCTTGGCTTCGTACATCGCGGCGTCGGCGTTGTTCAGCAGCTCGTCGGGCGTGACCTCGTCGCCGCTGCCGATCGCCACGCCGATGCTGGCGCCGACCATCACCTGGTAGCCGCCCACCACGATCGGCTTCGCCAGGCGCCGCAGTACGCTGTCCGCGAGCATGCGGGCGGCGCCGGCGTCGGTCGATTCCAGCACGATCACGAATTCGTCGCCGCTGATGCGGGTGACGGTGGTGCCGGCCGCGGAAAACGTCGACAGGCGGCGTCCGATTTCCTGCAAGGCGGTGTCGCCGGCCTGGTGGCCGTAGGCGTCGTTGACTTCCTTGAAGCGGTCCAGGTCGATGAACAGCACACCGACCTTGGCGCCGTTGTCCACCGAGCGCGTGAGCGCGGCGTCGAGCGCGCGCATGCAGCTGAAGCGGTTGTGCAGGCCGGTCAGGCTGTCGTGCGTGACCAGGTGGATCAGCTTGGCCTCGGCTTCCTTGCGCATCGTGACGTCGGCAAAGAACACGCTCAGGCCTTCCTGGGTCGGGTAGGCGCGCGCCTCGAGCCAGATGCCGAGCGGGGCATAGTAGCTTTCGACGGAGGTGAATTCGCGCGAGGCCGCCGCGCGCCGGTAAGCCAGGTGGAAGTCGCTGCCGACCGCTTCCGGAAATTCGTCCCAGATGTGCTTGCCGATCAGGTCGTGCGCATGGCGCTCCAGCCAGGCCGCGCCGCGCGCGTTGATGTAGGTAAAGCGCCATTCGCGGTCGAGCGAGAAGCAGCCGTCGGCGATGCTCTCCAGGACAGTGCTGAGGCGCCGGCGCGCCTCCTCGGCGGCGCGCTGGCCTTCGATGGCGTCGGTCACGTCCTGCAGGAAGCCGGCGAAATTCATAAGCCGCCCGAACTCGTCGTGCAGCGGGAAGATGTGCATGCGCACCCACATCATGGTGCCGTCCTTGCGGTAGTTGCGCAGGGTGGTGGTGCAGGGGCGCTGGTCGGCGATGCAGGCGCGCAGCTGGTCCAGGCCCGGCTGGCGGCGGTCTTCGCCCTGCAGGAAACGGCAGTTGCGGCCGACGACTTCGTCGTGGGCATAGCCCGAATACGCCTCGAAGGCGGGGTTGACGTAGACGATGGGATTGTCCGGCTGGTGCGGGTCGGTGACCAGGATGCCATTGCTACTGGCGACGATCATTCTCTGGTAAAACCAGGCGGGGTGACTTCCCAGGGGCGCAGGAATGGGCATGATCGACCTAGTCATTGCGGGACAGTTCCAGTGTAATCCGGCACGGCCCGGCGCGTAGCACGACAGGCAGGCTGGTCAAACGGGCGATAACGCTATCAATGCAGGCCGAGGGCCGCCATTTTCGCAGCCAGCTGGAGGCGGTCGCGATCGATCTGGTCGCCGTTGGTGCGGCTCGAGAGCGCGGCTTTTTCCTTGCGGCCGAGGAAGTAGGCGATACGCTCGGCGTTGGCGCCGGACGGATGCGGGATGCCATGCAGGATGCGCGCCTCATCGAGCACCCCCCGCGCCGCCAGCCACGACAGCGCCTGGCCGACCTTGGGCCCGAGCGGCACGTAGACCGTGTCCGGCAGCAGCGCCGCCTCGTGCGCGAAGTGATCGAGCATCTGGCCCTGCAGCAGGGGCGTGGCGATCATGTTCGGATTGGCGCCGTTGTAGTTTTTGCCGTCCACAAAGATTGCATGGCGCAGCACCGCGGTCACGTGCATCAGGCGCGCGTCGGCGTGCCACAGGGTGGCGCAGCTGGCGATGCCGAGCCAGCGCTGCAGGCCGACGTGGTCCAGCAGCGCCACCAGGTTGGGCCGGATCGCGCCGCTGAAGGCGCCGGTGTACTTGGCCGCGCGCAGCACCTCCGCCAGCGGCGCGTCCGCCATTAGCTGGCGCCGGGCTTCGCGCACCGCGTTTTTCCATTGTGCGAAACCGGGCGTGATCCCGACCACGACCACGCGTGCCTGGGCATTCACGTAATCGAAGGGCGTGTAATGGGCGGACAGCAGGTTGGCGCGCGCCACCTCGAAGGCGGCGGGAATCTGGAGCGGGTCGGCGATCGTGTCGACGTCGGTGCCAAGGATGGGTTCGATGAAGTTTGTAATACATGCTGATGCCATGATGCCTCGACGCTTGCGTGGTGAAAAGAGGAGTAAGGATTGTGTCTTGCACGGAACTATCCTACTGGTATTAGGAGCAGTCTTAAGCTGATTAGGAATATTCTTAACGAATGTGATCACCAGCGTGACGCGGCCATCGGTGCAGCCCGTGCTAGGATCACCATCAATTCATTTTTGAGGATAGGACAACGTGCACACCGACATCACGCGGGCGCCGTTCGGGACCTTGCCCGACGGTGCGCAAGTCAGTCAATTTACGCTCACGAACGCTGCGGGCATGATCGTCAAGATCCTGGATTTCGGCGGGATCATCACCCAGATCCACGTGCCGGACCGCGCCGGCCAGTTCGCCGACGTGGCGCTCGGCTTCGACACCCTCGAACCCTACCTGAAGGACAGCCCGTATTTCGGCGCGCTGATCGGCCGCTACGGCAACCGCATCGCCAAGGGCCGCTTCACGCTGGACAGCAGGACCTACCAGCTGCCGGTCAACAACGGTGAAAACCACCTGCACGGCGGCGAACCCGGTTTCGACAAGGTGTTGTGGCAGGCCGCCGTCGAGGACGGTTCGCTGGTGCTGCGCCACCGCAGCGCCGATGGCGAACAGGGCTATCCCGGCAACCTGGAGGCTACCGTGCGCTACAGCCTGAGCGACGACAACGAGATCGTCGTGCGCTTCCAGGCCACGACCGACCAGCCGACGCCGGTGAACCTGACCCAGCACAGCTATTTCAACCTGCATGGCGCGGCGGGCCCCGGCGGCGACATCCTCGACCACGTGCTGACCATCGATGCCGACCGCTTCGTGCCGATCGACACCGGCGCCATCCCGCTGGGCGAGCTGTCCCCCGTAACAGGCACCCCGTTCGACTTCCGCAAGCCGCGCGCGATCGGCGAGCGCATCGAGCAGCCGGACAAGCAGCTGCGCCACGGCATCGGCTACGACCACTGCTGGGTGCTGAACCGCACCCCGGGCAGCAAGGCGCTGCAGCGCGCGGCCCACGTGCTCGAGCCGGCATCGGGGCGGGTGCTGGAATTGTGGACCCAGGAACCGGGCGTGCAGTTTTACAGCGGCAACTTCCTGGACAGTTCGCTGACGGGCAAGGGCGGCCGCCAGTACGAATTCCGCAGCGGCCTGTGCCTGGAACCCGAGCATTTTCCCGATTCGCCCAACCAGCCGGAGTATCCGAGCACGATCCTGCGGCCGGGGGAGATCTATGCGACCGAGTCGCGCTTCAGGTTTTCGGTAGAGAAGTAAAGCCGGCGTTCATGCCGCGGCGGACGGACGGCTGTCCGCGGCGAAGCGCGCCAGGATGTCCGCGGCGGGCATCGGCTTGCCCAGCAAGAAACCCTGCACGTAATCGCAGCCGGCCGCACGCAGCCACTCGAGCTGGGCCTGGTCTTCCACGCCTTCGGCCAGCACGGTCAGGCCGAAGCCCCGTCCCAGCGAGATGATGGCCCGGGCGATGGTCTCGCCTTGCTGCGGCAGCAGCTGGACGAAGCTGCGGTCGATCTTCAGCTGGTTGATCGGAAACGATTGCAGGTAGGACAGCGACGAATAACCGGTGCCGAAGTCGTCGATCGACAGGCGAATGCCGGCCGCACGGATTTGCTGCATGAACTCGATTGCCGCATCAACGTTTTCCATGAGCAAGCTTTCGGTCAATTCCAGTTCCAGGATGGCGGCCGGCAGGCCGTTGTCGGCCAGCGCCCGCGTCACGTCGTCGATGAAGCCCGGCTCGCGCAGCTGGCGCGCCGACACGTTGACCGCCAGGCTCAGTTCAGGCATGCCGGCGCGCAGCCAGCGCGCCACGTCGTGGCAGGCACGCCGCAGCACCCAGCGGCCGAGCTCGACGATCATGCCGGTTTCTTCGGCAATCGGAATGAACTCGGCCGGCGACACGAAACCATGTTCCGCATGCGGCCAGCGCACCAGCGCCTCGACCCCGATGATCTGGCGGCCGCTGCAATCGAACTGCGGTTGGTAGTACACGCACAAGGCTTCGGCTTCCAGCGCCTTGCGCAATTCGCGTTCGAGCCGTGCGCGCCGCTGGGTCGCAAGCGTCATCTCGGGACGGAAATCGACGACGCGGTTGCGTCCACCGTTCTTGGCGGCGTACAGCGCCGTGTCCGCACTGCTGAGCAGTTCGGTCGAACCGGCGACATCGTCGGGATACACGCACATGCCGATGCTGGCGCTGGCGAAGACCTCGCCCTGTTCGAGCGGGAAGGGCACGCGCAGCGATGCCGCGACCGCCTCGGCCACTGCCAGCGCAGCGCCGCGCCGGGCCAGCGGCGCCAGGATGATTGCGAACTCGTCGCCGCCGATCCGGCCGACGACACCGGCGTCGCCGACCGCGTCGCGCAGCGCCGCCGCGACCTTGCGCAGCAATTCGTCGCCGGCCGAATGGCCGAGGGTGTCGTTCACGACCTTGAAGTTGTCGAGGTCGAGCAGCAGCAGCGCCAGGCGTGCCTCGGGCAGGGCCAGCTCATGCTCGAGCCGCAGATAGGTGGCGCGCCGGTTCGGCAGCGCGGTCACCGGATCGGTGTAGGCCAGGTAGTCGAGTTCGCGCTCCGCGCGCGCTACCCGCGAACGCGTGCGGCGCACGATCGGCATCACGATGGCGAGCGCGCCGGCGATCGTCAGCGCCAGGAACACGGCGTAGCGCAGCAGTTCCACGCGCAGGCTCGTCATGTTCATGACTAGCTCGACCCTGCCGATTTTCCGGCCGCGGTAAGCGACCGGCGCTTCGACGCTGACGGTCCCCGCCGTGTCCTGCACCGGTTGCGCCTGTCCGCCCGGGACATAGCTGACGAAGCGCTGGCCGCCGCTGTCGTAGACCGTGGCCGACATCAGGTCGGTCGCGAAGTGCAGCGGACGCAGCATGTCGGCCGCGGCCTCGCGGTCGCCGAACATCAGCGATGCCGTGATGTTGTCGGCGACGATGCCGGCCTGGACCCGGGCTTCGTTGGTCAAGGCATTGCGCAGCGAGACGAACTGGTAGGCCAGCAGGACCACGCTGGCGATCACCAGGCCGGCGATGGCCGCCACGATCTGGCCGGCACCGATGGTCGACGCTATCGATGTGCGGTCGCCCGGCCGGCCACGCGCCGGGCCGCGCCTTTTCCTGAAGATGCTCATATGACGTTGCGGGCCAGGCGCAGCAGGCGCGAACTGAACTTGATGCCGACCCGGGCCGCCTCGCGCGTGTCGACGTCGAAGCGGATGTGCTGGGATTCCTCGACCAGGGCGACGGCGCCCGCATAGGGGGCGGACGGCGTGCCGTCGACCACGTACAAGGCGTTGCCCGCCTCTTTCGGCGCGCTGCGCGGTGCGCGGGCGGCGCTGACGACGACGATGTTGCACGGCTTGCCGCTTGCGGCACCGGCATCGACGGTTGCCCAGGTGCGCCCGTTGACGTTGCGGCCGTCGAGCTGGCGCAGGCTGTCCCACAGCGAATGCTGGGGACTGGCGCACACCGTCAATGCCCGGGCCGGGGCAGGCGCGGCCGGCCAGGTCGTGAACATGGCGATATTCAGGATGTAGGCCGCCTTGAGCTGGTCGTCCTGTCCCTGGGCCAGGCAGGACGGCGCTGCGAGCAGGACGTGCAGCGCCAGCAGCGCGGCGGACAGGGGCAGGTACCGGTTCATCATCTCAGAACCGGTACTCGAGCTTGCCGACGACGCTGCGGCCGTCGCGCACGATGGCCTCCTGCACGAAGGCGGGGCCAGCCGGATCGGCATAGGTGTGGTCGAAGGCATTGTAGAGCGCGACGGACCAGTCCCAGCCGCGGCCGGCGCCGGCCGAGCCGAGGACCAGGTTGGCGCTGCAATAGCCGCCTACCTGCGCATGCTCGGTCAGGCGCCGCGACGCGCATTGCCATTCGCCGGCCAGGCGCGCATCCAGCGCGGCCCAGGGTAGGCTGACGCCGCCCTTGAACAGCCGCTGCGGCGAGTTGACCAGTGCACGGCCCTGGTCGCCGGCAGCCTGCTGCCAGCTGGCGTTGGCACGCACGCGCACGCCGTTGGCGTAGGTATGCTCGGCCGCCAGATCAGCGCCGTGCGCGGTCGCGCGCTGGGTATTGGTGAACTGCAGCAGCCCGGTCGACACGTCGAGTATCTGTGTGATCAGGCCGCGCATCTGGTAGTGGAACAGCGACAGCGACACCTTGCCATAGGCATCCGGCCGGTGCTCCCACACCAGTTCATGGGTGCGGATATCTTCGGGACGCAGGTTCGGATTGGCTTCCTGGCCGTCGGGCGCCGGAATCGCGTAATACTGCTCGTAGGCGTTCGGCGTCCGGAAGGCCGTACCGTAGATGAGCTTGAGCGTGTCGGCCGGGGTGAGCGTCCGGATCAGCGCGAGGCGCGGGCTGAACTTGGCGCCGGTCTCGCTGTTGCGGTCGTAGCGCAGGCCGGCGTTGACGATCGTCTCCTGCCCGATCCGCCATTCGTCCTCGACGAAGACGGCATCGCGGTTGCCGCGGCGGCGGTCGTCGAGCCACGACATGGCCGGCGCGACGTCGTAGTTGAACTGGTCGCGGCGGCGGTTGTACTGCCATTCGACGCCGGCCAGCAGCTTGTGGCCGCGCAGCCCGCGGTAAGTCGTGTGCAGGTTGGTGCCGTACCACGCGGCATGGGCGCCGTCGACGTTCAGGTGCGCGCTGCCGTCTTCGCCCGGATACAGGCCCAGGCCCAGGTAGTCCGCGCGTCCCCAGAACACGCTGGCCGCGACGCTCAGGTCGGCCGTGACGGCGGACTCGTAGGCCAGGTCGGCGAGTGCCCGGGTGTCGCGGGTGGATCCGGGCGTGTCGAAGACCGCCCCTAATGATGCGGTGGGCACGCCCTTGGTGCGTGCCACGTAGCCGGCACTGAAGGTAACAGCGCCGCGGTGCAGCTTGGCGAACAGGTTATCGGCGCGGTCCCAGTCCAGTCCATGGGCGATGCCGTTGCCAGTGCCGGGATGGTCGAATTCGGGGAAGTACAGGTCGCCGCCGCGGCGCGCGTAGCGGCTGGCGGACAGCACCAGGTCGCTGCCGTCCTGTCCATGGGCACCGAGACTGACCCGCGAGCGCCGATCGCCCAGGCTGCCGAAGGACTGGGCCACACGCACCCCGCCGAGCGCACTGCCCGACTTGGTGATCACGTTGATGACACCGAACAGCGCGTTCGAGCCATAGACCGCCGCGCCCGGTCCCGCCACGTACTCGATCCGTTCGACCAGGGCCATGTCGAGCAGGGCATCGGTACCGATCGCAGCCTGGTCGTACAGGTTGTCGTTGCTGCGTACGCCATCGACCAGCAGCAGGAAACGGCTGTCGTAGTCGCCGGGACGCAGGAAGCCGCGCGCGCCGAGATAGGCATAGTTGCGGTCGCTCGATACGTAGAGGCCGGGAATCGATGCCAGCGCTTCGCCTAGCGTGCGCCAGCCGTATTCGCGGATTTCCTGCGAGGTCAGCACGGTGACCGCCGACGGCGCCTCGCTCAGCGATTGCTCGAAGCGCGAGGCCGAGGTCACGGTCTGCACCTGCATGAGCTGTTCCAGAGGCAAGTCCGCAAGCACGGCCGGATTGTCGTCCTGACCCGCGTGCGCCGGCGAGCACGACAGGGCGGCACCGGTCAACACGAACCAACTCAGGGAGGCACTGCGGAATACAGGAATCATGGGGCGCTGCGTGGGGGAAATCGAGAAGCGTATATCAGTTAAACTTACATATTGTATTGTCACATGGAAATTGTAATTACAGTAGGGGGCTTGCTGCAATGACGTGGCCGCGCAACATTTGGTGAGAATTCGGCGTGAATAATCGATACCGAAAGCAGTATCGATATACTCAAAAAATTGATTGGAAAGTTATCCCACAGATAATTAGACTCTCTGCACCGCTGAGATGGAGAAAAAATAATGTCGGAGACAAAGAGAAAGCTGCGGTCCGCAGCATGGTTCGGCACCCAGGACAAGAACGGCTTCATGTACCGCAGCTGGATGAAGAACCAGGGCATTCCCGACCATGAATTCCAGGGCAAGCCGATCATCGGCATCTGCAATACCTGGTCCGAACTCACCCCCTGCAACGCCCATTTCCGCAAGCTGGCCGAACACGTCAAGCGCGGCATCCTGGAAGCCGGCGGCTTTCCGGTCGAATTCCCGGTGTTTTCCAACGGCGAATCCAACCTGCGCCCGACCGCGATGCTGACCCGTAACCTGGCCAGCATGGACGTCGAGGAATCCATCCGCGGCAACCCGATGGATGGCGTGGTGCTGCTGGTCGGCTGCGACAAGACCACGCCCGCGCTCCTGATGGGCGCGGCCAGCGTCGACATTCCCGCCATCGTCGTCACCGGCGGGCCGATGCTCAACGGTAAACTGAACGGCAAGGACATCGGCTCCGGCACCGCCGTCTGGCAGCTGCACGAGCAGGCCAAGGCCGGCCAGATCACGATGCACGACTTCCTGGCCGCCGAAGCCGGCCACTCGCGCTCGGCCGGTACCTGCAACACGATGGGCACGGCGTCGACCATGGCTTGCATGGCCGAAGCGCTCGGCACCTCGTTGCCGCACAATGCCGCCATTCCGGCGGTGGATGCGCGCCGCTACGTGCTGGCCCACATGTCCGGCATGCGCATCGTCGAAATGGTCAACGAGGACCTGCGCCTCTCCAAGATCCTGACGCGCGAGAATTTCGAGAACGCCATTCGCGTGAACGCGGCCATCGGCGGCTCGACCAACGCCGTGATCCACCTGAAGGCGATCGCCGGCCGCGTCGGCGTGCAACTCGAACTGGAAGACTGGACCGCGATCGGCAAGGGCACCCCGACCATCGTCGACCTGCTGCCTTCGGGGCGCTTCCTGATGGAAGAGTTCTATTACGCAGGCGGCCTGCCGGGCGTGATCCGGCGCCTGGGCGAGGGCGGCCTGCTGCCGCACAAGGACGCGCTCACCGTCAACGGTAAATCGCTCTGGGAGAACAACCAGGATGCGCCGATCTACAACGACGAAGTGATCCGCAAGCTGGATACGCCGCTGATCGCCGACGGCGGCATCTGCATCCTGCGCGGCAACCTGGCCCCGCGCGGCGCCGTGCTGAAGCCGTCGGCGGCCTCGCCCCACCTGATGACGCACCGCGGCAAAGCCGTCGTGTTCGAGGACTTCGACCACTACAAGGCGCGCATCAACGACCCCGACCTCGACGTCGACGAGAACTCGGTGCTGCTGATGAAAAATTGTGGGCCGATGGGCTATCCCGGCATGGCGGAAGTCGGCAATATGGGACTGCCGCCGAAACTGCTGGCGCGCGGCATCACCGACATGGTGCGCATCTCGGACGCGCGCATGAGCGGTACCGCCTACGGCACCGTGGTGCTGCACGTGGCGCCGGAGGCGATGGCGGGCGGGCCGCTCGGCATCGTGCGCGACGGCGACTATATCGAGCTGGATTGCGCCAACGGACGCCTGCACCTGGACGTGCCGGACGAGGAGATCCGCACGCGCCTGGCCGATCGTCTTGAAAACCAGAAGCCGGCGCCGCGCACCGGGTATGCGGGCCTGTACCTCGATCACGTGCTGCAGGCGGACGAGGGCTGCGACTTCGATTTCCTGGTCGGGTGCCGCGGGTCGGAGGTGCCGAAGCACTCCCATTGAACCAATAATAAGCAGGAGACACGAAGATGCTGCTCATCCAATATAAAACCGCCACCGGCGACCGCCGCGTCGGCATCCTGAACGGCGACGACGTCACCGCGCTCGCCGGCTACGCCACCACCTACGAGCTGGCCGCGGACGCCATCGCCGGTGGTACCGGCATCGCGCCCCTGGCCAGCGGCGCCGTCACCCGTTCCAGCGAATCCTACGCCACCATCGCGCAGCAGGGCCGCCTGCTGGCGCCGCTCGACCATCCCGATCCGGCCCACTGCTACGTCACCGGCACCGGCCTGACCCACCTGGGCAGCGCCGACACGCGCGATGCCATGCACAAGAAGATCGGCGGCGACGTCGAGAACCTGTCGGACAGCATGAAGATGTTCCGCCTCGGCGTCGAAGGCGGCAAGCCGGCGGGCGAGGGCCCCGGCGTGCAGCCGGAATGGTTTTATAAAGGCGACGGCTCCGTGGTGCGCGCCGGCGGCCAGGCGCTCGACATGCCGGAATTCGCGCTCGATGGCGGCGAAGAGCCGGAGATCGCCGGCCTGTACGTGATCGGCGCCGACGGCCAGCCCTACCGCCTCGGCTTCGCCCTCGGCAACGAGTTCTCGGACCACGTGACCGAGCGCCAGAACTACCTATACCTGGCCCATTCCAAGCTGCGCAGCTGCGGCGTCGGCCCGGCGCTGCGGGTGGGCGAACTGCCGGCCCACGTCGAAGGCGTATCGCGCATCCGCGACACGGCCGGGCAGGTGCGCTGGGAAAAGGCCTTCGTGTCGGGCGAACAGAACATGTCGCACACGATCGCCAACCTCGAACACCACCATTTCAAATATGGCCTGTTCAAGCGCCCGGGCGACGTCCACATCCACTTCTTCGGCACCGCCACGCTGAGCTTCGCCGACAATGTCAGCGTCCAGGCCGGCGAAACCTTCGAAATCGAATCGCCGCAATTCGGTCCGGCGCTGCGCAACGCGCTGGCCGTGACCCCGGGCGGCCACGCGAAAGTGAAAGCCTTATGAGCCGCCTCGCCAGCTACCCCAGCCTGCAGGGCAGGCGGGTATTCGTGACCGGCGGCGGCAGCGGCATCGGCGAGGCCATCGTGGCCGCCTTCGTGGCCCAGGGCGCCGCGGTCGCCTTTGTCGACATCCTGGCCGAGCCCAGCGACGCGCTGGTGGCGCGCTTGAGGGGCACGGGCGCGCACGACCCGGTGTTCCGCCACTGCGACATCACCGACATCCCGGCGCTGCAGCGGACCATGGCGGAACTGGCCGGCGTGCTCGGCGACTTCGACGTCATCGTCAACAACGCCGCTAACGACAGCCGCCACCGCATCGGCGAGGTCAGCGTCGAGTACTTCGACGAGCGCATCGCCATCAACCAGCGCCCGCTGTTCTTCACGGTGCAGGCCGCATTGGAAGGCATGAAGCGGCGCGGCGGCGGCTCGGTCATCAACTTCAGCTCGATGTCCTTCCACGCCAAGAACCCGGACTACCCGATCTACGCCGCCACCAAGGCCGCCGCCATCGGCTTCACCCGCTGCCTGGCGCGCGACCTCGGCCCGCACAACATCCGCGTGAACACTGTGACGCCGGGCTGGGTGATGACCCAGCGCCAGATCGACTTGTGGCTGGACGAGGCGGGCGAGGCCGAGATCAAGCGCGCGCAGTGCCTGCCCGGGAAGCTGATGTCGGAGGACATCGCTTCGATGGTGCTGTTCCTGGCGGCGGATGACAGCAAGATGTGTACGGCGCAGGATTTTGTCGTGGATGCGGGGTGGACTTGATGATCATGACGCCTGCCACCAAACAAACGTCATTCCCGCGAAAGCGGGAATCCATACGACGCGTGACCAGTGACTCAGCATGGATTCCCGCTTTCGCGGGAATGACGGGCTGGTTGGGGACGACGGCGGTGTTGCTGGCAGCGTCTCCCGCGCTGGCCGCCCCCCTCACCAGCCCCGACCGCCACCTCAGCGTCGATATCCGCGTCACCCCCGCCCAAACCCTGGAATACAGCATCCAGCGCGACGGCCGCCCGGTCATCCTGCCTTCGCGCCTTGGCCTGCAACTCGAAGGCGCCGACCTCGCCAACGGCTTGCGCCTGGCCGCCACCTCGCCGGTGACGCAGGTCGCGGACGACTACGAACTGGCCACCGCCAAGAAGCGCCGCATCGGCTACCGCGCCAGCGAGCAGACCGTCACCGTGCGCAATGCCAAGGGCCAGGCGCTGGACGTGGCCTTCCGCGTTTCCAACGACGGCGTCGCCTTTCGCTACCTGGTGCGCGATGCCGGGCTGGCGGATGAAAAATTCATGGCCGAGTCGACCAGCTTCCGCTTCGACGCCGGTGCCAAAGCCTGGCTGCAGCCGATGGCGGTCGCCCAGACCGGGTTCGCGAATACCAATCCGTCCTACGAGGAACACTACCAGCGCGAGATCGCGGTCGGCACGCCGGCGCCAAACAGCGCCGGCTGGGTGTTCCCGGCACTGTTCCGTACCGGCGACACCTGGGTCGCGCTGACCGAGACCAACATGGACGGCAGCTGGCACGCCTCGCGCCTGCAGGCCGATTCGGGCGGTGGCGTCTATAAAATGGGCGTGCCGATGGCGCCGGAAGTCTTCCCCGGCGGCGGCCTGCTGGCCGAAAGCCGCGGTACCCTGGCCTCGCCCTGGCGCGTGATCGCGCTCGGCAGCCTGGCGACCCTGGTCGAGTCCACCCTCGGCACCGACCTGGCCCCGCCCGCGATCCGCTTCGATGCGGCGCTGGCGCGTCCCGGCCACGCGTCGTGGAGCTGGGCGCTGCTGAAGGACGAGGCCACCGTGTTCGACGTCCAGAAGAAATTCATCGACTACGCCGTCGACATGCATTGGGACTACACCCTGGTCGACGCCGAATGGGACCGCCGGATCGGCTACGACAAGATGGCGGAACTGGCGCGCTACGCCGCGTCGAAAAACATCGGGCTGCTGGCCTGGTACAACTCGTCCGGGTCCTGGAACAAGACCGAGATGACGCCCAAGAGCAAGCTGCTCACCCACGAGCAGCGCGTCGCCGAATTCGCGCGGCTGGCGAAGATGGGCATCAAAGGCGTCAAGATCGACTTCTTCGGCGGCGACGGCCGCTCGATGATCCAGTACTACATCGACATCCTGAACGACGCCGCGGCGGCCGGCCTGCTGGTCAACTTCCACGGTGCGACGCTGCCGCGCGGCTGGTCGCGCATGTATCCGAACCTGATGACGATGGAAGCCGTGCGCGGTTTCGAGTTCACGACCTTCGAGCAGAAGGACGAGGATGCGGTGCCAGCGCACGCCGCCATGCTGCCGTTCACGCGCAACCTGTTCGACCCGATGGACTTCACGCCGATGGCCTTCGGCGACATCCCGAAGATCCGCCGCAGCACGCGCAACGGCTTCGAGCTGGCCGAGTCGGTGCTGTTCCTGTCCGGGATCCAGCACTTCGCCGAGACACCGGAAGGCATGGCGAGCGCACCCGGCTACGTCAAGGACTTCCTGCGCGCACTGCCGCGCAGCTGGGACGACGTGAAATTCGTCGACGGCTACCCGGGCCGCTACGCCGTCATCGCCCGCAAGAGCGGCAACGCCTGGTATCTGGCCGGCTTCAACGCCGGCGAGCAGGCGCTCGCGCTTGACCTCGACCTGGGCTTCCTGGAGGGCAGGGCAGGGCAGATGATCGCGGACGGCGACGGCGAGCGCGCGTTCGCGCAGGCCGCAATCCGCGGCGGCCGCCAGCGCATCACGATCAAGCCGCACGGCGGCTTCGTCGCCGTATTCAAATAAGTACTGAATAAATCGTATAAAACAAAGGAGACCACATGCAGGCTTTCAAATCCACCCTCGTCGCGCTCGGCGTCATGGCCGCTTTTGCCTCGAGCCCGGCCCTGGCCCAGGTCAGCGTCCGCGTCGACACGGCAAAGCCCGGTGCGGTGATCAACAAGAACGTGTACGGCCAGTTCGCCGAACACCTCGGCACCGGCATCTATGAAGGCCTGTGGGTCGGTACCGACTCCAAAATCCCGAACACGCGCGGCTGGCGCAACGACGTGGTGGGCGCACTGAAGGCGCTGCACGTGCCGCTGGTGCGCTGGCCGGGCGGCTGCTTCGCCGACGAATACCACTGGAAGGACGGCATCGGCCCGCGCAGCAAGCGCCCGGTGAGCGTCAATACCAACTGGGGCGGCGTGCCCGAAACGAATGCGGTCGGCACCCACGAATTCTTCGACCTGGCCGAGATGCTGGGCGCGGACGCCTACGTCAACGGCAACCTCGGCACCGGCACCCCGCAGGAAATGGCCGAGTGGGTCGAGTACATGACGTCGACGGGCCAGTCGAGCCTGGCCCAGCTGCGCGCCAGGAACGGCCACCCGCAGCCGTTCAAGGTCGCCTATTTCGCCATCGGCAACGAGGCCTGGGGCTGCGGCGGCAATATGAAGCCCGAGTACTACACCAGCCTGTACAACCACTACACCACCTTCCTGAAGGCGCCCAAGGAGCGCATGCCCAAGCTGATCGCCAGCGGCGGCACCGGCGACGACACCGCCTGGACCGACGTCCTGAGCCGCGACGCCGGCCGCGTCACCGACGGCATCAGCTTCCACTACTACACGCTGCCGACCGGCGAATGGGACAGGAAGGGCGCCGCGGTCGGCTTTCCGGAAAGCGAATGGTTCTCGACCGTGCAGCGCACGCTGCGCATGGAAGACTTCATCCGCAAGAACGTCGCCGTCCTCGACAAGAACGATCCGAAGAAAAAGATCGGCTTCTACGTCGACGAGTGGGGCACCTGGTACGACGTCGAACAGGGCACCAACCCCGGCTTCCTGTTCCAGCGCAACACCTTGCGAGATGCCGTGGTCGCCGCCCTCAACTTCAACATCTTCCATGCCCACGCCGAGCGCGTGCGCATGACCAACATCGCGCAGATGGTCAACGTGCTGCAAGCCATGATCATCACCGACAAGAACAGGATGCTGCTGACGCCGACCTACTACGCCTACCAGATGTACATCCCGTTCCAGGACGCGACCTCGCTGCCGGTCACGCTCGCCAATAACACGACCTATGGCGCCAATGGCCAGGGCGTGCCCGGCATCAGCGCCTCGGCCGCGCGCGCCAAGGACGGCAAGGTCTATGTCGCCCTGGTCAACACCAACCCGCGCGAGGCGACCGACGTGACGCTCGACGTCGCCGGCCAGGCCGCGGGTACGGTGCGCGGCCAGGTCCTGACCGCCGACGCGATGGACGCCCACAACACTTTCGAGAAACCGCAGGCGATCAAACCGGCACCGTTCAGCGCAGCGGCCAGCGGCGGCAAGCTGACCGTCAAGGTGCCGGCCAAGGCGGTGATGGTGCTGGCCATCGAGGGCTGAACCAGCGTATCGAAGGGTGGGCACCACGTGCCCACCGGTAGGGTGGACGGCTATACCGGGCCACCCGCAATCACGCGCCTCGAACGCCGTCCACGCGTCGATACGCACCGTCCATACCGAGGCTGACATGACGCTCATGCCGCATCGCCGCATCCTCGCCACGCTGCTGCTCGCCCTGGGCATCGTCTCCGCCCACGCCGCAGACCTGTTCCCACTCAGCGACGTACGCCTTGGCCCGAGTCCCTTCCTCGACGCCCAGACCACCGACCTGAACTACCTGATGGCGATGGAGCCGGACCGCCTGCTGGCCCCCTTCCTGCGCGAAGCCGGCCTGCAGCCGAAGCAGCCAAGCTACGGCAACTGGGAATCCTCGGGCCTCGACGGCCACATGGGCGGCCATTACCTGTCGGCGCTGGCATTGATGATTGCATCGACCGGCGACCCCGAAGTCAAACGCCGACTGGATTACTGCATCGCCGAGCTGAAACGCGCCCAGCAAGCCAATGGCGACGGCTACCTCGGCGGCATCCCCGGCGGCCACGCCGCCTGGCGCGACGTCGCCGCCGGCCGGCTGCGCGCCGACAGTTTCTCGGTCAACGGCAAGTGGGTCCCCTGGTACAACCTGCACAAGGTCTACGCCGGCCTGCGCGACGCGTACCGCTATGCCGGCAACGAGGATGCGCGCGTCATGCTGATCGCGTTGTCCGACTGGGCGCTGCGCCTGACCAGCCACTTGAGCGACGCGCAGATGCAGGCCATGCTCAAGAGCGAGCATGGCGGCA
Organism: Massilia phyllosphaerae; assembly: GCF_034659755.1. NCBI lineage: Bacteria > Pseudomonadati > Pseudomonadota > Betaproteobacteria > Burkholderiales > Oxalobacteraceae > Massilia > Massilia phyllosphaerae. The sequence continues at coordinate 71,256 of NZ_JAXSQX010000006.1, forward strand.
TGAACGAAGTGCTGGCCGACGTCTACCAGATGACCGGCGAGCGCAAATACCTGGACCTGGCGCTGAAGTTCTCGCACCAGGCGGTGCTGCAGCCGTTGGAAAAGGGGGAGGACAAGCTCACCGGCCTGCACGCCAACACCCAGATCCCGAAGGTGATCGGCTTCGAGCGCATTGGCGAACTCGCCGGCCGCAAGGATATGCGGCAAGCCGCCGCCTTCTTCTGGCAGACCGTGGTCGAGCACCGCACGGTCGCCATCGGCGGCAACAGCGTCAAGGAGCATTTCCACGACAGCGCCGACTTCAGCCCGATGATCGACGAGGTGGAGGGGCCGGAGACCTGCAACACCTACAACATGCTCAAGCTGACCGAGATGCTGTTCCTCGCGAACCAGCAGGGCAAGTACGCCGACTATTACGAGCGCGCGCTGTACAACCACATCCTGGCCTCGCAACGGCCCGGCACCGGCGGCTTCGTCTACTTCACGCCGATGCGGCCAAACCACTACCGCGTGTATTCGCAGATAGATCAGGCGATGTGGTGCTGCGTCGGTTCCGGTATCGAGAGCCATGCCAAGTACGGCGAATTCATTTATGCACACGAGGGTGATGCGCTGTTCGTCAACCTGTTCATTCCCTCCACGCTGCAGTGGCGCGAGAAGGGCGTGTCACTCAGTCAAACCAACAGCTTCCCTGACGAAGCGGGCACGCGCATCACGGTGGACGGCAATGCGCGCTTCACGATGAAGATCCGCTACCCGGCCTGGGTCGGCGCCGGCGAGCTGGACGTGCGCATCAACGGCCGCCCTGTGCGTGTCGACGCTGCGCCCGGCGGCTACCTGAGCATCGACCGCATGTGGAAGCAGGGCGACCGCGTCGACCTCAGCCTGCCGATGACGACGCGCCTGGAGCAGATGCCGGACAAGTCGAATTACTACGCGGTGCTGCACGGCCCGATCGTGCTGGCCGCGAAGACCAACCCGTTCCCGGCCGAGCACCTGAACTTCCTGGCCGACGATTCGCGCATGGGCCACATCGCCAAGGGCCAGGTCTGCCCGCTGGAGTCGGCCCCGACCTTCGTGTCGGACCGCCGCGACTTCATCCGGCGCTTCCAGCCGGTGCCAGGCAAGCCGCTGACCTTCCGCGCGCCGGCTGGGCTGGTACAGGGCGGCGGCACCGGGGCGTCGACCGAGTTCATTCCCTTCTTCCGCCTGCACGATGCGCGCTACACGATGTACTGGCCGCAGTCGACGCGGGGCGAGTACGCGCGCCTGCGTGCCGACAATGCGGCCAGGGAAGCCGAGCGCCTGGCGCTGGATGCGCGCACCATCGACCAGGTGGCGCCGGGCGAGCAGCAGCCGGAGTCGGATCACTTCTTCAAGGGGGAGGGGACGGAGTCCGGGATCACCAAGGGGCGGCACTGGCGGCGGGCGAGTCAATGGTTCAGTTACCAGTTGAACGATCCGAAGCGGGAGGCGAAGACGCTCCAGCTGACCTTTGCGCGCGCGGATGGTGGGCGGCGCTTCGCTATCCTGGTGAATGGGCAGCGGCTGGCAGAGGTCGAGCTGGCGAAGGACGACGCCCAGGGGTTCTACACGCGAGATTTTGCACTGCCGACGGGCTTGCAGGCCGATGGCAAGCTGGAGATCAAGTTCGTGGCGCAGGAGGGATCGACGGCCGGCAGCTTGTATCACCTGAGGCTGATGCGTGATGGAAACGAGGCTGACGGGAAACCATTGTGATATCAAATAATATATTACATCCATCAAAAAAATGATTGGATGAGTATCCCAGTCTGGTCTAGTATTGTGGAACAAAAATACGGAGACCACGTGATGACTTTCACCCGCAGAACCCTGCTGGGCGCCGCCATGCTCGCCGCAGCATATGCCGGCAGCGCCCTCCCGGCCTTTGCCGCCAAACCCCTCACCATCGGTTTCTCCCAGGTCGGCGCCGAAAGCGAATGGCGCACCGCCAACACCGCCTCGATCAAGGCCGCCGCCAAGCAGTCCGGCATCAACCTGAAGTTCGCCGACGCCCAGCAGCAGCAACAGAACCAGGTCAAGGCGATCCGCTCCTTCATCGCCCAGCGCGTCGACGTGATCGCGTTCTCGCCGGTGGTCGAGACCGGCTGGGAGACCGTGCTGCGCGAAGCCAAGAATGCCAAGATCCCGGTGATCCTGACCGACCGCGCGGTCAAGGTCAGCGATCCGTCGCTGTACGTCAGCTTCATCGGTTCCAATTTCGTCGAAGAGGGGCGCCGCGCCGGGCGCTGGCTGCAGGATTACGCCAAGAAGTACCCGGGCAAGCAGCTGAACATCGTCGAGCTGCAGGGCACCACCGGCGCCGCGCCGGCCAACGACCGCAAGAAGGGGTTCGCCGAAGTCATCGCCGGCAATCCGAAGATGAAGATCATCCGCTCGCAGACCGCCGACTTCACGCGCGCCAAGGGCAAGGAGGTGATGGAAGCCTTCCTGAAGTCGGAGGGCAAGAACATCAACGTGCTGTACGCGCACAACGACGACATGGCGATCGGCGCGATCCAGGCGATCGAGGAAGCCGGCCTGAAGCCGGGCAAGGACATCGTCATCGTCTCGATCGACGGCGTGCGCGGCGCGTTCGAGGCCATGATGCAGGGCAAGCTGAACGCCACCGTCGAGTGCAACCCGCTGCTCGGGCCGACCCTGATGCAGACCGCGCAGGCGGTCGCCGCCGGCAAGCCGGTCGCGCAGCGCATCACGGTCACCGAGGGCGTGTTCCCGGCCGAAGTCGCGGCCAAGGAATTCCCGAACCGCAAATACTGAGCCGGCCATGACGGCCCTCAGTAGCGGCATGCAGCCGGTGCTCGACGTCACCGGCATCCACAAGCACTTCCCCGGCGTGCGGGCGCTGTGCGACGCTGGCCTGCGCCTGTTCCCCGGCGAAGTGCACACGCTGATGGGCCAGAACGGCGCCGGCAAGTCCACGCTGATCAAGGTGCTCACCGGCGTCTACCAGCCCGACAGCGGCAGCATCCTGCTGGACGGCCGTCCGATCCGGCCGCGCTCGACCCAGGATGCGCAGGCGCTCGGCATCAGCACGGTCTACCAGGAAGTGAACCTGTGCCCGAACCTGTCGGTCGCGGAAAACATCTTCATCGGCCGCTATCCGCGCCGCTTTGGTTTCGTGGACTGGCGCTCGATGCGGCGCCAGGCGGCCGAGTTGCTGAAGCGTTTGCAGATCGAAGTCGATGTCGGCAAGCCGCTGGCCAGCTATCCGCTGGCGATCCAGCAGATGGTGGCGATCGCGCGCGCCCTGCATACCGATGCCAAGGTCTTGATCCTCGACGAGCCGACCTCCAGCCTCGACGAAGCCGAGGTGCAGACCCTGTTCGGCGTGCTGCGCCGCCTGCGTGCGGAAGGCATGGCGATCCTGTTCGTCACCCACTTCCTGGACCAGACCTACGCGATCTCGGACCGCATCACGGTGATGCGCAACGGCGAGCGCGAAGGCGAATACCCGTGTGCCGAGCTGTCGCGCCTGGCGCTGGTGAACAAGATGATCGGCGCGCCGGCCGATGCTGAGCACGGCACTGCACAAGGTGAGGAAGCACGAGCGCGCGGCGAAGTGTTCCTGACCGCCCACGGCATCGCGCGCAAGGGCGTGCTGCAGCCGGTCGACCTGGAGCTGCACCGCGGCGAGCTGCTCGGCCTGGCCGGCCTGCTGGGGTCCGGCCGCACCGAGACCGCGCGCCTGCTGTTCGGCGCCGACCGCGCGGACGCCGGCAGCATCGACGTCGACGGCAAGCGCGTCAAGCTGACCAATCCGCGTGACGCGATCGCGCAGGGCATCGGCTACTGCTCGGAAGACCGCAAGCACGAGGGCGCGATCCTGCCGCTGTCGGTGCGGGAGAATGTGATCCTCGCCTTGCAGGCGCGCCAGGGTATCTGGCGCGCGATACCGATGAAGCGCCAGCAGCAGCTGGCATCCGACTACGTCAAATGGCTGGGCATCAAGACCGCCAGCATCGAGACCCCGATCGGCTCGCTCTCCGGCGGCAACCAGCAGAAGGTGCTACTGGCGCGCTGGCTGGCCACCGAGCCGGGGCTGATGATCCTGGACGAACCGACGCGCGGCATCGACGTGCGCGCCAAGCAGGAAATCATGGATTACGTGAGTAACTTGTGCCGCAAGGGCATGTCGATTCTTTTCATTTCGTCGGAACTGCCGGAAGTGCTGCGCGTGTCCGACCGCATGCTGGTCATGCGCGACCGCAAGGCGTGCGGCGAGTACCGCCGCGGTGAGCTGGACGAGACCTCGGTGCTGCAGGTGATCGCGGGAGAGGGGGCATGAATACACGCGTCGATCCCGCCCTCGGCAAGCCCGAAGCACCGGCCGCGTCGCTGCGCACGGTGCTGCTCCAGCACCCGCTGCTGCGGCCGGCCGCGGCCCTGATCGTGCTGCTGGCCCTGGACGCGCTGCTGGTGCCCGGCTTCTTCCGCCTCGAGATCAAGGACGGCCACTTGTACGGCGCCCTGGTCGACATCCTGAACCGCGCGGCGCCGCTGATGCTGGCGGCGCTCGGCATGACGCTGGTGATCGCCACGCGCGGCATCGACATCTCGGTCGGTGCGGTGGTGGCGCTGTCCGGCACCGTCGCCGCCACCCTCATCGGCGGCACCATGGTGGTCAACAACGGCGTGCCCGAATACGTGGCGAACACGCCGATGGGCATGGCGCTGGCGGCCGCCGTCGGCGTCGCCCTGCTGTGCGGGCTGTGGAACGGGGTACTGGTGGCCGGCATCCGCCTGCAGCCGATCGTGGCAACGCTGATCTTGATGGTGGCCGGGCGCGGCCTGGCCCAGCTGATCACCGACGGCCAGATCGTCACCGTGTATTACAAACCGTACTTCTTCCTCGGCAGCGGCTACCTGGCCGGGCTGCCATTCTCGCTGTTCGTGGTGGCGGCGCTGTTCGCGCTGACGCTGCTGCTGGTGAAGAAGACCGCGCTCGGCCTGTTCATCCAGACGGTCGGCATCAATCCGGTGGCGGCGCGCCTGGCGGGCCTGCGCACGGCGACGCTGATCATCTTCGTCTACGTGTTCTGCAGCGCCTGCGCCGGCCTGGCCGGGCTCCTGATCACGTCCAACATCAAGAGCGCGGACGCGAATAACGCCGGCCTGCTGCTGGAGTTGGATGCGATTTTGGCGGTCACGCTGGGCGGCACCTCCCTCGCCGGCGGCAAGTTCAGCCTGGCGGGCAGCATGATCGGCGCGCTGATCATCCAGACGCTCACGTACACGATCTATTCGCTGGGCGTGCCGCCCGAAGTGAACATGGTGGTCAAGGCGATCGTCGTGTTCATCGTCTGCATCTCGCAGTCGGGGGCGAAGTTGAGTGAACTTCGCCAGTTACTCAAGAAGAGGACCGCATGAGCGCACTCGCAAGCGGAGCCCGCGGACTCTCTTCCGCGCCCTGGTTCACCTCGCTGGTGACGGTGATCCTGCTGGTGGCCATGCTCGGCATCGGCGGCGCCGCCTATCCCGGCTTCCTGTCGCTGCAGGTCGGCTTCAACCTGCTGATCGATAACGCCTTCCTGCTGGTCGTCGCGGTCGGCATGGGCTTCGTGATCCTGTCCGGCGGGATCGACCTGTCGGTCGGCTCGGTGCTGGCCCTGTCGACCATGATCACGGCCTGGCTGCTGCAGACGGCGCACTGGCCGCCCGGCCTGGCTATCCTGGCGGTGCTGGTGCTGGGCGCGCTGTTCGGCGGCGCGATGGGCGCCATCATCCATTTTTTCAAGCTGCAGCCCTTCATCGTGACGCTGGCCGGCATGTTCCTGGCGCGCGGCTTGTGCTACCTGATCAGCACCGAGTCGATCACCATCGACCAGCCTTTCTTCGTGGCGGTGTCGCAGACCCAGGTGCCTTTCCTCGGCGGTTTCCTGTCGCCTGGCGCCGTGATCGCCCTGGTCGTGCTGCTGCTGGCGGTCTGGCTGGCGCATTTCACGGCCTTCGGCCGCGCCGTGTATGCGGTCGGCGGCAACGAGCAGTCGGCCGCGATGATGGGCCTGAACGTCGGCCGGACCAAGGTCGGCGTGTATGCGCTGAGCGGCCTGTGCGCGGCGCTGGGTGGCGTGCTGTTCGCGTTCTACATGCTGTCCGGCTACGGGCTGCACGGCCAGGGGCTGGAGCTGGATGCGATCGCGGCGGTGGTGATCGGCGGCACGCTGCTCACGGGCGGCTACGGCTACATCGCCGGCGCGCTGTCGGGCGTGCTGGTGCTGGGGGCGATCCAGACCCTGATCGCCTTCGACGGTACCCTCAGTTCGTGGTGGACCAAGATTGTCATTGGCGGGCTGCTGTTCGTGTTCTGCGTGGTGCAAAGGGTGATGGGCGGGCGCAGCTGATGGACGCATCGAATCCCAACTGGTTCCTGAAGGCGCGCCTCAAGACGCGCCAGCTGCTGCTGCTGATCGCCCTCGACGATTACCGCAACATCCACCGCGCCGCCGACGAGCTGCACATGACCCAGCCGGCGGCGTCCAAGCAGATCAAGGACCTCGAGGAGATGCTCGAGGTGAAGCTGTTCGAGCGCCTGCCGCGCGGGATGGAGCCGACCATCTACGGCGAGACCATGATCCGCCACGCGCGCATGGCCCTGACCAGCCTGGCGCTGGCGCACGACGACATCGTCACCCTTAAGGCCGGGCTGTCGGGGCAGGTCGAGGTGGGCGTGATCATGGCGCCGGCGATGGCGCTGCTACCGCGCGCGATCGCGCGTGTGAAGGAAGACGCGCCGCTGCTGCGCATCGGCGTGCAGCTCGAGACCAGCAACGTCCTGCTCGACAAGCTCCAGCACGGCACCCTCGACTTCATGATCGGCCGCATCTTCGACACCATCGACACCACGGGCCTGATCTACGAAGAGCTGACCGAGGAGCCGGCGTGCGCGGTGGTGCGGCCCGGCCACCCCCTGCTCGACAGCGCCCAGCTGCAATTGAAGGACATCGCGCCGCTGCCCTGGATCCTGCCGCCGCACGGCAGCATCCTGCGCTACCGCTTCGACATGATGTTCCGCCGCGCCGGCCTCGAGCCGCCGGCCAACGTGGTCGACACCACCGCCATGCTGGTGATCACGGCGCTGCTGCAGCAGACCGATTCGCTGCACGTGATGCCGCTCGAGGTGGCGCAGTATTACGCCTCGCTGAACGTGATGCGCATCCTGCCGATCGAGCTGCCGTGCAAGATGGATGCCTTCGGCATCATCCGCCAGCGCGACCATCTGTTGTCGCCGGGGGCCGACCTGCTGCTGCGCGCGGTGCGCTCGGCGGCCGCCGAAATTTATTGAACAGGTGTTATCGGTCCTTTATTTCTATGCACTAAATTGTTGCATTGCAATCGTAATATCTGCAAATTATTGCCATCTGTTAATTCTTAGCCATTGAATCCACACCATACTGAGCCGTAAATTGCTCGTGCGGTAAATACGGCAGGCAATAGCGCCGCCTCGGATTGGATTCAAGCGGAGATAAGAATGAACATTGGAAATCTAAAAATTGGAACGCGTCTGGCCATCGGTTTTGGCACGATCTGCGCTGCCCTGGTCTTCATGGTCGGGCAGGGTACGGTCATGCTGGGCCGGGTCAACGACGGTACCGACGAGATCGTCAACCAGCGCATGCCGCGCATCGACTTGCCGACGCGCATGCAGACTGAAATCAGCGATATCGCCCTCGCGGTACGCAACATGATGCTGAACGACGACCCGACCGACCGCGCCAAGCAGGTCGAGGAGATCAGTTCCTCGCGCAAGGAAATCGAAGCCATCCTGCAAAAGCTGGACAGTGTCTTGCACGATCCGAAGGCGCGCGAGGTGCTGGCCAAGCAGCAGGCAGCCGGTGCCCGCTACCTGAAAGGCCAGGAAGAGCTGGTGCGCCTGATCGACGCCGGCGACGTCGCCGGATCAAAGGCTTACCTGATCAAGGAACTGCGTCCGACGCTGGCCGCGCTCAAGCTGGCAGTCGCCGAGCAGATCGCGGTGCAGAAGGGGCTGGCGCAGAAGAAGGCGTTCGAGGCCCAGCATACCTATGAACAGACGCGTACACTGATGATCGTGCTCGGCCTCGTCATCCTGGCCGGTGCCGTCCTGCTGGCGCGCTGGATCACGGTATCGATCACGCGCCCGGTGCGCCATGCGCTCGACGTCGCCAACGCGGTCGCCGCCGGCGACCTGACGAGCAAGGTCGATGCCAAGGGCGATTGCGAAGTGGCCCAGCTGCTGAAGGCGCTGAAGACCATGAACGAGCAGCTGGTTGCGACCGTGGGCACGGTGCGCAGCAGCACCGATGCCATCGCCACCGCGTCGTCGGAAGTCGCCGCGGGCAACCTCGACCTGTCGGCGCGCACCGAGCAGCAGGCCGGCTCGCTGGAAGAAACCGCATCGTCGATGGAAGAGCTGACCTCGACCGTCAAGCAGAACGCCGACAACGCGCGCCAGGCCAACACGCTGGCCGACACCGCGAGCGGCGTGGCCGCACGCGGCGGCCAGGTGATCCAGGAAGTGGTGCAGACGATGGAACAGATCCATGCCGCTTCCGGCAAGATCGTCGACATCATTGCGGTCATCGACGGTATCGCCTTCCAGACCAACATCCTGGCGCTGAACGCGGCGGTGGAAGCCGCCCGTGCCGGTGAGCAGGGCCGCGGCTTCGCCGTTGTGGCGGGCGAGGTGCGCAGCCTGGCACAGCGCTCGGCCGCGGCGGCCAAGGAAATCAAGGGCCTGATCGGCGACTCGAGCGAGCGTGTCGAAGCCGGCAGCCGCCTGGTGAAGGACGCCGGCGCCACGATGGAAGAAATCGTGACCAGCGTGCGCCACGTGGCCGACATCCTCAACGAGATCAGCTCGGCCAGCCAGGAGCAGAGCGCCGGCATCCAGCAAGTCAACGAGGCGGTGACCCAGATGGACGGCGTGACCCAGCAGAACGCGGCGCTGGTCGAGGAAGCCGCGGCGGCCTCGCAATCGCTGCAGGAGCAGGCGGCCCGCCTGACCGAGGCGGTGGCGGTGTTCCGCCTGGATGCGCATGCGGGTGGCGTGGCCGTGCATCGGGCGCCGATTAGGGCCTCGGCACCGGCACCGGCTGCGCCGCGCCTGGCGGCTGCGAAGCCGGCGGCGGCCAAGCGTGCGCCTGCGCCCGCGGTTGCCGCGCCGGCGGCGGCCAAGCCGGCTGCAACATCGGCGGTGAAGCCGGCAACCAAGCCGGTAACTAAGCCGGCGGCCGCACGCGATGTGGTGGAAAGCGATTGGGAAGAGTTCTGATCGTCGCCGGCTGAAATCGGTATTGCCGGCACCGTAGCACCATCAATCAACGTCGCCCCCGCGCAGGCGGGGGCGACGTGCTTGGTGCGGGGGCGACGTGTTTGGTAGGGGGTGACGTGTTTGGTAGGGGGACGTGCTTCTCGATCCTCGCAAAGATGTCGATTGTGATACGCTTTCCGATGCGCCCGAGACACAGGCGCCCGGACCATCGTCTTTACAAGGATCAGCATGACCGCCTTCGTCATTACCCCGCCCGCCACCCCGGCCCTCGCCGTGGCCGGTTCCGACCAGACCTTCCCCGTACGCCGCGTGTTCTGCGTCGGCCGTAACTACGCCGCCCACGCGCGCGAAATGGGCAGCGACCCGAGCCGCGAACCGCCGTTCTTCTTCACCAAGCCGGCCGATGCCGTGGTGCCGGCCAGCGGCAGCGTTCCGTATCCGCCGTCGACGCAGGAACTGCACCACGAAGTCGAACTGGTAGTGGCCTTGAAGGGCGGCGGCACCGACATCGCGCCCGAACAGGCGCTCGACCTGGTGTGGGGCTATGGCGTCGGCCTCGACCTGACCCGGCGCGATCTGCAGGCGATCGCCAAGAAGGACGGCCGGCCGTGGGACATGGCCAAGGGCTTCGACGCCTCGGCCCCGTGCAGCCCGCTGCAGCCGGTGAGCGCCGTCGGCCATCCGGACAACGCCGCCATCTGGCTCGAGGTGAATGGCCAGCGAAAGCAGGAAGGCAACCTGAACGAGATGATCTGGCCGGTGGCCGACGTCATCGCCTACCTGTCGCGCTTCGTCGCGCTGGCGCCGGGTGACCTGATCTACACCGGCACCCCGTCCGGCGTCGACGCCCTGAACCCGGGCGACCGCGTGCGCGGCGGCGTCGACGGCGTGGCCACCTTCGAACTGGAAATCGGCCAGGCCGCCACGGGCCGATGAGCGCGCAGCCGCAGGTCGACCTGCTGCAGATCGGTGCGTTTCCGTCCGAGGTACAGGCGCAGATCGACGCCGAGTTCCGCTGCCTGTCCGTGGCCGACCTGGAACGCGACCCGGCGCTGGCGGCCGGCATCCGCGGCGTGGTCACGCGCAGCAACCTGGAAGTGCCGGCCGCGCTGGTCGAGCGTCTCCCTGGGCTGGAGATCATCGCCACCAACGGCGTCGGCTACGACCTGATCCCGCTCAGCCTCGCGGCCCGGCGCGGCATCGTGGTGACCAACACGCCCGACGTGCTGAACGCCGCCGTGGCCGAGCTGTGCGTGGGCACGCTGCTGTCGCTGCTGCGCCGCCTGCCGCAGGCCGACCGCTTCGTGCGCGAAGGGCGCTGGGCCGGTACAGCTTTTCCGCTGTCGACCAGCCTGGCCGGCAAGCACGTCGGCATTGTCGGCCTGGGCCGCATCGGCAAGGATATCGCGCGCCGCCTCGAACCCTTCGGCGTGGCGCTGGCCTACCACGGCCGCAGCGACCAGAACCTGGCCTGGCGCTACGAGCCGGACCTGGCCACGCTGGCGCGCGACGTCGACATCCTGATCGTGGTGGCGCCGGGCGGCGTCGAGACCACCCACATGGTCGACGCGCGCGTGCTGGCGGCGCTTGGGCCGCAGGGCTGGCTGGTGAACGTGGCGCGCGGCTCGGTAATCGACCAGCGCGCGCTGCTGGATGCGCTGGAGCAGGGCACCATCGCCGGCGCGGCACTGGACGTGTTCGACAACGAACCGGCCATCGACCCGCGCTTCTTCACGCTCGACAACGTGATGCTGACGCCGCACCTGGGCAGCGCCACGCGCGAGACGCGGGCGGCGATGGCGCAGCTGATGCTGGATAATTTGCGGACGTGGTTCAAGAGTGGGCGGGCGTTGACGCCGGTCGTCCTGAAATAAGCTGGATTAGAAACCGTCGCCCCTGCGAAGGCAGGGGTCCAAGTTCGTGGTGTAGCCGAAAACTTGGGCCCCTGCCTTCGCAGGGGCGACGTTTTATGGCTAACGATGTTTCACACCGCAGTGAATCTCAATTCGCCATATTCCTAGCCACAATCGCATCCGTTGCCTGCTGCGCCTGCTGCAAGGGCTGGTCCAGCACATTCGTCGCATAAGCCGGCGACGGCGCCGCCACGGTCCCCAGCACGCTGCCACCCTGCGCGCTGATGTCGACGTCGACGGTGGCCGACAATCCCACCCGCAGCGGATGCGCCGCCAGTTCCTTCGGATCCAGCGAGATGCGCACCGGCACCCGCTGCACCACCTTGATCCAATTGCCGCTGGCGTTCTGCGCCGGCAGCAGCGAGAAGGCGCTGCCGGTGCCGGCGCCCAGGCCGACCACCTTGCCGTGGTAAGTCACCTTGCTGCCGTAGATGTCGGCCTCGATTGTGGCCGGCTGGCCGACGCGGATGTCGCGCAGTTCCGATTCCTTGAAGTTGGCGTCGACCCACAGCTGGTCCAGCGGCACGATCGAGAGCAGCGGCGCGCCCGGGGCGATGCGGCTGCCGACCTGCACGCTGCGCTTGGCGACGTAGCCGCTTACCGGCGCCACGATGGCGTTGCGGCGCGCGGCCAGCCAGGCGCCCAGGTACTCGGCCTTGGCGGCCAGCACGGTCGGGTGCTCGGCGGGGGCCACGCCGGCCACCGACACGCGCGCGCCCGCGAGCTGGCGCTGCGCGACTTCCAGCGCGGCCTTGGCATCGTCGACAGCGCGGCGCGCGTGCGCCACGTCTTCGCCCGAGACCACGTTGTCCGCCGCCAGCGGCAGGCGCCGCGCCAGGTCTTCCTGCGCCGTCTTCAGGGCCACGCGGCGCTGTTCGATCATGGCCTGGTACTGCTCGACGTTGGTGTAGCGCTCGCGCTGCTGGCGCACGGCCTGGCCCAGCCTGGCCTCGGCCTGGGCCAGGTTGACGGCGGCGTCGGCCGGGTCCAGCTTGACGATCTCGGTGCCGGCTTTCACCATCTGCGTCTCATCGGCGCGAATCTCGACCACGCTGCCGTTCACCTGCGAGGAGACATTGACCAGGTTGCCGCCGACGTAGGCATTGTCGGTCTCGACGCGCTTGGAGGCGACCAGCGTGTAATAGGCGCCGTAGCCGATGCCGGCGGCGACGAAGGCGGCGGTGATCGCCAGCAGGACCAGCCTGCGCTTGCCGGGTTTCGGGGTGGGGGTGTCGGTGCTCATGTTTATTGTGCCTTCGGTGTGTTCTGGACGGATGCGGTCTGGATGGCGGGCGCGCGGTAGCCGCCGCCGAGCGCCTTGACCAGCGCGACCTGGGTCTGCAGGCGGGCGTCGAGCAGCTGCAGGTCGGTGTCGCGCTGGCGCAGCAGGGTCTGTCTTGCCTGCAGCACGGCGGCGCGGTCGGCCAGGCCGCGTTGCTGGCGCGCTTCGGCATTCGCGGCCAGGCGCGCGCTGGCTTCCAGCGCGGCGGCATGCGAGGCCGACTCGCGCTCCAGGCCCTGCAGCGTCGCGCCTTCCATCGCGACGTCGCGCACGGCGTTCAGCACCGCTTCGTTGTACTCGGCGACCAGGGTGTCGCGCTCGGCGCGCGCCACGCCCAGCTGGGCCTTCAGGCGGCCGCTGTCGAACAGCGGCAGGTCGAGGGTGGCGCCGACCAGCGGCGTGCGGCTCGGATAGCGCAGCAGCTTGCCGACCGAGACCGCGTCCAGGCCGATAGCACCCACCAGGTTGATGTCGGGGCGGAAGGCCAGTTCGCCGGCGGTCACGCGCCCCAGTTGCGCCTCGACGCGCCAGCGCGCGGCCTGCAGGTCGGGACGGCGCGCCAGCAGTTCCAGGCCCAGTGCGTGCGGCAGGGCGTTGGCGGCCGGCGCCGGCTGGAAGTGCGCCAGCGCCGCCAGGGCGTCGGCATCGCCGCCCAGCAGCGCGCGCAGCGCTTCGCGTTCGCGCGCGGCATCGGTGTCGTAGCGCACCGCCTGCTCCTGCAGGTTGGCCAGGTCGAGTTGCGCCGCCTGCAGCGCGTCCTGGCTCAGCAGGCCGTGGGCCATGCGCGCCTGGCGATCCGCGATCAGGCCGCGCTGCACGGCGATCAGCGCGTTCACGTTGTCCTGGCGCGCCCACAGCATCTGCAGGCGGAAGTAGCTCTGCGTCACCGAGGCCGCCAGCGTCTGCGCGGCCTGCGCGCCTTCGGCCAGGCGCGCATTGGCTTCGCCCAGCGCGGCGGCGACCAGGGCGCGGTGCTTGCCCCACCAGTCGAAGTCGTAGCTGGCGCGTGCCTGCACCGAAAAGTCGTTGTACCAGGCGCCGCCCAGCGGCGGCGGGAAGAAGCCGTTGGACGAGTAGCGCTGGCGGTTGGCGCCGGTGGCCAGGCCGACCTGGGCACCTTCATTGGCCTGTTCGGTGCCGACGACCGCGCGGGCGCCAGCCAGGCGCGCCTGCGCCGTGGCCAGGGTCGGGTTGTCGCGCAGGGCGCGGGCGACCAGTTCGTTCAGCTGCGGGTCGCCGTAGGCCTGCCACCATTGCTCGGCCGGCCAGGCGTCCTCCGGCAAGGTGATATCGCCGGCCAGGCGCATCCTGGCGGCATCGGGGCCGGCGCCGCGCGTGGTGTCGGGCGGCACGCTGAGGCAGCCGGCCAGCAGCGCCATCGTGGCGGCGGCGGTCGCGATCGGAAGAAGTGTAAGTTGTCGCACTTGGTTTGCTTTCTCGGGTTATTCCATGGCCGCATGGTCGACCTGCACCGGGCCGCTGCTCGCCTTCGGCGGCCGGATCAGCACCAGCATCGGGATCACGGCCAGCGTCAGCAGCATCATCAGCCAGTAGTCGTCGACGTAGGCGATCATCGAGGCCTGGCGCGTGACTTCGTTATTGATCATGGCGGCGCCGGCCTGGGTCGCCAGGCTGTAGATGCTGGCCGGGTCTTGCAGCGCCGCGTTGGTGCCGTTGATGTGGGCGGTCAGCGACTCGTGCGCGGTATTCGTGTTCTGCACCAGCAGCACCTGTACCAGCGCGATGCCGATCGAGGAACCGATGTTGCGCACCAGGCTGTACAGGGCCGTGCCTTCGGCGCGCATCTGCGGCGACAGCGTGGCGAAGGTGGCGGCCGACAGCGGCACGAACACCAGGCCCAGGCCGACGCCCTGGATCACGCCGGGCCAGACGATGTCGGATTCCGACAGCACCAGCGTGTAGCCGGTCATCTGCCACAGCGAGAAGGCGGTGATGGCGAAGCCGGCGCCCAGCAGCAGGCGGAAGTCGACCTTGCCGGTCAGGCGTCCGACCACCAGCATGGCCGCCATCGTGCCCAGGCCCGACGGCGCAGTGACCAGGCCGGCCATCATCGCCGGATAGCCCATCAGGCCCTGCAGCATGGTCGGCATCAGCGCGCGCGTTGCGAACAGCACCATGCCGACGATGAAGATCAGCAGCAGCCCGGTGACGTAGTTCGGGTTTTTCAATAGCCGGAAATCGACGAAGGTGGTGCCGGCCGGGCGCGTGAGCGTGTGGCCGATGAAGTAGGCGAAGGCCATCGTGGTCAGGATCAGCTCGACCCAGGTTTCGATGGAGGAGAACCAGTCGTTCTGCTCGCCGCGGTCGAGCAGCATCTGCAGCGCGCCGATGGCGATCGACAGGGTGACGAAGCCGAACATGTCGAAGCGCACGCGGCGCGCGCCCGCTTCGCCGTGGATGTAGCGCCAGATGCCCCAGAAGGCCATGGCGCCGATCGGCACGTTGATGAAGAAGACCCAGCGCCAGCTGTAGCTGTCGGTCAGCCAGCCGCCCAGCGACGGACCCAGGATCGGGCCGATCATCACGCCCATGCCCCAGACCGCCATTGCCGAGCCGTGCTTCTCTTTCGGGTTGATGTCGAGCAGGACCGACTGCGACAGCGGCACCAGTGCGGCGCCGAACACGCCCTGCAGCATGCGCGCGACCACGATCTCGGTCAGCGTCGCCGACAGGCCGCACAGCACCGAGGCGATGGTGAAGCCGGCCACCGAGACCAGGAACACCTTTTTGAGCCCGAAGCGGTCGACCAGCCAGCCGTTCAGCGGCGTGGCGATCGCGGCGGCCACGATGAAGGAGGTCAGCACCCAGGTGATCTGGTCGGTCGACGCCGACAGCGATCCCTGCATGTGGGGCAGGGCCACGTTGGCGATGGTGCCGTCGAGCGCCTGGATGATCGTCGCCAGCATGATCGACACCGTGATCATGGTGCGGTTGATTGGCAGCCGCTCGGAGGCGGCGCTGGGGCTGTCGCTCACAGCTCGCCTTCGATGCGCGTGCGCAGGGTTTCAAGCAGGACGGCGGCGTCGCGCAGCGCCTGCTGGTCCATGCCGCCGAGCAGCTTGGTGCGGAAGGCTTCCGCCTCCTTGCGCACCTCGTCGTAGACGGTGCGGCCGGCATCGGTCAGGTGCGCCAGCTTGACACGGCGGTCGTTGGGGCAGGGTGCGCGCGTGACGAAGCCGTCGCGCTCAAGGCGGTCCAGCATCGACACCATCGACGGCCCTTCGACGCCGACCAGGTCGGCCAGCGCCCGCTGCGACATCGGCTGCGCCGACTTGGCGATCATCGCGATCGTCATCCAGCCGGACTGGCCGATGCCGAGGTGCTTGAGGCGCTTGTCCAGCGCCAGGCGCCACAAACGTGCGCTGCCGTGCAAGGCTGCGGAGAACCGCTCCTCGGGAGATTCTGGTAGACCGCTCATCATTAGCCATGGAATAGATAGGAATCTATCGATTTTATTTTATGCAATAGAACTTGGCAAGCGCGCCGTGAAGGATCTTTCGGAGAGAATATGTAAATTGGGAAGCGTTACTGAAAGGACAGTTATGCCGCAAGCCGCTTTGCTTACCGTCCATGGAATGGGCGAAACTCCACGCGACTATGCCACCGGCATTTTCGGCACCCTGCACGGCCGCCTCGGCGCCCTGGCCGCCGGCGTCGATTTCCGCTCGGTGTATTACCAGGACATCCTGAAGCCGAACCAGGAAACCGTCTGGGCCAAGGTGAACAGCGCCACCAAGCTGCACTACGACGACCTGCGCCGCTTCCTGCTGTTCGGCTTCGGCGACGCCGCCGGGCTGGAAAACCGCAAGGAGATCGATGGCTCGGTCTACGAGCTGGCGCAGGCGGCGATCGCGCGCCAGCTGCTGGGCGTGTACCGCAACGCCCCCGGCAGCGCGGTCGTGTTCCTGGCGCAGTCGCTCGGCTGCCAGGTGCTGTCCAGCTATATGTACGACGCGCAGAAGGCGCTGGCGGGCCTGCCGGTACTGGCCGGGATCTGGAAGGACGTCGACGCCTGGTCGCTGCGCACGCTGGGCCACCGCCTGACGGCCGACGAGCGCCGCTTCCTGGCCGGCGCCAGCTGCACCGCCTTCGTCACCACCGGCTGCAATATCCCGATCTTCGTCGCCGCCCACCGCACCATGGACATCAAGCCGATCGCGCGGCCGACACCGGGTTTCGAGTGGATCAACATCTATGACCCGGACGACGCGCTCGGCTGGCCGCTGCAGCCGCTGTCGCCGGAATATGCGGCGCTGGTGGACGACCGCGCCATCAACGCGGGGCAGGGGATGGTGAACTGGATCCTGAAGAGCTGGAATCCGATGTCGCACACGGCGTACTGGGGCGATGCGCAGGTGATCGCGGTGGTGGAGCAGATGCTGGAGCAGGCGGTAGGGTAAATCGTTTATATGGTTATCGCCGTCCCCGCCTGCGCGGGGACGACGTGGTCATTGCAACATCCGGGTCAGGCCGGTTGCAGGGTGAACACCGGGCGAATGTCGCCGGCGACGGTGCCGCGGGCGTTCTTGATGGCGGGGCTGCGGTAGCGATCGAGCAGGCTGCGGCGTTCGGCGTCCAGCAGGCCGAGCTGGTCGAGCACGCTGTAGACGGCCGGATGCAGCGCCCGCACGTTGCCGTCCGCGACCTTGATCGCGATGCCGATGCCGGCCGAGCGGATGCCGATCGCCTGCACGGCATCGGCGCCGATCTTGGCGACCCAGTCGCCGCCGCCCGCATCCATCCAGTGCAGGTCGGTGCGCTCGCTGCCCGAGACCAGGTCGGGACGGGCGGTCATGGCGTCGAACAGGTCGCCCATGGCGGCGCCCAGGCGCGGGTCATTTGCGCCCTGTGCCAGGCGCGCGTACAGATGCGCCAGGCGCGCCAGCGGCATCGCGAAGTTGGGCGCCGAGCAGCCGTCAAGGCCGGTCGGCAGCTGCGCCTCATCCATCTGCACGCAGTCGGCCAGGGTGGCGCGCACGGCGCGCTGCAGCGGGTGCTCGGGCGCCACGTAGTTGTCCAGCGGCGCGCCGTGCAGGCGGCACCAGGCCAGGAAGCCGCTGTGCTTGCCCGAGCAGTTGTGGTGCACCGGCGTGAAGCGCGCGTCCGGCGGCACTGGCTGGCCGGTGAAATCGTAGAACAGCGGCACCGCGCAGCCGCATACGAGATGGCTTTCGTCGACGCCGATCTTGTCCAGGATGGCGCGCACCCCGGCCACGTGCTTGTCCTCGCCCGAGTGGCTGGCGCACAGCAGGGCCAGTTCGTCGCGCGCCAGGCCGAAGCGCGCCGGGCCGTCGTCCAGCACGAAGGGCAGGGCCTGGAAGGGTTTCAGCGCCGAGCGCGTGAACGTCATGAAGTCCGGGTCGCCGCTCGAATACAGCAGGCGGCCGCCGGCGTCCACCACGGCCACCGAGCCGTAGTGGATGTTCTCGACGGCGTAGCCGGTGTCCGGATAGCCGCGCGTGGTGGCGGCAAGGGGGGCTGGATGCATGGCTGTCTCCGTCCTTGTTGCGCTCACATGGGCGCGCCGAACTTGCCGGCCTGGTAGTCGCGGATCGCCTGGTTGATTTCCTCGCGCGTGTTCATCACGAACGGGCCGTGCGACACCACCGGTTCGCGGATCGGCTCGGCATGGCCCAGCAGCAGCACGCTGTCGTGTTCGGCCACGATCTCGAGCTCGTCGCCTTCGGGATCGAATTCGCACAGGTGGAAGGCGCTGACGGTGTCCGGCTGGACTTGGATCAAGCCGCGTACCACGTACAAGAACACGTTACGCTCCAGCAGGTTGTTCAGGGTCAGCCGCGAACCGGCCTTCATTTCCACGGTGCTCATGAAGACGCCGGTCAGCGATTCGATCGGACCCTTCACGCCCTGGTACTCGCCCGAGACCAGCTGCAGGCGCACCTTGCCGCCGTCGCTGTCGATCACCGGGAGCTGGTCGCGCTGCAGGCCGGTGTAGCGCGGCGCCGTCATCTTGAGGGCGGGCGGCAGGTTGACCCACAGCTGCAGGATTTCGAGCGGGCCGCCGGTCTCGAGGAATTCGCGCGGCGAGATTTCGGCATGCACGAGGCCGCTACCGGCCGTCATCCATTGCACGCCGCCGGGGCCGATGATGCTTTCGTGGCCGGCGCTGTCGCGGTGGGCCAGCAGGCCGTCGAGGATGAAGGTGACGGTCTCGAAGCCGCGGTGCGGGTGCGGGCCGAAGGGCAGGCCGCGGTTGTGGGCCGGGTAGACCTGCGGGCCGTGGTGGTTGAGGAAGAGGAAGGGATCGATCTGGTCGAGATGCGGTCCCGGCACCGGCCGCTGCGTGATCAGGTCGCCGATATCGTCGCGCATCGCGGGGTGTACCCGCCGGATGGTTTTATAGCTCATTCTTACGTGTTCCTTATCGTTGTGGCCATCGTCATACGATACCTGATTGCGCGACGGGATGCCGCCGTGCTTCCAGCCCACCATCCTTCCTGCTAGACTCCTTGCGCCTTAGAAATTTCGGAGACGCAGGCTTTACATGAAGACATTGAGACCTTTAGCCGGCCTGCTGCTGGCCGCCGCGCTGGGCAGCGCCACGCCGTCGATCGCCGCCCCAGCCGCGCCCGGCGAGGCTGCCCTGAACGCCGCCAAGCACGCCGCCACCGCCTACCGCACCGACGTGGTCGACCTGCTGGCCAAGCTGGTCAGCTACAACACGGTCGCCGACGACAAGATCCCCTGCGACAAGAATCCACGCCATGCCGCATTCAAGGCCTTCCTGAAAGGCGAAGCCGAGCGCTTCGGCCTCGATGCCGCCGACCACGGCTGCGTGGTCGTCATCGGTCTCGGCCAGGGCGAAGAGCGGATCGGCCTGGTGGCGCACGGCGACGTGCAGCCGGTCGATCCGTCCAAGTGGAAAAAGTCGCCGTTCGAGCTGGACCGTACGAGCGAACCCGGCAAGCTGCTGGCACGCGGCGCCGAAGACGACAAGGGGCCGATCGCCACTGCCCTGTATGCGATGAAGTCGCTGAAGGAGCTGCAGCTGCCGCTCTCCAAGCGCATCGAGCTCTATGTTTACATGGCCGAGGAATCGGACTGGGGCCCGCTCGAGCAATTCGTCAAGACGCACCCGCTGCCGCAGGTGAACATCACGCTCGACGCCGAATACCCGGCCGTGACCGCCGAGAAGGGCTACGGCACGCTGGCCGTGACCTTGCCGAAGCCGGCGCTGCCGGCCGAGCCGGGTAGCCCCGTCATCAGCCAGTTCGGCGGCGGTTTCTTCGGTAGCCAGATCCCGGAAGACGCGCAGGCCACGATTGCCCATGCGACCCCGGCGCTGGAAGCCCAGATCCGCCAGCGCGGCGCCAAGCAGACCGGGATGCGCTACGGCTTCGAGTGGAAAGGGCAGGACCTGGTGGTGACGGCCAAGGGCGTGTCGGCCCACTCGTCGAAGCCGGAAGACGGCATCAACGCGATCAGCATGCTGGCCGATGCGCTGGCGGTGCGCAACTGGCCCGACGCCGGGGCCGGCGCCGCCGTCAATTTCCTCAACGAGATGGTCGGCACCGGCTACCTCGGCGAGAAGTTCGGCAACATCGCCTACCGCGATGCCTTCATGGGACCGATGACCTTCGCCCCGACCGTGATCCGCCAGCACGCCGCCACGGGTGCGCAAGCCGGCACGGAAGCTATTGCGGACGGCATCGAAGTCGCCATCAATATCCGCCGCCCGCAGGGCAAGACCGCGGAACAGCTGACCAACGAGATCAACGCCGCGCTGGCCCAGTGGCAGGGCGCGCACGGGGCGCCGGCCAACGTGAGCATGGAGATCGGCGATCCGTGGGTGCAGAAGGATGCGCCGCAACTGCCGGTATTGATGAGCGTGTTTTCGTACTACACCGGTATCAAGGATCCGAAACCGGTGGGGGTCGGCGGCGGCACCAATTCGCGCCTGTTCCCGCGCGCCGTCAGCTTCGGTCCGTCGATGCCGCGCACCGTTTACACCGGGCACTCGGAGCACGAGTTCATCACGGTCAAGCAATTGCTGCTGAATCTGGAAATGTACACGGCCGTCATGGCCGAGCTGGCGAAATAGGCGTCCAGCCTTTCCGATGAGCCCGGCCATGTGCCGGGCTTTTTTTTGCACTGCAGCAGCACTGGGGCTCGGCAAGGGCATAGGGACACGCGCTCACGATCTGGAGCACAGGCTGGAACGTAGGAATATGTCTCGCCAAAACCAGCGAATTGTTCTCAGAATTCTGTAGGCATCTACCTACGAAAAGTCTGGTTTCATAGGGAAACCTGACTGTGATCACGTCCTTTCCCTAGGAGAGAAAGCAGGCGCAGCAAACTACCGTACACGATGGCGACGAGCCCCAGTTGACCACCGGAAAATCGACTGCTTCCTGCAAGAAAATGTGGCGAAAACTGCATGTTAGGATCGGTCCCTGATTTTGATTTCGCTACCGGAAGTCGTGCGGAAAAACCCGTATGACGCTCGACATGAATATGCTATGCATAGCCAAGAACTCGTAAAGCCTGACGGACGACAACTTACGCTGTACAGCAATCGGCCGATCCCGGACGGGATGGCCGCGCCGAGTCCATTTCCGGAGCCGCAACACGCCAATCCGCACCTGCGCTGGCATCCGCTACGCGGCGAATGGGTCGCCTATGCCGCCTTCCGCCAGAACCGCACTTACCAGCCGCCGCCACAATACAACCCGTTGGCGCCGACCGTCGACGCGCAGCACCCGACCGAGATCCCGGCCGGCGAATACGAGATCGCCGTGTTCGAGAATCGCTTCCCGTCGCTGGCGCTGGACGCGCACGATCCGCCGGCGCTGACCGTGCCGAGCGCACCCGCCAACGGCCAGTGCGAGGTGGTGGTGTTCACGCAGGACCCGAAGACCCCGCTGGGACGGCTCCCGCTGTCGCGCATCGAGCTGCTGCTGAAGGTGTGGGGCGACCGCACGCGCCGCCTGCAGGGCAAGAACCATCTCCAGTACGTGCTGGCGTTCGAGAACCGCGGCGCCGAGGTCGGCGTCACGCTGCATCATCCGCACGGCCAGCTGTATGCCTATCCCTTCGTGCCGCCGGTACCGGCGCGCATGCTGGCGCAGGAACGCGAGTACTATCTGCAGCACGGTGCCAGCCTGCTGTGCGACATGGCGCGCGACGAAGCCGCCGACGGCAAGCGCGTGCTGTACCAGGACGACTATGCGATCGCCTTCGTGCCGGCTTGCGCGCGCTATCCGTATGAAGTGTGGGTGATGCCGATTGCGCCTTGCAAGGATTTCGCCGCGCTCACGCCGCCGCAGTCCGAGAGCCTGGCGCGTGCGCTGAAGACCGTGCTGCTGAAGTTCGACAGCCTGTGGGACCGCCCGTTTCCCTACCTGATGTGCTGGTACCAGGCGCCGCTGGATGGCGCGGACCACCCCGAAACCCAGCTGCACGCCCAGTTCTACCCGCCTTACCGCACCCGCGACCGCCTGAAACACCTGGCCGGCACCGAGCTCGGCGCCGGCATGGTCGCGATGGACGTGCTGCCCGAAACCACGGCTTACGAATTGCAGCAGGTCGAGATCAACCTGGAGGATGGCGCATGACGACCGACTCGACACCCGATGTGCGCGCCGCCGAAGTGGCGGCCAAGCTGGCGCTGCTGCGCGAGACGCTGGCCCAGAGCGGCGCGGGCGCGATCCGCCTGCGTGGCCTCGACTGGGTATCCTGGGTTACCGCCGGCGGCGACACATCGGTGCTGCTGGCGCT
Organism: Massilia phyllosphaerae; assembly: GCF_034659755.1. Lineage (NCBI taxonomy): Bacteria > Pseudomonadati > Pseudomonadota > Betaproteobacteria > Burkholderiales > Oxalobacteraceae > Massilia > Massilia phyllosphaerae. Next base: position 93,504 of record NZ_JAXSQX010000006.1, read on the forward strand.
CGACAGCGGCCCTGCCGAGGTGCTGGTCACGCGCGACGACGCCGTGATCCTGACCGACGAGATCGAGGGCGAGCGCCTGCGCCAGGAGCAGGTGCCGCCCGGCTTCACGTATCACATCGCGCCCTGGGCCGAGGTCGAGCTGCGCGAGACCTACGTGCTGGGCGCGGCCGCCGGCGCTGCGGTGCTGACCGATCGTCCCAACCACGTCGACCAGCCGCTGCCGGCCAGCCTGCGCCTGCGCCGCATGGTGCTGGGCGACGCCGAGCAGGCACGCTATCGCGCGCTCGGGCTGGACGCGGCGGCGGCGGTGGGCGAGGTGCTGCGCGCTGCCCGGCCCGAGTGGACCGAGTTCCAGCTGGCGGGCGCCGCGGCGCAGGCGCTGTGGGCACGCGGCATCCAGCCGGCCGCGGTGCTTGCGGCGGGCGAGCGGCGGCTGCCGCTGTTCTGCCATGCGGCGCCGACCCACGAGCGTCTCGGCGGACGCGCTTCGCTGCAGCTCTGCGCGCGCCGCCATGGCCTGTACGCCAACCTGACGCGCTCGGTCAGCTTCGGGCCGGCGCCGGCCGAGCAAACCGAGCTGCTGCAGGTGGAAGCCACCGGCCTGGACGCGGTCCGCCCCGGCAATTCGCTGGCGGCGGTCTACCACGCCCTCGACGCGGCCTACCGCCATGCCAACCGGCCGGAGGCGATGCGCCTGCACCACCAGGGCGGCATCACCGGCTACGCGGCGCGCGAGATCGTCGCCACCCCCAGCACCGCGACCGGGCTGGAATCCGGGATGGCCCTGGCCTTCAATCCGGGCTTTGCTGGCATCAAGATCGAAGACACTTTCCTGCTGGGCGCAGGCGGCCTGGAAAACCTGACGCTGGATCCGCACTGGCCCAGCGCCACGGTGCAGGGCCGCGTGCGTCCACTCTGGCTGGAGAATCCATGACATGAACAGTCCCGAGACCTTTTTCGGCGGCGCCCCCGAGGCGCTCGCAGCAGCCCCCGGCCGCGTCAACCTGCTGGGCGAGCACACCGACTACAACGACGGTTTCATGCTGCCGGTGGCGACGCCGCAGCAGACCGAGGTCGCGCTGGCGCGCAGCATCGACGACCAGCACCACCTGTACTCGGACACGCTGGACGGCAACGTCACCTTCGCCGCCAAGGGCGGCAGCGCGCCGCAGGGCTTCGGCAGCTATATCGAGGGCTGCATCCGCCTGGTGGAAGCCATGGGCGTCGCCATTCCGCCGCTGCGCTTCTACGTGACCACCAACCTGGCGGTCGGCTCCGGCCTGTCATCCTCGGCCGCGCTGGAAGTGGCGACGCTGCGCGCGCTGCGCCAGCTGCTGGGCTTCGAACTCGACGACGTCAAGCTGGCCCAGATCGCCCAGCGCGCCGAGATCGACTATGCGCGCGTGAACTGCGGGATCATGGACCAGATGGCGTCCAGCCTGTGCGACGAGCGCAACATGCTGTTCATCGATGCGCGCACGCTCGAACACCGCCTGGTCGGCCTGCCGCCGGAGTCCGAACTGATCGTGGTCGATTCCGGTGTGCCGCGCACGCTGGCGGCCAGCAAGTACAACGAACGGCGCGCCGAGTGCGAGGAAGCCTCGCGCAAGCTCGGCGTGCGCGCGCTGCGCGACGTCAGCGATCCCGAGGCCGTCGAGACCCTGCCCGATCCGCTGCGCCGCCGCGCGCGCCACGTGGTGCAGGAAAACCTGCGCGTGCTGGAAGCGGCGCAGGGGGTATCGGCTGAACGTTTCGGCGAACTGATGAACGCGTCGCACGACAGCCTGCGCGACGACTACGAAGTTTCGATTCCCGAGCTCGACCGGCTGGTGGACGCGCTGCGTGCCGCCCCGGGCGTGCTTGGCGCACGCTTGACGGGGGCGGGATTCGGCGGGGCCACGGTTGCACTGTGCCGCGCCGGCTCGGCCCGTGAGGCAGCACATGCAGCACTTTCTACCTACAACAAAGCAGGAGGCCAGGGAAGCATCCTGATCCCGGTCTCGACCCAAAGAAAGGAACAACAATAATGAGTCAGTTCGAGTATCCCCGCCCCCAGCTGGTACGCGACAATTGGATCAACCTCAACGGAAAATGGCGTTTCCGCTTCGATGACGAACTGGTGTCCAGGATGCCGCAGGGCGTCGACGGCTGGACCCACGAGATCAACGTCCCGTTCGCGCCTGAAACCGAACTCAGCGGTATCCAGGACACCGGTTTCCACCGGTTCTGCTGGTACGAGCGCGACTTCGACCTGGCGCCGTCCGAGCAGCGCACGATCCTCCACTTCGGCGCGGTCGACTATTCGGCCAAGGTATGGGTCAACGGCCAGCTGGTGGCCGAGCACGAGGGCGGCCATACGCCGTTCTCGGCCGATATCACCGAAGCCCTGAAAGCCGACGGCAAGCAGACCGTGACCGTGTTCGTCGAAGACGACCCGGCCGACCTGGCCAAGCCGCGCGGCAAGCAGGACTGGCTGCTGGAACCGCACTCGATCTGGTATCCGCGCACTACCGGCATCTGGCAGACCGTGTGGATCGAACAGGTGTCGCGCACCTTCATCCGCTCGCTGCGCTGGACCCCGATCTTCGAGACCTTCGAGATCGGCTGCGAGGTGTTCGCCGGCGGCGACATCCAGGAAGACATGGTCGTCGAAGTCAAGATCTGGCACGGCGAGACCCTGCTGGCCGACGACTTGTACAAGCTGCTGGGCGGCGAGGCCAACCGCAAGATCGCGCTGTCCGACCCCGGCATCGACGATTCGCGTAACGAACTGCTGTGGAGCCCGGAGCGTCCGACCCTGCTCGACGCCGAAGTGATCCTGCGCTGCGGCGACAAGGTGGTCGACCACATCAAGTCGTACACCGCGCTGCGTTCCTTCCACATCAACCGCGACCGCCTGCTGCTGAATGGAAGGCCATATCCGTTGCGCCTGGTGCTGGACCAGGGCTACTGGAACGAGTCCTTCCTGACCGCACCGTCCGACGAGCACCTCAAGCGCGACGTCGAACTGGCCAAGCTGATGGGCTTCAACGGCGTGCGCAAGCACCAGAAGATCGAAGACCCGCGCTACCTGTACTGGGCCGACAAGCTGGGCTTGCTGGTGTGGGAAGAGATGCCGTCCGCGTACCGCTTCTCGCCGCACGCGATCAAGCGCATCGTCAAGGAATGGACCGAAGCGATCGAGCGCGACTACAGCCACCCCTGCATCATCGTGTGGGTGCCGTTCAACGAATCCTGGGGCGTGCCGAACCTGACGCTGACCCAGGCCCACCGTAACGCGGTCGAGGCGCTGTACCACCTGACCCGTACCCTGGATTCGACCCGTCCGGTGATCGGCAACGACGGCTGGGAAGCCTCGGCCACCGACATCCTGGGTATCCACGACTACGACAGCGACCCGGAAAAGATCAAGGCGCGCTACGAAGTCACCGACCCGGTACGCACCCTGTTCGACCAGCGCCGCCCCGGCGGCCGCATCCTGACGCTGGACGGTTTCCCGCACCGCGGCCAGCCGATCGTGCTGACCGAATTCGGCGGCATCGCCTACGACCCGAACGCGACCCCGGAAGACGGGACCTGGGGCTACACGCGTTCCCAGACAGCCGAGAGTTATCACGCGCTGTACCAACGCCTGCTGAAGGTGGTCAACGAGACCTTCATGTTCAGCGGCTTCTGCTACACACAATTCGCCGACACTTTCCAGGAGGCGAACGGCCTGCTGAACGCCGACCGGACGCCCAAGCTTCCGTTCGAGGTCATCAGTGCCGCCACCCGTAACGTCCCGCTGCAGAAGCGCGACATGCAGGAGGAGGGAGACGGGCCGGCCGCCGCCTGAAGCGTTCCACGGAGCTCGCCATGACGTAGTCCTGTGCCATCGGCGGCGGCCGCCCGCCGCCGATGCGCGCCTACCTGTCGCGAAGGAGCATCCGCAAGAAACGCCGGTGGTCGGCCGCAGTACTGCAACGTTTTTATGATCAACCGACCGCCCGGACCGGGCGAATCAAGGAGTTACTATGACTACGATCGTCGTTTTCAGCCACCTGCGCTGGGATTTCGTTTTCCAGCGTCCGCAGCACCTGCTGTCGCGGCTGGCCCAGCATTATCCGATCCTGTTTGTCGAGGAACCGGAATACGATGACGGCGCTCCGTTCATGCAACGATCCAGTCCGGCTCCCAACGTGACCGTATGCCGCGCGCATACCCCGATCCATGGCGCCGGCTTCCACGACGAGCAGCTGCGCCTGCTGCAACCGATGGTCGCGCAGCTGGCACCACCAGGAGAGGACGTGATCGCCTGGTTCTATACGCCGATGGCGCTGCCGCTGCTGCAGGCCCTGCAGCCATCCCTGGTGGTCTACGACTGCATGGACGAGCTGGCGTCATTCAAGAACCCGCCGAAACAGCTGCTGCAGCGCGAAAGCGCGCTCCTCAACACGGCCGACCTGGTGTTCGCCGGCGGCCCCAGCCTGTACGAAGCCAAGAAGAACCGCCACCCCAATGTGCACTGCTTCCCGAGCAGCGTCGACGTGGTCCATTTCCAGCAGGCGCTCGACCGCGAGCGCGTGCACCCGCAACAGGCGGACATTCCGCATCCGCGCCTGGGCTTCTATGGCGTGCTGGACGAACGTTTCGATCCGGAGCTGGTCGGCGAAGTGGCCGATGCCCATCCGGAATGGCAGATCGTGCTGGCCGGCCCGGTGGTCAAGATCGACCCCGAGCGCCTGCCGAAGCGCGCCAACATCCATTACCTGGGCCAGCAGTCGTACACGGTGCTGCCCGACCTGCTGGCCGGCTGGGACGTGTGCCTGATGCCGTTCGCCATCAATGAAGCGACCAAGTTCATCAGCCCGACCAAGGTGCTGGAATACATGGCGGCCCAGCTGCCGATCGTGAGCACGCCGATCGCCGACGTCGCCAATCCCTACGGCCACGTGGTCGCCATCGCGTCCTCGGCCCAGGAATTCATCGCCGCCTGCGAAGCCGCGCTGGCGCAGACGCCTGAACAGCGCCGCCACATGGTCGAGGCCATGCTGGCGGTGGTTGCCGCCACCTCCTGGGACAACACCGCCAAGCGGATGGCCGAGCTGCTGGAATCGGCGCCGCCACGTGCCGACGCCGCTGCGGATGCCGGCACGAATGCCCCCGCTGCGGCCATGGCGCCGGCTGCCGGCGTGGTCCGGGTAGCGATGCCCGGGGCTGCCGGGGCCGCCGCTGCGTCCGGCACGGCCGCGGCCGCGGCCAAGGCAGCGCCGCGGCGCGCCTGAGATCTGCGGGACCCGGCGCGCGCGCCCACATACCGGCCTGCGGTGGCTTCCACCGCAGGCCGGTATGCTGTCGACTCAGGTTTGCTGGGGCTGTTTCCGACCGGTTCCGGCTTGGCCGGCTGTGTTCGACTTGGTCTGGCGCTGCCCGCACTCAGTGCTGGATGACGCCGGCGCTCAGCGACACCCGGTCGCCGCTGCGGAAGTCCGGCGTGGACGACTGGCTGATCACCTGGGTGCTGCCGTCGTCCATGTGCAGGGTCACGCGGTAGGTGCGGTCGCTGCCGGACGAGCTGGCAGTGCTGCCGCCCGAGCTGCTACCCAAGGCCGACGAGGCGCCTGCAGTGCCTTCGGTGGCACCCGCGCTGCCCTGGCCGGGCACGACTTCGATCGCCGCGACGGTGGCGTTCGGGCTGGCGCTGGGGGCGAGTGCGGTACTGCCGCCGGTGGCGCCCTGGTCGGTGTCGGTGCCGGAACCGGACGTGCCCGAGGTGCCGGAGGTACCCGAGCTGCCCGAGCTGCCGGAACCCGACTGGTCGTAGCCGGAGATGCTGCCGCTGCCGCCGCCGGTGCTGCCCGAACCCGCGCTACCCGAGCTGCCGGTGCCGCCGCCCCAGCCGGCCGAGCCGCTGGTACCGGTGCCGGCACCGGTACCGGACATGCCGCCGGCCGAGCCGCCTGCGCCGGTACTGCCGGCGCTGCTGCTGCTACCGGTGGCGCTGCTGCTTTCGGTGCCGGTGGTGCCACTATCGCCGCCGCGCATGGAACTGCACGCGGACAGGCCAAATGCCATTGCCAGCAAGCCCGTCAGTAACACACTCTGGTGTCTTCGCATCATGTTCGACTCCTTTATGGAAACAATATCAGGGTAAGAGCGCGTAGCGCTCCGAGTGCGTGACGATGCCGCGTGCCACTCGGGTAAGAGGCATGTTTGGTATCCGCGTTCCAGCTGACTCGGGTTGAACATGAGCCACGTCAAAGACGCGGCCCGTCTAGGGGAGGTTCTGGCAAGGCTGCGCCTAGCGCTTCGCCGCCGGCACGGCTTTCGGCAGCAGCAGGCACAGCAGGGCGGTAACGACGATGGCAGCCGTGCAGTCGACGGCCCAGTCATGGACCTTGGCGCCGCGGTAGGGGAAGAAACTCTGGATGAACTCGTCGCCGGCGCCCATCACGGCCACCGCCAGCACGGCCTTGACGGCGCGCGCGGGCATGCTGCCGCTGCTGCCCAGGAACCACAGGGCGGCCAGCACCGCGTACGCGATCGAGTGCAGGACCGCGCCCGACGCATAGTGGCCGATGTCGGCGCGGGCGCCCGGCAGGTTGCCGATGACCACGATGGCCAGGTACATGAGGATGGCGCAAGCCATGAGGAGCAGGCGCAGCCTGGGGTGTTGGAGGAGGGTGGACAGAGCAGCGGTCATGGCAAGCCGGAAGATAAAAGGCTTACCTTACCATGAGGCATGGTGACGTGCAGCGCAGCGGCTGCGGTAGCGGGCCAGCGCGCTATCCGCCCTGCTGGTCCGGCGTGCCGTTGTGCGGACGTCGGCCGAGGGCGCGCATGGGTGGCGGTACGGCGTCAGATCGTGAGCGCCGGGGTGCCGTTCGGGTAATGGGCGTCGAAACAGCTGGTGCAGTCCGCGCAGAACAGGTGAGCGATGCGTACCGATGACTGGCGCAGCACGAGCTTGAGGTGGCCGCTCTGGCATTTTGGGCAGAACTCCCGGACGCTGCCGAAAGTCAGTACGTGAAGGGGCTGGCCTTCATCGTCAACATGATCGACCACCAGGCGCGGGTTGAGCTCGCTGAGGACCAGGGTGTCGTCCGGCTCGTTGCGGCGCTGGCGCAGGGTAGGTGTGACATGCTGCTGAGGTGGCGACATCGTTTCGCGTAAAGTCATTGGACTGGCTCCATGTCTGATTGTCGAAGAGCCCCCGGCTTGCCCTGAAGCCTTGTCAGGTACTCTCATTCCCCACGTGAATTGTTTAGAAAACGCGAGGCGCGAAATTAATCATAGCGGAATCCCAAGATGGTTCAAGCCCATGGAAGCTGAATGCCGCCTTTCCTGTTGGGCGCTGCAACAAGGATACGGAACACGCACGGCACAAAAAAAAGTGCCCGCCAACGGAGAGGCGGGCACAACCCAAGATCGGGCCAAGAGACGCGGAAATTGGTGCGGTGTATCGCATTGGAATGCGTTACACCTTGCTGCGATCACGCATATCGGTTGCGTGTATGCAGGTGAAGCCAGTATAGGATGGGAATGTGACTTGAACGTGACACAGCTCAAGCGGAATGTAATTGACGGCGAACGATTGCAGTTGTGTCCGGTCTCGCGCTGCATGCAAAAAAAAAGCCCGCTTGCTTGGCGGGCTTCAAACTATTTTCTTGGAGGAGAATAGTGGAGACAGGTGCATTATGTTGCAGCGCCAAATATAAGTCTAATTCTTCTTTCGGATACCAGACATCAGGAATCCTGATAACAATCTGGCAAACCTTGTTTACGCCGTGACCGGCACCGTGTAATTCAGCGCCATCCGTCCGCCGTCCGCATACAGGGTCTGGCCGGTCATGTAGGACGCATCGTCGCTGGCCAGGAAGGCAGCGATCGCCGCAATCTCCTCGGGCTCGCCACAGCGGCCCAGCGGGGTGCGCGACAGGATCGTGTGGCGCGCTTCCGGGCTGCCCATCACGGCCTGGCGGGCGAGTTCGGTCAGGATGGTGCCGGGGCCGATCGCATTCACGCGGATGCCATGCTGGGCCAGGCTGATCGCCGCCACCCGCGTCAGCTGGTTGACGCCGCCTTTCGAGACGACGTACGGCACCTGGTTCGGAATCGTCAGCTCGGCATTCACGCTCGACATGTTGATGATGCAGCCGCGATTGCCGTCGCCGCCGCGCTTGACCATTGCGCGCGCGACTGCCTGGCTGCACAGGAACATCGATTTCAGGTTGACGCGCAGCACGCGGTCGAAGTCTTCCTCGGCCAGGTCGAGGAAGTCGGCGGCATGGGTGACACCGGCATTGTTGACCAGGATGTCGACCTGGCCGAAGGCCTGCAGGGTCGCGGCCAGCATGGCGTCGACGTCGGATTTCTGGCTGACGTCGGCACAGAAGAAGCGGGCTGCGTCGCCGAGCGCTTCGGCCGCGGCCGCACCTTCGGGGCGCACGTCGACCAGCATCACGCGTGCGCCGTCGCGCACCAGGCGCTGGGCGCAGGCAAGGCCGATGCCCTGGCTGGCTCCGGTGACGATGGCGACTCTCTGGGCAAGTTTCATGGCGGGTTGTCCTTGTGGGCTGCTGAAAGCCGCCATTCTATATTCATAGCATGAGCGGTTGGTCGGGCAGTTCGTTCGGACGCGCGCCGTTCGTAGGGAAGTGGCGGCGCAGCAGTTCGTTGACTTGCTCGACCGCGGCCAGCGCCGCCCCATGGTAGTCGCCATGGGCGAAGCCCTGGGTCATCGTGCTGCAGACGGCTTGCCAGGTGGTGGCGTCGATCTTGCGGTCGATGCCGCGGTCGGCCACGATGTCGACCTTGCGGTCGGCCAGGTTCACGTAGATCAGCACGCCGCAGTTGTCCTCGGTGTCCCAGATGCCATAGTCGGCAAACAGGGCGATGGCGCGCTGGCGGTTGCTGACGCCCGACCAGGCCGCCGACAGCGGCAGCGCGCGTTCGATCACCAGCCGCACTTCGCCGCGGTGCGTGCGTTCGCCGGTGGCGATGGCGGCCGCGAGCGCCGTCAGCGTCGCTTGCGGGAAAGCGCGTTCGGCGGCGCTGCGGGTGCTGCGCAGGTGGCGCAGGGCGCGTTGGATATCCATCACCAGTCTCCCGAGGCGCCGCCGCCGTCAAAGCTGCCGCCACCGCCACCCGAGAAGCCACCGCCACCCGAAAAACCGCCGTCGCCGGAAAAGCCGCCGCCGCGGGAGCGGTCGTTGCCCATGTTGCTGAGGATGCTGCCGAGGATGAAGCCGGTGGCGCCGCTGTTCCAGCCGCTGCCCGGCTGCGCCAGGCGCGCGCGGCGTGGACGGAACATCGAGCGCAGGACCATGATGCCGATGACGATGAAGAAGATGCTGCTCAGGATGCCAGGACCGCCGACGTCGCTGCCCTGTGCGCTGCCTTGTGCGGCGGTACCGTGCTGGGCCTGCGGGGCCGGGAATTTTTCCTGGTTCAGCAGGGTCGAGATCGCGCCCACGCCCGCGACCAGGCCGCCGTAGTAATCGTTCTGGCGGAAGTGCGGGGCGATGGTGTCGCGCAGGATGCGGCTGGACTGGGCATCGGTCAGCACGCCCTGCACGCCGCGCCCGGCTTCGATGCGCAGGCGCCGCAGCGCGCTCGGGTTGTTGCGCGCGACCAGCAGCAGCACACCGTCGTCGACGCCCTTGCGCCCGAGCTTCCAGGCTTCGACGACGCGGATGCTGTACTGCTCGATCGCTTCGGGTTCGGTGGAGGCGACCAGCAGCACGGCGATCTGGCTGCCGGTCTGGCGTTCGTAATCGGCAAGCACGCCTTCCAGGTGCTGGCGCTGGTCCGGCGTCAGCATGCCGACCTGGTCGGTGACGCGCGCCGCGTACGGCGGCACCGGCTTGAACGGTTCGCCCTGTGCCAGCACTGGCCCTGCACCCGCCAGCAGCAGGACCAGCAAACCGGCCCACATCAGGCGCAGCAGGGCAGGCATGGCAACCCGGTCCTTATTTGCCAAAATTCACGGTCGGCGCCGTCGAGATCGCCGCTTCGTTGGCCACCGTGAACGAGGGCTTGGCCTGGTAGCCGAATGCCATCGCCGTCAGGTTGGTCGGGAAGCTGCGCACCGTGACGTTATAGTCCTGCACCGCCGAAATGTAGCGCTGGCGCGCCACCGTGATGCGGTTCTCGGTGCCTTCCAGCTGGGATTGCAGGTCGCGGAAACCGGCATCGGCCTTCAGCTGCGGATAGTTCTCGGACACCGCCATCAGGCGCGACAGCGCCCCCGACAGTTCGCCCTGCACCTGCTGGAATTTCTGGAAGGCTTCCGGATTGTTGAGCACTTCCGGCGTGATCTGGAAACTGGTGGCGGCGCTGCGCGCCTTGGTCACGGCTTCCAGCGTATCCCGCTCGTGCGACGCATAACCCTTGACCGTGTTGACCAGGTTGGGGATCAGGTCGGCACGCCGCTGGTACTGGTTGACCACTTCGCCCCAGGCGGCCTTGGTGGCTTCGTCCTTGGACTGGAACTGGTTATAGCCGCAGCCCGACAGCAGGACGCTGCTGAAAAGGGCGGCCATCAGCAGGCCGGACCAGCGCGTGAACAGGGAAGGCTTCATGGTAAATCCGTAGCAAGTTGTCGAATAGCTAAAAATATACCCGAAATGGCAAAATTGCGGCGTACTGACGACGGGCCCCGCCGATGGCAACCCTCGGCGCCGGTCCGGCGCAGGCTACAATACGGGGTTTGCAACAAGATACGAGGCCTGCCATGAACTTCATCAACAAGCTGAATGCCGCCTGGACCGGCAACGACTCCCTGCTGTGCGTGGGCCTGGACCCCGACCTGGCGCGCCTGCCTGCGCCCCTGCGCGATCGCCCGGACGGCATCGTCGAGTTCTGCAAGGCCATCATCGACGCCACCGCCGACCTGGCCTGCGCCTTCAAGCCGCAGATCGCCTATTTCGCCGCCCTCGGCGCCGAGCGCCAGCTGGAAGCGATCTGCAGCTACCTGCGCGCCAAGTACCCGCACATCCCGCTGATCCTGGACGCCAAGCGCGGCGACATCGGCGCCACCGCCCACCAGTACGCGCGCGAAGCGTTTGACCGCTACGGCGCCGACGCCGTCACCGTCAATCCCTACATGGGCTTCGATTCGGTCGAGCCCTATATGGAATGGGAAGACCGCGGCGTGATCGTGCTGTGCCGCACCTCGAACGCTGGTGGGTCCGACCTGCAATTTCTCGACGCCGGCGGCCAGCCGCTGTATCAGCACGTGGCGCGCCTGGTGGCCGAGAAGTGGAACAAGAATGGCCAGTGCGCGCTGGTGGTCGGCGCCACCTTCCCCGAGGAACTGGCGCAGGTGCGCAAGATCATCGGCGACATGCCGCTGCTGGTACCGGGCATCGGCGCCCAGGGCGGCGACATCGCCGCGACCGTGCACGCGGGCCGCACCGCGGCCGGCACCGGGATGATGATCAATTCGTCGCGTGCGATCCTGTACGCGGCAACGCAGGACGGCGAGGACTTCGCGGCGGCGGCGCGCAGGGTGGCGCTGGAGACGCGCGATGCGATCAACCAGTACCGCCGCTGATCACCCCATCAAGCACCCCGCCAGGCACGCCCCTGGTCAGTTAGGCTCGGGCGCAATCGCTTCCGCGTAATCGTAGAGCGCGCCGAGAATCGCCTCGGCGCGCTCGTCCGCCGTCTCCGACAGCGCATCGATTTCCCCAAACAATTGATCGACCGAGCGCGCGCCGCCGTCGCCTTCGAACAGGCGTGCTGCGCGGTGCGCGTCCCAGGTCTGCATTTCCTCGGCATTCAAGGTGTCAGGGAAATTGCGCGCCCGATAGCGGAAGAACAGTTCTTCCAGGCGCGGATCCTCGAACGAAGGCCGGCTGCCCGCCAGCTGCGCCGGCGATTCGGCGCGCAGCGATTCCAGCCGGCGGCGGTCGCCGCTGGAAACAAAGCCGCCATACAGGTCTTCGTCGACATCGGGCGCCGCCGGCGCGGCATGCTTCTGGAACACCTTGGCCCACACGGCCGCCATGTCCGGTCCGCCGGCGGCGATGCGCGCGTTTGCCAGGCAGCGTTCCAGGTCGATGTCCCATTCCACCGCCTTGGCGGCGTTCAGGGTTTTCAGGTTCCCGACCAGCATCGGCGACTTGTTGAGGTGCACGCTCTTGATCGGCAGGCGCGTCATTCCTTCCGGCATATCGGCGCTGCGGGTGAACATGCGCTGGCGGATCACGTCCACGCTCAGCGCAAACAGTTCCGAAGGGTCGTGGCGGCAATCCCAGACCAGCACCTCGTTCTTGTTGGTCGGGTGGGAGGCGATCGGCCAGACCACGGCCAGGCAGCCGCGTTCGGCCGGGAACATGCCGGACACGTGCAGGAAGGGCTGTCGCTGGGCGCGTTCCAGGTGCAAGCCCATTTCCGACGCTACCTTGTCCTTGCGCCGCAGTTCCAGGCAAAAATCGAACAGCTTGGGCTGCTTGCTGCGGATCAGGCGCGCCAGTGCAATGGTGGCGCGCACGTCGGACAGCGCGTCGTGCGCGGCTTCATGCTGCAGGCCGTTGGCCTTGCTGAGGTCTTCGAGGCGGAAGCTGGGCTTGCCATCCTCGCGCTTCGGCCAGGCGATGCCGTCCGGACGCAGCGCGTAGGTCATGCGCACCACGTCCAGCAAATCCCAGCGGCCGCAGCCGTTCTGCCACTCGCGCGCATACGGGTCGATCAGGTTGCGCCAGAACAGGAAGCGCGTGACTTCATCGTCGAAGCGGATCGTGTTGTAGCCGACCCCGACCGTGCCCGGTTCGCTGAAGGCAGCGCAGATGGTGGCAGCGAATTCGTGCTCGGGCACCCCGTGTTCGAGGCAATGCTGCGGCGTGATGCCGGTGATCAGGCAAGCCTGCGGATCGGGCAGGTAGTCGGGCGCCGGCTGGCAGTACAGCATGATCGGCTCGCCGATCTCGTTGAGTTCGGCATCGGTGCGGATTGCCGCGAACTGCGCAGGGCGGTCGCGGCGCGGTTCGGCGCCGAAGGTTTCGTAGTCGTGCCAGAGGAAGGTGTGGGTGCTCATGTTGGAATGCTGCGGTGCTCGAATGAGTTGCGAGCCGCCATTCTAACGTGTCGTCCTTGCTGGGCCCAGCAGTCCATCAATGCTTCCATGCGAACGTCTGGCCTGCTATGCGGTCTCAGCCCATCGTTTCGCCCGCATGCCTGGCGAGCGTGCCCAAAGTTACCGATTCCATTTGTTCCAGCATGAAATCTTCGGTCGTTTGAAAGACGGCATGCAGTCCAGCGACCACGGCCTGCTCCACCGGGCAGCTCTTGTGATCGATCGCAGCATCGATGGCCAGGGCAGGTGGGGACCCAAGCGCCTCATAGACTTCGCGGACAGTGACATTGTCGATGGCACGCGCCAGCGACCAGCCACCACCGACGCCGCCGTCCGACCTGACGAGGCCCGCCTGTTTCAAGGGTGCCATCGTACGGCGAACGACCACAGGATTCGTATTGAGCATGAGCGCAATCGTGTCCGAAGTCGTTTTCCCGCCGCGTTTGTCCATGTGAATCAACACATGAATCATCCGCGATAGCCTGCCGTCTCGTCTCATCACTACCTCGTCGTGGTCTTGCAAAGAATTCGTAACCCGACATGTTACGCGACTTGACCTCGGCATATGCGTAACATATGATGTTACACATAGCTTCGCAAAAGGAGGGTGTGCATGCAACGCAAATCGGTCGACGTCAATGGCGTGACACTGTCGTATCTCGAAGCGGGTGAAGGGACCGCCATACTGCTGTGCCACGGTTTTCCCGAAACTTCGCAGTCATGGCACAAGCAAATACCGGCGCTGGCAGCGGCAGGCTACCTTGCCATCGCACCTGATCTGCGGGGCTATGGCGACTCCTCGCAGCCACTTTCGGTCGACGAGTACACCATGTTTCATGTGGTAGGCGATCTGGTCGCCCTGATGGATGCGCTCTCGATCGAACGCGCGCTGGTCGTCGGTAACGACTGGGGCGCTACGATCGCATGGCAGATCGCACTCATGCGCCCTGACCGCGTGAGCGGCGTGGTGTCATTCGGGGTGCCGATGATGGCCCGGTCCCCGGTGGCACCGACGCAAATCTTCCCACGCACCAAGAATGCGCTGTTCTATACGCTGTATTTCCAGGAACCGGGTGTCGCTGAACGAGAACTGGAGCGTGATGTTCGTGCCACGCTGCGCAAGATCTACCACGCCGCATCGGGCGAAGCGGGTGCACGGCGGCCAGGAGACGCTACCCCGAATCCGTTCGGCATGGTCGAGCCTGAACACGGGATGCTGCGAGACCTCCCTGAACCGGAGCGTCTGCCTGAGTGGCTTTCGAAAGATGATTTCGAATCGTATGCGGCGTCTTTCGCACGCAGCGGTTTTCGTGGGGGGGGGTGAATTACTACCGGAACCTGGATCGCAACTGGCAACTGCAATCCAGCCTGGAAGGCATGCAAGTCAAAGTGCCCGCGTTGTTCGGTATCGGGTCGCGCGACGTCGGACTTGCGATCCCCGGCATGGATCAGATCATTGCCGACATGCCCAAGCTGGTGCCGCGTCTGCGCCGCCCTGTCGTCCTCGACGCCGCCGGGCACTGGATACAGCAGGAGCGCGGCGATATCGTCAACGAATTGATCTTGTCCTTTGCCGCGACACTGGACAGCACCGGCCACGGCTAAGGTGCAGGCTCAGCTGCAGATGCGGTTGCGGCCGGCCTGCTTGGCCCGGTACAGCGCGGCATCGGCAGCGGCGATCAGGGCCAGCTCGTCCTGCTCCGGAGTGAGGGTGGCCAGGCCGAAGGAACCGGTGACATGCGGCAAGGGCAGGCGCATGTCGGTGAACACGGTGGCGTCGCGCAGGCGGCTGCACAGGCGCTCGGCCACCAGCATGGCGGCCTGGGCGCCGGTATTCGGCAGGATCGCCATCATTTCTTCGCCACCATAACGCACCGCAAAGTCGGACGGGCGCAGCGCATCCTTGATCACGCCGGCGGCGGTGACCAGCGCATGGTCGCCGAGGATGTGGCCATGGGTGTCGTTGAAGCGCTTGAAATGGTCGAGGTCGATCATCACCAGCGACAGCGGGGTGGTGTCCTTGCGCGCGCGCATCACCAGCTTGGGCAGCATGTCGGCCAGCCAGGCGCGGTTGTACAGGCCGGTGAGGCCATCGTTGAGCGACAGCTGGCGGTAGAACTCGCCCAGCTTCTGGCGCCGGCGCAGCATCGCATTGGCCTTGCGGATGCCGAAGGACAGCAGCCGCAGCAGGTTGCGGGCGATGCCGTTGTGTTCATCGATCAATTGCCATAGCAAATCAGCGTCGATCACCAGCAGTTCGGTGTCCTCGAGCGCGGTCATGGTGTCCAGGTTGGCGGCATCGTCCAGCACCGATTGCTCGCCCACGCTCCCGCCCGGGGCAATGCGCTCGACGGTGGCGTCGCCCATCGCGGTCTCGGCGGCCACGCCCAGCGCGCCCGAGAGCACGATGTAGAGGTGGGCGCGTACGCTGTCCTGCAATTGTTCGCCTTTCGTCAGGCGCACCACCTTGCAGGGCGCGAGTGCCCGCGTGACGGCCGGGGTCACGGCATCACGGAACAGTTCCAGGTCATGGATGTCGTAGCGCGAAGCGCCGAAGCTGTCGATGAGGTCCATGTGCGTTCTTTGTTTCCGGGGATGAATGCGTGTTAACAATACCGCATCATACCCCATTGGTTCCGATGCCCGTGTCTGACACGCGCGCAGGTCAACATTAAGTGTTTCAATAGCGGCATGAATACATCCAAAGACTTCATCGACGCCATCGGCCGGCGCCACCTGCCAACCGCGGATGCCCGCATCGTCTGCCTGGTGCCGTCGATCACCGAGCTGCTGTGCGAGCTGGGCCTGGCGGCGCGGCTGGTGGGCCGCACCGGCTTCTGCATCCATCCACACGAGGTCGTTGCCGGCATTCCCAAAGTGGGCGGCACCAAGGACGTCAACGTCGACAAGATCCGCCGGCTGGCGCCGACCCACGTCGTGGTCAACATCGACGAGAACGAAAAGCCGACCGTGGAGCGTCTGGCCGAATTCGTGCCGCACGTGGTGGTCACCCATCCGAACGTCCCGCGCGACAACCTGGCGCTGGCGCGCCTGATGGGCGGCATCTTCGGCGCCGAGGCGGCGGCCGAGCGCTGGTGCGCGGCCTTCGAGGCCGAATACGCGGCCCTGCGCGCATCCGCGGCGGGACCGCAACGGACCGTGCTCTACTGCATCTGGCAGGATCCGTGGATGAGCGTGTCCCAGGATACGTATATCGCGAGCATGCTGGCCGAGCTGGGCTGGCGCGTGCCGGTGCTGGAAGCCGGCGTGCGCTATCCGCGTTTCCAGTGGTCGGAAGAATTGGTGCGCGGACTGGATGCGGTCCTGCTGTCGACCGAACCCTACCGCTTTACGGAAGCGCACGCGGATGCGCTGGAAAAGCAGATCGGCATTCCCGTGCTGCTGGTGGACGGGGAGATGATGTCGTGGTACGGCAGCCGTGCGCTGGCCGGACTCCAGTATCTGCGCCGGCTGCGTACGATGTTGGAAGGCATCTAAAGCGTCAACAAAATCTCCAGGGCAGGGGATGCGGCCCGCCGACGCATTGTCGAAGACAGTACGGTAGTACGGCGAGACGATGCAACGCAGCCATGGCGGTTTTGTTCGACGCTTTAATCGCACTCGGTCGGCAGGTCGGGCTGGCTTGCATAAGCGAACAGCCGCTCCAGCTGAGGCAGCGTGATGCGCCCCGTGGACAGGTCCAACCCTGCCAGCTCGCCGCGCGCCACCCAGCGCGTCTCAAGGGTCTCCGAGGTCTCGGCCTGCAGCTCGCCGTCCAGCACCCGGCACAGGATGACCGCCTTGTAGATGCTGAAGGCCTGGGGCGGATGCGGATGGCGGCGCATGTCCCACAAGGCCACCAGGCGCAGCGCCTGCACACGCAGTCCGGTTTCTTCGCGCACTTCCTTGACCGCCACTTCGAACGGCGTGCAGCCGACGTCGGCCCAGCCGCCCGGCAGCGACCAGCGCCCGCCGTCGCTCTTTTCACGCACCATCAGGATCTCGTCCGCTCCGCGGAACAGCACGGCGCGCACGTCGACCTTGGGTGTCGGATAGCCGCGCTCGGCCGCGACGGCCTGCTCGAAGAAGGGAATCGGCAGGCCGGTCAGGTGGCCCAGCATGCGCTGGCTGAGCGCCAGGATTTCCTGGTAGCGCTCGGCGTCGTAGACATGCGGATCGTAGGCCAGTCCGGCCTGGGCCAGCGCCTGCAGGCGCTGGGCGATGCCGAGCCATGCCGTTGCCGACACATCGGGTGCCAAGCCAGCGACGGCCGGTGCCGCCAGCCGCGGCCACAACCAGTTGCGCAGTTCGTCAACCGTCGCCGCCAGCAGGTCGGGTGCCAGCGCGCGCAGGGTGGCAGGATCGGCGGTGCCGGCCCAGGCCGCGGACACGACCGCGACGCCGGCCGCGCGCGCCGCCGCCACGTCGCTCGGGGCGTCGCCGATATACACGGCTTCGCCCGGCGCCATGTGCCAGGCCGCCAGGATGGCCTGCAGGGCCTCGGTCTTGCGCGGTCCGTGCGGCGAGCCGGTTTCGACGATCTCGAACACGTCTTCCAGGCCGAACCGGCGCAGCGACAGCACGGTGCTGCGCGCGCCCTTGCCGGTGACCATGCCCAGGCGCACGCCCCGACGGCGCAGGTCGCGCAGCAGCTCGGCGATGCCGGCGAAGGGCGCCGGACAGTCCCCGTGCAGCCGTTCGTAGTGATCCAGGTAGGCCGCCAGCGCGGTATCGTAGTGCGCGGGCACCAGCGCGCGGATCGTGCCTTCCTCGGACGGACCGAAGGTGGCGACGATCTCGGCATCGCTCACGGCGCGCCCGGCGGCGGGTTCGATGGCATGGCGGAAGGCGCGGATGCACAGGGGCAGGGTATCGGCCAGGGTGCCGTCGAGGTCGAACAGCACGGCGCGGAAGGGGCCGGCGGCAGGCAGAGCAGTAAGCATGGGCATGGACGGTGAGTGATGGGTATCCTGTGCTGCAATAAAAAAGCCGGCATGCGTGCCGGCTTCGGTGCGGATCGGGGTCCCGTTACTGGTTATCGGTCAGGCCCTTGTACGATTCCGGATCGACGTCCGCGCCCATCGGCAGCGGATCGCGCTTGTTCTTGTCGGCCAGGCGGCCCAATGCGCTGTCCAGTGCGCGCTTGAGCTTGCCGGATGCGCCGGAAATCGACAGGTGCAGGTTTTCGGCATGGGCATGCACGACCACCGGCTCGTAACCGGCCACGCGCGCTTCCATCATGCAATAGTTGTCGCCGTCGGCGTGCTTCTGGCCGTTCTGGTTGCTCAGGTGAACATCGACGCGGCGGACTTGCTCGAAACGGCCGATGCTGGATTCGACGGCTTCGCGGACGCGTTCGTCCAGGCCCTGGTGGCGGTCGATGGTGTTGTCGGTATTGATATTGATTTCCATAAATCGCTCCACTAATGAATATTGTTGAAACGATCTTACCCCCTTCCATGCGCGTTCTACGTTCGCTACTGCACCGTGAACGCGCATTCGTCAGGCATATTCAGGAATCGCGCTTCAGGAATCGATCAAGCCCGCGGCAATATTGATCGACAACCCGAGGATCAGCAGGTTGAAGAAGAAGGCCAGCACCGATTGCCCCAGCACCAGCTTGCGCATGGTACGCGAGGCCACCGCCACGTCCGAGGTCTGGACCGCGACCGCGATCGTGAACGAGAAATACAGGAAATCCCAATAGTCGGGTTCGAATTCGTCTTGCGGAAAGCGCAGCGGCGGCTCGCTGTTGCCGTCGCGGTAGTAAACGTGGGCGTAATGGAAGCTGAACAGCACGCCGACCAGCAGCCAGGTGCCGATCACGGTCAGCGCCGTGAATGCGTAGCGCATGGCGGCATCGTGTGCCGGCACATGGCCCTTCTGCGTCAGTTCCGAGATGATCGCATACAGGCTGACGCCGGCGCCGGCCAGCAGCGTGGCCAGCACCAAGCCCGCGCTTTCGTCCTGCCTGCGCGCGATCTCGCGCACCCGGCCATGGTCGGCGCGCGCGACCAGCCAGGTCATGCCGAGCAGGTAGCTCCACACGCCGGCATTCCAGCCCACCAGCGCCTGCCGCATCCAGCTGCCTTGCGCCGGCCAGAGCGCGCCCACCAGAACGCCGAATCCGATCGCGAGCGCCAGGTAGGGACGGTTGAGCACCAGGCGGTGCAGCAGGCGCATGTCGCCCAGTGTTTCCTTCAGCGAGGCCATGACGGGTTCATCTGTTTACGTGGCGTTCTTGGCGGCGCGCGCCGCTTCCTCGGCTGCGTGGTGCGGGAAGCGGTCCATGCGCGACAGCACCGGGAACAGCTTCATCCAGGTGCCGGTCACCACCAGCGTGGCGACACCGCCGAACAGGATCGCCGGCACCAGCCGGAACCAGCTGGCCGTCACGCCCGATTCGAATTCGCCCAGTTCGTTGGAGGCGCCGATGAACACCGCATTCACGGCGCTGACGCGGCCGCGGATCTCGTCCGGCGTCTCGTACTGCACCAGCAGGTGGCGGATGTAGACGCTGATCATGTCGCCGGCGCCCATCAGGAACAGGGCGATCAGCGCGACCGGGAACAGGTCGGTCAGGCCCATCACGATGGTGCCGAGGCCGAACAGGCCCACGCCGCCGAACATCCAGGGGCCGACACGGCGCTGGATCGGCCAGAACGCCAGCGCGATCGAACACAGCGCGGCGCCGGCGCCGGGCGCGGTGCGCAGGATGCCGAGGGCGGTGGGGCCGGCATGCAGCACGTCGTGGGCGTAGGCCGGCAGCAGGGCGGTGGCGCCGCCGAACAGCACCGCGAACAGGTCGAGCGAGATGGCGCCCAGCACGATCGGGCGGCTCCACACGAAGCGCAGGCCTTCGAGCAGCGTGTGCCAGCTGACCGGGGCCTTGTTCATCGCCTGTGGCGCGCTGCGGGTGCAGGCCATCATCGCCAGCGACAGCGCCAGCAGGACGCTCGACACCAGGTAGACCACGTTGGCGCCGTAGACGTACAGCAGGCCGCCGACCACCGGGCCGGCGATCACCGCCACCTGGAAGCTCGACGAGCTGAGTGCCACCGCCTGCGAGAACGACTCGGTCGGCACCAGGTTACGCAGCACCGCCTGCGAGGCCGGCTGGCTGAAGGCGCGCGCGCTGCCGTACAGGACCAGGATCGCGAACACCGGCCATACCACCGTGCTGCCCGACCAGGTAAACAGCTGCAGCAGCAGGCTGCACAGCAGCTGGGTGCCCATGCACAGCAGGATGATAGTGCGGCGGTTGTGGGTGTCGGCGACGTGGCCGGCCCACAGGATCAGCACCAGGAAGGGCGCGAACTGCGCCAGGCCGATCAGGCCGAGGTCGAACACATTGTGGGTGATCTGGTAAACCTGCCAGCCGACGGCGACGCTCTGCATCTGGATGGCGATGGTGTTCAGGAAGCGGGCCGACAGGTAGAACGACAGATTGCGGTTGCGCAGGACGCCGAGGCGGCCTGTGGGAGCGGTCGAAGACATAAAGTGGAATAGGGCTGGCGGGAATGCGAGCCCTATTGTGCACTATATAAGATGTATATGCAGTCAATACGGCTCGCACGGGCCGTATTGACGTAGGGTGGGCAGGCGTTGTGGGATTATTTCACAAACCGCAGCGCGAACTTGTCGTCCGGCGCTCCCTTCATCTCGAAGAAGGGCTGCTCGCGCGGGTCCGACGGTGCGCGCAGGTAGCCGCTGCTGGTGTCGAGCTTGAAGCCGGCGCGCGTGACTTCCTGGACCACGCTGTCCTCGTCGATGCGGTGCAGGGTCTTGGTGGCCGACAGGCCGCTGCCTTTCTTGGCCGCGTTGTCGATGATGACCAGTTTCCCGCCCGGCTTCAGCGCATCGTACAGCCGCTTGTTCATGGCATCGCGGTTGGCCGGGGTGTTGGCGATGTCGTGGTAGGACATGTTGATGGTGACGAGGTCGAGCGCCGGCGCGTGCGGCGGGAGCGGGTTGTCGAAGCCGGCCACGAACGAATGCAGGTTGGGCACCTTGCGCGCGTCCAGCTTGGCGTTCTCCATGGCGTTCTGCGCCCACACCTCGCCCTTGCTGCCGACCGCCGCCGCCAGCAGCGTCGCGGTGGAACCGCCGCCGGCCGAGATGTCGAGCGCCTTCATGCCCGGCTTGACCTGGGCAAACGAGAGGAATTCGGCGGGCTTGCGCTTGTCGTCGGCCTTGCGGTCGTCGTCGGTGCGCAGGGGGCTGGCGATGGCGGCCTGCCACTCCTGCACGGTCTGGGCCTGGCCGGCGGCGTAGGCTGGTACGCCGGCGGCCAGCAGGGACATACTCAATGCTGCAAGAAGGGGAACAACACGAAGCGAAGTTGGCATGGTGGCGCTCATTGTCGGGTTGGGAGGCAAGGAAACCTTACCCCAAATCGCAATGCAACATGCAAAAAATGCTACATCGTGCGCCGCTTCAGGACTGCGCCAGGTCGGCTTCGGTGGTAAAGGCGTCGGCGTAGAATTCCTCGGCCGGCAGCCCGCACTGCGCCACATAGTCCTGGCGCGCCGAATCGACCATCACGGGTGCGCCGCAGGCGTACACCTGGTAATTCGACAAATCCGGGAGGTCCTGCATCACGGCCGCGTGCACGTAGCCGGTGCGCCCAAGCCAGCCGTCTTCCGGCAGCGCATCCGAAATCACCGGCACGTAGCGGAAGTGCGGCAGTTCGCGCGCCCACCCTTCGCAGAGTTCCGCCATGTACAGGTCTTGCGGGCGGCGGCCGCCCCAGTACAGGCTGACCGGACGCTCGGACTTCAGGTGGATCATGTGCTCGACCAGCGCCTTCACCGGCGCGAAGCCGGTGCCCGAGGCCAGCAGCACGATCGGCTTGTTCGAGTCTTCGCGCAGGAAGAAGGTGCCGAGAGGCGCCTCGAAGCGCAGGATGTCGCGCTCCTTCATGGTGGAGAACACGTGGTCGGTGAACACGCCGCCCGGCAGGTGCCGGATGTGCAGCTCGAGCGGGCCGCTGAACGAGGGCGCGTTGGCGATGCTGTAGGCGCGGCGCTTGCCGTCCTTGAGCAGAAATTCGATGTACTGGCCGGCGCGGTAGGCCAGCGCCTCGTTGGCCGGCAGCTGCAGCGTGACGATGGCGACGTCGGGCGCCGCGCGGCGGATCGACACCACGCGGGTCGGCATCTTGCGCAGCGGGTACTCGCTGCTGCCGCCGACTTCGCGCGCCTCGATGGTGAGGTCGCCCTCGGCCACGGCGCAGCAGAACAAGGCGTAGCCCTGCAGCTTTTCCTGCTCGGACAGGGCGCGCTGCTGGTGCGGCTTGTGGTGGATCGTGCCTTCGACGACCTTGCCCTTGCACGAACCGCAGGCGCCGTTCTTGCAGCCGTAGGGCAGGCCGATGCCGGCGCGGATCGCGGCGGCGAGCACGGTTTCGTCCTGTTCGCAGGCATATTGGTGGCCACTGGGCTGGACAGTGATCTGGAACGTCATACAATCCTCGGAATGAATACGATTAATTTCAAACGGCCGCGCCTCCTGATCGTGGGCTGCGGCGATGTCGGCATGCGCTTGCTGCCGTGGGTCACCCGGCGTTTTCGTGTGTTTGCCCTGACCAGTCAACCGGAACGCCGGGCCGCGCTGCGCGCGGCCGGGGCGGTGCCCATCGTGGCCGACCTCGACCGGCCGCACACGCTGCGCCGGCTGCGCGGCCTGGCGCAGCACGTGCTGCACCTGGCGCCGCCGCAGCAGCAGGGGGATCTGGATTTGCGCACACGCAATTTGACCGCCATTCTACCCGAGGGCGCGCGTGTGGTTTATGTCAGCACGACCGGTGTCTATGGCGACCGCGGCGGGGCACTGACCGAAGAGAGCGCGCCGCGCAAGCCGCGCAACGCCCGCGCGCGGCGCCGCGTCGACGCCGAGCAGGTGCTGCGGGCCTGGGCACTGGCGGCGCGCGGGTCGGTGGCGATCCTGCGCGCGCCCGGCATCTATGCGGGAGACAGGCTGCCGCTCGAGCGCCTGCGCCAGGCCACGCCGGCGTTGCGGCCGGAGGACGACGTGTACACCAACCACATCCACGCCGACGATCTGGCCCAACTGGCGTGCCTGGCGCTGTTCCGGGCCTTGCCGGGGCGTGCCTACAACGCCTCGGACGATACGCGCATGAAGATGGCCGAGTATTTCGACCTGGTCGCCGATGCCCACGGCCTGGCGCGGCCGCCGAGGTTGTCGCGTGCCGAGCTGGAGCGGACGGTGCCGCCGCTGCGGCTCTCCTTCATGTCGGAGTCGCGCCAGCTGGTGAATACGCGCATCAAGCGCGAACTGCGGGTGCGCTTGCGCTACCCGCGGGTGCAGGACTTTCTTGATCAAGCGGGTGCAGGGAAGGCATAAGGCGTTCCTGCACCGGGAAGACGGCTGGCCAGCTCAGGCGGGCAATCAGCTGAAGGCACGCGTCGCGTGGTCCAGTGCCGGGCCGGCAAGGTAGGCCGCTTTCGCGCCCCGGGCCGGCGCAGTAGGCCGGCTTGATGCCGGGGCCGGCGCAATACGCAACTTTCATAACGGGGGCATCGCAGTAGATGGGCTTGGCGCCGGGTCCGGCACAGTAGGCGATCTTGGCGCCAGGGCCGGCGCAGTAGGCCATCTTTGCGCCGGGACCGGCACAATAGGCGGCGTCCGCGCCGATCGATACCGGGTAGTCTTCACCGAACGTCGCTTCGTACAGGGTACGCATGCGTTCGCCGCTGTCGAGGCGGAACTGCTCGTCGTCTTCGCCGCGCAGCCCCACGTAAGGATAATGGTGCAGGAAATAGCCGAAGGCGCGTTCGCAATCCCGCGCATATTTCATCGTGTCGAGGATATGGTAGTGCCAGAAGGTGTCGACATCGACCAGGGGTGCCGTATCCTCTTCAGGGAACATTTTCATCAGGCATAAAAAACGCCGGTATTCCTTCTCTACCGCGTTCGCCTTTTCCACACTCCATGCCTCACCCGATTCGACATGCATCAACTTGATCTTGATGGGTTCGAGATCGAGTTCCATGATTGCCCGGAACTGGTCATTTGTCTTGGTATCCATGATCGTCCTTATCGCGAGGAAGTGAGAAGTGGTTTTAGGAAACGTCAGAGAATCAACTCGGTCACACGTTTTTGATATGGAACAAATTATTGTCCGTCGTTTAGCTTGGTAACAACGGATCACAGGCAAATTTGATTTGCATCAATAATTGTTCACTTGTGCGAAGTTCCTAGCCAATGAACGGGTTGTCGCATGTTGAATATTGCGGGCCAAACCGGAATCGATTCTGATGTTTCGCAGTGGAAAAGGACGGAGTGCAACAAGGGGTTGGCAACGCGGGTGACGATAAAAAAAAATCCGCCTCCAGGAAGGAGGCGGATCGGGATGCGGGCCTGGAAGGGGCAGGCCGGCCAGTATGGCTGACTCCTGTCAGCTCGCTTGTGCGCGCATCGGTTCGATGCTGGCAACACGCAAGGCGGCGACCGGCTGGTTTGGCGTGCCGGCAGTGGCAACGGCCTTGGCACCGGGCCCGGCGCAGAAGGCGGCCTTGGCACCGGGACCGGCACAGAAGGCGGCCTTGGCACCGGGACCGGCACAGAAGGCGGCCTTGGCACCGGGACCAGCGCAGAAAGCGGCCTTGGCGCCCGGTCCGGCGCAGAAGGCGGGCTTGGCACCCGGCCCTGCACAGAATGCGGTATCCGTGCTACGCGCTTCGACCTTGTCGATGCCGGGTCCGGCGCAGAAGGCAGTGCTGGCGCGGATCGCCGTGGCGCCCGGATAGGCATCGCTGAAAGTGGCTTCGTACAGGACGCGCATGCGCTCGCCGCTGTCGAGGCGGAATTGCTGGTCGTCTTCGCCGCCCAGCCCGACATAGGGGTAATGGTGCAGGAAGTAGCCGAATGCCTGTTCGCAGTCGGCCGCATACTTCATGGTATCGAGGATATGGTAGTGCCAGAAAGTGTCGACATCTTGCAAAGGTGCTGCAGCTTCATTCGGGAACATTTTCATCAGACAAAGGAAACGCCGGTATTCCTTTTCGACGGCCGTGGCTTTATCAAGGCTCCAACCTTCTCCCGATTCGACGTGCATCAACTTGACTTTGATGGGGTTCAGATCGAGTGCCATGACTGCCTTGAACAGGTCGTTGAGATTCATGATTGTCCTTATTGATAATGTAATTATGTGAACTGCTTCCCTAGTATTGGCAGACATCATGTAATTCATGTGTCGGCATCAAAATTTTTCTCTATTTCGATATCGCTCAAAAAGTGCTGACCTCCCTTGGTATTGTTGAGGGGCTCGCTACAAACCGTTCTTGATTTGCGTTGCCTGTACTCAATGTAATTGAGGCCATTGGGCACGTAATTGCGTTTGGTCAAAAGTGGAATGACGTTGCCGCGATGCTACAAATAGCGCGACAAGCTGGAGCACGGAAGGGAAGAAGGGAAGAAGCGGACCGGGACGGCCCGCGTGGTGCCTCAAATGACGGCGGAACCGGTTTCGTGTTCGCTCAGCAGGCGCGGTTCGTCGGCGGGCAGGTCGATCACCGGTGCCGAGACCATGATCGTCGTGCCGCCATCGGGTTCGCTGAAGATGGCGCAGGTGCCGCCGAGGATGAGGATACGTTCCTCGATACCGACCAGGCCGAATGAGCCATGCTTGTTGCGTCCGCCCGGCGGCAGGCCGCAGCCATTGTCGCGGACGATCAGCGACAGCCAGCTGCCGTTCAGCCGCAGCTCGACGATGACGCGGCTGGCGTGGGCATGGCGCACGATGTTGGTCAGCGACTCCTGCAGGATGCGGAAGAAAGCGGTCGCGCAATAGTCGGGCATGGCGATTTCCAGGTGATCTTCATGGAGATCGCACTGGATGCCGGTACGGCGCTGGAACTGATGCACCTGCCACTCGACGGCGGCGGAGAGGCCGAGGTCGAGTACGGTGGGGCGCAGGTCGTTGATGATCTGGCGCACGCTCTTGATGGTGGTATCGATCTGCTGCAGCGTGGCGCTGGCGCGCTTGTGCAGGTGGCTGTGGGTCCGCGAGCGGGTGGTCAGCATTTCCGCGTCGATGCGCAAGGCCAGCAGGTTCTGGCCGAGATCGTCGTGTACCTCGCGCGCAATCCGCTTGCGCTCCAGTTCCTTGACCTGGTAGGCATTGTCGGCCAGCCGGCGCAGTTTCTGGTGCGACAGTTGCAGCTTGCTCTGGCTCTCGCGCAGCTCGCTCGTCATTTCCTGGGCCAGCGCCAGGGCCGCGCGGCGCGAGGAGGTGAGGATGAAGATCACCGCGTACAGCATGATCGAGCCGAAGAAGCCAAGCGACATCATCAGCTTCGGGTAGTACACGTCGAACTCGGTGTACAGGGCAGACTTGGGTGCGCTGTACACCGTCCTCCACGGACGGTTATTGAAATTCATCTGCAGCGTGGTCGAGAACACATCGTCGCCGCCTGCCAGTGGCGGCTTGGGCAGCGCCGTCGTTCCTTGGCTGTCGAACAGCGTGAGCGGTATCCCGGTGCGGTCGCGGCCAAGCGCATCCATGTACCGGCCGGTGTCGAACAGCGTCATGCGCACGCCGTTCACCGGGATCTTGTCGATCACGCCTTTCAGCAGCTTCGGCACGCTGAATGCGATGCCGATCGAGCCCATGTAGGCGGCGCGGCGGCCCGCGACGCTGTCGAGCGGCAGGCCCAGCCGGTAGATGGGCATGCGCATGCCCAGGTAGGTATCGTTCGGATGGGACAGCGCGGGAATCGGCGTGCCTGCAGCCTGGAAGGTACCTTCGTCGCGCTCGCGCTGCAACAGGTTGCCGAAAAAGTGGTTGGACAGCAGGTCGTAGCCGTAGAGCTCGGCCTGTTTTTGTTCCGGCTCGATGTAGCCGACCGCGAGGTAGGCCGGACGCACGCCGGATGGCCAGATGTCCAGTTTGGCGGCCAGCGGGCCCAGGAACTTTTTCTCGGCACGCAGTTTGGTGACGAAGGCTGCACGCTGGTCTTCATGGAAAAACAGTGCCAGGTTGATGTAATCAATGGCGGGATAGTTTTGCTCAAGATGCAGCCCACGCGCAAACTCGTGGAATTGCTGTTGGGTGACGCCTTGCGAACTCTGGACCATGCTGCCCGCCGAACGCAACAAGTCCGTGTACGATTTGACCCGGACACTGATCACGCTTTGCGCATACGCGGCATGATTCAGGAAGCGCTGGCGTGCATCGCTTTCGATCGAGCGATGCGTGTTGACGTACAGGCTGCAGCCGATCAGCGAGGATAGCAGGGTGCCTGCCCAGAACGACAGGCGGGTGACGGAAAACGCCTCTTGCAGCAGCGACATCGCATACTCCTCGCAGGCAGGACAGGCGGCGCTGTCCTTGCGGTCTTTATGCGTTGCAACTTACGTAAGTTGGGTCCGAAGTGGACCTAGCAGATTAAAGAGCTTGTATGGAAAAAAACCCGGTTCGTGGACCGACCCGGGTTTTGTGCCGTGCTGCCGCGCGTGGCGGCGCATGCGGAGATTACTTGCCCCAGCTGTCCTTCAGCGTGGTCACGCGGTTGAACACCGGCTTGCCCGGCTGCGAGTCGACGCGGTCGGCCACGAAATAGCCGTGGCGCTCGAACTGGAAGCGCTGGTCGGGCGCAGCCGCCTTCAGTCCCGGTTCCAGGTACGCTTTGACGGTTTCCAGCGCGTTCGGGTTCAGCACGCTCATGAAGTCCTTGCCGCCGCCGTCCGGCTGCGGATCGAGGAACAGGCGGTCGTACAGGCGCACTTCGGCTTCCAGGGCGTGCGAGGCGCTGACCCAGGTGATGTTGCCCTTGACCTTGTAGTTGTCGGCGCCCGGGGTGCCCGATTTCGAATCCTCGAAATAGTTCACGTGGACCGCGATCACGTTGCCATTCTCGTCCTTGTCGAAGCCGGTGCACTCGGCCACGAAGCCGTACTTCAGGCGCACGCGCGCGCCCGGCTTGTCGGCGGTCGGCGGGGTGAAGCGGTGGTAGCCCTTGGTCGGCACTTCCATGAAGTCTTCCTGCTCGATCCACAGTTCCTTCGTGAACGGGAAGGAGCGCTGGCCCATCTCGGGGTGGTGCGGGTGGACCGGCGCGTTGCACTCGACCGTCTGGCCTTCCGGGAAATTGTCGACGATCAGCTTCAGCGGACGCAGCACGGCGATCGCGCGCGGTGCCTTCGGATCCAGGTCGTCGCGCAGCGCGCCTTCCAGCGTGCTCATGTCGATCCAGCTGTCGACCTTGGTGACGCCGATGCGTTCGCAGAACAGCTGGATGGCTTCCGGCGTGTAGCCGCGGCGGCGCAGGCCGACGATGGTCGGCATGCGCGGGTCGTCCCAGCCGTTCACGACGCCGCTGTCCACCAGCTGGCGCAGCTTGCGCTTGGAGGTGACGACATACGTCAGGTTCAGGCGCGAGAATTCGTACTGGCGCGGCACCGGACGCGGGAAGAAACCGCCGTCGGCCAGGGTCTCGACCAGCCAGTCATAGAACGGGCGGTGGTCGGTGAATTCCAGCGTGCACAGCGAGTGCGTGATGTTTTCGATCGCATCCGAGATCGGGTGCGTGTAGTCGTACATCGGGTAGATGCACCAGGCGTCGCCGGTGCGGTGGTGATGCGCATGGCGGATGCGGTACAGGGCCGGGTCGCGGTTGGTCATGATCGGCGAGGCCATCGCGTCTTCGCTCATCTTGGCGCGCAGGATGTGTTCGCCGTCCTTGTACTTGCCGGCCTTCATGTCGCGGAACAACTGCAGCGATTCCTCGGCCGGGCGGTCGCGGAACGGCGAGTTGGTGCCCGGCGTACCGAAGTTGCCGCGGTTTTTCGCCATGTCTTCGGCGCTCTGGCTGTCGACGTAAGCCTTGCCGTTCTGGATCAGGTACTCGGCCATCGCGTACAGCTGGTCGAAGTAGTCGCTGGCGTAGTGCAGGTACGCCTGGCCGCCTTGCTCCCAGGTGAAGCCGAGCCACTTGACGCTGTCCATGATGGTGTCGACGTATTCCTGGTCTTCCTTTTCCGGATTGGTGTCGTCGAAGCGCAGGTGGCAGCGGCCCTGGTAGTCGCGCGCCAGGCCGAAGTTCAGGCAGATCGATTTGGCGTGGCCCACGTGCAGGTAGCCGTTCGGCTCCGGCGGGAAGCGGGTGATCACCGACGGCATTCCGGGACGGTCATGGGTGCCGGCGGCGATGTCGGAGTCGACGATGGAGCGCACAAAATTGGGCGACGGCGACGGCGCCGGGGAATTCTTGTCGTTGCTCATGAAAAGGTGTTTTGAATAGGTAATATTCCGGGCATTTTACCGTAGAAGGGTAGCCACTGGCCGCCTTATGTGGTTAAGCGCACGGTTCGCCCAAATCGTGCGCCCGATACTAGGAAGAATCGGGATCAATGGCCAGCCTGTCAAGCCGGCGCTTTCTATAGGATAATCCCGGTTTAACGTTTTTATCTGGGCACTGCCGGAGAGTTTCAAGTGGAAAATTTATACGCGATTCTCGGCGTCGCGCCGAACGCCACCGACGACGAGATCAAGAAGGTGTACCGCTCCCTGGCGATGCGCTACCACCCGGACCGCAACCAGGCGCCGGGCGCGGAGGCGCGCTTCAAGGCCGTCACCAAGGCCTACGAAACCCTGTCCGACCGCGCCAAGCGCGACGAATACGACCAGAGCGTCAATCACCGTATCGTGCTCGACGCCGAAGGAGAAGCGTTCGAACTCTGGCGTTCCCTGTTCGCGCTCAATGGCGTGACCCTGCATTAATCAAGATTGCGAATCCAAACATGAAAAAAGTACATCCGGAATTTGCTTTCCAGTCGCGCGAACTGGAAGGCCAGATCGAAGGCACCCTGGGCGATCCGCCCAACCGCAAGAACTACGACATGATGGTCCAGGCGCTGGTGTCCGAGTACGCCGACGGCAACGGTCTGGACGACGTCAACA
This sequence comes from Massilia phyllosphaerae, assembly GCF_034659755.1. Lineage (NCBI taxonomy): Bacteria > Pseudomonadati > Pseudomonadota > Betaproteobacteria > Burkholderiales > Oxalobacteraceae > Massilia > Massilia phyllosphaerae. The sequence goes on from NZ_JAXSQX010000006.1 coordinate 123,488, forward strand.
TGATGGCCTTCGCGCTGGTCGACCGCATCCGCTTCACCGACCCCAAGGGCCTGGTGCGCGAAGCCATGGACTATGAAGGCAGCGGCGATCCGGCGCGCGTGTTCGCGATGGCCAACTGCGACGCCGCTCAGGGCGAGGATGAGGGCAAGGCCATGTACGAAGCCATCTGCGAGAACCATCCTGAGCTGGCGCGCCAGGCCATCATCACCGCCTTCCTGTACAAGAACCAGGCGCGCTGGGAAGACGACGACCAGTCGCTCGACCAGCTGGCCCGCGACGACGAAGGCGACGACGACGAACTGGAAGAAACCGCGGTCGGCGACGACTTCACCCAGCTCTTCGACCAGGATGGAGGCGATCGCGAATGAGCGACGACAACACCCAAGCCAAGCTGCCAGCCTTGACCCAGCAGGTCACCGACCTGGTGCTGTCGGGATCGCTGCAGCACGCCGAGGAAGCGTTCTCGCAGGCGGCCGACGAGCACGGCGACTACGCCGTGGCCGAGGTGCTGTCGACCCTGCCGCCGCAGGTCACCGCGCTGCACCTGGCCGGCTTCGACGGCGCCAAGACCTCGCTGGCGACCATGCTGGTGCCGCCCAAGGCCTGGGCCGAGAGCCTGGCTTTCCTGGCCGCCACCTGGCCTGACGACATGATCGAGGACGATCCCGAGCGCCTGGCCGAAGGCCTGTTCAACCATATCCACGGCGTGGTGTATGCCACCGACGACGAGGACCGCCGCAACGAGCTGCTGGAAGCCGCATCGAGCACCGACCACGGCGCCACCGCGTTCGCGATCCTGTGGTCGCTGGCGCCGCGCGAGATCCTGGAAGTGGCGGGCGAGATCAACGTGCGCGGCCCGCACAGCAATATCCACACCACCTCCGACAGCGACATCGTGCCGCTGGCGATCGACCTGGCCCGCGCCAGCGAGGACGGCTGGCAGCGTTCGCTGCTCGAGCTTTTCCCGGAATACCGCAACACCCAGGACCTGGCCGACGTCGAACTGCCGGACGATCCGGACGAGGAATCGGAATTCCAGCAGCGTGGCACCCGCGAACTGCTGTACCGCCTGCGCAAGCAGGTGCCGTCGGTACGCACCCAGCCGCGCCGCAGCCCGCGCCGGAGCATGGGCACGGACATTTTCTCGTGAGCGGAGCAGACACCTTTATGTTGCCTGCGATCGTCATCGAAAGACTGCCGCGCCTGATCCGCGCCATCAAACTGCTCCCGAGCCGCGCCGGTAACGAAGAGGCCGCGGCGCTGGCCGACGAGCTGTCCGGCATCACGGCGATGGTGGCGGAAAAATTCACCAACGACCGTACCGCCGAGGGCATCCAGCGCGCCCAGCTCTTGACCATCGGCGGCGTCTCGCTCGGCCTGGAGCACCTGCTCGAGGACGAGGAAGACGAAGCCGTCGGCGACCAGGCCGGGCTCGGCCTGCTGCTCTCGGAAGGTGCCGAAGTCGTGTTCCAGCAGGGCTTCCGGCTGGTGCGCGAACTGTCGGCGCTGCCCGAGGACACCCTGGTCGGGGAGTACGACAAGGACCCGGTGTATTCGCAGCGCCGCCTGAAGGAACTGTTCGTCGACCTGTGCACCGCCGATCCGGGCGAGACCTGGTCCGGCTACGAGCGCTACCTCGGCCAGCTGCAGCAGCGCAAAAGCGTGCAGGCGATCGTGCGCGCGGCCGAATGGCTGCGCCGCCACCATTGGGAAGGCGCGGTCAAGGATCCGGACCTGAATGCCGAAGGCGTGATCGCGCTGGCGGTGATCTTCGGCATCGAAGGCGGCGGCCGCATCGTCGCGCGTACCGGCCAGAAGGAATTCGAGCGCTTCGTGCAATCGGTCCGCACCGGCAAGCACGACCACGAGGCCGGCTGGGCCAGGATGCTGGAAAACATCCCGGCCCCGCACCAGCGCATCATTGCCGAGCGCATCGACAGTTATCGCAACAGCCTGCTGCTCAAGCACATCGGCGACAACACGCCGCTGAAGCAGCTGTTCGTCGAGCTGGAAAACTACGCCGGTTCCGAGATCGACGCCGAGTATCCGTAACACCCCGGCGCCCCCCCGTCTTATCCGGCAGCATCGGAAACGACAGGGGGCGCTACCCCTTTCGTCAATCCCCAGCACATATTTCTATTTGACCTAGCTCAAATGTCCTGAGCGCTATTCCTTTTAAAGTTGTCCAGCTCGGTTGACACCGACACCGTTTGCTGACAAGCGGTTTGTGCATTTTCCACAGGACATATCAAGGAGTCATACATGGGCAAGAAGATGGCATTGGTGCTGCAAGGGGGCGGCGCGCTCGGCGCCTATGAGTATGGGGTCGTGACCAAGCTGGTCGAGATGGGCTGGGAGCCGGTGGCGGTCAGCGGCGTATCGATCGGTGCCGTGAACGCGGCGGCCATTGCCGGCGCGAAGGACGGCGATATTGCCGCCAGCCTGAAGGCGGTCTGGGACCAGATCACGATGAAGACCTTCCCATTCCTGCCGGCCAACATGCAGGGAAATTTTTCACTGTTGGGCAATCCGAATTTCTGGCAGTCGCGTACCGATTACCTGCAGATGGGAAGCTGGAACAGTCTTTGCGACACCAAGCCGATGTACAGGACGCTGGGGCAGCATCTCGACTTCGACCGGATCAACCGGGTCGCCGAGGATGGAATGCCGGCGGTGCGCCTGGCAGTGACGGCCACCAGCCTGGAAACCGGCGGGCCGATGACGTTCTCGAATTACCTGCACAGCCATGGCACCGGTGCCGACGCAGGCACGTGCATGGAGAAGCTGAATGCAGTGAAGCAAACGATCAGGCCGGAGCACATCATGGCCAGTGGTGCCTTGCCGCCGGGCTTCCCGCCGGTGGTGATCGACGATTGCGCTTACTGGGACGGCGGGCTGTTCAGCAATACGCCGATCGACGCCCTGTTGAACATCCTGACCGAGGAGGAGTACGACACGCTGCCCATCTTCACGATCGACCTGTTCGCCACCGGCAACCTGCCGATACCGAAGAACCTGATCGAAGTCCAGACACGCGCGTTGGCAATGCAGTACGAAAACCGCTTCTGGGCCGAGTTTGGCGGGAGTGCCGGCCTGAAAGGCTTCTTGGGGATGCTGAAGACGCTCGAGGCGCTGGTGCCGAAAGATAGCATCCTGCGCAAGGATGCCGCCGACAATCCCGAAGCCGCGGCATGGGACTGGCTGCAAAGATTGAGGGCGCTGAAGAACCTGCGTGTCATCCAGGGCGCACCTGCCCCTTCGGGCGGCGACCACGACTTTTCGGCCTATGCGGTGGAGGCGGCCTACAACGCGGGCCGCACGGCCGCGCGCCATCACGTGCTGATCGATCACGGTCTCGACCGGGAGCAGGAGGAGCGCCTGCGCGTCGTGGCGTAAATCCTGTATGGACATGGGGGTCCTGATTGTCAGCTATGATCTGGCTGTAAAGAATCAGGATCCTCCATGTCTTCCACTCGCATCGCCGCCGGCAGCGCGGCGTTCAAACGCATCAACCGCGCCATGGTCTTCGGCGGGTTTTCCACGTTTGCCCTGCTGTACTGCGTGCAGCCGCTGATGCCGCTGCTGGCCCATGATTTCGCCCTCAGCGCCGCCCAGAGCAGCCTGGTGCTGTCGCTCGCCACCGGCGCGCTGGCGGTGTCGCTGCTGGCCTCGAGCGTACTGTCCGAACGCTACGGCAGGAAGCCGCTGATGGCGGCCTCGATGTTCGCCGGCGGCATCCTGACCCTGCTGGCGGCCTTTACCCACAGCTATGGCCAATTGCTGGTCCTGCGCGGCCTGCTCGGCCTGCTGCTGGGCGGGATGCCGGCGCTGGCCATGGCTTACCTGAGCGAAGAGATCGACGGGCCGTCGCTCGGCCACTCGATGGGCCTGTACATCGGCGGCAGCGCCTTCGGCGGCATGGCGGGGCGGGTGCTGTCCTCCTTCATCAGCGATTTCTGGGACTGGCGCATCGCGATCGGCACCATGGGCGTGGCCGGGCTGTACGCGGCCTGGGAGTTCAACCGCAGCCTGCCGGCCTCGACCAATTGGAAGCCGGGGCAGGGCAGCTGGCACGCGCTAGTGGGCGGCACCCGCAAGCATCTCGGGGACCAGGGTTTGCCCTGGCTGTTCGCGCTGTCCTTTTTGCTGATGGGGACCTTCGTCAGCATGTACAACTACATCGGCTACCGCCTGCTGGGGCCTGACTTCGGCCTGCGCCAGAGCGCGGTCGGGGCGCTGTCGGTGCTCTACCTGCTGGGCATCTTCAGCTCGGTCTGGGCCGGCAAGCTGGCCGACCGCCTGGGCCGGCGCAACGTGCTGTGGATGGTGATGCTGGCGATGCTGGCCGGCCTGCTGCTGACGCTGTCGAATGCGCTGGTGGCGATCGTGGCCGGCATGGGCCTGTTCACCTTCGGCTTCTTCGCCTCGCACTCGGTGGCCAGCAGCTGGGTCGGACGGCGCGCGCGGCCGCCGCAGGCGTTGGCCTCGGCCCTGTACCTGTTCTTCTATTACCTGGGATCGAGCGTGGTCGGCTGGCTGGCCGGCGTGGTCTGGGGCCATGCCGGCTGGGGCGGGGTGGTGGCGCTGCTGGGCGCCGTGCTGGCCGGCGCGGTGGCCGTGGCGCTGCGCCTGCGCGGGCTGGCGCCATTGGCGGCCGCAACGGCCGCAGTGCCGTAGGGTGGGCGCGGCCGGCGTAGGCACCACGTGCCCACGCGTACGCCAGCATAACGCCGGCCGCGCCCACCCTACGTTATTTCAGCTTTTTCGCGGCTTCCAGATATTTCGCCGCGTTCGGCACCGCGGTCCACGCCGGCGCCTTGCGGCTGTTGGCGATGTCCAGCAGGCCGATCGCCACCATGCGGTCGATGCGCGCCATGTTCTCGTAGTCGATCTTGTCCCAGTCGTCGTCCTTGCCGTGGTAGTCCGGGAACTCGTAGGCGACCGACAGCGTGTGCGCCGGGACGCCGGCGTCGGCCAGCGACTGGTTGTCGCTCTGGGCAAAATAACGGTCGCTGTTCACCGGGTGCTTGACCAGCTTGACGCCCACTTTCTTGCCGGCGCGCTGCAGCGTGTCCGAGATGCTGGTGTAGTCGAAACCGGTCAGGTTGGCGGCATTCACGCGCGCGCCTTCGCTGTCGTCGGTACGGCCGATCTGTTCCAGGTTGATGTCGGCCACCGTGTCCTTGATCGGGAACAACGGATGTTTGCCGTAGTAGCGCGAACCGACCAGGCCCAGCTCTTCGCCGAAGAAGGTCATGAACACGATGCTGCGCTTGGGCCGCGTCTTCTGCGCCGCCAGGCTGGACGCGATCTCGATCACCGACACGGTGCCGCTGCCGTCGTCGTTGGCGCCGTTGTAGATGTCGCCGTTGCGGATGCCGAGGTGGTCGTAGTGCGAGGTCAGCATGACGTAGGTGTCCTTCAGCTTCGTATCCGAGCCGCGCAGCACGCCGACCACGTTGCGCAGCTTGACCGCGCGCTCGACCGGGCCGGGCACGTTCAGCGTCACCGTGGCGTTTCCTGCGGTGAGGGCCGCCGCGGCCTGGGCATCGTACAGCACCACGCTGCGCATGGCGTCGCGCGGACGCGGCGGACCTTCTTCCACCAGCCAGCCGTTGGCGGCGCTGCCCTGGGTGCGGCTGCCGTCGACCAGCACCAGCAGCGCCGGCTTGCCGGTGAACTTCTGCAGGTCGCCATAAGCGGCGCGGCGGTCGGCCGGCATCGTGAGCACCAGCAGCTTGCCGTCGGCGCGCGCCGCATCCTTCATCGCCTCAAGCCAGGGCATCGTCACCACCGCGGCATCCTTGAGGCTGACGGCTTCGCGCACGCGCAGGTCGACCGCGCTGGCCGGCACGCTCAAGGTCTTGCCGCCGGCCTGGACGGTGAAGGCGAACTGGCTCATGTCGCGCTCGGCGTACTTCCAGTCCGAGACCTGGAAATAGCCGTCGTTGCCGGCCGGTTCCAGGCCGGCGCGGCGGAACTGGGCCGCGATGTACTCGGCCGCCAGGTCCTGGCCGCGCGAGGGCGTGGCGCGGCCTTCGAGCAGGTCGGAGGCGAGGAAGGACAAATGGCCGCGCAGCGACTGGGCGCTGATGCGCGCGCCCACCGGGTCGGTGGACTGGGCGCCGGCGCCGTTGGAGGCCAGCAAGGCGAGGGACACTGCGACGGCAGCGGGAAGGGAAGCGGCGCGAAAACGCATGCGTGACTTTCGTGATCGAAAAAGAAAGGCACTATTGCATGACGGGTAATCCTGGTCAACATGCAGTCTGCAAGGTGATGATTTTGCTGTCAATTTCGGCGAATTTCGGTTAATTGACTGCAGAGTTGCCTCATCCGGCGGTCGGACCGTGCGCCATCCAGTGGTCGACCGGACTACCATATTTCTTCGCCAACCCGCTCCGCACGGATGCGAATGAGTCCAACCCAACGCACAGGAGAACGTCATGTTGCAAGCAAACGAAATCCAGCAGCGATTCACTCATATTCAGCAAACCATCGGCGAAGCCGAACAAGCTTGTCAGTCCTCGCAGGATGCACCGAACGAAATCCGCGACTGCATCCACAAGCTGCAGCAGGAAGCCCAGCAGGCCCAGAGCGTGATGCAGTCGAACGACCAGCAGCGCGTGATCGAATGCGTCGACCGCCTGGAAGATATGGGCGACGAAGCCAAGCGCATCAGCCGCAGCCTGCCGCAGATGCCGGCCCACCTGGAAGCCGCCGTCAGCCGCGTGCACGCGGAGCTGTCGGACCTGAAGCACAAGCTGCACTGATCGCACCCGCCCTCGGGCGGGTCAGCGTTCCAGCGTCAGCGCCAGCCGGTACGGATACATCATCTCGCACGGCTGGCCATCGCACATGGCCGGCTTGTACGCGATCAAACCGGCCGCCATCCCCACCGCCTTGTTGACTTCCGGCGGCAGGCCCTCCTTGTCCTGGCCCACGGTAGTTACGCTGGCGGGCTTGCCATCCTTGTCGACCAGCACGTACACCGAGATGCTGCCCTGCTGCCCCGTCGCGCTGACGATGCGCTGCACAGTCTGGTAAAACGGCGCCGGTCCATGCAGCGGGTAGGGCGGTTCGTCGCCGGGGGCGAGCGCGGGGAACCAGCGCTTGACCGTGGCCTGCTGCTCCGCCGACAGCTTGTCGTAGGGAAGGTTGGGCGGAACCGGGATTTCGCGCGCAACGTCGCGCAGGATCATGCTCGAGGTGCGCAGCTGGTCTTCCTTGAGCGTGTAGCTTGCCTTGGCAATCGGCGTTGCCGGCCGGTCGGGCACGCGGCCATCGATCACGGCCATCTCGCGTCCCGGACTGCCGGCGAACACCATCTTGCCCGGTCCGCTCGGTTTGTCGTGCGCCCAGCCGCCCTCGTAGCGGCCGCCGAGGATGTAGGTGTGCACGCCCGTGCCGTCGCGCTTGCCGTTCTTCCATTCACCCTTGTAGCTGTCGCCGTTGGCGTACAGCGCTTCGCCGGTGCCGGTGCGCTGGCCCATCCGCACATCGCCTTCGTAGCGGGTGCCGTTGGCGAAGCGGAAGTAGCCACGACCGTCGGGCACGCCATCCCTGAACGGTCCGATGTAGACGGCGCCGTTCGGCAGCTGCAGCTTGGCCTCGCCCGCTACCTGGCCGGCCGCGAGGGTGGCTTCCAGCTTGTACGCCTTGCCGGCAGGGTCGCGCCACGACAGCGTGCCCTGGCCGTCGGCAAAGCCGGCCTTGCACGCGCCGTCCCAGACCGGCGCCCCCATCGGCGCCGGGTGGATCGCGGCGAAACGGCAATCGGACGCGCCGGCGAGGGGCTGCGCCTCCTGGGCCAGGGCGGGGCGGCAGGCGGCGCAGCCGAGGAGAACGACGAGCAACAGCTTCACGGATGACATGTGTATTCCTCGAAAAGTTGGCTTACAGGATGCCCTGCGCGCGCAGGGCGGCGATCTCTTCGCCACTCTTGCCGAGCAAGCCGGCCAGCACCTCGTCGGTATGCTGTCCGAGCACGGGCGGGGCGGCGTCGCTGGTGGCCGGCGTGCCGGACAGCTTCATCGGGCTGCGCACCAGCTTCACGCTGCCGGCCAGCGGGTGCTCCAGTGCGATGGCCATGCCGCGCGCCTGCACCTGCGGGTCGGCGAACACTTCGTCCAGGTTGTTGATCGGCCCGCACGGTACGCCGGCCGCTTCCAGCAGGGCGATCCATTCGGCGCGGGTCTTGGTCGCTACCATGGCGTCCAGCAACGGCACCAGCACGGCGCGGTGCTGCACGCGCAGCGGATTGGTGGCGAAGCGCGCGTCCTGCGCCAGTTCGGGACGGCCGCCGGCCTCGACGAACTTGCGGTACTGGCTGTCGTTGCCGGCGGTGACGATGATGTGGCCGTCGCTGCAGGCAAAGGTCTGGTAGGGCACGATGTTGGCGTGGGCATTGCCCCAGCGCTGAGGCCGCTGGCCGCTGTTCAGGTAATTGCTGCCGACGTTGGCCAGCATCGCGACCTGGGTATCGAGCAGCGACATGTCGATGTGCTGGCCTTCGCCGCTACGGTCGCGGTGGGTCAGCGCCGCCAGCACGGCGACGGTCGCGTACATGCCGGTCATGATGTCCGTCAGCGCCACGCCGGCCTTTTGCGGCCCGCCGCCCGGCAGGCCGTCGCGCTCGCCGGTGATCGACATCAGCCCGCCCATGCCCTGGACCAGGAAGTCGTAGCCGGCGCGGTGGGCGTAGGGACCATCCTGGCCGAAACCGGTGATCGAGCAGTAGACCAGGTCCGGCTTGATCGCCTTCAGCGAGGCGTAATCGAGGCCGTAGCGCGCCAGGTGCCCGACCTTGAAGTTTTCCAGCACCACGTCGCAGTGGCGCACCAGTTCGTGCAGCAGCGCCTGGCCGGCCGCGCTGGCGATATCGACGGTCACCGAGCGCTTGCCGCGATTCGCCGACAAATAGTAGGCGGCCTCGGACGTCGGCCTGCCGTCGGCATCGGGCGCATAGGGCGGACCCCAGGCGCGGGTGTCGTCCCCTATGCCGGGACGCTCGATCTTGATCACGTCGGCGCCGAGGTCGGCCAGGTTCTGCGCGCACCACGGGCCGGCCAGCACGCGCGACAGGTCGAGCACGCGGATATGGCCGAGCGCCTTGGGCGCTGCGTTGTTCATGGATGGCATGCGGTCCCCGTTATCGTTCAGTTATTGTCGGCAGATTATAGCCGGGTCGCCCGGGCCGCCAGCCGCCTTGGGAGCGGATCCGGCTTGCGAACCGGGATCATGACCCGGGCCGGCAGCGGCAGCATGCCGCAGCTGAAAGGTGTCGACATTATTTACAGTGCATACACGGAAATTTGCTGTAAACATGCCTATGTGTTTGTTATCTAACAAAAATTATATTTTGGCATGTTTTTTTGCTATTTCGGAACGATTACATTTTGGCAAATTTCCTGCCGGAACGAAACCGGTTCGAGACATAAATTACTTACCAGATAATGACAGCCGCTTTTGATGCTTCCATCGCCAAACGCATTTCCATGCTGCGTACTATCCTCATCATGCTGGTCGTGCTGCTCCACATCGGGACGCCGGGACTCGGTCAGCTCGACTACGGAAATCCCTATGAGCTGATCCGGTTTTTCTTCCAGGATGAACTGGGACGGCTTTCCGTTCCGACCCTGACGGCGATTTCCGGCTACCTGCTTTTTTCAAGCAAGCTCGATCTGGCGCCGGCAACTTTGCGCTGCACTTCTTGCATGACCTGTTCATCCTGGTATTGATGGCGCCGCTTTTCGGTTACGCCATACGGCGCCGGCCCTGGCTGGGCCTGATGCTGGTCGCGCTTGTATTCATGAGCGATGCGGACGGCCACCTGGTCAACCGCAACACCATGGCCGTGCTGTTTTATATCGGCGGCATGGCGGCAGCCGGCAACTGGAACCTGAAACGCTTGGATCGCCTGGCGATTCCTGCGCTGGGACTGCTGGTCGCCGTATGCATCGCGACGATCTACTACCGGATCGAGGACTATGTCTACATTTATCTCACTGCGCCCATTGCGGTGTGGCCGGCATCTTCCCTCTTGCTGAATACGCAGCCGGGCCGCTGGGCCGAGAAGTACAGCAAATACAGTTTCTTCCTGTTCCTCGCCCATGCACCGCTCATCCACGTGTTCGACATGTTCTATGCGCACAATCGGCTCGATGCGAGCGCATACACGATCCCGACCTTCCTGTTCTTGGTCGCTTTCGTGCCGTTCGCCTACCATGCGGCGCTGTACGTCATGCCGGGCACCTTCAGTTTCATGATCGGTGGCCGTGTCAAGGCAGCGAAGTCCGCGAGTGCGCAGGAAACCGCAGGCGGGATGCTGGCCAGGGCATAAAAAAACCCGGACCAGGCCCGGGTTTTTATCAACGTACTTTTATCGACGTATCTTTAACGAATGCGGCAGGGCGCCGTTCAGTGCTGATTGGCCTGGAAGACTTCCGGCGGCGTCTCTTCCATCTGGCGTTGGCTGCCGGCCTGCGGCTGGCGGGTTTCCATCGTGCGGATCAGTTCTTCCATCTCCGGGTCGTGCTGGTTGCGCAGCTCGAGGTAGCGTGCCAGCGCGTTGTCCAGCGCCGGCAGCAGGATGCCGCGCTCGCTGCTCAGGGCAGCGTAGGCCGGGCGCGCCGCCACGTAGCCGCAGTCGGCCGCCGGCTTGGCTTCCAGGCGGCCGGCGTCGATCCCCGCCTTGTCGGCGGCCAGCCTGGCCAGTTCGGCCCAGCTTACCGCGCCGCCGTTGGCCAGGTGCCAGATGCCGGCTTCGCCGTCGATCGCGAGGTCGAGGCAGGCATGCACCAGGTCCGGCACGTAGGTTGCCGAGACCACCAGGTCGCTGGTTGCCGTGAACGCGTCGCCGCGTTCCAGCGCCTGCAGCGCCTGCGTCACGAAGTTGTGCTTGTCCCACGGGCCGAAGAAGGCGCTGGTGCGCACCACCAGCGCGCCGGGGTGGGCGTCCAGCACGCGCCGTTCGGCCTCAAGCTTGCTGCGCCCGTAGACGCCGAGCGGCGCGGCCGGGCTGCTCTCGACGTAGGGCGTGTCCTGCGCGCCGTCGAACACCAGGTCGCTCGAGAAGGTGGTCAGGTGGATGTTGCGCGCGGCGCAGGCGGCGGCCAGGAGCGCCGGCCCCTCGGCATTCTCGCGCATGCAGCGCGCGACGTCGTTCTCGGCGTCGTCCACGCGCACGTAGCCGGCGGTGTTGATGACGGCCCAGGGTTTGTGCAGGTCGAGTGCGCGCGCCACCGAGGCGGCGTCGCCGATATCCATGTCATGGCGCGACAGCAGGCGGTAGGCGATGTTGCGCTTGCGGCAGATATGCGCGAAGGCGCGGCCCAGGGTGCCGCTGGCACCCGTGATGAGCAGCGGCGCGGCGTCGGTGCCGACCAGCGTGTGGCCGTCGGCCGTGATCGAGCCGACCGCGTCCGGCGTCGCCACCGGCTGGCACAGCCAGCGTCCCGGACGGCGCCACCAGCCCTGGCCGCGCAGCACCGGATGCGACAGTTGGGCACCCGACGACAGCTCGCGCATCATGCGCGCCACCGCGGTCGGGCGCGGCGGCGTCGAACGCACGTCGAAGGCGCCTGATTCGTAGTAGCCGCGGTTCTCCGTCACCAGGCTGTTCCAGTCGAAGGCGCCGAGCAGCGACCACACGGTGACGGCGCGCAGATCGACGCCGTTGCCACGCACTTCCTTCGCCGCTTCCCAGATTTCCAGCAGCCAGCGCAACTGGTCTTCGCGGTTGGCGTCGATGTGGGCCTCGGTGATCGCCAGCGGGATGCCATAGCGCTCCCACGCTTCGGCCAGCAGCGGGGCAATGCCGGCGCTCGGCGTGGCGAGTACACGCACGGCTTCGACGTCGGCGCTGGCGATCCCGCCCAGGATGCCGTGCGTATGCGCAGGGAAGCGTTCCGGACGGTGATCCAGCCAGCGCTCGCTGGTGACGTAGTAATTGACGCCGATGATGTCGGGCGGGCAGGGATTGTCGCGGAACCACAGGATCTCGGCGGGGTCGATGCCGGTCTTGACGAGGTAGTCCCACAGCGCGTGTTCGGGGCCGACCATGCCGCACAGCAGGTCCCAGCCGAGCCAGCGGCGGTCGTTGTAGAACTCGGCGATCTGCGCCATCTCGGGCGTGCTGTAGGTCTTGCCCAGGTCGTCGGTCTGCACCAGCTTGGCGTCCGGGTTGACGGCGCGGATCGCGCGCATGCACAGCACGGTGGCGCGGCACTGGTTCAGCAGCGCCTGGATGAAGGTGCGGTCGTCGCGCCCGTGCGGGTACCAGACGCCGTACAGGCCGGCAAAGCGGGCGGTGGTGCAGATTTCATTGACCGGGGTGTAGTACTCGAGCCAGGGATAGCGCGCCGCCACGGCACCGGCATACGCGGCCAGCTGCTCGGCAAATGCAGGGTCGACCAGGCTCGTGTGGCGCGGGCCGCTGCCGTGGTGGATCAGGCCGGCGATCGGGTTGACGCCCGCGTCACGCAGTGCCGCCAGGCGCTCGTCCGGCCAGGTCCAGTCGGCCTTGTCGAGCCCCTCGGGGGCGGTGCGTTCCCACAGCACCGGATAGCGGATCGCGCGGATGCCGGTGGCGGCGAAGCGGGCGATGTCGTCCGCCCGGCCGTCATGGCCATTGCGGTCGAGCTGCCGGTGGTAGGTGTCCTGGACGCGGTTGACGGTGCATTCGAGGCCGCCCCATAGTTCCAGGGGGCGGTTGTGGCTGTTCGTGCTCTTCGTAGAATTCATAAATCACCAAAAGTATTAATTTTGTTGCAACAAAAAATCCGGAACCACCCCGATCGGACAATATATCGGCGCGGGCGGGAGAGTGCTTCGTGCGGCGGCGGTTGACAGCGCTGCGTCAACCTGCAACCATGCGGTCCATGAATTTTTCGTATCCACATCCTGTTCTCCGTACCTGGTGGCGCCGTTGACAGCGCGCGGCCAGAGAGAGATGTGATTTCGTTCAAACGCCGCCTCGATTCAAGGTGGCGTTGTCTTTGACGCGCAGGATCGAGGCAAGCAACCCAAGGAACCTCGATGAGTCTGCAAACCGCCAATCCTTCCACGTCCGTCATCCTGACCGGCGATCGTCCCACCGGCCCGCTGCACCTCGGCCACTTCGTGGGCAGCCTGCGCAATCGCGTCACGTACCAGGATCAATACCGCCAATTCATCATGCTCGCGGACGCCCAGGCGCTCACGGACAATATGGATGACATAGGTAAGGTACACCGGAACGTGGTCGAGGTGGCGCTCGATTACCTTGCCGTAGGGATCGATCCTGCCAAGTCGACCATCCTGATCCAGTCGCAGATTCCGGAACTGGCGGAGTTGACCTTTTATTACCTGAACTTGGTTACCGTGGCGCGCCTGGAGCGCAATCCGACCGTCAAGCAGGAAATCATCCTGCGCGGCTTCGAGCGCGACATCCCGGCCGGCTTCCTGACCTACCCGGCCAGCCAGGCCGCCGACATCACCGCCTTCAAGGCCGCCATCGTGCCGGTGGGTGAGGACCAGATCCCGATGATCGAGCAGGCCAACGAGATCGTGCGCAAGTTCAACCGCACCTATGGCGGCGACAAGGACATCCTGGTCGAGTGCAAGGCTATCGTGCCGGAAGTCGGCCGCCTGCCGGGCATCGACGGCAAGGCCAAGATGAGCAAGTCGCTCGGCAACACCATCAACCTGGGTGCCTCCGCCGACGAGATCCGCGCCGCCGTCAAGATGGTCTACACCGACCCGCTGCACCTGAAGGTGTCCGACCCCGGCCACATCGAGGGCAACGTCGCCTTCCTGTACCTGGACGCCTTCGATACGGACAAGGAAGGCCTGGCCGAGATGAAGGCGCACTACCAGCGCGGCGGCCTCGGCGACTCGGTGGTCAAGAAGCGCCTGGAAGGCATCCTGCAGGAACTGATCGCCCCGATCCGTGAGCGCCGCGAGGAGCTGGCCAAGGACAAGGGCCAGGTGCTGCAGATCCTGAAGGAGGGGACGTTCAAGGCGCGCGAAGTCGCGGCGCAGACCATGGACGAAGTGCGCAAGGCGCTGGGCCTGTCCTACTTCTGAGCCGTGGCCGATAGGCGCATTAGGTACATTGCTGGATGAAGTGTTGATTGCGCACCACGGCTGCTACCAGAAATTAATATTTCTTAATAGTAATAGTGTAAGATCAACCTTCGTGTTGATTACTTGAGTCCGCCCGTCATGCGCTCCCTGCCGATTTTTCTTGCTCTCACGCTTGCGCTCGCAGGTTGCGCGTCCACCCCGCGGGCGCCCGAAGCCCAGCTGACCGGCCTCATCGAACTGCCGGTCGGGACGTCCCAGGCGATTCGCCTGCCGGCACCGCTGCATTACACCGTCCCGCCTGCCGGACACGCCGGCAACGGCCGGCAGTTCCATCTGGTTGCCGGCACCTATCGTCCCTACAAATACAACCAGTCGGGCACGTTTTACCTGGGCGAGCAGCCTGCCGTCGTCGAACGCAAGCCGGCGGCCCCGGGTGCGGCCGGCACGGTCCTGCGTATCGGCGGTATCTGGATCCCGTCCGATCCGGCGCTGGCGCCGAAGCTGTTCATCGTGCCGGACTACTACAAGCAGTTGCCCGACGGCGCGCCCGTTCCCGACAAGATGCGCGTGGCGGACCTGGCGGAATTCCGCCACCAGCCGGTCGTGAATGGCCAACCCGGTCTCATCTATATACCGGCAACCATTCCCGGTACCTTGAAGGTCATCTCGCCGTTGCATGCCGGGCTCGCCGCCGCCGCGGTCACCGGCGTGCTGGTGCTGTTGAACGAACCCGGGGCGTCGCACGAACTCGCATTCGCTGGAGGCGAGATTGCCGATCCCGAGGCGGTCAGGCAACTCCGTACGGCCTTTCCGCCGGTCTGGCGATAAGCGGCGCGGCAGTATCGCTTGCTGCCGCTGTCCAGCCGGCGCCGACCAGGCAGACAGGCAGACAGGCAGACAGGCAGACAGGCAGCGAGCAGCTTGCATCATGCGATCATGATGCAAGCTGCTTTACTTGATGACTACAGCGAACGCAGGAACGCCAGCAGCGCATCCCGCTCCGCCTTCGGCAGGTTGGCGAAGCGCTGGCGCGCCGCGCGGCCTTCGCCGTCGTGCCACAGGATCGCCTCGGTCAGGCTGCGCGCCCGGCCGTCATGCAGGTAGCCGGCCTGGCCGCCGTTGCCCATCACTTTCTCGGTATAGCCGATGCCCCACAGCGGCGCGGTGCGCCACATGCTGCCCGTGGCCTGGCCTTCGGTGTAGTTGTCGGCCAGCCCGGTGCCCATGTCGTGCAGCAGCAGGTCGGTGTAGGGGCGGATGGTCTGGTTGCGCAGTTCGGCGAACAGGTGGCCCGGGCCGGTCTTCATCTCGACCGTGTGGCAGGCGGCACAGCGCATGTCGGTGAACAGCCGGGCGCCGGCCGCGACCTGCTGCGGTTCGACCTTCAGTTCGTCCAGCGGTGCCACGCCTTTCGGGAAGCCGCTTGCCAGGCTGCGCTGGGCCGGCACCGCCAGCAGCGACAGGTAGTGCGAGATCAGCTGCAGGTCGGCTTCCGCGATGCCGCGCTGGGTGCCACTCTTGGCGCAGCCGGCCGGATCGAAATGGCAGCCGCGGTTGGGGTAGACCGGCGAGGTCACGCTCATGTCGGTCAGCAGGGCGGCCGCGGCCTGGTCGCGCAGGGTCGCCTTGGCGGCTTTCCAGCCGAAGCGGCCCAGGCGCACGGCGCCGGATTCCGGATCGAACACGAAGTTGGCCGTGCCCTTGACGCCGTCGGCGTCCGGGGCCGTGCGCACGCGTGCCAGGATGTCGGCTTCCGGCACCGCTTCCAGCAGGCCGACGCCGATCATCGGCTGGGCCGCGCGCAGCGACCAGGCCGCCGGCACCGGGCCGTCGAACGCGAGTTTCGGCTTGCGCAGCTCGACGCTGCTGCCGTCGGCCAGCGTGATGCTGCGGCTGTCGAAGCCGGCCACGCGCACCGCCATGCCCCAGTCCTGCGGGGTGCCGTTGGCGGATGCCGCATTCATCTGCGCTGTGGTGCCGTAGACCGGGTGCACGACCTGGCGCCCGTTGGCGTCGAAGGCCGCGGTGCGCACCGACATGCTGTCCAGGCGCTGGCCGATCGCGCCCGGGGCCGGACTGCGGCCGTTGTTGACGTGGCAGCCGATACAGGCCGACTGGTTGAAGCGCGCGCCCTGCAGGCCGGCGATGGCCTGGTGCGGATCGTTGCCCGGTTCGTTGTGGGCGCCGCTGGTGAAATTGCTGTGCACCAGGCGCCGGCCCTCGACGAAGCGCTGCATGTTGCGCATGCCGATGTGGGTGTGCGGCTGCTGGAACATGAACAGGGCGTTGTCCGAATAGTTGTACGACACCGAGCCGATACCGCCCGACAGCGTCGACTCCGGCAGCGGCTGCGTGTTCAGGCGCGGCTGCACCCCGTACCACGGGCGCAGGCCCTGGCCGACCACGTAGGCCCATTCATACGAGTAGTAGCGGATGCCCCCGCTGTCGCCGGCGGCGTTCATCGCTTCGCGGGTGCTGAACATCGAGGGCGAGACCTCGACCACGTCGCCGGCCACCAGTGCCCGGCCGGGCACGTAGCTGCCGTTCGGCAGGCCGTCGGCGCCCAGGCCGTCGTGCCCCGGGTAGTCCTTGATACGCAGGGTGCAGGCGCCGTTGATGCCGCCCGGGCTGCTCAGGTGCGGGCCGTTCGGATAGACCGCCGGCTTGCAGACGGTGACGTTGCGGTCGACCAGTTCGCCCGGCGACATCCAGCCGTAGCCGGTCACGCCGGGACGGTCGAAGCCGCGGAAGAAGGCGACGCCGCCGGGCAGGAAGTCGACCGTGGTGTACTGGTTCACGACCAGGGTCGGCTTGGTGACGCCGGCGACGCGGCTGTTGTCGATGATTTCGACACCCCAGGTGCGGTTCTGGAAGTACTGCGGCACGAAGGTCAGGTAGTTGCCCGGCCCTTTGTCGAGCGGCAGGCCGGTGGCGGGATCGACGGTGTCGTTGGGACCGTAGCCGGCCTCGTTCCATTCCTCGCCGCGCTCGCGCCCGTGGCGCGCCAGCCCGCGCGCGCCGAAGCGGGTGACCAGGGTGCCGTCGGCCAGCGTGAACTGCAGGGTCTCGAGCGGCTGGTCGGCACCCGGCAGCGGCTGCATCGCGCTGCCGTTGGCGGGGAAGGGCAGGCTTGACGTCGCGTTGGCCGACAGGGTGTTGTCGCTGCCCGGCGATTTGAATTCGGCCTCGAACAGCGAGTAGCCGTAGGCGGTGGCGCGGGCGACGCCCTGCAGGCGCAGGTAGCGCGCCTGCACGCCGAGGTTGAAGAACTCCTCGGTGCCGCCATGGCCGTTGGTGACGTTGCGCACTTCGGTCCAGGTGCGGCCATCGTCGGATGACAGCAGCTTGTAGGCCTTGCCGTAGGCGCCTTCCCAGACCAGCTTGGCGTAGCCGAGCGGCGTGGGCACCCCGAAATCGAACTGGATCCAGGCGCCATCCTCGCGCGCGCTGGACCAGCGCGTGGCCGGGTTGCCGTCGATCGCCATCGGCGCCGCCATGCCGTTGTTTTCCACTGTGGACGAGGTGGCGCCGGCCGGCTTGACGACGACACCCGGCTGACTGAGGTCGGCCGGCAGCGGTGCCGGTGCCGGCGCCGCTGCCGGGGTGCCGGTGAAGGCCTGGATCTCGAACACCGAGTAGCCGTACTGGGTCGAGCGCTTGACGCCCTGCAGGCGCAGGTAGCGGCCTTGCGCCTGCAGGCCGGTCCAGTCTTCGGCGCCGCCTTGGCTATTGGTCACCGACTTGATCGTGGTCCAGCTGCTGTTGTCGTTCGACACCTGCAGCGCGTACTCGGTGGCGTGGGCATTTTCCCAATCGATATGCACGCGCGTGATCGTCTGCGGGCTGCCGAAATCGAGCACCAGCCACTGGTCGTCGCTGAAACCGCTGCCCCAGCGCGTGGCGCCGTCGTGGTCGATGGCGGCTTGCGGGCCGAGATCGCCGCGTTCCGATGCGCTGGCGCTGGCGGCGACCGGCGTCAACGGCATTTCGGTGCTGGCGGTGCTGGCCGCGCTGCCGGCCAGCAGCCGGGTGCCGCTGGCCTGGGCCGGCTGGCCGGCGTCGCCGCTGCCGCAACCGGCCAGCGCTAGCGTGAGCCCAAGCGCGAGCGTGGCGGGCAGCGCTGTCTGCCAAGATGATGAAGTCATGGATGTTCCCCTGTGGAGCGCCTGAATGTGAGAACGCCGTCCGTGCTCCGGGCGGCATGGGAGATCGATCAAGTTGCTATAAGGCAACTTAATACAAAGATAGTGAACACCGAGGGGAATGTCAACCGTGCAAGTGAAATACACGTAAAAGGCTTGCCAATACTGTATCGGGTATTGGAGGAATGGCTATAGCTGTGGTTGATTAAACAAGGGACTGCCGGGCAGCAGGTGCCCGGCAGCTTGCTGAACGAAGGCCGGCTGCGCCGGCCGCTGCGTCAGTCTTTGAGGTCGGCCGGCACTTTGCCGCCATTTGCCGCCAGCTTGTTCATCACCTGGCGATGCAGCCAGATGTTCATGCTGGCCGAGTCATTGGTATCGCCCGAATAGTTCAGCTCGGCTGCCAGCTCCTTGCGCGCCTGCAGGCTGCTGTCCAGGCCCAGCAGTTTCAGCAGGTCGACGATCGAGCTGCGCCAGTTCAGTTGCTGGCCCGATTGCGCCTGCATATTGGTCAGGATTTGTTCCACGTCCACTTGCTGGACGGCGGCTGGTGCGCTGGCGGCCGGGGCCGATTGCGGCGCAGCCTGCGGCGCGGCCGGTGCGGCGGCTGGTGCAGCGCCTGCCGGGGCCGGGGTGGCGCCCCCGTTAGCCGGGTGACGCGAAGGGAAGATCTTGTGGAAGATATCGCCGAGAATGCCCATGTTGTTGCCTCCTTGATTGGTGTTAGGGTTAGCGTTGGTGTTGGCCGGCGTACCGGCGTCGGAACGGTTCTGGATGCCTTTTGCCATCGCGCCGAGCGCCACGGCGAGGGCGGCACCGCCGATGGTCTTGATCAGGGTCGGGTGCTGGGCATAGAAGTCGCCCATGCGCTCGACGATGCCCGGATTCTGCTGTTCGGCCTTGGCGGCCAGTTCCTGCACTTGCTCCGGCGACAGTTGTGCCGCCTGCTCAGGCGATACCCTGGCCTGGTCGCCGCCCGCCAGGTTGCCGAACAGGCCGCCGGCGACCGAGGACAGCACACCCGGGTTGATGTTGGACAGCAGCTGGTTCAGCATGCCGGCGCGCTGCTCGGGATTGCCGTTGCTGAACATCTGGCCAACCATCTGGCTGAACGGCGGCGTCTGGTCCGAGCGCAGGGCCTGGGTGACGCCCTGGGCCAGCGCGGCAAACGGCGAGTTCTGCGCCACGTGGTCGAAATCGTTCTCGGCCTGCGCCGGGTTGGCGTTGGCGCCACCGCCCAGGTATTGGTTCAGCAGGTTGCCCAAATTAAATGACATTGCATTCTCCATTCGTGTAACAGTCGGTGTTCAGAATAGACAGCCAGCCTGTATCGCTCCGTACGCAGACTAACGTTGCTCGTCGATTCGTCTTGCCGGCCAGACAGCTCATGGACAGCCGGGCGCTGCCCACGTAAGCTGGTGTCCATGACGCCCTATGCACCGCTGCTGCTGTTCC
The DNA here is from genome assembly GCF_034659755.1 of Massilia phyllosphaerae. Lineage (NCBI taxonomy): Bacteria > Pseudomonadati > Pseudomonadota > Betaproteobacteria > Burkholderiales > Oxalobacteraceae > Massilia > Massilia phyllosphaerae. The sequence continues at coordinate 143,149 of NZ_JAXSQX010000006.1, forward strand.
TGATCCTGTATGCCTGGACCACCTGGGCCTGGGGCGTACCGGCCGTGGTCGGGCTGCTTTACCTGGCCGTCAGCGCGCTCTGCTTCGCCGCCTACGCGCTCGACAAGTCGGCTGCGCGCCGCAAGGAGCGGCGTACGCCGGAGCGCACGCTTTTGCTGCTGGGCCTGGCCGGCGGCTGGCCGGGCGGCCTGCTGGCCCAGCAATGGCTGCGCCACAAGACGGTCAAGCAGCCGTTCCGCCGCCTGTTCTGGATCACGGTGGCGGTGAATGCCGGCGCCTTCGTCTGGATGGCGCGCCGGCTGCTGGCGCCCATCGACTGAACGGACACGACTGGAGGCATGCGCATGTGGCCTTACCCCAAGGTTCTCGCCCATCGCGGCGGCGGCACCCTGGCGCCTGAAAACACGTTGGCCGGCCTGCGCCACGGCATGGAAGCGGGCTACCGCGCGATCGAATTCGACGTGATGCTGGCGCGCGACGGCGTGCCGGTGGTGCTGCACGATCCTTTCCTCGGCCGCACCGTGCCCGGTTCCGGCCACGTCTACGACTACGATGCGCATGAGCTGGCCGCGATGGATGCCGGCGGCTGGTTCGCGCGCGCCTTCGAGGGGGAGCCGGTGCCGCTGTTCGTCGAGTTCGCGCAGTATTGCAAGGCGCACGGCGTGTGGATGAACATCGAGATCAAGCCGGCGCCCGGCTACGAGATCGAGACCGGCGGCACGGTCGCGCGCATCGCCTCCGCGCTGTTCGCCGACGAGATCGCGGCCGGCGACTCGGCGCGGGTGCCGCTGCTGTCGTCCTTCAGCCACCTGGCGCTGGAAGCCGCGCGCGACGTGGCGCCGCAGCTGCCACGCGCCTGCCTGATGAGCGAACTGGCGCCCGACTGGGAGCGCCGCGCGCGCGAGGTGGCGGCGGTGGCCATCCACACCAACCACCGCCACCTGACGCCGCAGGGGGCCGCCGCCGTGAAAACGGCCGGTTTCGGCCTGTTCTGCTATACGGTCAACGAGCCGGCGCGGGCGCGCGAGTTGCTGGGCTGGGGCGTGGAGGCGTTCTGCACCGACCGCATCGACCTGATCGGCCCCGATTTCGCCAGCGGCGGGTAGGATGGGCTCCCCGAGCCCGCGCGGATGCCGGCGTAACGCAAACGTTCGCGTGGGCACGGGTGCCCACCATACGCTTGTCGAATACGCAACAATAATCAGGCATGGCTAATCGGTACGCCGATTCCTTGCAACACCTACGCTATAATCGATCTTCTCTATATAGCATGCTGCCTTCATCCGCCCCTACGACATGAAATCCACCGAAATACGCGAAAAGTTTCTCAAGTTCTTTGAGTCCAAAGGCCACACGATCGTCCGCTCCAGCCCGCTCGTGCCGGGCAACGACCCGACGATGTTGTTGACCAACAGCGGCATGGTGCAGTTCAAGGACGTGTTCCTGGGCCTGGATACGCGTCCGTACAAGCGCGCCACCACCGTGCAGCGCTGCGTGCGCGCCGGCGGCAAGCACAACGACCTGGAAAACGTCGGCTACACCGCGCGTCACCACACCTTCTTCGAAATGCTGGGCAACTTCAGCTTCGGCGACTACTTCAAGCGCGACGCCATCCACTTTGCCTGGGAACTGCTGACCAAGGTCTACGCGCTCCCGAGCGAGAAGCTGACCGTCACCGTCTACTTCGAAGACGACGAAGCCTACGACATCTGGGCCAACGAAATCGGCGTGCCGAAAGAGCGCATCATCCGCATCGGCGACAACAAGGGTGCGCGCTACGCCTCCGACAACTTCTGGCAGATGGCCGACACCGGCCCCTGCGGTCCGTGCACCGAAGTGTTCTACGACCACGGCGCCGACATCTGGGGCGGTCCTCCGGGCTCGCCGGAAGAAGACGGCGACCGCTTCATCGAGATCTGGAACCTGGTGTTCATGCAGTTCAACCGCGACGAGCAGGGCGTCCTGACCCCGCTGCCGAAGCCGTCGATCGACACCGGCATGGGCCTGGAGCGCCTGGCCGCGGTGCTGCAGCACGTGCACTCGAACTATGAAATCGACCTGTTCCAGGCGCTGATCCGCGCGGCCGCCCGCGAAACCGGCACGACCGATCTCGAGTCGAAGTCGCTGCGCGTGATCGCCGACCACATCCGCGCCGCCTCCTTCCTGATCGTCGACGGGATCATTCCGAGCAGCGAAGGCCACGGCTACGTCCTGCGCCGCATCATCCGCCGCGCGCTGCGCCACGGCCACAAGCTGGGCCAGACGAAGCCGTTCTTCTACAAGCTGGTCGAAGACCTCGACATCGAGATGGGCGACGCCTATCCGGAACTGCGCGAAGCGAAACAGCGCGTGATGCAGACCCTGAAGGCCGAGGAAGAGCGCTTTGGCGAGACCCTGGAAAACGGCATGAAGATCCTGGAAGCCCAGCTGGCCAAGGATCCGCAGAACCTGGATGGCGCCACCGCCTTCACGCTGTACGACACCTACGGCTTCCCGCTCGACCTGACCGCGGACATCTGCCGCGAACGCAACGTCACGCTGGACGAGGCCGGCTTCGCCGCCGCCATGGAGCAGCAGAAGAAGACCGCGCGCGCCGCCGGCAAGTTCAAGATGGCGGCCGGCGTCGAATACGCGGGCGAGAAGACCAAGTTCGTGGGCTACGAGTCGCTGGTCCACAACACCCACGTGCTGGCCCTGTATGCGGGCGGCGTGTCGGTGCAGGAACTGCAGGCCGGCCAGGACGGCATCGTGGTGCTGGACACCACCCCGTTCTACGCCGAGTCGGGCGGCCAGGTCGGCGACAAGGGCGTCATCAAGGCCGGCGGCGGCGTTTTCGAAGTCGAGGACACGCTGAAGATCCAGGCCGAAGTGTTCGGCCACCACGGCGTGCTGCAGTCGGGCTCGCTGAAGGTCGGCGACACCGTCGACGCGCAAGTCGACGAGGCCAAGCGCGCGCGCACCATCCGCAACCACTCGGCGACCCACCTGATGCACAAGGCCCTGCGCGAGGTGCTCGGTTCCCACGTGCAGCAGAAGGGTTCGCTGGTCGATCCGGACAAGACCCGCTTCGACTTCTCGCACAACGCGCCGCTCACCGCGGAAGAAATCGCCAAGGTCGAGCAGATCGTCAACCGCGAGATCCTGGAAAACCACGCGACCCAAGCCCAGCACATGTCGATGGACGACGCCATCAAGCACGGCGCCATGGCGCTGTTCGGCGAAAAGTACGGCGACACCGTGCGCGTGCTGGATATCGGCTCGTCGAAAGAGCTGTGCGGCGGCGTGCACGTGACCCGCACCGGCGACATCGGCCTGTTCAAGATCGTCTCGGAATCGGGCGTGGCCGCCGGCATCCGTCGCGTCGAAGCCGTGACCGGCGAAGGCGCACTGGCACTGGTGCAGGCGATCAACCGCAAGCTGACCGAAGCCGCCGGCGCGCTGAAGACCAGCCCGGACGAACTGCCGTCGCGCATCGCTCAGGTGCAGGACCAGGTGAAGTCGCTGGAAAAGGAAATCGCCGCGCTGAAGTCGAAGCTGGCTGCAGGGCAGGGCGACGAGCTGGTGACCCAGGCCATCGACGTCAACGGCATCAAGGTGCTGGCGGCAACGATGGAAGGCGCCGACGTGGCCGGCCTGCGCGAGACGATGGACAAGCTGAAGGACAAGCTGAAGACCGCCGCCATCGTGCTGGCCTCGGTGGCCGACGGCAAGGTCAGCCTGATCGCCGGCGTCACCGCCGACGCCACCGGCAAGGTCAAGGCGGGCGAGCTGGTCAACTTCGTCGCCAAGCAGGTCGGCGGCAAGGGCGGCGGCCGTCCGGACATGGCCCAGGCTGGCGGTACCGATCCTGCTGCGCTGCCGCAAGCGCTCGCAGGCGTGGCCGGCTGGGTGACCGAGCGCGTCGGCGCCTGAGCCTGATCGCTCCGCCATTCCGGTGGCGGAGTCGGTGTCGAGTAGGGTGGGCACCCCCGTGTCCACGCGAACGTTCGCGTCACGCCAGCTTTCGCGTGGGCACAGGGTGCCCACCCTACGGTCTGCATGGCTACCCTGCGTCTACTACAAGCTTTCTCACCAATTCTATCCAGCCGTCAATTCTTCCCCGCTGTCAAGGTCTTGTTGTTGGTGCAACACAACACGGGTATCGTAATTTGATGCGCCGCGTCATAATCCTGCAATTGGAGTAGTATGCACAGTGCAGGGCATATGCCCACCAACACGCAGGCAATATCGATGACTGAAACCATAATCGACCCCGGTACCATCGAGTATCGGAAGGATCTGGATGCGCGCGGCTTGAGCTGCCCGCTGCCGATCCTCAAGGCCAAGAAGGCGCTCGCCGAACTGGCAAGCGGTGAGGTGCTGCGGATCGTGGCCACCGACACCGGCTCGGTACGCGACTTCCAGGCCTTTGCCAAACAGACCGGCAACGCGCTCCTGGCGCATACCAATCTCAACGGCGAATTCACGTTCTGGTTGCGTCGCAAGTAACCGAACGTCAACGCTGTTCCGACGTCCCGCAGGGCGGGGCAAGCGCCCCGTCAAGCTTCTGAACTTTCCCTGAAAAAATGACCCCAGTGTAAATTAGGGGAATTCCTCTAAGCTAAAATCGCACGATCGTGCTTTAATTCTGCTCTGAACGGAATTTGCTTTTATAATTCGGATCATTTTAGTCAGTCACTTATTCATTTTCCAAAGGCCCACTATGAAAGTCCTGGTACCCGTCAAACGCGTGGTCGACTATAACGTCAAGGTCCGCGTCAAGTCCGACGGCAGCGGTGTCGATATCGCCAACGTCAAAATGTCGATGAACCCGTTCGACGAGATCGCGCTGGAAGAAGCGACCCGCCTCAAGGAAGGCGGCAAAGTGACCGAAATCGTGGCGGTGACCTGCGGCGTGACCCAGGCCCAGGAAACCCTGCGTACCGGCATGGCGATCGGCGCCGACCGCGGCATCCTGGTCGAGACCGGTGCCGAGATCGAGCCCTTGGGCGTGGCCAAGGTCCTGAAGGCACTGGCCGACAAGGAACAGCCGCAGCTGATCATCCTCGGTAAGCAGGCGATCGACGACGATTCGAACCAGACCGGCCAGATGCTGGCTGCGCTGCTGGGCTGGCCGCAAGCGACCTTCGCCTCGAAAGTGGTGCTGGAAGACGGCAAGGTCACCGTGACCCGTGAAGTCGACGGTGGCCTGGAAACCGTGGCCCTGACCCTGCCGGCCATCGTCACCACCGACCTGCGCCTGAACGAGCCGCGCTACGTAACGCTGCCGAACATCATGAAGGCAAAGAAAAAGCCGCTCGAGACCATCAAGCCGGAAGACCTGGGCGTCGACGTGACCCCGCGCCTGAAGACCCTGAAAGTGGCCGAGCCGGCCAAGCGCTCGGCAGGCATCAAGGTGCCGGACGTGGCGACCCTGGTGGCCAAGCTGCGCACCGAAGCCAAAGTCATCTAATCTTAATATTATGAGCGTCTAACAAAAGCCCCAGGGCAAGGCGCATCGTCGAAGACAGTACGTGAGTACGGCGAGACGATGCAACGCGGCCATGGGGATTTTGTTAGGCGCGAAAAGGAACATCATGGTCGCACTGGTTATTGCAGAACACGACAACGCCGCGCTGAAGGCAGTCACCCTGAACACCGTCACCGCCGCGTCGCAATGCGGCGGCGAGGTCCACATCCTGGTCGCCGGCGCGGGCTGCGGCGCCGTCGCCGAACAGGCCGCCAAGGTAGCCGGCGTGTCGAAAGTGCTGGTCGCCGACGCGCCGCACTTCGCCGACGGCCTGGCCGAGAACATCGCCGAGCAGATCCTGGCGGTCGCCGGCGCTTATTCGCACATCCTGGCGCCGGCATCGGCCTTCGGCAAGAACGTGCTGCCGCGCGTCGCCGCCAAGCTGGACGTGGCCCAGATCTCGGAAATCACCAAGGTCGATTCCCCTGACACCTTCGAGCGCCCGATCTACGCCGGTAACGCGATCGCCACCGTGCAGTCGACGGACAGCGTGAAGGTCATCACCGTGCGCGGCACCGGCTTCGACGCCGCCGCGCTTGAGGGTGGCTCGGCCGCCGTCGAGACCGTGCCCTCGGTGGCCGATTCCGGCAAGTCGACCTTCGTCGGCCGCGAACTGGCCAAGTCGGACCGTCCGGAACTGACCGGCGCCAAGATCGTCGTTTCCGGCGGCCGCGGCATGGGCTCGGGCGACAACTTCAAGATCCTGGAACCGCTGGCCGACAAGCTGGGCGCGGCCATGGGCGCCTCGCGCGCCGCGGTCGACGCCGGCTACGTGCCGAACGACTGGCAGGTCGGCCAGACCGGCAAGATCGTTGCCCCGACGCTGTACATCGCCGTCGGCATCTCGGGCGCGATCCAGCACCTGGCCGGCATGAAGGATTCGAAGACCATCGTCGCCATCAACAAGGATCCGGAAGCGCCGATCTTCTCGGTGGCCGATTACGGCATCGTCGGTGACTTGTTCGAGGTGGTGCCGGCGCTCGTGAACGAGCTGGGCTGATCATTTGCCGAAGGTGGATGGCATGCATGTCCACCAAGCTATTAACGTCGTTCCCGCGAAGGCGGGAACCCAAGTTCTACGCATACCACTGGCGCTCGCCGCTGCGGGCGCGCAGGCAAACTTGGGTTCCCGCCTGCGCGGGAACGACGTTGTCATATGTAACGTCTAAATAGAACATTCAGGAGACCAAGGTGAGCTATAACGCCCCTCTGAAAGACATGCTGTTCGTCGTCAACGAACTGGCCAACCTGGCCGAGATCAACCAGCTGCCCGGCTGCGAGGACGCGACCCCGGATACCGTCGAGGCGGTGCTGGAAGAGAGCGCGAAATTCTGCGGCGGCGTGGTTGCCCCTCTGAATCATCCCGGCGACAAGGAGCCGAGTTTCTGGCACGACGGCCAGGTCACCACCTCGAAGGGCTTCAAGGAAGCCTTCCGCGCCTTTGCCGACGCCGGCTGGCAGGGTGTGCAGCACCCGGCCGAGTTCGGCGGCCAGGGCTTGCCGAAACTGGTCGCGACCCCGTGCATGGAGATGCTGCACGGCGCCAACCTGGCGTTCGCTTTGGTGGCGCTGCTGACCGACGGCGCCATCGAAGCGCTGCTGACCGCCGGCACCGACGCGCAGAAAGCCCGCTACATCGCGCCGCTGATCACGGGCCAGTGGACCGGCACCATGAACCTGACCGAGCCGCAGGCCGGTTCGGACCTGGCCGCGGTGCGCACCCGCGCCGTGCCGCAGGGCGACGGCACCTACAAGATCTACGGCACCAAGATCTACATCACCTACGGCGAGCACGACATGGCCGAGAACATCATCCACCTGGTGCTGGCGCGCACCCCGGACGCGCCCCCGGGGGTAAAAGGGATCTCGCTGTTCATCGTGCCGAAGTTCCTGGTGAATGACGACGGCTCCCTGGGCGAGCGCAACGATGCCCACTGCGTGTCGATCGAGCACAAGCTCGGCATCAAGGCCAGCCCGACCGCGGTGCTGCAGTTCGGCGACGCGGGTGGCGCCATCGGCACCCTGGTCGGCGAGGAAAACCGCGGCCTCGAATACATGTTCATCATGATGAACGCGGCCCGTTTCGGCGTCGGCATGCAGGGCGTCGGCCTGGCCGAGCGCGCCTACCAGCAGGCCGCCGCCTTCGCCAAGGAGCGCGTGCAGTCGCGCGCCGTCGAGGGTTCGAGCGGCCCGGTCGCCATCATCAACCACCCGGACGTGCGCCGCATGCTGATGTCGATGCGCGCCCAGACCGAGGCGGCGCGCGCGCTGGCCTACGTCGGCGCCGGCCTGTCGGACCTGGCGCACAGCCATCCGGACGAGGCGACCCGCAAGGCCAACCTGGCGGTCTACGAATACCTGGTGCCGGTCATCAAGGGCTGGTCGACCGAGATGAGCGAAAACGTCGCGCGCGACGGCGTGCAGGTGCATGGCGGCATGGGCTTTATCGAAGAGACCGGCGCGGCCCAGCACTACCGCGACGCCAAGATCCTGACCATCTACGAAGGCACCACCGCGATCCAGGCCAACGACCTGGTCGGCCGCAAGACCGTGCGCGACGGCGGCGCCGTGGCGAAGGCTATCATCGCCCAGGTGCGGGCCACGGAAGCGCAGCTGGGCGAACGGCAGGGTGCCGACTTTGCCGCCATCCGCGGCCAGCTGGCGGCCGGCAGCGCCGCTTTGGAGGCGGTGGTCGACTTCGTGGTCGCCAACACCAAATCCGATCCGCGCGCCGTGTTCGCCGGCAGCGTGACTTACCTGAAACTGGCCGGCATCGTGCTGGGCGGCTGGCAGATGGCGCGCGCGGCGCTGGCCGCGCAGCAGAAGCTCGACGGCGGCGATGGCGACGCGGCGTTCTACCGCGCCAAGATCGCCACCGCGCGCTTCTTTGCCGATCATGTGCTGTCCCAGGCGGACGGAATGCGCCATGCGATCGTCGAAGGCAGTGCCGGCGTGCTGGCGCTGGAAGTCGACCAGTTCTGAACCGAGCGGCTTCGCAGGCGCTAAGAAGCGGCCCCATGTGGGCCGCTTTTTATTGGCCGCTCAAACCATGGCAGCTGACGACTTATCCCCAGGCCGCCAGCGCCGCCCTCGGCATGTCCGGCGCGCCGCTCAACCGGAGGATATCCGTCAGCATCCGCAGCGGAATCGACTGGCTCATCGCGACCATGCCCGCGTCGTTCGGGTGCAGGTGGTCGCCCGAATCGTAGGCGGGCAGCATGCGCGCCGGGTTGGCCGGGTCGCGCACGGCCGCATCGAAGTCGATCACGCCATCCCACTCGCCGCTGCTGCGGATCCAGTTGTTGACCGCCTGCCGGATCGCCTCGCGTGCCGTTGTGAAATAGCCGGCGATCGTGGTGTCGCCGAACGGCGTGATGGTGGCGCCGTAGATGTTGAGCGACTTCTCGCGCGCACGCGCGATCAGCTGGCGATAGCCCTGCAGGAGCGCCGGTTCGCTGACTTCCTCGGACGCCGGCGAGATCGACACCGGCTGCCCAAGGTCGTTCACGCCCAGCAGGACGATGACGGCTTCCACGCCCGGCTGGGCCAGCACGTCGCGGTCGAAGCGCGCGAGCGCGGCCGGGCCGAACAGCGGCCCGATTCCCTCGAAGCTGCCGATGGTCGCATTTCCAGGATTCAGCAGGCGATTGCCGCCGATGCCGGCGTTCACCACGCCCAGGCGGAACAGGCGGTCGTACTGGCGCAGGCGCAGCGACAGGATGTCGGGCCAGCGGCGGTTCGCGTCGACGGTCGTGACCGCGCCGTCGGTGATCGAGTCGCCCAGGGTGACGATGGCGCCGGCGCGGCCCGTCCAGACGCTGACCCCGCTCAGGAAATGCCAGGATGTCGTGGTCGACGCGCCGGCGAGGGTGGGGGCGCCGGCCGCATTGCCGGCCACGATGTAGTTGGTCTGGAACGCCGAGCCATGCAGGGTGGTCGCGGTGGCCGGCTGCGGCAGGTAGATGCTGATGGCCAGGTCGACCAGCGCCGGCAAATCGAGGTCGACCGGGTCGGAGAGCGCCGGCGCCCCTGGCGGGATCACGATCGAGGGCTGGCCCCCGAAGGTCAGCACGCGGCCGCTGGCGGGATCGATGCTGCTGCCGGTCGTACGGCGCGCGACATGGGCGGCCCCGATGGTCAGCGGCGTGGTGCCGAACTCGTTGGAAAAGCACACGCGTACCCGGTTGCCGCCGATGCTGGTATGGACGATCTGGCGCAGCGTCTGGTTGGTGAGCTCCTTGGGCGCCGGCTGCGGGGAAATCGCGGCGCCGGTAGGGGAGGCGCCCCAGGTGCCGACCCAGCGGTCCGCGGCCCATAGATCGCCGGATCGGTCCTGGGCCACGGCCGGTCCGGCGAACGGGGCTGCCGCCAGCGCCAGGGGCGCCGCTGCGCCCAGCCTGAGGAAGCCGCGTCTGCCGTTCGGCGCGGTCGTGTTGCTGGTATTCCTGTGCTTGTTCATCTTCGTCTCCTGTGGTCGACAGATGGTCTGCTGGATGCGCTGCGCTGACACGAAAGATCAGTATAAAGACGCGGCTTGTGCGGACGGCGGAGCGTGGTAGGACAAGTTCTGCAGACGCGTTCAGAAGCTACTCAAAATGGGTTCGGAAACGACCGAAAACAGCAGATGCTTGATGAGTCAGGTTGTCGAAGCAGGCACCTCAGTCTAGTAGCCGGGTGATAGCCGCCGTGTGACTACCGGGCAGGCCCTGACAAGCGGATGGCCAATTTCATCAAAGAATATTTAATGATAAGACATATTCTATGTGTGAAATTTGCCTGTAGCCATGTATGGGAAGATTTAGTATGGCTCAAAGCGGGCTCATCCAAAGAGGATAACTTGGAATCCAGGCCGTGCATGAGCCAACCCGGCCTACCTTCCAAGTCGGCTCATTGAGGAGAAGCATCATGGGTACCGAACAATACAAGGACGACCGCGACGACGACAAGGATTGCGGCCACGACCACGGCCACGACCACGATGACGACAAGGGCCACGAGCACCATAAATTGTGCAAGTGCAGGAAGGAGCGCGACGAGTACAAGAAGGAGCGCGACGGCTACAAGAAAGAGCGCGACGAGTACAAGAAAGAGCGCGACGAGTACAAGAAGGAGGGCGACGAGTGGAAGAAGGTGGCCTGGAAGTATAAGAAGGAGCGCGACGAGTACAAGGGTTTCCTGCGGGCTGCCCTGGAGCGCCTGGACGTCGCGGTGCGCAAGCTGGATCACCTGCTCGATGACCTCGTCGATGACAGCAAGAAGATCGGCAAGGACGACGACAAGGACGATGACAAGGGTGGCGACAAGGGCCACGACAAGAGCCACGACAAGGGCGACGACTGATCGTGCGCCGGCGGTCCTTGCGGGCCGCGCCTTGCCGCCGCAACTTCCGGGCGGCACGGTGTCCGATGAGCGACGCGCCAGTTCTGTCTTTGTATTCGAGTGCGGTTGGGCGAATTGTTGTGCCGTTCCGACCCGGGAACGGCATTGCTGGCGCACTTGAGTTTTCTTAACCGGAATGCATGAGACGACCTCCTAGAATTCCCGACTACGCACCCCGCATACGCGTCCCTGGGTGCATGGCCAACCAAAGGAGTGTCCATGTTTTCCATGAAGCCCAGTACGGCGTTGCGGCTGTCGATTGCCTTTGCGGCGCTGTCCACGCTGGCCGCCTGTGGCGGCGGCAGCCATTCCAGCCCGGTCGCGGTCGATCCGCAGCCCCCGGCCCAACCCGCGCCGGCCCCGCCGGCTCCACCCACCCAGCCGGCCCCGCCGCCGCCGGTCGATCCGGCGCCCACCCCCGGTACCCCCGAACTCACGCTCGAGCCCGGCTATACCTCGATCTCGTCCACCACCAGCTTCAGCCAGCCCAACTGGCCGGCCTGGAGCCACAGCGGCACGGCCAGCGTCGACGGCGTCGGCTGCGCCCAGAGCGAGACCTACCATACGCACGCCTTGCTGACGGTGTACCGCAACGGCGTGCGGCTGGCGCTGCCGGATTCGATCGGGCGCGGCAGCGGCTGCAACTATGAAATGCACACCCATGACGGCTCCGGCGTGCTGCACATCGAGACCGACGTGCCGCGTACCTTCACGCTGGGCCAGTTCCTGTCGCTGTGGGGGCAGGGCATCGGCGGCGGCGCGGTCCTCGGACTGCCGGGGCCGGCCCGCTACTATCTGATCAGCAACGAGAAGATCGTGCCGGTCACGACAGACCCGGCCGCGATCCCGCTGGCGGCGCATACGGAAATCGTCGTCATCCTCGGCACGCCCCCGGCGGCCTTGCCGCGCTACGACTGGGCCGGCAGCGGCCTGTAGCACTCAGCCGTGATTCAGCCGTAGGCGCCGCCCGTGTAGAGCAGGTCGAACAGGCGTGCGATGGTGGCGATCAGGGCGGTGGCGCCGACCAGCATGGTCAGTACCAGTAGCAGGGCCAGCGGCCAGCGCGATTGCGAGGTACGACCGCTGCCGGTGTTGTGGCGCGCATCCCAGCGCTCGTCCGGCGTCAGGCCGATCACCAGCGCTTCGAGGAAGCCGGCGAGCCAGGACACGATCAGCGGCAGCAGCACATAAAAGGGGTTGGGGGCGTGGCCCAGGCCATAGACCATGCCGGCCAGCGGGATGCTGCATATGTGCAGCAGGCCGATGCGGTCGACGCTGCCATGCAGGTAGAAGCGGTGCGCGCCCACGCCGCCGAGCAGGAAGGCGAGGGCGGTGGCGAGGGTCTTGTTCTTGTGCGGCTGGGTCGACACTGGCGGCTTGTTGTTGTGAAAAGGAAAGTCATTAGTATCGTTCAAAATTGCCGGCGAAGCACCTTGTTTCATGCGCGCCTGAAGCCGCCGGCGTCTGTCGGCATCTTCATAGGCAGGTAGCGCTCTAGCACAAAATAAGCGATAATGCCGGATTCGGCCGGGACTGCGCCCCCAGCTAATGTTACTTTTTAGATAAACGCTTGCTGTTGCACGGCGTGGCGGGCTATAATCGTCGGCTTTCTCCGTCCAGTACATTTTTTGGAAATATTATGGTCGTTATTCGTTTGGCTCGTGGTGGTGCAAAAAAGCGCCCGTTCTACAACATCGTTGCAACCGATTCGCGTAATCGTCGCGATGGCCGTTTCATCGAGCGCATCGGTTACTACAACCCGATGGCTTCGGGTCAGGAAGTTGGCCTGAACATCACCGCTGACCGTCTGGCCTACTGGCAAGGCGTTGGCGCACAACTGTCGCCGACCGTTGCTCGCCTGGTCGCTGGCCAGAAGCCGGTTGCTGCTTAATAAGCACCCAGCAAGGTAGTACTGGTTTGACCGATTCAGCAGCAAACTCGCCACAGCCGGGAATCGCGGCGGTTCCCGACGACCTGATCCAGGTCGGGCACGTGACCGGCGCTTACGGGCTGCGCGGCGCGATCCGTGTGACGCCGTATTCGCTGGATGCGGATGCGCTGCTGAACGTAAAAACCTGGTGGCTGGACAAGCCGTCGCTGCGTGCCGTCAAGGTGCGGACTGCAAAGTTCCATAGCGGCGACGTCACCGCCACCTTGGTCGACTTGAGCGAGCGCGACCTGGCCGAGGCGCTGAAAGGCGCTACCGTTCAAGTCTCGCGTGCCGATTTTCCGGCACTCACGGAAGACGAATATTACTGGACCGACCTGATCGGCATGGACGTGGTGAACCTGCAGGGCGAAGCCCTCGGCAAGGTTACCGACATGATGCACAACGGTGCACAGTCCATCCTGCGCATCACGCCCGCGCCCGCGGCCGATGCGCCTCTCGATGCCAAGGTGGAAGAGCGCCTGGTGCCGTTCGTGGACCAGTTCGTCAAGACCGTCGACCAGAATGCAAAAATGATTACCCTGGATTGGGGCCTGGATTATTAATCCGATCCCGATCACGAAGCGAGGTCCCGATGCAGTTTGACGTCGTGAGCTTGTTTCCCGAAATGTTTGCGGCGTTGACGCAGTCGGGCGTGACCCGGCGCGCGCACGAGCAAGGGCTGTGGAACCTGTCGATCTGGAATCCACGCGATTTCACGCAGGACCGTCACCGCACCGTCGACGATCGCCCCTACGGCGGCGGTCCCGGCATGGTGATGCTGGCCCGCCCGCTCGAAGCGACCATCAATGCGGCAAAGCAGCGCCAGATCGACCTCGGCTTGCCCGCGCCGCGCGTGGTGTTCATGTCGCCGCAAGGCAAGCCGTTGACGCATGAACGTGTGATGGCATTGAAGGACGAGCCTGGACTGGTCGTGTTGTGCGGCCGCTACGAAGCGGTCGACCAGCGCTTGCTGGACCGGGTGGTCGATGAGGAAATCTCCCTTGGCGACTTCGTGCTGTCCGGCGGGGAGATCCCGGCGATGGCACTGATGGATGCCGTGGTACGCCATATTCCCGGTGTGCTGGGCGACGATGCCTCGGCGGTCGAAGACAGTTTCGTCAACGGCCTGCTCGATTCGCCGCATTACACGCGTCCGGAAGTGTACGAGGGCGTGGCCGTGCCGCCGGTGCTGATGGGCGGGAACCACGCCGAGATCACCAAGTGGCGCCGCCAGCGGATGCTGGAAGCGACTGCGAAGAAACGGCCGGATCTGCTGGACAAGGCGCGCCGCGCCGGTCAGCTGAACAAGGCCGACGAGAAATTCCTGGCTGGCCTGGTCGCGGAAACGGACCAGCCTGCCAAGTAAGAGATTTGCACAGGCATCGGCCTGTGCGAAAACTGCGGGCAGTTGCCCGTGTGTTCAACCCCATCCTCTACCGGGCTCATCACTGAGTGCAAGCGCCGGCAAGATGGCTTTTGGAGTGTTAAAAATGGATCTGATCCAGCAACTCGAGCAAGAAGAAATTGCGCGCCTCGGCCGCAACATCCCTGATTTCGCACCGGGCGACACCGTTGTCGTCAGCGTCAACGTCGTCGAAGGCAACCGCAAGCGCGCCCAGGCATACGAAGGCGTCGTCATCTCGCGTCGTAACCGCGGCCTGAACTCGAACTTCATCGTTCGCAAGATCTCGTCGGGCGAAGGCGTCGAGCGTACGTTCCAGCTGTACTCGCCGCTGATCGCTTCGATCGAAGTGAAGCGTCGTGGTGACGTGCGTCGTGCGAAGCTGTACTACCTGCGCGAGCGTTCGGGCAAGTCGGCACGTATCAAAGAAAAACTGCCGAACCGCAAGGTCGCTGCGACTACCGCTCAGTAATCGCTTATGTTGTAAAGAAAAGGCATCCCATGGATGCCTTTTTTTCTTTTGAAAGAGTGTTTTGGCAAAACAGCATATCGATCCCCAGCGCTTGCCGGTCGATGCGATCGCCGGCGAAGCCGCCTTGCCGTCCGAGCGCCTGGACGCCGCCTGGCTGCGCCGGCGCCTGGCGCGCCCGCTGGCCTGGGAGCCCGAGCTGCCGGAAGACATCCTCTTCCGCCTGGGCAAACTCAAGCGCGCCTCGGTCCTGATCCCGCTGGTCCAACGTCCCGAAGGCTTGACCGTGCTGCTGACCCAGCGTACTGCCCACCTGTCCGCCCACCCCGGCCAGGTCAGTTTTCCCGGCGGCAGTGCCGAAGCCGAGGACTCGTCGCCGATCGAGACCGCGCTGCGCGAAAGCGAAGAGGAAATCGGCCTGCAGCGCCGCCATGTCGAAATCATCGGCGTGCTGCCCGACCATGCCACCGCCTCCAAGTTCCTGGTCACGCCGGTGATCGGCCTGGTCACGCCGCCGTTCGACCTGCGCGCCGATCCGGGCGAGGTGGCCGAGATCTTCGAAGTGCCGCTGGCCTTCCTGATGAACGGCATGAACCACCAGCGCATGTCCTTCGACCTGCCCGACGGGGGCGGGCGCCGCAGTTTCTATGCGATGCCGTACGAGCGCTTCTTCATCTGGGGAGCCACGGCGGGGATGTTGCGCAATCTGTTTCACCTGCTGCGGGCCTGAAGCCGACGAATAACCAACTTGGGAAATGGTGCCGGAGCGGGCAGCATTTCGCCTGCGCGGGGAGTCATTTCGGGCAATGCCAGGAATGACGACCGTTCAGTAGGCTGAACGATCGTCAATTGCTTCTAACGGTCCTCTGCGCTATCGTAGCGGCAGATGAAGTCTGGCAACAAATACCAAGGATCCGTGCATGACATTTTTTTCCATCCTGTGCGCGCTGCTCATCGAGCAGCTGAAGCCCCTGCGCGCGGATAACCAGATCTACGCCGAGATCAAGCGCTTTGCCATGCGCATCGAAGGCTGGTTCAATGCCGGCCAGGTGAGTCACGGGCGGCTGGGCTGGTTTCTGGTGATCGGTGGCCTGATGCTGCCGACCGTGATCGTATACTGGGTCTTGCTGCACTATAACTGGGTGTTTGCAGCTTTTGCCTGGAACGTGCTGATCGTCTACCTGACGCTCGGCTTCCGCCACTACAGTCACTATTTCACCACAATCCAGTTCGCGCTGAACGCAGGCGACGACGCCACCGCGCGCACCCTGCTGGCCGAGTGGGCCCGCGTCGACACCACGGGCATGGACAGCACGGAGATCGCGCGCCTGGCCGTCGAAAAATCCCTGATCACGACACACCGCAACGTGTTCGGCGTGTTCTTCTGGTTCCTGATGCCGCTCGGCCCGGCCTGTGCCGTCATGTACCGCGTAGCCGAATATCTGGCGCGCGCCTGGAACGAGCCGGACCACATGCGTAACGAAGCCTTCGGCGAATTCGCCGCGCGCGCGTTTTACTGGATCGACTGGATCCCGGTGCGCCTGACCGCGATCGCCTTTGCCGTGGTCGGCAATTTCGAGGACGCCATCTATGCCTGGCGCAACTTTGCCCACCGCTGGGCGGACGAGTCGCGTGGCATCATCCTGGCCGCCGGTGGCGGCGCCATGGGCGTGCGCCTGGGTACGCCGCTCGAGACCGCTGCGCGCGTGGTGACGCCGGATGCGGCCACCGTCGACCTGTCCGACAGCGAGGCCGACATGCTGCCCGGCGAAGAGCCGAACGTGCGTTCGCTCCAGAGCACGGTAGGCCTGGTCTGGCGCGCACTGTTATTATGGATGCTGCTCCTGCTGCTGCTGTCGGGTGCCGTCCTGCTGGGTTGACGAGTTTGCCGGAAGCGGGCCGCTGCCCGCTTCGGCCAAGAGGACTCGTCGGCAAGTCTTCTATAAGATATAATACCGGCGTTGTTCTTATCCACGCTTCATGTTTCA
The DNA here is from genome assembly GCF_034659755.1 of Massilia phyllosphaerae. NCBI lineage: Bacteria > Pseudomonadati > Pseudomonadota > Betaproteobacteria > Burkholderiales > Oxalobacteraceae > Massilia > Massilia phyllosphaerae. The sequence goes on from NZ_JAXSQX010000006.1 coordinate 159,826, forward strand.
GTAAGCTGCACTATGGCCGATTTACCGCAAACCGGGAAAGAACGCGCCGACGAGTTCCTCATTCTCGGCGTGACAAGCAAGGGCCGGCAGTTCCGTCCGAGTGATTGGGCCGAACGCCTGTGCGGCGTGATGTCGTGTTTTCGCCCGCCCGGCAGTGGCGGACGCAATGCCCACCTGCAATTTTCGCCTTACGTCTACCCGACCGTCGTCAACGGCGTCAAGGCCGTCGTGGTCAACAATGCCCTCAAGAGCGTCGAGCCGCTGGCTTACCACTTCGTGGTGAACTTTGCCAAGGACAACGATCTGCAGCTCGCCGAAGCCTGCTACGTACCGCCTCCGGAAGAAAAGAAATCCTGATTGTTCCCCCGACAGCTTTGATTGCCATCAAAGCTGGATACCCTTCGCGGGTTAGCCTGATAGCTTGCGCGAGGAGGGGACGGTCATGGAAGTCAGGACATTGTGCACCGCCGATGCGGTCTGTTGCGGCCGCTACGAGAGCGTGCAGGGTGCGGCGCTGCTGATGCGCAAGCACCACGTCGGCGACGTCGTCGTGGTCGACGATCCGGACGGCGAACGCACCCCGGTCGGCATCATCACCGATCGCGATATCGTGGTCTCCGTCATCGCGCTCGGCCTCGATCCGGTCGGGCTCGAGGTCGGCGACATCATGAGCGACGACCTGCTGGTCGCCGGCGAATACGACGATCCCTATCTGACCATCGCACACATGCGCCTGCGCGGTATCCGCCGCGTGCCCGTCGTCACCGAGAACGGCAACCTGGCCGGCATCGTCAGCGCCGACGACCTGCTGGCCTTCCTGGCCGAGGAAATGGAAGAGCTGTCGCGCATCAGCCCCTACCAGCAGCAGCACGAGCGTAGGGCACGTCAATAAGCGTCCAGCACGGTAAGCCTGCCCTAAGTCACCGTCTGTTACCATCCTGAACGCCAGCCATGCCCATGGCGGCGCCGGACAACTTAAAGACGGAACAAAATGCGCTCGATGTTTTCCCCACGCGGCCTCGCTGCGTCCCTGGCCCTGGTGGGCCTCTCTTTCGTTGCGAACGGCCCGGCCTGGGCACTCGATCTGCCGAAGGGCGTCGTCCAGGGCCCCTCGGTCGAAGGCATCACCGAATACCGCCTCCCGAACGGCCTGAAAGTCCTGCTGTTTCCCGATTCCTCGCGCCCGACCGTCACCGTCAACGTGACTTACCTGGTCGGCTCGCGCCACGAGAACTATGGCGAAACCGGCATGGCCCACCTGCTCGAGCACCTGATGTTCAAGGGCAGCCCGAAGCACCCGGACATCACCGCCCAGTTCGCCGACCGCGGCATGCAGTTCAACGGCACCACCTCGCTCGACCGCACCAATTACTACGAGGTCTTCCAGGCCTCCAATGACAATCTGCAATGGGCGCTGCAGATGGAAGCCGACCGCATGACCCACTCGAACATCGCCAAGAAGGACCTCGATTCCGAGATGACGGTGGTGCGCAACGAGTACGAAAACGGCGAGAACTCGCCCGGCGCCGTGCTGATGAAGCGCATGCAGAACATCGCCTACGACTGGCATTCCTACGGCCGCTCGACCATCGGCAACAAGAGCGACATCGAAAACGTCAAGATCGCCAACCTGCAGAATTTCTACCGTACCTATTATCAGCCGGACAATGCCGTGCTGCTGGTGGCGGGCAAGTTCGATCCCGCGCAGACCCTCCTGTCGATCAACCGCCTGTTCGGCGCGATCCCGAAACCGAAGCGCACGCTGCCGGAATTCTGGACCGTCGAGCCGACCCAGGACGGCGAGCGCAGCTTCGAGGTGCGGCGCCAGGGCGATGTGCAGATGGTCGCGGTCGGCTACAAGATCCCGTCCGGCCTGCACGACGACAGCGACGTGCTGAACTTTGCCAGCACCATCCTCGGCGAGGCGCCCAGCGGCCGCCTGCACAAGCTGCTGGTCGAGAGCGGCAAGGCGAGCCAGGTGTTCGCCTTCCCGCAGACCGGCTACGCCCCGGGCCTGCAATACTTCGGCGCGGTGGTCAAGAAGGGCGAACCGCTCGAGCCGGTGCGCCAGGCGCTGACCCAGGCCATCGAGGACTTCACGAAACATCCACCGACGCCGGAAGAGATGGAACGCACCCGGCGTGGCTACCTGAACGAGATCGAGCGCAGCCTGAACGATCCGCAGCAGGTCGGCGTGGCGCTGTCGGAAGTGATCGCGCTGGGCGACTGGCGCTTGTTCTTCGTCGGACGCGACCGCGTGCCGACCATCACCGCCGAGCAGGTGGCGGCCGCGGCCGGACGCTACTTCAAGCGCGACAACCGCGTGACCGGCAGCTTCATCCCCGACGACAACCCGCAGCGCGCCGTGATTCCGCCGGCGCCCAGCGTCGCCAGCCTGCTCAAGGACTTCAAGCCGCAGGCGTCCACCTTGAGCGCCGAGGATTTCGAGCCGACCCAGGCCAACATCATGAAGCGCACCACCCTGACCACCGCGGGCGGGGTCAAGCTGGCGCTGCTGCCGAAGAAGAACCGCGGCCAGACCGTCACCGTCGACCTCAACCAGCACTTCGGCGACGAGCAGAATTTGTTCGGCAAGGGCGCGATTCCCGGCCTGACCGCCGCCATGCTGACCCGCGGCACCAGCCGCTACGACCGCGTGCAACTGGCCGACGCCTTCGACAAGCTCAAGATCGCCGGCGGCCCGACCCATTTCCAGACCACGCGCGAGAACCTGCCGGAAGCGCTGAAGCTGGTGGCCCACGTGCTGCGCGAACCGAGCTTCCCGGCGGCCGAGTTCGAGCAACTGCGCCGGCAGTCGCTGGTGTCGCTGGACGCCAGCCGCAGCGAGCCGCAGAACGTGGCCTCGCGCGCGCTGAACGAACACTTCGATATCTATCCTAAAGGCGATATCCGCCATGAAACGACGCTCGACGAAGACGTGGCCGACATCAAGGCCGCCAAGCTGGACGACCTGAAGGCCTTCCACCGCGACTTCTACGGCACCGTGCCGGCCGAATTGGCGATCGTCGGCGATTTCGATCCGCAGACCGTCACCCCGCTGATCGATCAATTGTTCGGCGCCTGGAAAGCCCCGATGCACGTGGCGCCGGTGCTGCGCAAGCATGCCGACATCGCGCCCATCCACCAGACGCTGAATACGCCGGACAAGGAAAACGGCTTCTATACGGCGCGCATGAACCTGGACCTGAACGTCGAGGATCCCGACTATCCGGCGCTGATGCTGGCGGACTATATCTTCGGCGGTGGCGGGGGGCTGAAGTCGCGCCTGATGGACCGCATCCGCCAGAAAGAGGGCTTGTCCTACGGCGGCGGCACCCAGCTGGTCGCCGGCGACCTCGACCGCGCCGGCATGTTCGCGGTCAGCGCCATCGCCGCCCCGCAGAACCTGGCCAAGGTCGACGTCGCGGTGCGCGAGGAACTGGCGCGCGCCCTCAAGGATGGCTTCACCAATGCGGAACTCGCCGGCGCCAAATCGGGGCTGATGCAGCAGCGCATCCAGACCCGCGCCGAGGACGGCGCACTGGCGGCCGGCTGGACCTCGTATCTGTACCGCGGCCGTACCTTCGAATGGTCGGCGGAATTCGAGCGGCGCCTGATGGCGGTCACGCTGCCGCAGCTGAACGCGGCTTTCCGCAAGACCGTGGATCCATCGAAGCTGTCGGTGGTGATGGCAGGCGACCAATCCAAGGCCGGCGCAAAGCACTGAACGAGACCCGGCTCAGCCCCTGCTGGGCCGTAGCTGCGCCCTGAGTGAGCCGCGATTGCAACACTCGGCCATTCAGAAATCGCCGAAACTGCCGAGATGCTTGGTCATTGCCCGATCCAGCGCTATCATGTTGCCTGTGGGAAGTATTGCACATGGGAAGCAAACATTGCGTTTGGATATTGTAAAGGGAGCATCATGAAGGGCATGACCAAACAACCCCCGAGCGGGATCTCTTACGCCGGCAAGGTTGTGCTGGTGACGGGCGCCGCCAGCGGCATCGGCCGCGCGATGGCGCTGGCATTCGGGCGCGCCGGCGCCTGCGTGGTGATCGCCGATACCGCGGTCGACGGCGGACACATGACGGCGGCACTCATCGTCGAAGCCGGCGGCAAGGCCTTGTTTGTGAAAACAAATGTAACGGTCACGACGGAAGTCGAAGCCCTGGTCGACAAGGCGGTATCGCACTACGGCCGCGTCGACGTGGCCGTCAACGGCGCCGCCATCGAAGAGGAACATCTGCCCCTGGCCGACGGCGAGGATGCCCAGTTCGACCGCATCATGAACGTCAACGTCAAGGGCGTCTGGCTGTGCATGCGCAGCGAGCTGCGCCAGATGCTGAAGCAGGAAGGCGGCGGCGTGATCCTCAACATCGCCGACGCCGGCGGCCTGGTGGCCGTACCCAACCATGCCATGTATGCCGCCTCCAAGCACGCGGTGATCGGCCTGACCAAGACTGCCGCCGTCGAGTACGCCAAGTCGGACGTGCGCATCAACAGCCTGTGCCCGGGTGCGGTCAAGACGCCGATGCTGGCGCGCATGCTCGAGCGCGATCCGGGCCGCGACAAGAAAATCAAGGCGGCGCATCCGATGGGCCGCATCGCCGATCCGGCCGAGGTGGCGAATGCCGCGCTGTGGCTGTGCTCGGACCAGGCGTCGTTCGTGACCGGGCACCAGCTGGCGGTCGATGGTGGTTTGACGGCGATGTGACAGGCTGTGTCCGAGCCGGCTTGGCTGAGCCGGCTTGGCCGAGTTACTTCGTTAGCCTTGAAACGTCGCCCCTGCGCAGGCAGGGGCCAAGTTGGCAAGCATTGCGGCAGCGCGTGCAACTTGGACCCCCGCCTGCGCGGGGCGACGTGCTCATATTGCGGGCGGAAACGTCGGTAGCCGCTTCTCGCCGATCCACGGCCGGCAGCTTTCGCCTTCTTACGGCCGCTTCTTGCCCTTCACCCGCAACTGCTGCTTGTGCTGCGTCTGGTTGCGGTTCTGCTTGGCCTGGTACAGGGCCACCGCATCCTCCTTCGCCCGCTCCAGCGTCCGCATTTCCTCATGGTCGTCGTGTGGCGAGAAATACTCGGCTTCCTGGGCGTCCATGACCAGCTTGATGGCCGCATCGTCGTCGAGGTCGTAGAGCTCGGTGAGCAGGGTGGTGACTTCGTCGAGATAGGCTTCGTATGTCAGGTAGTTCATTGCTTCTTTAATATCAATAGAAAAGGGCTGCATCCTGCGCGGCATCGATGCGCGCGCGGATCCAGGCGTGGCTGCGTGCAGTGACCAGCTGCGCCATCCGCAATGGGAAATGGATGATCCCGTGCGGCGCTTCCGGCAGCAGGTGCAGTTCTACGCCATCGTCACCGATGGCCGCACGCCAGCGCGCCGCCATTGTAATCGTATCGTCGCGCAATGGATCGCGTTGGCAGGCAAACAGGAGGGCCGGCGGCATGCCTCGCAGGTCGCCGTACAGCGGCGACAGCGGCGCCCGGCGCCGTTCGGCATCGATCAGGCCGGGCGTCAGCGCGTGCAGCGACGGCAGCATGCCGGGCCCGTCCAGTACGAGTGTATCGGGGCCGGCCTGGCGCACGCTCGGGGTGCCGCTGAAGTCGTAGACGCCATAGTACAGCACCGTGCCCGCGATCCGCCGCGACAGCGCCGGCCAGGCCTGCAGGCGCAGCAGCGTCGCCGCCGCCAGCTGGGCGCCGGCCGATTCGCCCACCACGAACAGCGGCAGGCCGGCATACTCGGGCAGGCCTCCTTCGAGCAGCCAGCGGGCGGCGGCCAGGCAATCGTCCATCAGGCCCTGCAGCGGCGTATCGAGGGCCAGCCGGTAGTCGACCGAGACCACGGCCACGTCGCAGGCCTTGACCATCGCCGCGTTCAGTTTGTCGTTCATGCGCGCGTTGCCGAACACCCAGCCGCCGCCGTGGATGTCGAGCACCAGCGCACGGACGGGGCCGGCGGCCGGACGCAGGATGCGCACGCGCACCTGTCCAGCCGACACGCGCCGCTCCTCGGCATGGATGCCGGCGCGCGCCAGGCGGCGGCCGGCCCCGGCCTGCGACAGGCGCATCAGCATCTGTAGAGGACGCACCAGTGGGCGGTAGCGCATGCCGAAGCGCGGCATGCGCTCCAGCTTGCGGTTGAAGCCGCGCACCTCATCCAGGGTGGCGTCGTCGAAGGCGAGGGTGTCCATGCGCACTCTGCCCTTCAGCGGATTGGGGGCGGCCTCATTTCGGCCGCGGCTTGCTCAGCTTGCGGTCCGGCTGCACCAGCTTGCCGTCGCGGATCAGCTTGACCGTGGACGCGACCGAGCGCGCCACGTTGCGCACTTCTTCCAGGAAGGCGGTGTCCTTGTCCAGCGTGGCATGGCTGTCCGCATACGATTCGTAGTAGCCGACATACCGGTCGAGCTTGGCATTCCAGCCGGCATCGACGAAACCCATCCAGTCCAGCCAGTCCGTCAGTGAACGGCGCAGCGGTTCGATGCCGGCGACGTCGCCGTGGACCACCACGCCGTAGGCGCGGCCCGCCAGGTGCTTCGGATAATCCCAATCCTGCTCGAGGGCCTTGGCTTCCTCGGCTTCCTTGCCGTGGGTCGAGCTGGGGTCGGGATTGCCGCCGTCGGCGCACACCAGGCGGTCGATCATCAGCTTCAGCACGGCCGGCGCCTGGTACCAGTAGGTCGGGGTGATGATGATCACCGCGTGCGCCGCCACCCAGCGTTCGTAGATCTCGTTCATCCAGTCGTTGTCCTGGTCGAGCGAGTGGTTCGGGTAGCAACTGCACGGCCAGTGGCACAGCGGCATGGCGGTCGACACGCACGCCTTGCACGGGCGGATATGGCGTTCGTAGTCCGAGGTCAGCAGCGACAGGTCGAGCAGGTCGGTCTCGATGTTTTCGCTGTGCAGCACGTCTTCGCACATCTTGCTCAGGCGCCAGGACTTCGAGATCTCGCCCGGGCAACTGCCGTCGTTGCGGGCGGAGGCGTTGATGACCAGCACGCGGCTGCGCGTGGCCGGATCCTTCTGGCGCGCTTCGGCCGCCAGCAGGCGGTCGTGCGCTTCCTTCCATTCGACCGAGAGGTCGTAGTCGGGATCGGCGAAGCCCGGACCGGCCTTGACCGTGATCGGCGCCTTGTGCGAGTCGATGTAGTTTTTCCAGGCGATGTCTTCCACCGATGCCAGTTCCTGGCTGACGGCGTCGAACGCCGGGTCGTAGAACTTGCGCATGAAGCGCAGGTGGAATTCGTCGCGGTTCAGTTTGGCGGGCGCTTGGCCCTTGCGGACGGTGGTCATGGTGGCCTTTCGAGATCGATTTCATCAATTATGGAAGGGAAAACGGGGCCAGCCGGTACGCCACCTAACGGAAAACTGAGCAATTAAACAAAAAAGCGGTACGGGCCAGGCCCGTACCGCTTTTTACGCTTATTGCTTATTGCTTATTGCTTATTTAACTGCTGATGCTTGACTGATTACTGCGCCGAAGCGGTCGCGGTACCGGTGTTCGGATGGTTCACCAGCAGGATCCAGTACTTGGCCAGGTCGGCTGCGCCACCGTTGCCCTTGACGGTCTCGAAGGTCTTGATCGCCTGGTCTTTCTTGCCGGCGCGTGCGTAAGCCATGCCCAGGCGCAGCTTGGCTTCGTCAGGCGACTTCAGGCCGCCCTTGGCGATACCCTGCTCGATGAAGCCGATGCCCTTGTCGAACTGGTCCATGGTGACGTAAGCCCAGCCCAGGTTGACCAGGCCGGCGCCGTTCTTCGACTTGGCGGCCGACGCTTCGCCGGTGGCGATGTTCTTGGCATCGTCGGCGGCACCCTTGGTGGCGCGGTCGCGCAATTGGCGGTGTTGGGCGGCATTGGCGCCGGTGCCCAGCGCGCCGGCGGCGAAGCCGGCATCCACGACCTTCTTGGCTTCGGTCGGGAAGCCATCCTTCAGGGCCAGTTCGGCCAGGTCGCTGTACTCGGACGCATCCATCTTCTTGACGGCGGCGAACTCGAGGCGCAGCGCGTCGGTGATGTAGGCATCCTGGTTGAAGCCCGGACGGCGCAGCACGCCGCGGTTGATCAGGTCGGTCCAGTAATCGTCGCTCGGGTAGTAGGCGGCCAGCTGTTCCAGGCCGTACAGGTAGGCGGCGTCATCCTTGACCTTGTTGGCGGCCGAGGCGTACAGGCGCAGGTCTTCGGCCGACGGCGCCTTGCCGGCACTGATGGCGGCGTCCAGCACCGGGCGCTGCAACTTGACCGAGGTTGCGTAGTCGCCGCTCAGGTAGTAGGAGCGCAGCAGGGCCGAGTTGACGGCGGCCGACTGGGTTGGGCTTTCCTTCTGGAAGCGGGTGTACCACTCGATCGCTTTCGGGTAGTTCTTGGCGTTGTAGTAGTAGCCGCCCAGCGCCTGGATGAAGTTGGCCTGTTCGGCGCCCTGCAGCTTGCCGGAGCCGATGATGGCTTCCAGGGCCTGCATGGCGGACTGGTCGTCGTTGCTGGCCGAGGCCAGCGACAGCTTCATGCGGTTCAGGACGTAGTTCTCGTACGGCGTGCGGTTCTGCACGGCTTCGGCCTGGGTGATGCGGTTCTTGACTTCGGCGTAATTCTTGGCGTCCATCAGCGGCTTGATCTGGGCCGGATCGAGCAGCTTGAACAATTCCGGACGGACCGAATCCGCCGGCGGCTGCGCGGCGGCGGCCGGCGCGTTCTTGTCTTGCGCGGAGGCGCTGTGCATCAGGGCCGGGGCGGCATTCAGGCCGATGGCGGCCAGCATCAGGGCAAGACGGGCAAAACGGAACTGGGACATGAATAATCCTTCTTTAATGAACAATGGTGAATTTGCCAATTCGCACAAAGCGTGCATTCTCCCACAAAGTGCAGGTCGGGGGCAGCTTGGGCGCAATTGTGCGGCACCCGGGCTGGGCCGGGTGCCGTCGTTACAATGATTTACCGGACCCCGTCGGCTCAGAAACCCGGCACCGGGCAACGGCCGGTCGCCTCGATCTCGCCGCGCAGCCAGGCATTCACCGTCTCCAGCGCCGGCGCCGCGAAGCCATAGGTCATCAGGGCCGGCGCGTCGATGTCGAGCGCCTGGTAGGGATTCCACAGCGCCAGGTGCAGGTCCGGCTTCCAGGTCGCGCACGGGTGCGGGCCGTAGCGCCGGCGCGAGGTCGAGGCCAGCACCGTGAAGCGGCCGTCGCGCGGCAGGCTGTCCCAGTCGAAGGCGTCGGCGTCGGCAAAGGTGACCAGGTCGACGTCGTACAGGGTCGCGAGCGAGGCGGCGATGCGTTCGGCCGGCACGCCGGCTTCGGACACGCCGTCGCTGACCACGTCCTGGCGCGCCACCAGGCGTAGCCGGCTGCCCGGCGCCGGGCGCTGCGGATTGCCGCGCGCGGACAGGCCGCGGCGCCAGGCCTCGGCCATCAGTGCGCGGTCCGCGTCCTCGGTCGGGTAGGGGACCGCGCCGGCCGGGTGCAGCCCGGCCAGCCGGTCCAGGCGCGCCAGCTTGGCCTCGACCTCGGTGCGCGCCAGGCGGCCGTCGGCGATGGCTGCCGCGATCGCGTCCAGCGTCGCTTCCTGCGTCGCGCGGCTGCCGAGCGCCATCACCATGTCGGCGCCGGCCAGCAGCGCGTTGACGGCGGCGTCGCCGGCTTCGTAGCGCAGCGCGATCGCGTGCATGTCCATGCCGTCGGTGATGATCACGCCGCGGTAGTGCATGCGCTCGCGCAGCAGGCCGGTGAGGATGGGACGCGACATCGTCGCCGGCAGTACCGGGTCCAGCGCCGGGTAGACGATGTGGGCGGTCATCATCGCCGGCGCGTGCGGCGCGGCGCGGCGGAACGGGGCGAACTCGAAGCGCTCGAGTTCCTCCAGCGACTTGTCGACCGTCGGCAGGTCGCGGTGCGAATCGACGTGGGTGTCGCCGTGGCCGGGGAAGTGCTTGACGCAGCAGGCCACGCCCTCGGACTCGCTGCCGGCCATCCAGGCCAGCGCGAGCTCGGTGGCGCGTTCCGGGTCGGCGCCGAAGGAGCGTTCGGCGATGACCGGGTTCAGCGGATTGTTGTTCAGGTCCAGCACCGGCGCGAAGTTCCAGTTGAATCCCATCGACTTGACGGCGCGCGCCACGGCGGCGCCGACGTCGCGCGCGAGCGCCGGGTCGCCGGTGGCGCCGATTCCCATCGCGGCCGGCGGCGGCGGCACCCACAGCGCGCGCACCACGGCGCCGCCTTCCTGGTCGAGCGCGATCAGCGCCCCGGCACCGAAGGCCTCGCGCAGCGCGCCGGTGAAGCGCGTCAGCTGGGCGCCGTCCGTCATGTTCTGGCGGAACAGGCAGGCCGCGCGGATGCGGTTGGTGCGCAGGAAGGCGGCGCTGTCGTCGTCCAGTTCGGTGCCGGACAGGCGGACCATGATCAGCCGGCCGGCGAGTTGCCTGAGTTCGTCCATTTAGCTGGTCCTGGTGACTTTGCTGAGGTGGCGCGGCCGGTCCGGATCGAGGCCGCGCGCCTTGGCGAGGTGCGCCGCCATGACATAGAAGGCCTGGATCGCGACGATCGGGTCGAGGTCGGGGTGGGGCGCCGTGGGCAGGTCGAGGTCGCGGCCCGGCACGTCGGCCGGGGCGGCCAGCAGCACGCGCGCGCCGCGTCCGCGCATCTCGTCGGCCAGCGCCACCAGGCCCGCCTGGGCCGGGCCGCGGGTGGCGAAGATCAGCAGCGGGTAGCCGTCGTCGATCAGTGCCATCGGGCCGTGCTTGATCTCGGCGCCGGAAAAGGCTTCGGCCTGGAGCGCCGAGGTTTCCTTGAATTTCAGTGCCGCTTCTTGCGCGATCGGATAACCGATCCCGCGCCCGACCACCATGATGTTGCGGGCCGGCGCCAGCACCTCGATCGCGGCCGACCAGTCGGCCTGCGCGGCCTGGCGCAGGGCGTCCGGCAGCGCCTGCAGGGCGGACTGGAGTGCGGCATCCTGCTGCCACTCGGCGACCAGGCGCGCGCCCGCGGTGAGGCTGGCGATGAAGCTCTTGGTGGCGGCCACGCTGGTTTCCTTGCCGGCGCCCAGCGGCAGCGCCCATTCGGCGGCCTGGGCCAGCGGCGACTCGATCTCGTTGACCAGCGCGATGGTGGTGGCGCCGCCGGCGCGGAAGTAGCGCATCGGCTCGACCACGTCCGGGCTCTGGCCCGACTGCGACACCGACAGCGCCACCAGGTCCTGCGCCTGCAGCGGGGCGTTGTACAGCGTCAGCAGCGACATCGGCAGCGAGGTCACCAGCTTGCCAAGGCGCGCCATCACCAGGTAGGCGATATAGCTCGATGCGTGGTCGGAACTGCCGCGCGCCACGGTCACCGCATTGTGGATGCGGGCTTCGCGCAGGTGGCGGCCGAGCGCGGCGTAGCGTTCGCCGTCGGCGGCCAGTTGCCGGGCCACGCAGTCGGCGGCGGAAAGGGCCTCTTGGAGCATCAGCGACCTTGGATCAGAACTCACACGCTTCTCCTTCGATGTACACGGTTTTCAGGTTGAGTTTGCGGTCGAGGACCACCAGGTCGGCAAAGCAGCCCGGTGCCAGGCGTCCGCGCCGGGTTTCACCGAGGTAGTCGGCGGCGTTGGTGGACACGCGGCGCGAGGCATCGGCCAGGTCGAGTCCGATCGAGACCAGGTTGCGCAGCGCCTGGTCCATGGTGAGGGTGCTGCCGGCCAGGGTGCCGTCGGCCAGGCGCACGCCGCCCATGCACTTGTGCACGACCTGGCGTCCCAGCATGTATTCGCCGTCCGGCATGCCGGCGGCGGCGGTGGAATCGGTCACGCAGTACAGGTTCGGGATGCAGCGCAGCGCCACCTGGATCGCGCCCGGGTGCACGTGCAGCAGGTCGGGGATGATCTCGGCGTATTGCGCATGCGCCAGCGCGGCGCCGGTCATGCCGGGTTCGCGGTGGTGCAGGCCAGGCATCGCGTTGAACAGGTGGGTGAAGCCGGCGGCGCCGTGTTCCAGCGCGCGCACGCCGTCCTCGTAGGAGCCGGTGGTATGGCCGATCTGCACGCGGATGCCGGCGTCGGCGATCTGGCGCACCAGCGCCAGGTGGCCGTCGATCTCGGGCGCCACCGTGATCAGGCGCATCGGGGCCTGCTCGTTGAAGCGGTCGACTTCGGCCATCGACGCTTCGCGCGCGAACGGCGGCTGGGCGCCCAGCTTGCCCGAGTTGATGTACGGCCCTTCCAGGTGCACGCCGAGGATGCGCGCCTCGCCCTTGCCGCGCGCCTTGCAGGCGCTGCCGATGGCCTGCAGCGCGCGGTCGATGTCCTCGACCGGCGCGGTCATGGTGGTGGCCAGCAGGCTGGTGGTGCCGTGGCGGGCGTGCAGGCGCGCGATGGTGTGCGGCGCGTCGCCGCCTTCCATCATGTCGCGCCCGGCGCCGCCGTGCACGTGCAGGTCGATGAAGCCGGGCAGGATGTAGTCGTCGCCGTTGGCGCCCGGGTCGGCCGCGCTGCCGCCGATCCGGGTGATGGTGTCGCCGAAGGCGATGTCGCCCTGGATCCAGCCGTCAGGGGTGAGGATGTTGCCTTGGATGGAATGCATTCTGCGCCTGGGTTCGATGGGGTGGATGTCGAGGTGCCGCGCGATCAGGCGCAGCGCGCCGGCCGCGGCATCGCCGCGCGCTGCGGCGGCGCGGCTGGACAGGCCTTGCGGCAGGTAGTCGCGCAGCGCTGCGGCGAGGCCGCCGCACAGGGCCAGCGGCAGGGTGCCGTCCGGGTCGAGCGCGCGCGCGATGTTGCCGGCTTCCTGGCCGGCGTCGAGCAGGATCGCGCGCGCCGCAGAATCGGGCGACTGCGCGCCGGCATGCGCGGTTGCATATTTCAGCACCAGCTGCGCCAGCGCAGCGTAGTCGGTCTCGGTGGCCTGGCCGAGCCAGGCCTGGAGCGTATCGCGGCAGCCGCCGCAGTGGGCGATCAGGGCATCGGCGAAGGCGCCGGGTTCGCGCCGTCCGTCCAGCACCTGCTGGATATGGTTGACGGCGCGCAGGCCGATCCAGGCGCCGCCGGCTTCGTCGGCGGCCGGGAAACCCCAGCCGCCGACGGTGAGTCGCCTGCCGTCCGGATACAGGGCCTTGCCGACGCTGCCGGTGCCGAGAGCGACGATGGCACCGGGAGCCCCTTCATGGGCGCCCAGCAGGCAGGCGTAGGCATCGGTTTCCAGCACCAGTGCGCCATAGCCGGGGTCGGCGGCGACGAACTCGGCCGCCCAGCGTTTGTTGTGTACCCCCGCCAGGCCGAGGCCGATGGCGATGCGCGCCAGCGGCGGCTGCGCGATGCCGGCTTGGGCGAAGGCCGCGGCGACGGCAGCCTGGATGACGTTCCAGGCATTGCCGACGCCGAGGGCCAGGCCGCACGGTCCGGCGGCGCCGTGCGCGACTTCGCCGCCGCCGGCACCGGCCGTGCGTGCAACACGCACGCGCGTGCCCGTACCGCCGCCGTCGACGCCGATGAGATAGTCGATCATGATGAAAGTGTGCTGGAAGTTCAGGGCACTATAGGAGTGGCTGATAAGCTTGTCAACAGGTACTCAACTGGTATTGTCGAGCTCCTGTTGACCCGCCCAAAATTGCCTGATTCTGCTGAGAGGGAAGGGAGAAATCTGGTACTCAAGTGGTATTGGCAGTGGTATTTCTGGATTGTTCGCGCAAGGGGGCGGCTCGCAGCCACACGAACAGCAGCGCCATCATGAACGGCCCGACGAAGAGTCCGATCACGCCCAGCGTGGACACCCCGCCGAGCAGGCCGAACAGCACCGCCAGGAAGGGCAGGTTGACCTTGTGGCCGATCAGCTTGGGCCGGATGAACTTGTCGACCATGAACAGTTCGACCGCACCCCAGCTGAACAGGCCGAGGGCGGCGCCGGAGTGGCCCTGGCCCAGCAGCAGCAGCGACACCATGGTGAACGACAGCGGCGCGCCGCCCGGGATCAGGGCCATGTAGCCGGTGATCACGCCCAGCAGTGCCGGTGCCGGCGCCCCGGCGATGGCGTAGGCGATGCCGAGCACGATCCCTTCCAGGATCGCCACCGAACACAGCCCCAGCGCGGTGCCGCGCACCGACAACGGGAACACGCGGCGCAGTATCGGGTAGTACTGCGGCACCAGGCGTTCGCCGGCACGGTCCATATAGTGGACGACGCTGTTGCCGTGCAGGTAGAGCATGAACAGCGTCAGCAGGGTCAGGAACAGGTACAGGGCATTCGCCAGGATGGTCGAGCCCCAGGTGCGCGCGGCGCCGCTCAGGTGCGGCAGCAGGTCGCCGACGGTGCTGCGGATCAGGGTATGGACCCCGCCCGGCGCCGCCAGGTGCTCGCGCCACCACTGCTCGGCCTGTTCGGCCACCAGCGGCAGGCGCGTCACCCAGGCCGGCACCGGCACGCCGGTGTGGTTCAGGTTGGCGACCAGGCCCTGTACGCCGGCCAGTTCGGCGCCCAGGGTTTCGAACAGCAGCAGCGACGGTCCGGCAAAGCCGGCCACCAGCAGCCCGACCAGGAAGGCCGCGCTGAGGGCGCGCGGCCAGCCGCGCCGCACCAGCCGCTGGTGCAGCGGCCAGGTGATCACGGCCAGCAGCCCCGCCCAGGCCAGCGATCCGAGGAAGTGGCGGAGCAGGGCCGCCAGTGCCAGCGCGAACAGCGCCGGCATCAGGTAGGGCAAGGCGCGCTGCATCCCCCCTCGCCCTTACGCGCTGCGCTGGAGGGCAGCGATCCTGTCCTCGCACGACGGGTGGCTGGCGAACAGCGACAGCACGCCGCCGCCGGTGATACCCGATGCCGCCAGGTTCTTCGGCAGGCTGGTCTGCACGCCGGCCTGCTCGATCCCACCGAGGCGGCGCAAAGCGGCGATCATCGGACGCGGGGTGCCCAGGATCCGGGCCGAGCCGCGGTCGGCGCGATATTCCCGCTGGCGCGAGAACCAAGCCACGATGATGCTGGCCAGCAGGCCGAACACCAGGTCGCAGATCACCGCGGTGACGGTGAAGGCGATGCCGGGACCGCTGCTTTCCTCTTCGTCGCGGCGCAGGAACTGGTCGACGAAGTAGGCGACCACGCGCGCCAGGAAGATCACGAAGGTGTTGACCACGCCCTGGATCAGGGTCAGCGTCACCATGTCGCCGTTGGCGATGTGGGCCACTTCGTGGGCCAGCACGGCTTCGATTTCCTCGTGCGTCATCGATTCCAGCAGGCCGCTCGACACCGCCACCAGCGACGCGTTCTTGGTCGCGCCGGTGGCGAAGGCGTTCGGCTCACCCGGGTAGATGGCCACTTCCGGCATCTTGATGCCGGCTTTCTGGGCCTGGGCGGCGATGGTGTTCATCAGCCACAGTTCGGTCGAGTTGGCAGGCTGCTCGATCACGCGTGCACCGGTCGACCATTTGGCGATCGGTTTCGACAGCCACAGGGAGATGAAGGCGCCGCCGAAGCCCATCAGGGCGGCGAAACCGAGCAGCATGCCGAGGTTGAGGCCATTTGCGGTCAGGTATCGGTTCACGCCGAGCAGGCTGGCCGAAATGCCCAACACGAGCATGATGGCAAGGTTGGTAGCGATAAAGAGAACGATCCGTTTCATGTTCCTAGTCTCGTCAAGTCAATAAAGAAAATGGTCGTTTGACCGTGATACAGGAACGAAGCATAAGACAGGGATAGGATCGGAAAAAGCGAAGTTCTTGGGAGGTTTACTTCGAAAAAATATGATCAATAAAAAAACCCGGCAGCGCCTGTGACGCTGCCGGGCGATTTTCAGGCTTGTGTATTTACTTCATTGTATAACTTTGTTGCGACGTATCGACAGCAAAATTGCGCGCCGCATCCCAGTAGGTGAAGCTGTAGCGCACCACGTCGCCGATCTTGAGGCCACCGGCATCGTAGGTGTTGGTGCTGCCGTTGAGGCGCATGCGCACGTTCTGCTGGGCACCGTTGTTGACGGTGTAGTGGACGTCGGCCCAGCTGCCGGTGTTGGCCGTGAACTGCAGCGTGGTGCTGGAGGTCTGGGTGACGGACGTGGTGCCGGTCGCCGGCGGCGGCGTGGTGGTGCCGCCGCTGCCGGAATCCCAGACGATGTCGTCGATCGCGAACTGGAAGGCCGAGGCCGGCAAGGCGTTGGCGTCGCTCGAGATCATGAAGACGTCGAGCAGCGACTGCAGCGCCACCTTGGTGCCGATCAGGGTCGACACCGGCACCGTGGCCTGGGCCCAGTCGCCGTTGCGCACCAGGCCGTAGGCGGTGGTGTTGGCCGGGAAGCTGACCCAGTTCTGGTTGGTGTAGGTATCGCCGACGCCGATGTTGAACGAGACGTTGGCCGGGATCTTGATCCGGAACTTCATGGTGCCGTTGCGGAAGTTGGTCAGGTCGCGCGCCTGGCGCGACTGGATGCCGCCGCCGAACCACTGGCCGGGCGCGGTATAGGCCCAGGCGATCACGTTGCTGCCCTCGTAGGGCGGCAGGTTGCCGGCGCCGCTGGAGGCGCCGTTCCACAGGAAGATGTCGGACGTGGTGCCGGCCACCAGCTTGTTGTTGACCACGGTGTTATCGGTGAACACGCCGAACTTGCCGGTTTCCGGCAGCGTCTGGTTGCCCAGCTTGACCGTGCCCTTGCCGTCGAGCTGGTAGACGCGCACGTAGTCGACGTACATCGTGGCCGGCAGCGGCGCCGTGACCTGGGCCGCGGTGGCGGCGTCGGTAAAGTTGCCGCCCACGGCCAGGTTCAGCAACAAATAGAAGGGCGACTGCAGGGCGGTGGAATTGACCGCCAGCGGGGCGTCGTACATGTTGCGCTCGACGCCGTTGTCGACCACGGTGAAGCGCATCTCGCTTTCCGTCCAGTACAGGCGGTAGGTGACGAAGCGGTTGGCCAGCGAGTTCGGCGCCACGTACCAGCTCTTGGTCTGCCAGGCGGTGGAGGCGGCGCAGCTTTCGTTGCCCGGCACGCAGGCAGCCTGCTGCCAGGTGATCACGTTCGAGCCGACGTAGTTGTTGATGCCGGGCGAGCCGGCCGCGGTGCGCGAGGAAGCCTTGTGGCCCATCTCCATGATGTCGATCTCGCCGTTGCGCGGCCAGGTCTGCGGGCTGACCCCCAGCATCCAGGCGGCCGGCCACAGGCCGTTGGCCAGGTTGGGCGTGGCCAGGCGGATCTCGATCATGCCGTACTGGACCTGCACCTTGCCCTTGCTGTCGATCTTGCCGGACGTGAATGCGTTGCTGCCCACGGTCTGGCGCTGGGCGCGGATCGCCAGCGCGCGGGTGCCGGGTTCGAAGGGCACGTCGGCGATCGACAGGTTGTTCGGACTGTAGTACTCCAGCTCGGCATTGCCGTAGCCGCACAGGTTGATCTGGCAGCCGTTGCCGTCGGTGGCGGTCCAGCGGCCGGCGTCGAGCGTGGCGCCGTTGAATTCCTCGGACCAGATCAATTGGCCGATGGCCGGGTTGGTGACGCTGGCGGATGCCTGGACCGTGCAGGCCAGCAGCAGGCCGGCGGCCAGCGTGCGCAGCGATTGCGATGTGTCGCGATGCAGATTCATATTGTCTCCTTTGTCGTCTTCTCGAAAGATGTGGACGGCCCGTGCCGTGCCACGGTAGTCCGGCTGTGTCGCCGGTTGCTGAAAGCCCTGACAGGATCACTGGTATGGAAACGTTTCCAATCCAGTGGGAGAAAATATAGGCCGATTCTTGCGCTTCGTCAAATGCTTGACGTATGCACGTAACATTCCGAATGGGAGGTATTGAGAAAGATCAATGGTGCAATGAAAAGTTATTGGTCCGCCCACTGCAGCGCGTCCAGATAATCTGGCGTGCCTGCAATCGTATTGTGGCCGGCACCCCGGATCACCCGGATCGACGCCACGCCCGGCGCAAAGCGCGCCATCAGCCGCGCCGTGCTGGCCGCCGGGATGATCTCGTCGGCGCCGGCAGCGACGATCAGCGTCGGTGCCGTCACCTGCGGCGCGTAGCGGCCCGATTCATACTTGTCGCGCAGCAGCCAGCGCACTGGCATGAAAGGGAATTGCTGTGTGGCCAGCGCCTGCACGCTGTCGAAGGGCGTGACCAGCACCAGCCTGGCGACCCGGCGCCGGCTCGCCACCTGCACCGCCACGCCGCTGCCGAGGCTGCGGCCGATCAGGACGACCTAGGGGTGGCTTGCTGCGACCTTGTCGAACAGGACCATGGCATCGGCCACCAGCGCCGCTTCGGTGGGTTTGCCCGAACTGCCGGCGTAGCCGCGGTAGTGCGGCAGGTAAAGGGCGTGTCGGGGAAAGGCCCGGGCCAGCAGCGGCACGCTGGCGGAGACGTCTTCGGCGTTGCCGCCCAGGTAGATCACTGCCCTGCGGCTGGGGAGGGGCCGTTCGGAGACCAGCACCCGGGCGCCGGCCACCGCCAAGGTCGAGGTGGCGGGCGCTTCCACCAGCGCCTGCGGCGGTGGAAAGTAGATAAAGGAGCGCTGGAGCAGGAACAGGCCGAGGCATGCCGCCAGGTAGAGGCCGACGCCGGCGACCAGGATGAGGAGTGCAGCTTTCAGCATGGCCCATCTTGCCACAGGTGAGTCCGCGTGATGCGTGATTGTTACCAGAAACTATGCGTTGTAATTGATAAATCGGACAGTTCGAATATCTACGTGAACCTGTTTTTCTCGCCGCAAGAGCAGTTCACGCCGTTCAGCTTCAAGACCAGTTCGCAGGCATTCGAAGCCGACCACCTGGTCGTCGGTTACCAGGTGGTCAATCCCGTGCCGGAGCTGGCTTCGCTGGCCTTGCTGGGGCTGGGTTTCGCGGGTCTTGGGTTCGCGCGTCGCAGCAGCAGGAAGTAAAACTGTTCTACTTTGCCCTGATGGCGCTGGGTTCCGGTTACCTGGAACCCAGCTTTTTTATTGAATTTTATAGACCCAGGCTACGGAGCGCTAAGCGGCAACAAATATGGATTCATGACAATTAATAATGGTGGGAAAGTGACAGTCTGTCGAAAAACTTGACGTTTCCTCATAGAAATTGAATTAAGTCATTGATTTTGAATGCAATTCATTTCGGGTATAGTTTTTGCATTGAATAGAATTCTTTGAATAAATTGGAGTCCTGAAACATGAAGAACGCTATCTATTCGGCAGTAGCTGCCCTGATGGTCATGTCGGCGTCTGCCGCCCACGCCGTCACGATCACCTACGATTACGCGACGCCGAGCGATGGCTCGGGCAAGACCAGCCAGCTGGCCGGCACCGGCAACCAGTCCACCGGCAACGTGTTCGTCGAGACCTTCGACCGTGCCGACGGCACCGGCGGCCAGACCCTGTCGCCGAGCCAGCTGACCATCACGCCGATCTCGGGCGGCGGTTTCGGCTACGCTCAAGGCAGCCTGGACGGCGTGTATGCCGCGCCGGCCGGCGATACGACCCACTTTGCCTACGGCCCGAACCAGGGCAGCGGCTCGTCGAGCGCCGAAGTCAATTTCAACTACGCCGGCCTGCTGAGCACCCTCGGCGCCAACGCTAGCCTGAACTACTTCGGCCTGTACTACGGTTCGATCGACACCTTCAACGACGTCACCTTCTACAACGCCCAGGGCGGCGTGATCCAGACCGTGACCGGTACCGACCTGATCACCCGCTTCAACGGCGTGTCCGGCGACCAGTCCGCCGACAGCTCGAACATCTACGTCAACCTGTTCTTCCGCCCTGAAGAGCAGTTCACCTCGTTCAGCTTCACCACCACCTCGCCGGCATTCGAAGTCGACAACCTGGTGGTCGGCTACCAGGTCGACGTGCCGGAACCGGCTTCGTTGGCACTGCTCGGCCTCGGCTTGGCCGGCCTGGGCCTGGCGCGCCGCCGCAACAAGAAGTAATCGCTCCGGATTTTAATCCGCATGGGCCGGGTTCCACGTGAGTGGCGCCCGGCCTTTTTACATGTCGGCCCAGGTATCGTTGCGCCCATCCAGGAGCCGGACCGGCACGGCCGCCAGTTCCGCGGCCGTCACGTCATCCAGGCAAGCCACGCTGACCGCCACGTAGGCGCCCCAGCGCGGCGAACTGCCGTAGCCGAAGGGGCGCACGCCGCAAGTCGCGCAAAAGAAATGCTGCTCGGTGCGCGTATTGCAGCGGTACTCGCTCAGCGCGGTATCGCCGTGTACTAGCCGGAAGGTGGCGCGCGGCACGATCGCCACCCAGTTGCGCTGCTTCGTGCACAGCGTGCAGTTGCAATGAATGGTCCCGGCGGCCAGGTCGATTTCGGCCTCGAAGCGCACCGCGCCGCAATGGCAGCTGCCGCGGTGAAGCCGCATCGTCATCAGCGCGCCGCCGAAGCGGCAGACGCCGCGTCCACCAGCGGCAGCTCGACGAAGCTGCTGTGGTACACGCGCTGCGTTGCCTTTTTATAGTCCGACGGCTTGGCGTTGAAGATGTTGGGCACGAAGGTCTGCGGGTTGCGGTCGTACAGCGGGAACCAGCTCGACTGCACCTGCACCATGATGCGGTGGCCCGGCAGGAAGACGTGGTTGGCGGTCGGCAGGCCGAAGCGGTAATTCAGGGCCTTGTTCGATGCCAGCGGCTTCGCCGTTTCGTAGCCTTCGCGGTAGCGCCCGCGGAAGATGTCGCCCGAGACCATCAGCTGGTAACCGCCCATGGCCGGCTGGCTGCCCACCTGGTCGGGATAGACGTCGATCAGTTTGACCACCCAGTCCGAATCGGTGCCGCTGGTCGAGGCGACCAGGTTGGCGACCGGCTCGCCGGCGATCTTGACCGGCGCGGTCAGCACATCCGACACGAAGGTGGCGACGTCGGTGCGGCCCGAGGCATCGCGCTGGTCGTCGGCCAGCCAGCGCGGCCAGCTCTGTCCCTTGGCTTCGTCGTAGCCGTAGGGCGGGATCGGGCGCTGGCGGAACGGCACCGGCTTGCCCGGGTCGGACACGTATTCGTCGTAGCCGCGGTCTGCTGCGCCTCCCAGCACCGCCTTCTGGCCTTCGACCAGGCGCAGCGCCACCGGTTTGGCGCTGGCCAGCGGCCAGGCCGGCAGATTGCGCCATTTATTCGTGCCGGTCTCGAAGGCCGTCACGGTCGGGATCGCGGGCACCGAGTCGTCGCCCTTCAGGTAGCGCGCGAGGAAGGGTTTCAGCACTTCCTGGCGCCAGTGGAGGGCGGTGTCGCTGCCGAATTTCAGGGCGCCCAGGCTGCTGCCGTCGCCGATCGCGCCGCCGTGCGACCACGGGCCGATCGACAGGAACACCTTGTTCTCTTTGTCGTTCGGTTTGATCGCCTTGTACACGGCGACCGGGCCGTAGATGTCTTCGGCGTCCCACAGGCTGTGCACCAGCAGGGTCGGCACCGTGACCGGCTGCTTCGCCAGTATCTTGTCCATGGCCTGCTGCTGCCAGAAGGCGTCGTAGCTCGGGTGTTCCAGTACCTTGCGCCAGAAGCCGCTCTGCTGGAGCCCGCGCTGGCGTCCGAGTTCGCCGGCCGACCCGGCGCGCATGTACATGTCGTAGTCGTCGTAGTTCGAGCTGAACCACTTCGCCGTGTTGCCGCGCGTGACCACCTGCTCCTGGATATACGACATGTTGATCTGGCGGAAGGCGCCATGGTGGAACCAGTCGTCGCCCATCCAGCCGTCGACCATCGGGTTCATCGGCACCGACACCTTCAGCGCCGGGTGCGGGTTGACCAGTGCCATCAGGGGCAGGAAGCCGTCGTAGGAAATGCCGATGATGCCGACCCGCCCATTGGTCTCGGGGACGTTCTTGGTCAGCCACTCGATGGTGTCCCAGGTATCGGTCGAGTGGTCGACCGGGGTCGGGTTCAGCGGACCGTGCAGCGGGCGGTTCATCACATAGTCGCCTTCGGAACCGTACTTGCCGCGCACGTCCTGCACCACGCGGATGTAGCCGCCCTCGACGATCACGTCGGCGGCGTTGTCGTAGCCGGTGAGGATGGTTTCCAGGTCCGAGCTGTCGGCGTGGCTGGTCAGCGAGGCCGCGTCGTAGGGCGTGCGCGTCATCAGGATCGGGGCCTTGGCGCCCCCATTCATGGCCGCCTTGGGCACGATGATCACGGTGTTGAGCCGGGTGCCGTCGCGCATCGGGATCATGACCGTGCGCTTGACGTAGTTGAAGCCGGACGTCGCGGCCTGGAATTCGGCCGGGGTCTCCGAGGGCAGGGCGGGGTATTGCGGGGCTGGCGGGGCGGTCTGGGTGGTCTGGGCTGTGGCCAGGCCGGCGATGCACAGCGAAACGAAGAGGGGCGCGGCGAGTACAGGCTTGAACGGTGACTTCATGGATGTCCTTGTGCTTGGGTGGGGCGGCCGCGCCTTCGGATGGGCAGCTTGCCGCTTCGATACCTTAGCACAAGGACAAGCCCGTACGCCGGCCCGGGTACGCATGTCGCGGGCACAGGTGTATAGTCGACCATCATGTCCACACTGACTGTCCGAAAACTGAACGTCGACCTGTCGCGCGGTTTCGCGCGCCACTGGATGGGCGGCGACATCTACCGCACGGCCTTCATGAACGCGCTCTCGATGAGCTTTCCGCTCGGCGAGCAGATGTTCATCGACAGCGTGCGCGCGGTGCCGCCGGAAACGCTGCCGGATGCCGCGCTGCGCGCCGAGGTCAAGGACTTCATCGGCCAGGAAGCCAGCCACCGCTACGTGCACCAGCAATACAACGACCAGCTGGCGCGCCAGGGCTACGACTACACGCTCGAGGAACACACGCGCAAGCGGGTGGCGCTGATCGCGCGGCTGCCGGTGCACGACCGCCTGGCGATCACCTGCGCGCTGGAACACTACACGGCGATGCTGGCCGACTTCGTGCTGCGCCATCCGGCCTGGCTGGCCGCGGCCGAACCGCAGATGCGCACGCTGTGGTCCTGGCATGCGGCCGAGGAGAGCGAGCACAAGGCGGTGGCCTTCGACGTCTACCGGGCGGCCGGCGGCGGCTACTGGAAGCGCGTGCTGTGGTACCTGCACGTCAGCCTGGTGTTCTGGTGGGACACCACCCGCCAGACCGCGTACAACCTGCGGCGCGACCGCGCCTTGTGGTCGTGGTCCACCTGGCGCAGCGCCGCCGGCGCGTGGTTCGGGCGCAGCGGCCTGGTCTGGCACCTGTTGAAACCCGGCCTGGACTACCTGTCGCCGCGTTTCCATCCATGGCAGCATGACAACCGGGCGCTGCTGCAGATGTGGCTCGAGAGCAACGACGACGCGGTGCGCGCCATCCGCAGCACGCCGGACTGAGCACGCTTGTGCCGACGCGGATGGCCTGCCGCGGCGGGCGGTGTCATAATCGAGGGCTTAACGAGGAGAACATTGTGATTCGCTATATGGGCACGCGCAAGAATGCGGAGGGTGCCTCTGTCTACATATTCATCGTCAACGGACTGGAAAAGGAAGTGCGCGAACACGCGCTGAAACAGCATCCCGGCTGCTACGAAGCCCTGCCGGCTTCGGTGAAGTCGAAGATCGCCGCCAACCGCGCCTGGCTGTCCAAGCTGTGACAGCGCGCGCCGGCTCGGCTGCAGCGGCACTGGCACTGGCGCTGGCCGGCGTGCCGGGCGCATGCGCGGCCCAGGCCGGCGACAAGCCGCCGTCCACCTTCGGGCCGGTGATCGGCGGCGCGCTGCTGTGCCACGACCAGCTCGACAACCGCTATTTCTATTCCTGGCTGAAGACCGCTTTCGGCCCGCCCTACAAGCACGAGGGCGGGGCCTACTGGTTCCGCACCGGCGAAGCCTCGCTGTGGGGCGCGCCGGTGACCGAGGTGATGGTCAGCGACGATACCAGCGAACTGGTGTTCCTGGCGGCGGTGGCCGAGGTGCCGCCGGACCAGCTGGAACAATCGATCCGGGCGGCCTCCGGGATCCGCCACCTGGCGGCGGATGGATCGGCCTATCCTTTGCGGGTATCGAACCCGGGCAGTACGATCGCTTACTACAATACCAAAAGCAAAATATACTGCGCGAAGTTCAAACCGCTGCCGCCGCGGCCCTAGGCCCACGTATGTACAACAATTATTTCAACCTGAAGCAAGCGCCGTTCTCGATCGCGCCCGATCCGCGCTACCTGTTCATGAGCGAACGGCACCGCGAGGCGCTGGCCCACCTGCTGTACGGGATCGGCAGCGGCGGCGGCTTCGTGCTGCTCACCGGCGAAATCGGCGCCGGCAAGACCACCGTCTGCCGCTGCTTCATCGAGCAGGTGCCGGAAAACTGCCGCCTGGCCTATATCTTCAACCCCAAGCTGACGGTCGAGGAACTGCTGCTGACGATCTGCGACGAGTTCCGCATCGCGCTGCCGCCGGCGTCCAGCGGGGCGATGGGCGTCAAAGCTTATGTGGATGCGATCAACGCCTACCTGCTGGCCAGCCACGCCCAGGGCAACAACAACGTGCTGGTCATCGACGAGGCCCAGAACCTGTCGGCCCAGGTGCTCGAACAATTGCGCCTGCTGACCAACCTGGAGACCAGCGAGCGCAAGCTGCTGCAGATCATCCTGATCGGCCAGCCCGAGCTGCGCACGATCCTGGCGCGGCCCGAGCTCGAGCAGCTGGCCCAGCGCGTGATCGCGCGCTACCACCTCGGGCCACTGTCCGAAGCCGAAACCGGCGCCTACGTCGCCCACCGCCTGAGCGTGGCCGGGACGCACGCCGGCTCGCCCATTCCGCTGGCGCTGGCGCCGCTGATCCATCGCCTGACCGGGGGCGTCCCGCGCCGCATCAACCTGCTGTGCGACCGCGCGCTGCTCGGCGCCTACGTCGAGAACAGCGCCCAGGTCACGCCCAAGATCCTGCGCCGCGCGGCCCAGGAAGTGTTTGCCGGCGAGCCGGCCGCGGCCCGCGCGCCGCTGCGCTGGCCGCTAGTGGCGGGCGGGGTACTGGCCGGGGCCGCGATCAGCGCCGCGGCCTGGCAGGCGGTGCCGCACGCGGTGGCGCCTGTGCCGGCGCGGGCACAGGCCGTGGCAGCGGCCGCGCCGGCCGGGCATCCGGTGAAGCCGGTGGCCGCTTCTGCCGCTGCTGCCGCTTCTGTTGTTGCCGCGCCGGCATCCGCGCCGCACCAGCCGCTGGCCCTGGCCACCCAGGAAGAAGCGCTGCGCGAACTGGGCGCGCTGTGGGGCCAGCAGCTGCCGGCCGGCGAACCGTGCCAGGGTGCGCCCAAGCTGGGACTGCGCTGCTACACCGGCCGCGGCGGCGTCTACGAACTGCGCCTGCTCGACCGGCCGGCCATCGTCGCCCTGCACGATGGCCAGAATCTCGGCTACGCGGTGCTGAGCGCCATGGATGCCGACAGCGCCACCCTGAGCGTCAACGGCCGCCGCGAGAAGGTCAGCCTGGGCGCGCTGGCGACCCGCTTCGACGGCGAATTCACCACCTTGTGGAAGGCCGCGCGCGGCTTCCGCGACGAAGTGAAGCCGGGCGACAGCGGCCCGGACGTCGACTGGATCGCCGGCCGCCTGGCGCAGCTCGACCAGAGCGCGGCGCCGCCGCCGGCCCAGCCCTTCGACGCTGCCACCCGGCGCCTGCTGCGCAGCTTCCAGGCCGGGCAGAACCTGAAGGCGGACGGCGTCGCCGGTCCGCGCACTTACATGCGCCTGAACCAGTTGAGCGGCGTCGACGAACCGCGCCTGCTCGCCGCCACCGCCGCCACCGCAACCCCCGCCGCGCCAGGGAAGCCAAAATAATATGTCATACATTCTCGAAGCATTGAAGAAGGCGCAGGCCGAACGCCAGCTCGGCAATGCCCCGACCATCCACGCGGCGCAGCCGGTGCCGGCGCTGCAGCCGGACGCCGCGGCCAGCCGCAGGCCGCTGTTCATTGGCCTCGGCGCCGGGGCGCTGGTGGTGGTGCTGGGGGCGGCGTTCCTGTGGCGGTCCGGGCCGGCGCAGGTGCCGGCGGTGCAGGTGGCGCAGGGGCAGGGCCAAGCGCCCGCGGCTGCGCCGGTGACGCCTGCGCCGGTGACGCCTGCGCCGGTGACGCCTGCGCCGATGGCGGCTGCCGAAGTGCCGTCCGCGGGGGCGCCTGCCGCCGGGTCGCCGGCCGCCGGATCGCCGGCCGCCGGATCGCCTGCCGCCGGATCGCCTGCCGTAGCCAATTCGCTGGAGGTGCAAGCGCCGCCCGCGCCGCCGCCAGTGCGTCCGGCGCAGCCGCGCGTGGCCGATGCCGCGGCGGCGGCCGCATCGCGCGCTGCCGCCACGCCGGCGGCGCCCGCCGTCCAGGTGCGCATGCCGACGCCGGCACCGGCCGCGCCGGTCGCCGCCGCACCGGCACCGGCACGCGCCGCAGCGCCGGCAGCCGTGGCCGCACCAGCGCCCGAAGAGAGCCTGCCGTTCCTGCAGCAGCTGCCGGAATCGGTCCAGGGAGGCATCCCGCGCGTCGCCTTCGGCGGCTACATGTATTCGGCCAATCCGGCCGACCGCCTGCTGCTGGTCGACAAGGCCTTGCGCCACGAAGGCGAGGAAGTCGCGCCCGGGCTGGTGCTGGAAAAGCTGCTGCCGCGGGCAGCCGTCATGAATTACCGTGGAGTGCGTTACCGTGTCGCGTATTGATGTGCCCGGAAGGGTGTTGGGAGTGATCGGCTGGTCCGGCAGCGGCAAGACCACGCTGCTGGAATTTCTGGTGGGCCGGCTGGCCGGGGAGGGCGTGCGCGTCAACGTGGTCAAGCACAGCCACCACGACATCGCGCTGGAGCCGCCGCACAAGGACAGCGCGCGCCTGCGCACGGCCGGCGCCGCCGAGGTGATGATCGCCTCGCCCTACCGCATCGCCATCATGCGCGAGCTGCGCGAGGAGCAGGAGCCGCCGCTGGCCGCGCTACTGGCACGCCTGGCGCCGGCCGACCTGACCCTGGTCGAAGGCTACAAGTGGGAGCCGCTGCCCAAGCTCGAAGTGTACCGGCCGGAAGTCGGCAAGCCGGCCGTGTATCCGGACGATCCGCACATCGTCGCCGTGGCATCGAGCATGGCCGCGCCGGCCGGGCTGGCGCCGCACATCGCCTGGCTCGACCTGAACGATCCGGAGGCGGTGCTGGGCTGGCTGAAGGGGTACGTCGCGCTCGCCGCTTAAGGAGCCTCATGTTTTGCGCGGCGCTGCCGTTACCGTGGGAATGGCCGGATGTCCCGGCCCGCCACTCAGGAGATCGTCATGGACGTCACGGGTATTGCCAAGCTTGCCACCAGCATCGCCGACACCGGCACCCGCCAGGATGTCGCCATCGCCGTCCTCAAGAAAGCACAGGACATCCAGTCGACCAGTGCGCTGCAGCTGCTGGATGCCGTGCAGGCCACCGCGCCGGCGCAAAACCTGCCGCCCCACCTCGGCAACCACATCAACACGACGGCATAAAAAAAGCCGCGCGACGCGTCAACAGGCAGGACCGCTGGCGCGTTGTCGGGCTACGTACCCGGCTCGACGGGCTGGCTGGCATATACCGCTCCAGCCACCACCATATCGCTGCGCGACGCACCCGTGGCGCGCAAGCACTACAATACAGCCAGCCCGCTCGGCCATCCGCACAGCCACGGCGGCCGGCGTACGTATCCAGTAGAATTTCTCCCTCATTCATCCGTGGCAGCTCTTCACAAGTCAAGAAATCATGAATAAACGTCAAGCTCTGGTCGCCGCCGCACTGGCCGGCGTCTGCGCCGCCAATGCATCCGCAAGCGGCCAGATGGACCTGCCCAAGGGCGACCAGGAAAAGTGTTATGGCGTGGCCAAGGCCGGCCAGAACGATTGCGGCACGGGCCTGCATGGCTGCGCCGGCCAGGCGGCGGTCGACAACGACCCGGCCGAATGGACCTTCGTTGCCAAGGGCACCTGCGAAAAGGCCGGCGGCAAGGCGACGCCGCCCAAGCAGGACAAGCAAGGTAAATAAGCATGCAGGCGGCCGCGCCAGGTAAAGCGCTCGGCGTCGGCATCGGCCTGCGCGCGCCGCATTACGTCGAATTCCTGGCGCGGCGGCCAAGCGTGGGCTGGATCGAAGTCCATACCGAAAACTACCTGGCCCGCTCCGGGCGCGACTGGCAGGTGCTGGAAACGCTGCGCCATGACTACCCGCTGAGCCTGCACGGCGTCGGCCTCGGCCTGGGTTCGGTGCACGGCTTTTCGGACGAGCACCTGGCACGCGTGCGCGAGCTGGTGGGGGCGCTGCAGCCTGCGCTGGTCTCCGAGCACCTGAGCTGGGGCGCCTTACGTGGACGCCAGCTCAACGACCTGCTGCCGCTGCAGCTGGACCGCGCCGCGCTCGACCTGCTGGCGGCGCGCATCGGCCGCGTGCAGGATGCGCTGGGGCGGCCGATCCTGGTCGAAAACGTCTCCAGCTACGTGCGCTTCCGCGGCGACACCATGGGCGAGACCGCCTTCCTGGCCGCGCTGGCGCGCCGCACCGGCTGCGGCGTGCTGCTGGACGTGAACAACCTGTACGTCAACCAGCACAACCACGACGAGGATGCGCTGGCGGCGCTCACCGCGCTCGCGCCGGGCAGCGTCGGCGAGATCCATCTCGGCGGCCACCTGGCGACCGACCATGGCCTGGTCGACCACCATGGCGACCGCGTCGCCGCCAGCGTCTGGGCGCTGTACCGCGCGGCACTGGCCCGCTTCGGCGCGGTGCCGGCACTGGTCGAATGGGACACCGACCTGCCGGCGCTCGACGTGCTGCTGGACGAGGCGCAGACCGCGCGCCGCATCGCCGCCGAGGCGGCGCCGGCAGCGCCGCCCCTGGTCGTGTCAAGCGTGGTGCCCGCTGGCGATTCGGATGCGGATGCGGATGCGGATGCCGACGAGCTGCAGCAAGCCTTCGGCGCCGCGCTGTTCGACGCCCGGCTCGATGGCGCGCTGGCGTCCCGTCTGAAAGGCGGCAGCCGTGGCCTCGGCATCTACCGCGGCAACCTGCACGCCAACTGGCGCCGCGCGCTGGCCGCCAGCCACCCGGTGCTGCGCCAGCTGGTCGGCGCCGAGTTCTTCGACGCACTGGCGCTCGTCTACGGCCGCGCGCAACCTTCAAACGATCCGGACCTGAACCGCTTGGGCGCCGGACTCGCCGCTTTCCTCGAGGGCTTCGCGCCTGCCGCTACCTATCCCTGGCTGCCCGACATGGCGCGCCTCGAATGGCTGGTCCACGACAGCTTTTATGCGCCCGATGCGCCGCCGCTTCCCCATCCTTCCGCGGCGCTGGCCGGCCTCGATCCGGATGCCTTCGAAGCCTGCCGCGCGCGGCTGCATCCGTCACTGCGCTTGTATGCGTCCGCGTGGGCGGCACCGGCGCTGTGGCACGCGCACCAGCCGCAGGGGCCGGCCTTTCCCGAGGTGCTGGCACGGCCCGCCCACGTGCTGGTGTGGCGTCCGCACTCCCAGGCCGAGGTATGGGACAGTGGCGCCGCCGAAATCGCGGCGCTCGGCCGGCTGGCGGCGGGCGACAGCTTCGGCGCGGCGCTGGATGCGGCCTTCGACCTGGATGCCGATTTCGACGTGGCGGTCCACCTGAAGCGTTGGCTGGGGGAGGGCGGCAGGACCGGGATCGTGGTGGCGCTGGCCTGAACGGCCTCTGGACGTGAACACGGCGCCCGCAGGCGCCGTGTGTTCGTTCTGCCGCCGGGCGGCCATCACGCCATCAGTGATATTGAAAGGCACGCAGGATACGCGCTTCGCCGGTCATGTCCTGGTGCAGTTCGTTGGCCGCGGCCGTTTCTTCCATCATGCGGGCCAGCTCTTCTTCCTCGAAGCGCGCCAGTTCCTCGTTGGCGGCCGACAGTGCCGATGCCAGTTTGGCCCGCGCATTCTGGTACACGACACCGGTGTAATGGTCGGTATTCTTGAGCAGTTCTTCCGCATTTTCGATAACGAGACGCAGGTCGCCGATGAGCCGCTGCTGCGTCGGGGAGCTCGATTCTGGGGTATCCATCTTCCTCACCTTTAGCCGAATGTTACGTCTTCAATATAGAGAATGGAGATTGCTCAAGTTTGTCAGGGCGCAAACGCAACCTGTACGGCCGGGAGCGCCTCACCGGGCGATCCGGGAAGGTGCATCGGGCAAACCCACGGGGTTCAGCTGACGCTCCCTTTCCTTACTTCACATTGATCCGGACATCGCCGAGCGTCACCGTCTGGCCGGCCCGGATCTTGGCCGTCTTGCGCAATTCCTTCTTGCCGTCGACTGACACCGCGCCGCTGGCGACGACATGCTTGCCTGCACCGCCGCTGTCGACAACGCCGACGAGCTTCAACAGCTGATTGAGTTCGATGAACTCCGATGTCAATTCGAAAATAGTTGTTTGCATTTTAATCTCGGAAAAAAAATTAGGGCGTACTGTTGAGGCTGATTCAAATATGTCGTCCCGCGAAAGCGAAAAAAGCGCCCCTGGCGCTTTTTTCCCCAAGTTCTGCTCGCGCTGACGATCCGCGTGCAACTTGGGTCCCTGCCTGCGCAGGGACGACGTTCGGACTGACGTGGCCTTAATCAGCCGGATGCGGCCTGGTCATCTCGATTGGCACGATCCACTGGTCGAACTGCGCCTCGTCGAGGAAGCCCGATTGCAGCGCCGCCTGGCGCAGGGTCAGGCCTTCGTGCTGGGCGGTCTTGGCGATCTGCGCGGCGCGATCATACCCGATATGCGGGGCCAGTGCGGTCACCAGCATCAGCGACTGCTCCATCAGCTCGCCGATGCGCTTGCGGTCCGGCTCGATGCCGACCGCGCAGTGCTCGTCGAACGAGCGCATGCCGTCGGCCAGCAGGCGCGCGCTCTGCAGGAAGTTATGGGCGATCATGGGCTTGAACACGTTCAGCTCGAAATTGCCCATCGAGCCGCCGACCGTGATCGCGACGTCGTTGCCGAACACCTGGCAACACAGCATCGTCATCGCTTCGCACTGCGTGGGATTGACTTTCCCAGGCATGATCGAGCTGCCCGGTTCGTTTTCCGGGATCGTGATCTCGCCCAGGCCGGAGCGCGGGCCGGACGCCATCCAGCGCACGTCGTTGGCGATCTTCATCAGCGCCGTGGCCAGGGTCTTGAAGGCGCCGTGCGCCTGCACCATGGCGTCGTGCCCGGCCAGCGCCATGAATTTGTTGGGCGCCGACTTGAACTGCAGGCCGGTGCGCGACGAGATCTCGGCCGCGATGCGGTTGGCGAATTCCGGATGCGCATTCAGGCCGGTGCCGACCGCGGTGCCGCCGGCGGCCAGCAGCAGCAGGCCGGGCAGGGCGCTCTTGACCGCGTGCTCGGCGAACTCCAGCTGGGCGACGTAGCCCGAGAATTCCTGGCCCAGCGTCAGCGGGGTGGCGTCCTGCAGGTGGGTACGGCCGATCTTGACGATGCCGGCGAAGTCGCGCGACTTGATCTCCAGCGTGCCGCGCAGCCTGGCGAGCGCCGGCAGCAGGTCCTTGGCCACGGCCAGCGCGGCGGCGACGTGCATCGCGGTCGGGAACATGTCGTTCGAGGACTGGCCCATATTGACCTGGTCGTTCGGGTGCAGCAGGCGCGCCTCGCCGCGTTCGCCGCCGAGCAGTTCGGAGGCGCGGTTGGCCAGCACCTCGTTCATGTTCATGTTGCTCTGGGTGCCGGACCCGGTCTGCCACACCGACAGCGGGAATTCGGCCGGATGGCGGCCGTCCAGCACTTCGTCGGCGGCCTTGATGATGGCGTCGGCCTTGTCCTGGGGGAGCTTGCCGAGCGAGCGGTTGACCGCGGCCGCGGCGCGCTTGACCTGGGCCAGCGCGGCCACCAGCTCGGGTGCCATCTTCTCGCTCGAGATATGAAAATGGTGCAGCGAGCGCTGGGTCTGCGCACCCCACAACTGGCCTGCCGGGACTTCGATCGGGCCGAAGCTGTCTTTCTCGATCCTGTTTTCCATGTTGGGTCCTGTCTTTGGTGACTGTTCTATTAAAGAGTGTACCGCAACGGCCGATAACGACGCTGAGGCTACGAATTCCACTCCCTATGCTCCGCCGCTCCCGCAGTTTACTTGCCATCCTTGTATTGACTGGCGCCGCTATGGGCGACGCCGGTGCCGCCGAGCTGGGCGACGCCAGGGTGTCGTCCCACATCGGCCAGCAGCTCGTGGCCGACATCGAACTGGTCATGCTCGACGACCCGGCGGCGCCCGTGGCGGTACGCCTGGCCAGTCCCGAGGTCTACCGCGGCGCCGGCATTGCGCTGCCGCCGGTGCTGTCGAACCTGAACCTGACGGTGATGCGGCGCGACGGCCGCCAGTTCCTGCACGTGACCTCGCTGCGCCCGCTCGACGCCGAACACCTGCACCTGTACCTGGAGCTGACCGACAAGGGCCAGCGCGCGGTGCGCCTGGCAACGCTGTGGCTGACGCCGGACCCGAACCCGGCGCCGCCGCCGGCACCCGTGCCCGTCCCTGTGCCGGCGCCTGCAGCCGCAGCCGCGGCTGTGCAGGCCAGCGTGGCCGCAGCAGCGGCGCCGGCACGTGGTCCTGCACCGCTACCGGCACCGGCACTGGTACCCGCCTTGCGGCCGGCCGCACGTTCGACCGCCGCGCCAACCGCCGCGCCGGCGGCCGCCGATCCTTCCGCCGCGCCGTCCGCGCCGGTCCTTGCCAAGGCCGCGGCCCAGCCGCCGGCCGAACGCCGCAAGCCGTTGCCGGCCCTGCCCATCCACAAGCCGGCCGCGCCGGCTGCCCTGCATGCGGCCGGCCAGCCTACGGCCTGCACGCCGGGCGAAGCCCAGGCCTGCAGCGCGCTCGGCGAAAAGAATGCGGCCCTGCGCGCGCAGCTGGCCACACTGGAGGACAAGGTCAAGGGCCTGCAGAAAATACTGGGTGTGACGCCCGCGGCCGCGCCGGCCGCCGCGCCTGTCGCGGAAACGCACAAGGCCGACGCAGCAAAAACCGTAGCCGCCAAGAGCGGCGAGCACGAGAACGGCGAACACAAGGCCGACGAACACAAGGCCGAGCCGCCGGGTGCCGACGGCCACAAAGCCGAAGCACCGACGAGCGGCGAACCGAAGGCCGAAGAACACCAACCCGACAGCCACGAGCCGGACGCCGCGCCCACCGAAGCCAGGCCGCCCGCGCCCAGGCCGGCCCCGCCCGCAGGCCCCAAGCCGATCAGCTCGATCAAGCCGCTGGTGCCGCACAAGCCGAAGACGCCGCTGCCGGAGCAGGGCGGCGCCCCCTGGGGCTGGATCGGCGCCGGCATCGCCCTGCTGGCAGCCGCCGCCACCGCCGCCTTTGTCCTGAAACGCCGGTCGCGTGGGGCCGCCACCCCGGCCGCGGACGGTCTGCTCGGCATGCTGAAGGCGCGTCTTGCCAGCCGCGGCAAGGCGCCTTCGCCCCCCGCGGGTACCCCCGCAAAAGTGGTCGAACCGACAATGGAATAGGCGCGCACAAACTTGTCTACACAAATGTAAATGTTGAGTTATACTGGTTCGCATGTGATCTTTTCGATCATGAAAAAACGGCTCAGGTCCGGCGCAGCCACCACCGATTGCGTGGCGCGGGAACCGGATGATCGCTGATGAAGCGCCTGACCCCGGAAGCGGTTTGCGGGCCAACAGTGCGCACGTAGACGCCGGATGCAACCGGCAAGAGGCGACGCCAGGGGATGCCTGGCGATCGCTCTCCCCATACCGAGGGGTGGCAAGGCCATCCGTCTATAGAAAACCCGCGCGGACGCGAGCCGCGCGGGTTTTTTTACGGCCTTTTTCCGGGCTTGCACGCCCGTTCAGCGCGCCGCCGCCGTACCGGCTTTTGCGCGACAATGACCCGACAGCCCGGCGCTGCGCGACTCCGGGCGTCAACCAGAAAAGCGAGGAGAGGGATGAACGAACCGCTGTCCGATCATGCCATGCGTGGCGACGTCATGTCCGAGCACTGCCCATCGCGCGAGGTGCTCAAGCACGTCACCAGCCGGTGGGGGGTATTGCTGCTGGTGGCACTGGGCGACGGCGCCCATCGCTTCGGCGAGCTGCGGCGCAAGGTGGGCGGCATCAGCGAGCGGATGCTGATCCAGACCCTGCAATGGCTCGAGCAGGACGGCTTCGTGCAGCGCGTCGCGCATCCCGGTCCGTCGCAGCGTGTCGAATACCGCCTGACCCCGCTGGGCGAGGAGATCAGCGCCCGGCTGCACGAAGTGGTGGACTGGGTCGAGTGCAACCTCGACGGCATCATGGCGGGCCGCAGCCTGCACGTCCAGGCGCCGGCCTAGGGTTGCGGCGGGCATGAAAAAACCCCGGAGCGCAGGCGCTGCGGGGTTCGATGTGCTGCCGCTGGGGTGCCGATGCCGGCCGCCAGGGATAAATCAGTGTGCCGGGCGCATCGCGCGGTCGAGCTGGCCCATCCAGGGTTCGGTGACGTCGCGCACCATGCGGTCGTTGGCCATGATCTGCTTGAGCAGGTCGATCTTGCGCTTGCGCTGGTCGCCTTCCAGCGGCGGCACGCCGGCGCGGGCAGCGCTCGAGTGCAGCGCGCATTGCGTTTCCAGCCGGGCCAGGCCATCCCAGTCTCCCTCGCGCGCGGCAACCGCCATGCGGCCAGTGATGGCAGCGATGTTTTCGTACATTGCGAGGACTTCGTTCGACGTCATGTTGTCACACTTGTAAGGGACTAGCGCCGGCTGGATTACCGGTTGTCTCCCTTTAACGGTCGTGCACTGGGGAACTTTAGGGTTTTCAAAAGAAATTTTTAAAATAAATTTCGACAAGGGATAGCAAGCACGCGTCGGCAACCATGGCGCATGTTTTGGTGGCCTGGCTGCGGAAGGCCTCCCGGCCGGTACATTGCAGTAAACTACACGGATAATCCGTCACTAGGGGAACCCATGAAGACCAGCTGGACACCGATCCGACACACTGCCATCGTCCTTGCCCTATGCGGCGCGTTTGCCTCCGCCGCTTTCGCGGGTGGCCAGGCTGCTGCGCCGGCCAAGCCGACTGCGTCCGCCGACAAGGGGGCAGCCGCGGACACCGCGCCGGCGAACGGCACCCTGCGTCCCGGCGACGATTTCTTTGCGTGGGCGAACGGCGGCTGGCTGTCCAAGACCGACATCCCGGCCGACCGCAGCAGCTGGGGCGCGATGGCCAGCCTGGCCGAGGAGACCAACCAGCGCATCGTCAAGCTGATCGAGGATGCGGGCAAGGACAAGGGCGCCAACAGCGAGGCGCGCAAGGTCGGCGATTACTTTGCCGCCTACATGAACGAAGGCGCGATCGAAGCCAGGGGCGTGGCGCCGCTCAAGCCGCAGCTGGACCGGATTGCCGCGATCAAGGACAAGCCGGGCCTGGTGCGCGCACTGGGCGACAGCCTGCGCGCCGACGTCGACCCGCTGAACAATACCGATTTCTTCACCGAGAATGTGTTCGGCCTGTGGGTCGCGCAAGGCCTGCACGACACCGCGCGCAACATGCCTTACCTGCTGCAGGGCGGCCTGGGCATGCCCGACCGCGCCTACTACCTGGACAGCAGCGAGCGCATGGCCGGCCTGCGCACGCAGTACCAGAAACACATCGCCACGATGCTGAAACTGGCCGGCTACAGTAAAACTGAGAACGATGCCGACGCGCGCGCCGCCAAGGTGTTCGCGCTCGAGGTCGACATCGCCAACGGCCACGCCAGCCGCGCCGACTCGGCCGACGTGCTCAAGGCCGACAATACCTGGACCCTGAAGGACTTCACGGCCAACGCCCCGGGCCTGGACTGGAACGCCTTCTTCAAGGCGGCCCAGCTGGGCGACCAGGACAAGTTCATCGTCTGGCACCCGTCGGCCATGAAGGGCACCGCCGCGCTGGTCGAGCGCATCGACCTGGCGACCTGGAAGGATTACCTGGCCTTCCACCGCATCAACCAGATGGCGGGCGTGCTGCCCAAGGCCTTCGTGGACGCCCGCTTCGATTTCTACGGCAGGGCGCTGACCGGCACCCCGCAGCAGTCGCTGCGCTGGAAGCGCGCGCTGGGCGCCACCAACGAGGCGATGGACGAGGCGGTCGGCAAGCTGTACGTGGCGAAGTACTTCCCGGCCGAGAACAAGGCCAGGCTGCAGCAGATGGTGGCGAACATCGTCGACGCCTTCGGCAAGCGCGTCGACAAGCTCGACTGGATGGCCCCGGCCACCCGTGCCCAGGCCAAGGAAAAGCTCAAGACGCTGTACGTCGGCGTCGGTTATCCGGACAAGTGGAAGTCGTATGCCGCCCTGAAGGTAGTGCCCAATGATGCCTTCGGCAATGCCGTGCGCGCCGAACAGTTCCACTACAAGGAAGAAATCGCCAAGCTGCACCACAAGCCGGAGCGCACCGAGTGGGCCATGCCGCCGCAACTGGTGAATGCCGTCAACCTGCCGCTGCAGAACGCGCTCAATTTCCCGGCCGCGATCCTGCAGCCGCCGTTCTTCGACCCGAAGGCGCCGGATGCCGCCAACTACGGTTCGATCGGCGCCATCATCGGCCACGAAATCAGCCACAGCTTCGACGACCAGGGCGCGCAGTTCGACGCCCAGGGCCGTCTGCGCGACTGGTGGACGGAGGAAGACATGGAACACTTCAAGGCGGCGTCAAGCAAGCTGGTGGCCCAGTACAACGCCTATAAACCCTTCCCAGACCTGGCCGTGAACGGCCAGCTGACGCTGTCGGAAAACCTGGCCGACCTGGCCGGTCTCGCAGCGGCCTACGATGCCTACCGCGCTTCCGGCGGCAAGAACGCCAACGAGGAGGGCGACCGCGCCTTCTTCATCGGCTATGCGTCCAGCTGGCGCAACAAGGCACGCGAGGCGGCCGAGCGCCGCGGTATCCTGACCGATGGCCATGCGCCGCCGCAGTACCGCACCGCCACCGTGCGCAACCTGGACGCCTGGTACAAGGCCTTCGACGTGCAGCCGGGCCAGGCGCTGTACCTGCCGCCGGACCAGCGCGTACGGGTTTGGTAATTTATTAGGGGTAACGGACACTGGCGCTAGAAATGGCAGGCCTACAATAGCCTGGAGTCTATTTCTTCGCTGGTGGCCCATGCACCCGGATTTTCTCGACATCAAGCGGCCCAGGCTGCACCAGGATCCGCATATGGGACAGGATGACGTGTCCGGCATCACCGATTACGATGATTTCCGCGACATTACGCAGCGCACGCTGCATCACTACGACTCGGTGGCGCCGCGCTTCTTCGCCGGCACCATCGACCACGACGTCAGCCAGAACATCGCCGCCCTGCTGGAGGCGATCGAGGCCGACGCACCCTACACCTTGCTCGACCTCGGCTGCGGTCCGGGGCGCGACCTGAAAACCTTCCGCGACATGGGCCACCGTGCCATCGGCCTCGACGGCAGCGCCGAGTTCGTGGCGATGGCGGCGGCCTACAGCGGCTGCGAAGTGTGGCAGCAGAACTTCCTCGACCTTGACCTGCCGGATGGCTTGTTCGACGGCATCTATGCGAATGCCTCGCTGTTCCACGTGCCGCGCAGCCTGCTGCCCAAGGTGCTGGGCGAGCTGTATGCGGCGCTGAAGCCGGGCGGCGTGCTGTTCAGCTCGAATCCGCGCGGGAATAACGAGGAGGGCTGGAATGGCCCGCGCTGGGGCAGTTTCCACGATTATCCGAGCTGGGAACGCCATGTGACCGGGGCCGGCTTCGATCCGCTGTGCCACTATTACCGTCCGCCAGGACTGCCACGCGAACAGCAGCCCTGGCTGGCCAGCGTCTGGCGCAAGCCGCGCTGAAATTTTGATTATTTGTTAAGTCGCGAACAGTATTGCGATCGCAATGGGCGCACTATACACCCATGCCGCTTCACTTCCAGAAGCAGTATTTCACTGACGATAGGAGAACGAACATGAACGAAGACCAAATCAAAGGCAAAGCCAAAGACATCGGTGGCAAAATCCAAGAAGGTTTCGGTAAAGCCATCGGCAGCGAAGAGCAGCAAGCCAAGGGCCTGGCAAACCAGGCTGAAGGCAAAGTGCAAGAGAAAGCTGGCGACCTGAAGGACGTGGTCGGCAAGAAGTAAGCCGCCCCAGCTTCAATGAAAACAGCCGCTTTTAGCGGCTGTTTTTGTTTGTAATGCATGCGTTACGGTAAGGTGGACGCGGGCGGCGAGCCGGCCCTGCCGTCCACGCGTTCCACTAGCGTTCGCGTGTGTGCAGACGTGATGTGAACGCGTGGACGGGGAACCCGTCCACCCTACTTGGCGTCGGTCCCGCCCAGGTTCTTCTTGAAGAAGCCCTCGATCATGCCATACACATGGCGCTGCCCGGCACGCGACGAAATGCCGTGCTTGGCACCCGGATAGGTCATCAGCTCGAACTTGACGTTGCGGTTGACCAGCGCGTCGATCAGGCGCGTCGAGTTGGTGAACAGGACGTTGTCGTCAGCCATGCCGTGGATCAGCAGCAGCGGCGACTTCAGGCCGTCCAGGTGGGCGAACACGCCGCTCTGTTCGTAGGCCTTCGGATTCGACTTCGGCGTCGCGCCGACGAACTGCTCGGTGTAGTGGGTGTCATACAGCGACCAGTCGGTCACCGGCGCCACCGACACGCCCATCGCGATCTTGTCCGAACCTGCTTCGAGCAGGCGCAGGGTCATGAAGCCGCCGTAGCTCCAGCCGAACACGCCGACGCGTTTCGGGTCGACAAAGCTCTGCTTGGCCAGCCAGTCGATGCCGGTCAGCTGGTCTTCGACTTCATGCTTGCCCAGTTCGCCGTAGATGACGTCGGTGAATTTGCGCTCGCGGCGCGACGAACCGCGGTTGTCCAGCGTAAACACCACGAAGCCTTGCTGCGCCATGTATTGCTTGAACATATTGCCCCAGCCGCGCGTCACCTGCTGCGAGTGTGGGCCGCCGTACACCATCAGGAACACCGGATAGCGCTTGGCCGGGTCAAAGTTCGACGGCTTGATCATCGAGTAATACAGGTCCTGGCCGTCGTGCGCCTTGATGCTGCCGAATTCGGTCGGCAGGTGGTCGGCCATGTACTTCGCGTACGGATGGTCGCCCTTCACCTCGTTGTGCTCGAGCCATTCGACCAGCGAACCGTCGGCGCGGCGGATCGACACCTGCGGCGGGGTCTTCGGATCGGAGAAGGTGTCCACGAAAATCTTGCCGTTCTGGGCGAAGGTATCGTCGTGCATGCCGTCCTGCTTGGTGATGCGCACCGGCTTGTCGGCATTGCCGCCGTCCAGGTTGACGGCGTAGGTCTGCTTGTCGATTACCGCATCCTTGTTGGACGAGATGTAGACCTTGCCAGCCTGCTCGTCGACCGCCAGAATGCTGTCGACGCCCCATTCACCCTTGGTGATCGGATGCAGCAGACGGCCCGTCATATCGAACAGGTACAGGTGGTTGCGGCCGCTGCGCTCGGACGCCCAGATGAAGGCGTTGCGGCTCTTCAGGAAGCGCAGGTCGGCCGGCACCGCCACCCAGGTGTTCGAGGTTTCGGTGAACAGCGGACGCTGGGCCAGCGTGGCAGTATCGACCGCCACCAGGTCGAGGCGCTTCTGGTCGCGCGACTGGCGCTGGTAGACCAGGGTCTTGGCGTCGCCGCTCCAGTCGGCGCGCACCAGGTAGATGTCCTTCTCGGCGCCGAGATCCACTTTCTTCTGTGCGCCGGTGGCCGGATTGACGATCATCAGGTCGATGACCACGTTCGGGTCGCCGGCGGCAGGGTAGCGCTGGTCGATGACCTCGGTGCGGTCGGCGTAGATTTCGAAGCGGCGCGCAACCGGCACCTGCGCTTCGTCGAAGTGGCGGTAGGCGATCGCGGAATCGTCCGGCGCCCAGTAGTAGCCGGTTTTCTGGTCCATCTCTTCCTGGGCCACGAACTCGGCTTCGCCGTTATGGATCGTGCCCTTGCCGTCGCTGGTCAGCTGGCGTTCCTGGCCGGTCGTCAAATCGATCACGAACAGGTTCTGGTCGCGCACGAAGGAGACGTAGCGGCCCTTCGGCGAAATCTTCGGATCGCCGACATTGCCCGAGGCGACCTTGCGCGCCGCATCCGGATTCTTGACGTCCACCAGGTACAAATCGCCGGCGATCGGCACCAGGATCTGCTTGCCG
This sequence comes from Massilia phyllosphaerae, assembly GCF_034659755.1. Classification (NCBI taxonomy): domain Bacteria; kingdom Pseudomonadati; phylum Pseudomonadota; class Betaproteobacteria; order Burkholderiales; family Oxalobacteraceae; genus Massilia; species Massilia phyllosphaerae. The sequence continues at coordinate 199,790 of NZ_JAXSQX010000006.1, forward strand.
TCGGGCGACCAGCTGTAGCTGATGATGCCGGACAGGCTGGCGGTACGGGCGCGTTCGCGGCGTGCGCGTTCTTCCAGCGACAAGTTCTCGTTCGGGACCAGCTTCTTGGAGTCGACCAGGCGGTGCGTGGTCTTGTCCTTCATGTTGTATTCCCACAGGTCCAGCTGGAACTGGTTGTCGGCGCGGCCGCGCAGGAAAGTCACGCGTTCGCCGTCGGGCGACACGCGCAAGGCGCGCACGCCAGGACCGGCCAACGCCGGGTCGGCGTGGAGTCGGTCCAGCGTCAGGCGCTCCGCGGATGCGGGAGCGGCCGACAGGGCGGCAAGGAGCAGGATGAGAGGGCGCATGGAATGGTCTCTGGGCAATTGATTAATTGTGTGCAACGGCCGAGACGATACCAGAGTCGGGGGTGAAAAGCTGCAAATATGAGGGCATCGACGCAGGCGGAGCATGCGTACCAACCCGTTTGATCGATGCGACAGCACAAGAACGTCGCCCCTGCGAAGGCAGGGGCCCAAGTTGTACGCGTTTCGACAGCGCGGGCAGAACTTGGGCCCCTGCCTGCGCAGGGGCGACGTTGATGAGCAGGAGCGGCGTTAGAAAGTGTGCGGCTCCTGCATTGCCGGTTACTGCTTGCCGATCACCTTCACCAACCCAGGCAGCGACCTGGCCAGTCCGCCATCCCCGCCCGACGCCGTCAGCTTGCCGCTACCCTCGCTCCAGCGCAGGCGGGTCGTGGTCGACTTGCCCTTCTCGTAGTCGTAGGACACGCCATCGTCGTCGTACAGGCTGAACTCGCCATCCTTGCCGGGGTACACCTGGATCTCGGCGATCGCCTGCCTGGTCGCGGTCGACTGGATGTCGGCGCCGAGCGGTACGATCGAGCCGGCCTTCACGAATACCGGGATCTGGTCGATCGGCGCCGCCACTTTCACCCAGCGGCCGCCGGCCAGCTTTTCCTTGGTCCAGAAGTTGTACCAGTCGCTGCCGGCCGGCAGGTAGACATCCTTCTCGGTCTGGCCCTGCTCCGTCACCGGCGCCACCAGGAAGGCCGGGCCGAACATGTACTCGGTGCCGATGTCGGCCACGTTCGGGTCTTGCGGGAAGTCCATCCACAGCGGGCGCATGAACGGGGCGCCTGTGTCGTGGGTGAACTTGGCCTGGCTGTAGATGTACGGGATCAATTGATAGCGCAAGCGGTCATAGCGCGCCATGATCGTTTCCGCCGCCTTGCCGAAGGACCAGATGTCGGCCTGCTTGCGGTCGCCGTGCAGGCGCAGCGTCGGCAGGAAGGTGCCGTACTGGAACCAGCGGGTGTGCAGTTCCGGATAGTCGTGGTTCTGGCCGACGACGTCGCGCGCGTCGGACGGGTCCAGCAGCGGCGCCTTGGTGGCGCTGGTGGTCTGCGGCAGGTATTGCCAGCCGCCGATGTCGTTGCCCCACAGCGCGATGCCGGACGCGGTCATGTTCAGGCCGGCCGGAATCTGGCGCGCCAGCGCTTCCCAGGTCGGGTTGATGTCGGAGGACCAGAACAGGGCGCCGGTGCGCTGCGAGCCGAGGTAGGCGGCGCGCGACAGGATCAGCACGCGCTTGTTCGGTTTCCAGGCGCGCATGTTGTCGGCGAAACCTTCGACGTGCAGCAGCGGGAACAGGTTGTGGAAACGGTCGCCCGAGCCGATCGCATACATGAAGCCGTCCGGTACCAGGTCGGGTTCGGTCTCGTCCAGCCACGGGTAATCGAAGCCGTGCGCCAGGATATTGTCGCGCGACTTTTCCCAGAACCACTGGCGGGCCTTCGGATTGGTGGCGTCGATCAGGCCGCCGGTGCGGTCGGAACGGAAGGGCAGGCCGTCGACGGTCTTGCCGTCCTTGTCCTTGAGCAGGTAGCCCTTGGCATCGAGCTCGTTGAAGTAGCGGCCCGAGGTCTCGTAGCGCGGCCAGATCGAGATGATCGACTGCATGCCCATGTCGTGCAGCTGCTTGTTCATGCCGTCCGGATCGGGGAACTCGGCGGGGTTGATGTCCATCTGGCCCATGCGCGTCCAGTAGAACCAGTCGACCACCATCACGTCGAGCGGATACTGTTTCTGGCGGTAGGTATTCGCCACCCGCAGCACTTCCTGCTGGCTGTCGTAGCGCGCCTTGGACTGGATCAGGCCGAAGGCGGCTTTCGGTGGGATCGGGGTCTTGCCGGTCAGGCGGGCGTAGCCGGAATACAGTTCATCCGAAGAATTGCCGGTGATGACGAAGAAGCTGACGCGCTCACCCACGTTCGACTGGAAGGCGGTCTTGCCGTGCACGCCGGCGATGAAGCGCGTGGCGGACGGGTTGTCCCAGACGATGCCGTAGCCCTTGGACGACACCATGAAGGGCACGCATACGGTTTCGCCGGCCGGGGCGTCGTACCAGTGCTTGCAGTCGAGGACGCGGCCGCGCAGGTCGAGGCCGGACAGCGATTCCTGGTTCTGGCCCATGCCGTAGTAATGCTCGTCGCGCGGGGCCGCGAACGAGGCGCCGACCTGGTAAGTTTTTTCGCCGTTGACCGTGTGCGGCGCCATTTCCCAGCCGGTCATGCTGAGGATTTGCTCGCCGCGCGCATTTTTCACCTGCAGCCCGACCGAGGCCAGCGCCGGCGCGAAGTATTTCTCGCCCTGGCTCGGCACGCGCGGCGCCGGGGCCGGGTTCACGTGCAGGGTCATGCCGGAGGACGCAAAAGTATCGCCGTCCGCGGCGCGGCTATGGCGGAAGGCGCCATTCTCGGCCGCTTTCGGCAGGATGCCGTAGCCGGGACCTTTCAGGACCTGGTCCTTGTCGGCGGCGATCGTCACGTGCACGATGTTGGGCCCGTAGGCTTCGACCGAGACCCAGGCGCCGTTGCGATCAAGGGTGGTCAATGGTGCGGCAAAGGCCGCGGGGGTGAAGGCCAGCGCCGATGCCAGCGCGGCCAAAGTGGTGTGGGGTGTCAGCCTCATCCCGTCTCCTGTCGGTATCGAATCGATCGGGCGACCGAGCGCACGGACGGATCGGATGGATGCCGCGTATGAAGCTAGCTGGCTGTCTCCTGGATATCGCGTTCTGTGACCGCTGGGTTCGCTTATTGTTGTGTGCGGCTATTGTGCATGTTAGCGATCACATATGCAATTAATAATTGTCAGGCGCTAACATCCGCTGCGCGCACGCGCAGGGCCGACAGCTTGTTGAGCGACCAGGCCAGCAGCACGGCCGCCACCGTCAGGCCCAGTACCAGGCCGATCCAGAAACCGGTGGCTTGCATCGGCTGGGCCGGCGACCACGGGAACCAGCTAGGGGCCAGGCCCAGGATCCAGCCGACCGGCAGCGCCACGCCCCAGAACGCGATCATCTGGATCACCATCGGCGAACGCGTGACCTGATAGCCGCGCATCGCGGAGGCGGCCGCCACCTGGGTCGAGTCGGACAACTGGAACAGCGCGGCGAACAGCAGCAGCATGGCGCAGGTGGCCTGTACCGCCGCGTCCGAGGTGTACATCGCTGCAATCTGCCAGCGGAATAGCGCGATGAAGATCGCCGACAGCACGCCGAAGGCGATGCACATGCCGGTGCCGGTCCAGGCCACGAAGCGCGCCCGCACCGCATTGCCTTCGCCCATCGCCTGGCCGACACGGGTCAGGGCGCCGATGCCGAAGCTGAGCGGCACCATGAACACCAGCGACACGAAATTCAGCGCGATCTGGTGCGCCGACACCTGCACCACGCCGAAACGCGCCACCAGCAGGCTGACGATGCCGAAGGCGCTGACTTCCGCGAAATGGGTGACGCCGATCGGCAGCCCGAGGCGCAGCATGCTGCCGATCTCGCGCCAGTTCGGGCCTTCCCAGCGCGTGAACGGGTAGGTCATGCGATAGGCGCTAGAAATTTTGATCCAGATCACCATCGCCGCCAGCATCAGCCACACGCCGCTGGCGGTCGAGACCGCGCAGCCGAGGGCGCCCAGCTTCGGCAAGCCGAACTTGCCGAACACCAGCATCCAGTTGAGCGCGATGTTGTACAGCAGCCCGCAAATGGCGATGACCATGATCGGCTTGGTCTGGTTGATGCTGGTGGTATAGCCGTACAGCGCGCGGTAGCAGGCAAAGGCCGGCATGCCGAGGCTGATGATGTGCAGGAAGATCTTGGCGCGCTCGGCCACGGCCGCTTCGAGGCCGATGTGGTCGAACAGCCGCGTGCAGGCATTCGCCGCCAGGCAGCCGACGATGCCGACGATCGCGCCCATCCACAGCGATTCGCGCACCGAATGCGAGATCTTGTCGAAGCGCCCGGCGCCCATCTCGTGCGCGACCACGGAATTCACCGCCATCATGACGCCCATCACGGTGACCAGGATGATCGACCACACCGAGGTGCCGAGCGACACCGCCGCCAGCTCGGCCGCGCTGACGTGCCCGGTCATCGCCACGTCCGCCACCCCCATGCCGACCGTGGCCAGCTGGCCGACCAGCATCGGCCACGACAGGCGCCACAAGGTCGCGATCTCGGTGCGGACGGGGGAGGAGGCGGGGGCGGCGGATACGGTGGACGTCATGGTTCGGGGCAGCTGGCGAAACCCCGGATTGTACTGACTAATTGCTAAGGCCGGGTGACGGTACCCGGCGCAATGGAAGCCGGTTAATACAGGCCGTAAAAAACGGCCGGGGCAACACCGTATCGACGGTATTGCCCCGGCCAGGTGCTACGCTTCAGGCAAGGCGCGGATCAGTGCGCCTGCTTGGCGGCGCGGCGGCGGCGGTAACCCAGCGCTGCCAGGCCGGCGCCGATCAGCAGTGCGCTTGCCGGTTCCGGCACCTCGCCGCCCGGGGTGCCCGGATCGACCGGCGGCAGCACGGTGCCGCCTTCCACGTTGAAGGTGATGGTGCCGAAGTTCCAGCGGCCGTCCGGATCGACCTGGGAGTCGTCGAAATCTTCGTAGAACTCCAGGCGCAGGATGCCGTCGGCGCCGACGTTGAAGGACAGGCCCAGGGCTGCCAGGTCGGCCGAGTCCGAATACGTCGCCGTGCCCGCAAAATCGTCACCCGTGCCCGGATTGAAGATAACGCCCTCGAAGAAGTCGGAATCGGTGAATGCCAGGCCGATTTCCGACAGCCAGCTCGGCGTGAAAGCCGTCACGTTGACAGAATAGGTAATGGCGGTGATGGTCGCATTGGCACCGACATTGTAGGTCAGCACCGTATTACCCGGATCACCAATTTCACCGACGCTCTGGACACCGGTGATATCCACGGTCAAAGGTGCGGCAAACAGCGAAGTGCATGCAAAGAACGACAGACTGGCGATTGCTTTTGCAACGGAACTCAGCTTCATCAAAACCTCCCTAGTTGTTTGAGCCCTTCGTGTATGCAAGTACCGTGCCAAAAAACCACATTAATTTAGATCATTGATTCCATTTGGAAAAGTTAATAAAGATTAACTTTAGTTATTGATGAGTGTAAAAAATATCGGCACTTTAATTCCCAAATCGGGTAAGGATTATTTTTCGTACGCATACCCCGCCTCTATTATTATTTCCCGACAACTAACATTATTAAATCAAGGAATTAAATCGGTCCTTTCATAAACTTTTTTACGATTCCCAAAGCCTTGTGCTACACCATTCTTCCGAGATCGTGTTTAGTTGAAAAGCAAGCTTGCGAACCTCATATGCCACTCCAGTGAACCATCCAACCCGATTGAATTGATCCAGGAGCAAGCTCGTGGAATACAAGGACTACTACAAAGTACTCGGCGTGGAACGCACCGCGTCCGCCGACGAGATCAAGAAGGCGTATCGCAAGCTGGTGCGGCAATACCACCCCGACGTCAGCAAGCACAAGGATGCCGACGCCAAGACCAAGGAAATCAACGAAGCCTACGACGTGCTGGGCGACGCCGAGAAGCGCGCCGCCTATGACGAACTCGGCCGTGGGTACCGGCCCGGCCAGGAATTCCGGCCGCCGCCGGACTGGGGTTCGCAATTCGATTTCAACGGCGCCGAAGGCAACGATTTCTTTGCCGACCTGTTCGCCCATGTCGGCCGCCGTGGCCGTACGGGTGGAGCCGGCATGGGCGGCATGGGTGGCGGCGGCTTCCGTATGGCCGGCGAGGACATCCATGCCGCCATTGCCATCGACCTGCGCGACGCCTACCAGGGTGCCACCCGCACGGTGACCCTGCGCGTGCCCGAACAGGATGCGTCGGGCCGTACCGTCACCCGCGACAAGACCCTCAGCATCACTATCCCGAAGGGCATCACCCCGGGCCAGCAGCTGCGCATGAAGGGGCAGGGCCATCCCGGGGTCAAAGGCGGGCCGGCCGGCGACATCTACCTCGAAGTGCAGCTGAACCCGGATGCGCGCTACCGCCTCGAAGGCACCAACGTCTACGAGAACGTGCCGGTGGCGCCGTGGGAAGCCGCCCTCGGCGCCAGTATCTCGGTGCCGACGCCGTCCGGCCCGGTCGAGGTGACGGTGCCGCCCGGTTCACAGAGCGGTCGCAAGCTGCGCCTGAAGGGCCGCGGCATCCCGGCGGCGCAGCCGGGCGACCTGTACCTGATCCTGGACGTGGTGCTGCCGCCTGCCAGCAGCGACCGTGCGCGCGAGCTGTACGAGGCGATGGCGCGCGACCTGGCCTTCAATCCCCGTGAACGCATAGGAGCATGAGATGGTGATTCAGCAAAGCCTGAGTGGCGTGCTGCTGGACGAGGTCGCCCTGACGCTCGAGGAACTGGCACGCGCCTGCGATGTGGAACCGGACTGGGTGGTGCGCCACGTGCACGCCGGCGTGCTCGGCAGCCAGGCCGAAGTGCAAGTGACTGCCCTGCGCTTCCGCAGCATCGACCTGATGCGCGCGCGCCGCTTAGTGCGCATCGAACGCGATTTCGACGCCAACGAAGACCTGGCGGCCCTGGTGGTCGACATGGCCGACGAGATCCGCCGTCTGCGTACACGCATGCAGGTGCTGGGCAATAAAACGGCTTGAAGAAGCGGGTCCGAGCGGACTCATCTAAACCAAGGGTTTGCGCTAGAATCGGTTGATCCGACTGCGCAAACCCCATGTTCAAGCTACCCACCACCGCCACCGCCCCGTTCTGTCCCTCCGAAGTCTCCGGCACCGTCACGGTTCCCGAGAGCGACCCGTTCTGGAAGAAAGTCATCCGCTACGCCGGCCCCGGCCTGATGGTGTCGGTCGGCTACATGGATCCGGGCAATTGGGCGACGGCCATCCAGGGCGGCTCCCAGTTCGGCTACCAATTGCTGTTCGTGGTGGTGCTGTCGAGCCTGGCGGCAATCGTGCTGCAATGCCTCAGCATGCGGCTCGGCATCGTCACCGGCAAGGACCTGGCCGTGCACTGCCGCGAGCAATATTCGCCGCTGTCGGCCAAGGCACTGTGGCTGTTCGCGGAACTCTCGATCATCGCCTGCGACCTGGCCGAGGTGCTCGGCTGCGCGCTCGCCTTCCACCTGCTGCTCGGGGTATCGCTGCCGACCGGGGTGGCGCTCACCGCGCTCGACACCCTGCTGATCCTGGCGCTCAAGGGCAAGGGCTTCCGCCAGCTGGAAGCCATCATCCTGGCGCTGATCGCCACCATCGCCATCTGCCTGTTCGCGGAACTGGCGCTGGTCTCGCCCGACTGGCACGCGGTCGCGGCCGGCCTGGTGCCCTCGCTCGAAAAAATCGCCGACCGCGACGCGCTCTACCTCGCCATCGGCATCCTGGGCGCGACCGTGATGCCGCACAACCTGTACCTGCATTCGTCGGTGGTGCAGACCCGCGTCGCCTCGCTCGGCATGCAAGGCCGGGAAGGGCGCCTGGCCGAAGCGATCGGGATGTCGCGCATCGACACCGTCGTGTCGCTGATCCTGGCGCTGTTCATCAACGGCGCCATCCTGGTGCTGGCCGCTGCCGCTTTTCATAAACCCGGCGGGGGCAACGTGATGGACATCGACCAGGCCTATTACCTGCTGGCGCCGGTGGCCGGCACCGCCATGGCCGCCATCCTGTTCGGCCTGGCGCTGCTGGCGTCCGGGCAAAGCTCGACCTTCACCGGTACCATCGCCGGCCAGGTGATCATGGAAGGCTTCCTCAAGATGAAGATCCCGTGCTGGCAACGGCGCCTGATCACGCGCGCCCTGGCGCTGGCGCCAGCCATGGTCGGCGTGCTGACGCTGGGCGACCACGCGATCGGCAAGATGCTGGTCGGCAGCCAGGTCGTGCTCAGCATGCAGCTGCCGTTCGCCATGTACCCGCTGATCCGCCTGACCGGCCGCAGCGACCTGATGGGACGCTTCGTGAACGCCTGGTGGACGTCGAGCCTGGCCTGGTGCCTGTTCGTGGTGATTTCCGCCGCCAACATGTGGATGGTGTGGCAGGCGCTGTCCGGCTGAGCAGGTACTCACCACGCATACGGGCGCCGTGGTCGCGTCATGCCCTCTACAATGAATATTCTGATAATCATTGTTCAAGTGGAGGTCACATGCAACAAGCTTCATCCCCGGCCCTGCAGGGCAAACGCGTCGCCATCCTGATGACGGACGGCGTGGAGCAGGTCGAGTACACCGGGCCGCGCAGCTTCCTGGAAGAGCAGGGCGCGACGGTGACGCTGCTGTCGCCGAAAGCGCCTGGCGAGACCATCCAGGGCTTCAACCAGCTGACCCCGGACCAGACCTTCAAGGTCGAGCGGGACGTGCGCGGCGCCAACCACGCCGACTTCGACGCGCTGGTGCTGCCGGGCGGCGTCGCCAACCCGGACCAGCTGCGCCTGTCGGCCGAATCGATCGCCTTCATCCACGCCTTCGGCATGGCCAACAAGCCGATCGCCGCCATCTGCCACGGCCCCTGGACCCTGATCGACGCCGAACTCGTCACCAACCGCCAGATGACCAGCTGGCCGACGCTGCAGGTCGACCTGGAAAATGCCGGCGCAAAATGGAGCGACCAGCAGGTCGTGGTCGACGGCAAGCTGGTCACCAGCCGCAAGCCGGACGATATCCCGGCATTCAACCAGGCGATCCTGGGGCAGCTCCAGCAGTAAATGCCTGCCGGACACCGCGCGCCGTGCCGGCCGCGGCGTGCCTAGAATGGTTCCATGACTAGTTGACGAATCATGGAGGTTCTTATGTTGGAACAAGCTGCCGGCAAGCCGCTGCAAGGCATCCGCGTCGCGATGCTGATGACCGATGGCGTGGAACAGATCGAATACACCAGCCCGCGTTCCTTCCTCGAAGAACACGGCGCGACCGTGGTGCTGGTATCGCCCAAGCCGGCCGGCGCCGAGGTACAGGGCTTCAACCAGCTGCAGCCGGCCGACACATTCAAGGTCGAGCTCGACGTCGCCGACGCCAACCCGACCGACTTCGACGGGCTGGTGCTGCCGGGCGGCGTTGCCAACCCGGATCAACTGCGCATGAGCAAGGAAGCGATCGAGTTCATCCGTGGCTTCCCGGTCGAGGAAAAGCTGGTCGCCGCGATCTGCCACGGTCCCTGGACCCTGATCGACGCCGGCATCGCCACCGCCAAGCACCTGACCAGCTGGCCGAGCTTGAAGCGCGACCTGACCAATGCCGGCGCCGAGTGGACCGACGACGAGGTGGTGGTCGATGCGCGCCTGGTCACCAGCCGCAAGCCGGATGACTTGCCGGCCTTTAACGATGCGTTGCTCAAGGAGTTGATGATGGCGCCGGGGACGGATCCGGGGCCGACGTCGTGACCACCATGGCGTCCGGCGCGGCCGCCGGTTCGGCCAGCAGCGGTGCCGGTTCCTCGCTCATGGCAACCGTGTCGCAGGCCCGTTCCAGCCACCTGAGCTCGGACACCGGCAGGATCACCTCGCCTGCATAGCCTCCCAGCGCCACGGCCAGCGCCGATTGCGCCCGGTTGGCAAACACCAGCACCGACACCGCCGGCTCGCCGGTGACGTTGTCGCGGATGTCCAGCACCCCCAGCTGGAGCGGGAATTCGCGGTCGCGCTGCTCGCGCGACAGGCCGCGCCGCGCCTTCATTTCCGCAAACCGGACCAAGTGGCCGGCTAGGTCGGCGGGCACCGTGCAGCGCTGCGGCGGGCGCTCGTCGGCATAGGTCGATTGCACGTGGAAGCGGGCGCCGCGCGCTGCGCGCTGCAGGGTGGTGATGCCGCTGCGGGTGGCGTAGGTGACCGACAGGATCGCTTCCGGCGCGAAGCTGGCCAGGGTGGTGCCGCGCGCCACCGTCACCGGCGCCGGCGCCAGCACGCGCGGGGCCAGCGCCGCGCCAAGCACGATCCCGGCCGCGAACAGGCCGCAGCCGGCGAGAAGGGCGCGGCGCGGACTCAAGGCATTCATCGGCACACCTCGGTGCGGTCGGGCGTCGCGGGACAAACGATGTGGTGCATGGCCTGGCTCGGGCAGCGGCGAAGCCTCTACGGTGCATGATCGCGCAGCGACGGGATTGATACGCCTCAGCCGGGCGGGCCGGCTGCGCCAATCCGCAGACCCAGGGTGTCCTCAATCGCGCTGGTGTCTCCGGACGGGCACGTCGACCTGGTGACCGGATCGGACGCGCTGCCGGAGCGCTCGGCGGTGGCGGAGAACCTGCGGATGCTGGAAGCGGCTTGAGGGTCGGGGCTTACCGGCTTGTTTCGTTGGCAGTGAGACCGTCGCCCCGGCGAAGGCCGGGGCCCAAGTTCGTCGCGTCGCCCGTTACGCAATATTGGGAATATGGTGCCGGAGATGATGCCGACGACAGTCTGGATGCGTCAGCGCGGGGCGAAATTGACCGGGCGGCTGAGGTAGACGTCCAGCTGGACCAGCAGGTTGCCGCCGACGCCCATGCCGGCGATGCGCAGCTTCATGGTCGACTTGTTGTTCAGCTCCAGCTGGAGCGTGGTGGCGAACGAACCCTTGTCGAGAAAGGGCATGCGCAGCGCGACCGCGCCGTCGACCAGTTCGGCCCGGACGTCGGCCTTGCTGCTCATGCCGACCATGTACTCGAAGCTGCTCAGGCGCAGCGTTTCATTCGACAACTCGGGACCCGAGAGAATGGCTTCCTCGCCGCGTTCGAGCAGGAAGGATTTGGTGTAGGTGACTTCTTTGCCGTTGATTTTCAGCACTGATTTTGCTCCCTGATTTCTGTTTGCTTGCGGTGTGGTTTGCGTTGATTTAATGCTAACACAGCAGGGAGCAGGGGCTTGTTCTTGGCGTGCGTGGGATGGGTATTTAGAAATCAAGGCACAATCCAGAAACCAAGGCACAATCGCTGCGCGATTGCTCCAATGGGCGAATCGGAGAGGCCTTTGCGCTTGCCAGCGCAAAGGCCGCTACGCCGGCGCGCCGCGGTGCGGCGCGAAACCCCGGCTCCCCCCCGCCGCCGGGCCGGGCCCGGGTGCCGGTGCCGACGCTGCAACGAAGTATTCAAAAACAAAGGCCCGCCGGTTTTCACCGGCGGGCCTTTGTTTTTGAATACTGGTGGAGGCGGAGGGAATCGAACCCTCGTCCGCAAGCACTCTACAGACAGTTCTACATACTTAGCACTATCATTTAATTTAACCGGCACAACGGGGATGTGCACCCTGTGTACCAGCGAGTTACCTTAAATTTCGGAAGCAACCAAGTAACCCGGTTGAGTCCTAGCCTCTGTAAATGACTCTACTTGCCTTGCGGCCCACCCCAGAGGCGAGGTAGTGTAGAGCTAGCAGCAATTAAGCTGCGAGTGCGTACGAGTTATCGTTTGCAGTTATTGATTTCTGGATGTATTTACGAGGTAACCAGTCCTCGGTATGCCCTGCGCTGCTTTGCAACCCACGTCGAAACCAGGTCGCCCCCCAACGAAGAACTGCCATTGTACTCCAAACGGCATCGGTGTGCAGCGGGTGTACCAGGCAGAAGTGTCACCAAGTGTAAGTACAGAAGAGGCCGCCTGATTTAGCGGCCTTTTGCACTTAACGGCTGTTGGCGATCTGGTTACCCAGCATGCCGCCGCCGATCACGCCGGCGATGGTGGCCAGCTTGCGGCCGTTGCCGCCGCCGACCTGGTTACCGATCAGGCCGCCCACCACGGCGCCGGTACCGATCGCGACGTAGTTCGGTTGCGGTGCCTGACGCGGTGCCGGGGCGTAGTAGCCATCGTCACGCACGTACTTGGTATGGTGCACCACGCGCGTTTTCGGTGCGGCTTGCTTCACCGGCACTTCCTTGATAACAGTTTCTTTGATCACAACTGGAGCAGGGGCGGGCGCGGCTTGCGCCACCACCGGGACGCTCGGAGCGTACTGGCCCGCAACCGGCTGGGCATAGGCGACCGGCTGGGCGTAAGCCGCTTGCGAACCGACCTGACCCGCAAACTGGGCGGCAGCCGGTGCTGGCATCGCCTGCGATCCAGCCGGTGCCAGCGTGGCCGCATAAGCCGGGTTGACCGCGGCTTTCGCCAATGGGGCCTGCGGTGCGCTGTGCGAGCTCGGCAGGAGGCCGGTGATGGCAGCCGTACCGGCCACGCTGACAACGATCACCGATACCGCAGCGGCGGCCATCAGCGGGTGGATACGTTGGATGGTGTTCTTGATCGCTTCCATGTTCGTCTCTCCTGATACGTCGTGTTGTTTGATGGGAGTAGATTACCCAGTTGCACCGCCGAGAACTAGACTGTTGCCTGTATCAAACGTAAAGATATGTAAGGGATATACTGCAACTAACCGACATAAGTAATCTGCGCCAACAAAAAGGCGGCCATCAAGGCCGCCACAGTCGAGCAGATTACAGCAGGAACGTTTGCAGCGAGGCAGGGGAAACGGCAGCCTGAACCGGATCAGGCTGCCGCAACCGGCACACCGGCAACGCCAGCCACCTCGCGCAAGCGCTCGAACAGATGCGCCGGCGTGGCCAGCAGCATATCCGCACCCCAGGTCACCGGCTCGGTCGCGCCGCAATAGCCCCAGGCACAGGCCACCGTCACCATCCCGGCCGCTTGGCCCGCCTGGATATCACGCAAATCGTCGCCGACATACCAGCACTCGGCCGGATCCAGCCCGAGCCGGCGTGCGCCTTCCAGCAGCGGCGCCGGATGCGGTTTCGCATGCGGCATGGTATCGCCGGACACCACGCAGCCCGCATGCGCCAGCCCGATCTGCGGCAGCAGCGGATCGGTAAACCGCATCGGCTTGTTGGTGACGATGCCCCATTCCATGCCGGCTGCGCGGATGCCGTCCAGCAGTTCATTGACGCCGTCGAACAGCGTGCTGTGCGCCGCCATGTTGGCCTGGTAGCGGTCGAACCACTGCAGGCGCAGCGCTTCGTATCCCTCGTCGCCCGGCGCCAGGCCGAAAGCGGCGCCGATCATGCCGCGGGCGCCGGCCGAGGCGGTCGGACGCAGGATCGCGTAGGGCGTCGGCGCGAGGCCGCGCTCGGTGCGCAGCCAGTTGACGGCCGCTGCGAGGTCGGGCGCGGTGTCGGCCAGCGTGCCGTCGAGATCGAACAAAACGGCGCGCGGCGCACGTGGGCGGGAAGAAAAGGTCATCACACTAATAATTACAGAGGCTTGCTGCAGGCAACCATGTAGTTGACACTGGTGTCCTGGTTCAGCGAATAGATCTTGGTCAGCGGGTTGTAGCTCAGCCCTTTGAGGCCGTCCACGATCAGGCCGGCGTCGCGCGCGAAGGTCGACAGTTCGGCCGGCGTGATGAACTTGGCGTAGTCGTGGGTGCCGCGCGGCAGCATGCGCAGCACATACTCGGCCCCGATCACCGCGAACAGGTAGGACTTCGGGTTGCGGTTCAGGGTCGAGAAGAACACCTTGCCGCCCGGTTTGACCAGGGTGGCGGCGGCGCGCACGATGGCAGCCGGGTCCGGCACGTGTTCCAGCATCTCCATGCAGGTGACGACGTCGAACTGGCCGGGCTCTTCGGCGGCCATGTCTTCGGCGGCGATCAATTTATAGCGGACCTCGACGCCCGATTCCAGGCTGTGCAGGTCGGCGACCTTGAGCGCCTTTTTCGACAGGTCGATGCCGGTGACTTTCGCGCCCTTGCGCGCCATCGATTCCGACAGCACACCGCCACCGCAGCCGATGTCGATCACGTTCTTGCCGCTCAGCGGCACGCGCGCATTGATCCACTCCAGGCGCAGCGGATTGATTTCGTGCAGCGGACGGAATTCGGACGTCGGGTCCCACCAGCGGTGGGCCAGTTCGCTGAATTTCTGGATCTCGAGCGGATCCATGTTGGTCTTGGTGGTGTTGGTCGTAGTCATAGGTCCGAATAATAGCGGAATTGTTCCAGCGCGACGGTTAGGATCAAGAAAAACTTGGAGCGATAGTGCCCGGGGGCAGTAGCGCGCCTTCGCGGGGAGTCGTCTCGGGCAGTGCGCGAGACGACAGGCATAAAAAAACCCCGCCGCAGCGGGGTCTTTCCATACAGCTTCAGCAGCGATTACTGCTGGGTGCCGCGGGTACCGACGACTTCGATTTCCACGCGACGGTTCTTGGCGCGGCCGGCGGCGGAGTTGTTGTCTGCCACAGGCTGCTTTTCGCCCTTGCCTTCGGTGTAGATGCGGGTCGATTCGACGCCCTTGCCCTGCAGGTAGGACTTGACGGCTTCGGCGCGGCGCACCGACAGCTTCTGGTTGTACTCATCGGTGCCGACCGAGTCGGTGTGGCCGACGGCGATGATGACTTCCAGGTTGATGTCCTTCAGCTTGCCGACCAGGTCGTCCAGCGACGCTTTGCCGGCCGGCTTCAGCACGGCCTTGTCGAAGTCGAAGAAGGCGTCGGCCGAGTAGCTGACTTTTTCCGAGGTCGGGACCGGAGCCGGTGCCGGGGCCGGTGCAGGCGCCGGGGCCGGTGCTTCAACCGGTGGCGGCGGCGGCGGGGCGACGCACTTGCCGTTTTCCAGACGCTCCGGCGCCACGCACAGCGGCGCATCGCAACCCGGGACTGCATCCGCCGGGGTCCAGTAGCCGGTACGCCAGCACAGGCCGAAAGGATTGCGGACGATCACGCCGCGGGCATCCTGCGCGTAGGCGCTGTATGGCGTTTTCGCCTGGATGTCAGTCGTCAACGGGGCGTACGGAGGTGCGCTCTGCGCAAAAGCGCTGCCGGCCATCGCTGCCGAAGCTGCAAGCATGAGGGTTGCTATTTTTTTCATATTTTTTCTTCCTTTCGGTAAAATCTTGCCGGTGCGAAACTGCGCAAAAATCGCTGGATGTGAGCAGAATACTAACATCGTGTGCCGCCGAGTCTGTTTCGCATTGTGAAACAAGCAATTAACTTCTCGGCCATTTTGCCACATGGGCTACTTCCGCACGACCGTCAGTTGCTCAATTGTGGTGCATGCGATTTGCCACGTTGTTTGTGCGCAACAAGAGGTTGTGAGCAGTGCGCAAGCTTGACGAACGTTTATGACAAGCATGTGTCAAAACGTCAATTGTGCGTAATTCGCTGTGGTCTGCGGCTTGCTTCCAAATTGCACTGCTGATATAGCGCGCGTGGTAAAATCGTACGCTTGTACTCCCGATTATTCGCCTGAAAGCAATCGACCAGCCAATGGATCAATTCGCAAAAGAAACCGTTCCAATTTCATTGGAAGAAGAGATGCGCAAGAGCTACCTCGATTACGCGATGAGCGTGATCGTGGGGCGTGCGCTGCCGGACGTGCGCGACGGCTTGAAGCCGGTGCACCGCCGCGTGCTGTTCTCCATGCACGAAAGTAATACCGTATTCAACCGCCCGTACGTGAAGTGCGCGCGCGTGGTCGGCGACACCATGGGTAAGTATCACCCGCACGGCGACGCGTCGATCTACGACACCCTGGTGCGCATGGCCCAGGACTTTTCGCTGCGCTATACCCTGGTCGACGGGCAGGGCAACTTCGGTTCCATCGACGGCGACAGCGCCGCGGCGATGCGCTACACCGAGTGCCGCCTGGACAAGATCTCGAACGAGCTGCTGGCCGACATCGACAAGGACACCGTCGATTTCCAGCCCAACTACGACGGCAAGGAAAAGGAACCGACCGTCCTGCCGACCCGCATCCCGAACCTGCTGATCAACGGTTCCTCGGGCATCGCGGTCGGCATGGCGACCAACATCCCGCCGCACAACCTGTCCGAAGTCATCAACGGCGCGCTGCACGTGCTGAGCAACCCGGATTGCACGATCGACGAGCTGATCGAGCTGATCCCGGCCCCGGACTTCCCGACTGCCGGCATCATCTACGGCGTCTCGGGCGTGCGCGACGGCTATCGCACCGGCCGTGGTCGCGTGGTGATGCGCGCCAAGACCCACTTCGAGGAATACGGCAAGGACGGCGGCCGCGTCGCCATCATCGTCGACGAGCTGCCGTACCAGGTGAACAAGAAGTCGCTGCTCGAGCGTATCGCCGAGAACGTGCGCGACAAGAAGCTGGAAGGCATTTCCGATATCCGCGACGAGTCCGACAAGTCGGGCATGCGCGTGGTCATCGAGCTGAAGCGCGGTGAAGTGCCGGAAGTGGTGCTGAACAACCTGTACAAGCAGACCCAGCTGCAAGATACCTTCGGCATGAACATGGTGGCGCTGGTGAACGGCCAGCCGAAGCTGCTGAACCTGAAGCAGATGCTGGAGTGCTTCCTGTCGCACCGCCGCGAAGTGGTCACCCGCCGCACCGTGTTCGAGCTGCGCAAGGCGCGCGAGCGCGGCCACATGCTGGAAGGCCTGGCCGTGGCGCTGGCCAACATCGACGACTTCATCGCCATCATCAAGGCTGCGCCGACCCCGCCGGTCGCCAAGGTCGAGCTGATGCAGCGCGCCTGGGATTCGTCGCTGGTGCGCGAGATGCTGACCCGTACCGAACTGGGCGCTTCCGGCGGCATCGAGGCTTTCCGTCCGGAGCACCTGCCGAAGCACTACGGCATGCAGCCGGATGGCCTGTACAAGCTGTCCGACGAGCAGGCCCAGGAAATCCTGCAGATGCGCCTGCAGCGCCTGACCGGCCTGGAGCAGGACAAGATCGTCAACGAGTACAAGGACGTGATGGCGCACATCGCCGACCTGCTGGATATCCTGTCCAAGCCGGCGCGCGTCACCCAGATCATCACCGACGAGATGGGCCAGATCCGGGCCGACTACACCGAAAACGGCAAGGACGCGCGCCGTTCGGCCATCGAGCACAATGCCAGCGACCTCGAAACCGAAGACCTGATCACCCCGCAGGACATGGTGGTGACCCTGTCGCACACCGGTTACATGAAGTCGCAGCCGATCTCGGAATACCGCGCCCAGAAGCGCGGCGGCCGCGGCAAGCAGGCGATGGCGACCAAGGACGAGGACTGGATCGACCAGCTGTTCATCGCCAACACCCACGACTACATGCTGTGCTTCTCGAACCGCGGCCGCATGTACTGGCTGAAGGTGTGGGAAGTGCCGCAGGGTTCGCGCAACTCGCGCGGCAAGCCGATCGTCAACATGTTCCCGCTGCAGGATGGCGAGAAGATCACCGTGATCCTGCCGCTGTCGGGCGAGAATTCGACCTTCCCGGAAGATCACTACGTGTTCATGGCGACCAGCCTGGGTACCGTCAAGAAGACCCCGCTGCCGGACTTCAGCAACCCGCGCAAGGCCGGCATCATCGCGGTCGACCTCGACGACGGCGACTTCCTGATCGGCGCCGCGCTCACCGACGGCAAGCACGACGTGATGCTGTTCTCGGACGCCGGCAAGGCCGTGCGCTTCGACGAGAACGACGTGCGCCCGATGGGCCGTACCGCGCGCGGCGTGCGCGGCATGAACCTGGACGAGGGCCAGAACGTGATCGCGCTGCTGGTTGCCGAAAACGAGCAGCAGTCGGTGCTCACCGCCACCGAGAACGGCTTCGGCAAGCGCACCCCGATCGGCGAGTACACCCGCCACGGCCGCGGCACCAAGGGCATGATCGCGATCCAGACCACCGAGCGTAACGGCAAGGTGGTGGCCGCGACCCTGGTCGAAAACACGGACGAGATCATGCTGATCACCACCGGCGGCGTCCTGATCCGTACCCGCGTGGCCGAGATCCGCGAGATGGGCCGCGCGACCCAGGGCGTGACCCTGATCGCGGTGGAGGACGGCACCAAGCTGTCCGGCCTGCAGCGCGTGGTCGAGACCGACCTGGAAGAGGTGGAGCTGGAGCAGCCGCCCGAGTAAGGCCTCGCACCGAAGCAGGGAGGGCGCTGTCCCTCCCTTTTTGTTTGTATCCGTCTATCAGTAATTAGGAGTAAGCATGAACAAACGTCTGGCTGCCTTCATCGGCACCCTGGTCCTGGCCGCCGCGCCTGCCGCCGCCTTCGCCTTCGCGCCGCCCGCCGCCATCGATCCCGCCGTCAACAAGGCCGTCAGGGAGCTGCTGGAAAACATGCGTTACCGCGAGCAGACCGCAGCCACCTTCAAGCAGGGCGCGAATGCGCTGCCGCAGATGCTGCTGCGCGCCTATGCCCAGCGCATCGATGCCGATCCCAAGCTGACGCTCGACCAGAAGAAGGCCGAGTTGGCCAAGGTCTCGAAGGACATCCCGAAGCAGGTGGAAGCCGCCGAAAAGGCGCTGGCCAACCCGAAACTGCTGGACGACGCGGTGGACGCCCTGGTGCCGATCTACGCCAGCAAGTTCACGCTGGCCGAGCTGAACGAGCTGAACGCCTTCAACCGCCGCCCGGTGGCCGTCAAGCTGCGCAGCACCATGCCGGAAGTGACCAAGGAAGCGAACACCGTGGTGCAGACCCTGCTGCGCGAGCGCGTGCTGTCGCTGATGCCGAAGCTGCCGCCGCCGCCGCAGGCCGCGCAAGCGCCGAAGGCAAAGTGAAAACCGCCGGGTAGGGATTTTTTGCAAGATTCATGCGAAAATCGGGAGGCACCACTCCCATTCCCTCCCATGCAAGGACAACCGTGAAAACATCGCTCGCCGCCATCGCTTCCGCCATACTCTTCACCTGCGCGCCGGCGTTCAGCCAGGCGGCGGCGCCGTCGGCCGACCCGGCCGTCGTCAACGCGACCCGGCAGATGCTGGAGGCGATGAAGGTGCGCGAGTCGATGCGGACGATGATGGCCACCATGGAACAGCAGATGCCGGCCCAGATGCGCGCCTCGGCCGCCGCCGCCATCAACGCCAACGCCGGCATGACGGCGGCGCAGAAGGCCGAGCAGATGAAGAAGCTCGACGAGGCCGTGGCCGCCAACGCCACGCAGATGCACGCGGTGTTTGCCGATCCGACCCTGGTGGATGAAATGGTCAACGAGACGGTGACGCTGTACGCCGAGACCTATACGCTGGACGAGATCCGCCAGCTGACGGCCTTCTACACGTCGCCGGTGGGCCAGAAGATGCAGGCCAACATGCCCAAGCTGATGGCGCGCAGTTTCGCGATCAGCCAGCGCGTGCTGATGCCGCGCATGCAGAAGATCATGGCCGCCAACGGGCAGGCCGCCGGCAAGTGAGGGTGCAAGGACCGATGACTCAGGTATTCAATTTTTCCGCCGGCCCCGCCGTTCTCCCCAAGGAAGTCCTGCAGCAGGCCGCTGCCGAGATGCTCGACTGGCACGGCAGCGGCATGTCCGTCATGGAGATGAGCCACCGCGGCCCGGAATTCATCTCGATCTACGAACAGGCCGAAGCCGACCTGCGCGAGTTGCTGGCGGTACCAGGCAACTACCGCATCCTGTTCATGCAGGGTGGGGGACTGGGCCAGAACGCGATCGTGCCGCTCAACCTGCTGGGGCGCAAACAGCAGCCAGCAACAATCGATTTCGTGCAGACCGGCTCCTGGTCGAGCAAGTCGGTCAAGGAAGCGAAGCGCTATGCGCGGGTGAACGTGGCGGCTTCCGGCGAGGCCGGCGGCTTCACGTCGGTGCCGCCGCAGGGCGAGTGGAAACTGAGCCCGGACGCGGCCTACCTGCACGTCTGCACCAACGAAACCATCGACGGTGTCGAATTCAACTTCGCCCCTGACGCGGGCGACGTGCCGGTCGTGGCCGACATGTCCTCGCACATCCTGTCGCGCGCGGTCGACGTGTCGAAGTACGGCGTGATCTTTGCCGGCGCCCAGAAGAACATCGGCCCGGCCGGCCTGACCCTGGTCATCGTGCGCGACGACCTGCTGGACAGCGCGCTGCCGATCTGCCCGGGCGTCTTCAACTGGCGCGCCGTGGCCGACGCCGACTCCATGCTGAACACGCCGCCGACCTACGCGATCTATATCGCCGGCCTGGTGTTCGCGCACTTGAAGCGCCTCGGCGGCGTGGAAGCGATGGAACGCATCAATATCGACAAGGCGCGCCTGCTGTACGCGGCGCTGGACGCCGACGATTTTTACCAGAATCGTGTGGCACCGAGCGCCCGCTCGCGCATGAACGTACCGTTCTACCTGCGCGACGAATCCCTGAACGACAAATTCCTGGCCGGCGCCAAGGCGCGCGGCCTGCTGCAACTGAAGGGCCACAAGTCCGTCGGCGGTATGCGGGCATCGATCTACAACGCGATGCCGATCGAGGGCGTGCAAGCCCTGGTCGATTATTTGAACGAGTTCGCCGGGCGTTGAACGGCCGCGATGCATCGTAGGGTGGACGGGTCCCCTGTCCACGCGGTGGTACGCGCCGTCCGAAGACCGCTACGGTAAATCGAAGGGCGCGCGAACACGTGGACGGGAAACCCGTCCACCCTACCCAATAATTAGCAAATCATGACAGACAAACTCCAACCCCTGCGCGAAAAGATCGATGCGATCGACGCGCAAATCCTCGAACTCCTGAGCCAGCGCGGCAAGGTCGCCCAGGAAGTCGGCCACGTCAAGGCCGAAACCATGGCGCCGGTGTTCCGTCCCGAGCGCGAAGCGCAGGTGCTGCGCGGCGTGGCCGAGCGCAATCCTGGGCCGCTCGACAGCCGCGACGTGCAGACCATCTTCCGCGAGATCATGTCTTCCTGCCGCGCGCTGGAAAAGCGCGTGACGGTCGCCTTCCTCGGCCCCACCGGCACCTTCAGCGAACAGGCCGTGTTCCAGCATTTCGGCAGCGCCGTCGAAGCGCTGCCCTGCATCTCGATCGACGAGGTGTTCCGCGCCACCGAAGCCGGCACCGCCGACTACGGCGTGGTCCCGGTCGAGAATTCGTCGGAAGGCGCGATCAACCGCACCCTCGACCTGATGCTGGCCACCACCTGCATCATCAGCGGCGAAGTCTCGATCCCGGTTCACCACAGCCTGATGACCAGAACCGGCAGCATGGACGGCGTGAAGGTCGTGTGCGCGCATTCGCAGGCGCTGGCCCAGTGCCAGGTCTGGCTCAACCTGCACCACCCGGACATCGAGCGCCGCGCCGTCGCCTCCAACGCCGAGGCGGCCGTGCTGGCCAGCCAGGACCCGAGTATCGCGGCGATCGCCAGCGAGATGGCCGGCGAGCAGTACAAGCTGGGCGTGGTGCAAGCCCACATCCAGGACGACCCGCACAACCGCACCCGCTTCGCCGTGATCGGGCGCCAGGCCACAGGCCGCTCGGGCCAGGACCGCACCTCGCTGGTGCTGGCGGTGCCGAACAAGGCCGGCGCCGTCTACGGCCTGCTGGCGCCGCTGGCGACCCACGGCGTGTCGATGACGCGCTTCGAATCGCGCCCGGCGCGCATCGGCACCTGGGAGTACTACTTCTACGTCGACGTCGAAGGCCACCTGCAGGACGTAGCCGTGGGCCGCGCGCTGGCGGAACTGAAGGACAATGCCGCCTTCTTCAAGGTCCTGGGGTCGTACCCGGTAGCGCTGTAGGGTGGGCGCGGCCGGCGTAGGCGCTCCCTGCCCACGCGTAAACGTCGCGTCACGCCTGCTTCGTGGGCTCGGGGAGCCCACCCTACCTTGTAGACGTTACGATTCATTTTCAGAACAGTAGAGAGATTCATTCATGTCGCAATTTGGTCCAGAGTACATCCGCGCCATCGCCCCTTACCAGGCCGGCAAACCCATTTCCGAAGTCGCCCGCGAGTTCGGCCTCGACGAAGCGAAAATCGTCAAGCTGGCCTCCAACGAGAACCCGTTCGGCGTGCCCGAATCGGCGAAGCAGGCGATGGCTGCCGCCGCCGCGGAACTCGGCCGCTACCCGGATGCCAACGGCTTCGAACTGAAGGCCGCGCTGGCGAAGCGCTACGACGTGCCGGCCGACTGGATCACCCTCGGCAACGGTTCCAACGACATCCTCGAGATCGCCGCCCACGCCTTCGTCAAGGCCGGCGAATCGGTGGTGTACTCGCAGTATTCGTTCGCGATCTACGCGCTGGCCGCCCAGGGCGTCGGCGCGCGCGGCATCGCCGCCCCGGCGAAAAACTACGGCCACGACCTCGACGCCATGCTGGCAGCAATTGAAGCGGACACCCGCCTGCTGTTCATCGCCAACCCGAACAACCCGACCGGCACCTTCATCCCGGCGGCCGAGATCGAAGCCTTCCTGGACAAGGTGCCGGCCCACGTCGCCGTGGTGCTCGACGAAGCCTACAACGAATACCTGGAAGCGAAAGACCAGTTCGAGTCGACCGCGTGGGTGCGCAAGTACCCGAACCTGATCGTGTCGCGCACCTTCTCCAAGGCCTATGGCCTGGCCGGCCTGCGCGTCGGCTTCGCGATCGCCCAGCCGGCCGTGACCGACCTGATGAACCGCATCCGCCAGCCCTTCAACGTGAATTCGCTGGCCCAGGCGGCCGCGATCGCGGCGCTGAACGACACGGCCTTCCTGGAAAAGGGTGCCGAGAACAACCGCGCCGGCTACCGCCAGCTGGTCGCCGCCTTCGAGGAACTCGGCCTGGAATACGTGCCGTCGTACGGCAACTTCGTGCTGGTCAAGGTCGGCAACGACGACGGCGCCGGCGCCCGCGTCAACCTGGCGCTGCTGAAGCAGGGCGTGATCGTGCGCCCGGTCGGCGCCTATGGCCTGCCGCAGTGGCTGCGCATCTCGATCGGCCTGCCGGAAGAGAACGCGGCCTTCGTCGAAGCCCTCAAGAGGGCACTCGGTTGATGTTCGATAAGGTCGTCATCGTTGGCGTCGGCCTGATCGGCGGCTCGTTCGCGCTGGGCTTGAAAGCCGCCGGTGCGGCCAGGCACATCGCCGGCCTTGGTCGCTCGAAGGAAGCGCTGGCGCGTGCGCTTGCGCTGGGCCTGATCGACGAGGCCTGCGACAGTCCGGAACAAGCGCTGCGCGGCGCCGACCTGGTGCTGATAGCTGCCCCGGTGGCGCAGACCGCGCCGATTCTGGCGTCGCTGCTGCCATACTTGGCGCCGCACACCATCGTCACCGATGCCGGCAGCACCAAATCGGACGTGGTGGCGGCGGCGCGCGCAGTGATGGGGGAGCGCATCGGGCAGTTCGTTCCGGGCCACCCGATCGCCGGGCGCGAATCGAACGGGCCGGATGCCGCCATCGTTGGCCTCTACCGCGGCAAGAAGACCGTGCTCACGCCGCTGCCGGAAAACGCGCAGGCCAGCGTCGACGCGGTCGCACGGGCATGGAAGCTGTGCGGCGCCATCATCCACATCCTCACGCCGGGCGAGCACGACAAGGTGTTCGCGGCGGTCAGCCATTTGCCGCACCTGCTGGCGTTCGCGCTGGTCGACGACGTCGCGGCCAAGCCGCATGCCGACCTGCTGTTCCAGTACGCGGCCAGCGGCTTCCGCGATTTCACCCGCATCGCCGGCTCGTCGCCGGAAATGTGGCGCGACATCAGCCTGGCCAACCGCGATGCCCTCCTGGGCGAGCTGGATGCCTATCTGGCACAATTGACGCAGATTCGCAGGCGTCTTGCCGCCAGTGACGGCGCCGGGCTCGAAGCCGTGTACGCCAATGCCCAGCGCGCCCGCTGCGCGTGGATCGAAGCGATCGAGGCTGCGGAAAAGCCGCAGCCGGCCGATCAGGAAGCAGGAAAATAAGCAGGAACGCAAACATGACGCAGTCTAAAAACTATCCCCAGCACATCGACCTCGAACCCGTGATGCATGTCGAGGGCACGGTGCGCCTGCCGGGTTCGAAAAGCATTTCCAACCGCACGCTGCTGCTGGCGGCGCTGAGCCAAGGCACCACCACCATCCACGACCTGCTGGCCTCGGACGACACCCTGGTGATGCTGGGCGCGCTCCAGCAGCTCGGCATCAAATGGGAGCAGGTCGACGCGCGCACCCACATCGTGCATGGCGGCGGCGGCCAGCTCCCCAACCACGAAGCCGACCTGTTCATGGGCAACGCCGGCACCGCGATCCGCCCGCTGACCGCGGCGCTGGCCGTGATCGGCGGCGACTACAAGCTGCACGGCGTGTCGCGCATGCATGAGCGCCCGATCGGCGACCTGGTCGATGCGCTGAACGAGGTCGGCGCCCAGATCGAGTACACCGGCGAGCCGGGCTACCCGCCGCTGCGCATCCGCCGCGGCCGCATCGCCACCAGCCGCATGGCGGTGCGCGGCAACGTGTCGAGCCAGTTCCTGACCGCGCTGCTGATGGCGGCGCCGCTGATGGCCAAGGATCACGCGGTGACCATCGACGTGGTGGGCGAGCTGATCTCGAAGCCCTACATCGAGATCACGCTGAACCTGATGCGCCGCTTCGGCGTGACCGTCGAGCAGGCCGGCTGGGCCTCGTTCACGGTGCAGCCGGGCCAGCACTACGCCAGCCCGGGCAGCATCCACGTCGAGGGCGACGCCTCGTCGGCCTCCTACTTCCTGGCGGCCGGCGCCATCGCCGGCGGTCCGGTACGCGTGGAAGGCGTGGGCAAGGACAGCATCCAGGGCGACGTGCGCTTCGCCGATGCGCTGGAACGGATGGGCGCGATCATCACGCGCGGCGACAACTGGATCGAGGCGCGCGCCAACGGCCCCTTGCTGCCCATCGACGCCGACTTCAACCACATCCCGGATGCGGCGATGACGATCGCCGTGGCCGCGCTGTACGCCGACGGCCCCAGCACGCTGCGCAACATCGCCAGCTGGCGAGTCAAGGAAACCGACCGCCTGGCGGCGATGGCGACCGAGCTACGCAAGATCGGCGCGATCGTGGAAGAGGGCGCAGACTACCTGCGCGTGACGCCGCCGGAAGAGCTGTCGCCGGCCACCATCGATACCTACGACGACCACCGGATGGCGATGTGCTTCTCGCTGGCCTCCCTCGACGGCAAGGCCCGGCGCGGAAATGCGATGCGCATCAACGATCCGAAGTGCGTGGCCAAGACCTTCCCGGATTATTTCGAAACCCTTGCGTCGATCGCGAAGAACGATTTGTTCTGATTTATATTTTTACATGCCAAATTCGAACATCCCCGTCATCACCATCGACGGCCCGACCGCCTCGGGTAAAGGCACCGTGGCTCACAAGGTCGCGGACCGCCTCGGCTTCCACCTGCTCGATTCCGGCGCCCTGTACCGCCTGACCGCGCTGTCGGCGCTGCGTCGCGGCACCGCCCTGAACGACGAGCACGCGCTGGCCAAGGTCGCCGAGCACCTGACGATCCGTTTCAACGGCGGCCACGTCTACCTCGGCACGGAAGAGGTGAGCCACGCGATCCGCGCCGAGGAAGTCGGCAATACGGCATCCAGGATCGCGGCCCTGCCGGCGGTACGCCAGGCGCTGTTCGCGCTGCAGCTGGGCTTTCGCGAGACGCCCGGCCTGGTTGCCGACGGGCGCGACATGGGCACCGTGATCTTCCCCGGTGCCCAGCTCAAGGTGTTCTTGACGGCAAGCGTTGAGGCGCGGGCGCAACGCCGATATAAGCAATTGATTGACAAAGGATTTTCTGCTAATATTGACGATCTGCTGGAAGATTTGCAGTCCCGCGATGCGCGCGATACCCAGCGCGCCGTGGCACCGCTGATGCCCGCAGAGGACGCTCACCTGCTGGACACCTCGCAAATGACCGCTGACCAAGCGGTCGAGCAGGTGCTGGCCTGGTACGCGGGAAAATAAGCATTCAAGCTCCCTGTTCGAGGGAGTGCGCGGCGTGCGAACGCCGCGTTTCGTGGTGCCCGGGACGTCCCGGGCGTGTTTCAACCTTAACCCAGTTCAGAGGGCATCTCGCCGTTCTGCTGGCTCACCTTTCAAAAACTCATGGCTACTGCAGCAAATCAAGATACCGGCATGGAAAGCTTCGCAGCACTCTTCGAAGAGTCGCTGTCGCGTCAAGACATGCGTTCGGGCGAAGTCATTTCGGCCGAAGTCGTCCGTCTGGATCACAACTTCGTGATCGTCAACGCCGGCCTGAAATCGGAAGCCTTCATCCCGATCGAAGAATTCAAGAATGACCAGGGCGAACTGGAAGTCAACGTGGGTGACTTCGTTTCCGTGGCCATCGAATCGCTGGAAAACGGTTTCGGCGATACCATCCTGTCGCGCGACAAGGCCAAGCGCCTGGCATCGTGGCTGGCTCTGGAAAAAGCAATGGAGTCGGGCGAGATCGTCACCGGCACCGTCAACGGTAAAGTCAAAGGCGGCCTGACCGTCCTGACCAACGGCATCCGTGCCTTCCTGCCGGGTTCGCTGGTCGACACCCGTCCGGTCAAGGACACCACCCCGTTCGAAGGCAAGACCCTGGAATTCAAGGTCATCAAGCTGGACCGCAAGCGTAACAACGTCGTGCTGTCGCGTCGCGCCGTCATCGAAGCATCGATGGGCGAAGAGCGCGCGAAGCTGATGGAAACCCTGAAAGAAGGCACCGTGGTTACCGGCGTCGTCAAGAACATCACCGACTACGGTGCGTTCGTTGACCTGGGCGGCATCGACGGCCTGCTGCACATCACCGACCTGGCATGGCGTCGTGTGCGTCACCCGTCGGAAGTCCTGACCGTCGGCCAGGAAATCACCGCCAAGGTCCTGAAGTACGATCAGGAAAAGAACCGCGTCTCGCTGGGCGTCAAGCAACTGGGCGACGATCCGTGGACCGGTCTGTCGCGTCGTTACCCGCAAGGCACCCGCCTGTTCGGTAAAGTCACCAACCTGACCGACTACGGCGCATTCGTCGAAGTCGAGCAAGGCATCGAAGGCCTGGTGCACGTGTCGGAGATGGACTGGACCAACAAGAACGTGGCCCCGAACAAAGTCGTGCAGCTGGGCGACGAAGTCGAAGTCATGGTCCTGGAAATCGACGAAGAGCGTCGTCGTATCTCGCTGGGCATGAAGCAGTGCAAGGCGAATCCGTGGGACGATTTCGGCATGACCCACAAGAAGGGCGACAAGGTCAAGGGTTCGATCAAGTCGATCACCGACTTCGGCGTGTTCATCGGCCTGCCGGGCAACATCGACGGCCTGGTGCACCTGTCCGACCTGTCGTGGACCGAGTCCGGCGAAGAAGCCGTGCGCCGCTTCAAGAAGGGCGACGAGCTGGAAGCCGTGGTCCTGGCCATCGACGTCGAGCGCGAGCGTGTTTCGCTGGGCGTGAAGCAGCTGGAAGGCGACCCGTTCAACAACTTCGCTTCGCTGAACGACAAGGGCACCCTGGTCACCGGCACCGTGAAATCGGTTGAGCCGAAAGGCGCCGTGATCGCGCTGAACGAAGAAGTCGAAGGCTACCTGCGCGCTTCGGAAATCTCGCGTGACCGCGTGGAAGATGCCGGCACCCACCTGAAAGTGGGCGACAAGGTCGAAGCCCTGGTGATCAACATCGATCGCAAGGCACGCAGCATCCAGCTGTCGATCAAGGCAAAAGACAACGCCGACACCAACGAAGCGATGCAGCGCCTGCAGTCCGACAACAGCGCAGCCACCGGCACCACCAGCCTGGGCGCCCTGCTGAAGGCAAAGTTCGATAATAAGAACTGAGCAAGAACTAAGCAAGGGTTGATAACCTGAGAACCGGAGCGAGCAGATGACCAAGTCCGAGCTGATCAACCGCCTGGCTGAGCGTTATTCTCAGCTGGTGGCCAAGGATGCGGAATATGCAGTCAAGACCATTCTCGATGCGATGACCAACGCCCTGGCGACCGGGCAGCGCATCGAGATCCGCGGTTTCGGCAGCTTTGCGCTGAACAGCCGGCCGCCCCGCATCGGACGCAACCCGAAGTCCGGCGACAAGGTGATGGTGCCCGAAAAACGGGTGCCCCACTTCAAGCCGGGCAAGCAGTTGCGCGAGCGGGTCGACGCGATGGTCGGGCAACCGATCATCGAAGACTGAAGTCGTCTGCGCGAGCGGGCAAGAACGGCGTCTCCTTTTGGGGATGCCGTTTTTTTTCGTGGTGCGTATTTCGAATTGATTTTGGCTACGTACGCATGAACGTCGCCCCTGCGGAGGCAGGGGTCCAATTTTGCTGAGCAGCCTCGAAAAACGTTGTAGGCTATGCAAACAAACTTGGACCCCTGCCTTCGCAGGGGCGACGCCTGAGGCGTCGCTTCGCGACGGCCTGAGGCGTCGTTTTGAAAACTCATTTCAAATATGCGACACTGCGCCTTTAAAGTTATTGCCCACGGGACCTGCCGATGAAATTTGTCTCGACGATTGCCGGATGCCTGCTGTTTGTCCTGTTCTTTTTCTTCGCCCTGAAGAATACCGACCAGGTCGACCTGCATTTCTTCCTGGGCTACGAATTGCGCGGCCCGCTGGTGCTGATGTTGCTGGCGTTTTTCATCGCCGGTGCCTTCCTCGGCATCCTGGCGGTCACGCCGACCGTGTTCCGCCACCGCCGCGAGAGCTCGCAGCACAAGGACACGATCCAGGCCCTGCAGAACGCCGCCGGTACCGCCACGGCGAGCGGGATCCAGGCTCCGCAGCCGGACAGCGTCGCCTCGCGCGGCTGATGCCGACCGGCTACCCAGTAACACACGAATAAAAACACATGGAATTTGAAATCTGGTGGCTGCTCGGCATCCCCGTCTTTTTCGCCCTCGGCTGGCTGGCCGCACGGGTTGACATCAAACAGCTCGTGTCGGAATCGCGCAGCCTGCCGCGCGGTTACTTCAAGGGCCTGAACTTCCTCCTCAACGAGCAGCCGGACAAGGCGATCGACGCCTTCATCGAGATCGTCCGGCTCGACCCCGAGACCGCCGAGATGCACTTCGCCCTCGGCAACCTGTTCCGCCGCCGCGGCGAGACCGAGCGCGCGATCCGCGTCCACCAGAACCTGCTGTCGCGCCCGGACCTCCCGATCGAGCAGCAGATGCATGCCCAGTACGAACTCGGCATGGACTACCTGAAGGCCGGCCTGCTCGACCGCGCCGAGGAAAGCTTCAATTCGCTGGTCGGTACCCAGTACAGCGTGCAGGCACGGCGTGCCTTGCTGGAAATCTTCCAGCGCGAAAAGGAATGGCGCCGCGCCATCACCGCCGCCGAGGGCCTGCAGGAATCCGGCGCCGGCGCCCACCACAAGGAAATCGCCCAGTTCTATTGCGAACTGGCCCAGGATGCCATGGTGCACCTGCAGCCGGACGACGCCAAGGCGCTGCTCGACAAGGCGCTGCAGGCCGACCGCAAGAACGTGCGCGCGACCATGCTGTACGGCGACGCGCTGCTGGCCCAGGGCGATGTCGAAGGCGCGCTGAAGACCTGGCGCCGTGTCGAACAGCAGAGCGTGCCGCACGTGGCGCTGGTCGCCAGCCGCCTGATGGATGGCTACCGCCGCGTCGGCAGGCCGGAAGAGGGCGTCAGCCTGCTGCGTTCCTACCTGGAAGAAGCGTCATCCATTGATCTGATCGAGGTGGTGTTCAAGGCCGTCATCGAACTGAACGGCGTCGACGCTGCCAAACAGCTGGTAGTGGAAGAGCTGCGCCGCAATCCGACCCTGCTCGGCCTGGACAAGCTGCTCGAAGCGCGCCTGATGGATGCGCCGGCCAATGTGTGGGAAGAACTGTCGATGGTCAAGAACCTGATCCACAGTTATACCCAGAAGCTGGCGCGCTACCAGTGCAGCCATTGCGGTTTCAAGGCGCGCCAGTACTACTGGCAGTGCCCGGGGTGCAGCAAGTGGGAAACTTACCCGCCGCGCCGTACAGAAGAATTGAATGTGATGAACTAAGGTAGTGAACGAATGAAAATTACGATTATCGGTACCGGCTACGTCGGCCTGGTCACTGGCGCCTGCCTGGCGGAACTCGGCAATGACGTGTTCTGCCTCGACGTCGATCCGCGCAAGATCGACATGCTCAACAGCGGCGGGATCCCGATCCACGAACCGGGCCTGGAAGAAGTCGTCGCGCGCAACCGCGCTGCCGGCCGCCTGCAATTCTCGA
Organism: Massilia phyllosphaerae; assembly: GCF_034659755.1. NCBI lineage: Bacteria > Pseudomonadati > Pseudomonadota > Betaproteobacteria > Burkholderiales > Oxalobacteraceae > Massilia > Massilia phyllosphaerae. Next base: position 229,933 of record NZ_JAXSQX010000006.1, read on the forward strand.
CCGACGTCGCCGCCAGCGTGGCGCACGGCCAGCTGCAGTTCATCGCCGTCGGCACGCCGCCCGACGAAGACGGCTCGGCCGACCTGCAATACGTGCTGGCCGCGGCGCGCAATATCGGCCGTCACATGGAAGGCTACAAGGTTATCGTCGACAAGTCGACGGTGCCGGTCGGGACCGCCGACCGCGTGGCGGCCGCCATCCAGGAAGAACTGGCGGCCCGCGGCAAGGATGCTTCAGAGTTTGCGGTCGTCTCGAACCCGGAATTCCTGAAGGAAGGCGCGGCGGTCGAGGACTTCATGCGACCGGACCGCATCGTGATCGGCACGGCGGATTCGCCGGCCGGCCAGCGCGCGCGCGACCTCATGAAGCTGCTGTATGCGCCGTTCAACCGCAACCACGAGCGCGTGCACTGGATGGACGTGCGCTCGGCCGAGTTCACCAAGTACGCCGCCAACGCCATGCTGGCGACCCGCATCTCGTTCATGAACGAACTGGCCAACCTGGCCGACCAGGTCGGCGCCGACATCGAAGCCGTGCGCCACGGCATCGGCTCCGATCCGCGCATCGGCCACAGCTTCCTGTACGCCGGCGCCGGCTACGGCGGTTCCTGCTTCCCGAAGGACGTGCAGGCGCTCGAGCGCACCGCGCGCCAGTACGACCAGGACCTGCTGATCCTGCGCGCCGTGGAAGCCGTCAACGACCGCCAGAAGGGGGTGCTGGGCCGCAAGGTCGTGCAGCGCTTCGGCGAAGACCTGGCGGGCAAGCGCTTCGCGGTCTGGGGCCTGGCCTTCAAGCCGAACACCGATGACATGCGCGAAGCGCCGTCGCGCGTGCTGCTGGCCGAACTGCTGAAGCGCGGCGCCAGCGTCGCCGTGCACGACCCGGTGGCGATGCACGAGGCGCAGCGCGTGCTGGCCCTCGATCTCGATGCCGAGCAGATGGCGCGCGTCGAATTCAAGGCGGCGCCGATGGACGCGCTGGATGGCGCCGAGGCGCTGCTGATCGTCACCGAATGGAAGGCCTTCCGCAGCCCGGACTTCGACCAGATCAAGGCGCGCCTGAAGCAGCCGGTGATCATCGACGGCCGCAACCTGTTCGAGCCGTCGCTGATGACCGGTTTTGGCATCGAGTACCATGGCATCGGCCGTTCCGTGCTCACCGGCCATGTGGCCGGCAAGTGAGGCGCGCATGAACGACATGATTCCAAGCCGCCAGCTCTCGACCGACAGCTATCGCCAGGCCGAGGCGCCGCAGCTCGACAGCGTGCGCCTGCTGGTCGTCGGCGACGTCATGCTCGACCGCTACTGGTTCGGCGACGTCTCGCGCATCTCGCCGGAAGCCCCGGTGCCGGTGGTGCGCATCGAAAAGCGTGAAGAGCGCCTCGGCGGCGCCGCCAACGTGGCGCGCAACGCGGCCGCGCTGGGTACCCATTGCGGCCTGCTGGGCGTGGTCGGCAACGACGAAGCCGGCGACTCGGTCGAGCAGATCCTGCGCGAATCGAGCATCCACAGCTACCTCAAGCGCGACTCGGCCATCTCCACCATCATCAAGCTGCGCGTGATCGGACGCCAGCAGCAGATGGTGCGCATCGACTTCGAGGACACCCCGACCGAGACCGTCCTGCGCGACAAGCTCACGCAATTCAAGGCGCTGCTGCCGGACTACGACGTGATCGTCCTGTCCGACTACAACAAGGGCAGCCTGGTCAACGTGGCCGAGATGATCCGGCTTGCCCGCGCCGCCGGCAAGACGGTGATGGTCGACCCCAAGGGCGACGATTTCACGCCTTATCGCGGTGCCACCATGCTGACCCCGAACAAGTCGGAACTCAAGCGCATCGTCGGCAGCTGGAAGACCGAAGAGCAACTGACCGACAAGGCGCAGCGCCTGCGCGAGGAACTGGACCTGCAGGCCCTGCTGCTGACCCGTTCGGAAGAGGGCATGAGCCTGTACACCGCGGACGAGATCGTGCACGTCCCGGCCGATGCGCGCGAAGTGTTCGACGTCTCCGGCGCGGGCGACACCGTGATCGCCACCATGGCCGCCATGCTCGGCGCCGGCGTGCCCCTGCCGGAAGCCCTGGCCACCGCCAACCGCGCCGGGGGCATCGTGGTCGGCAAGCTGGGCACGGCCACCGTCACCCGCGACGAGCTGTTCGCGCAGCGCCGCCGCAGCGACGGCGCGTAGGATGGGTACCATGTGCCCACGCGTAACGTTGGCGTGAGACCTGCGTCCGCGTGGGCACGGTGCGCCCACCCTACGTTGATATCGCACAATCGTATTCCGTCAACGCATCCTCAGCGGTATCCGTTATCTGCAGGGGCGGCATGTGCCGTCCATGTCACTGCTCAATCGATAAGAACGGAGAAACCAGATGATCAAGAAACTGATACTTGCTCTCGCCACCCTGGTGGCATCGACCGGCTTTGCGTTCGCCCAGGTGGACGTCAACAAGGCCGATGCCGCGGCGCTGGACAGTGTCAAGGGCGTCGGCCCGAGCATGTCGAAGGCAATCATCGACGAGCGCAGCAAAGGGGAGTTTAAGGACTGGGCCGATTTCCAGAAGCGCGTGAAAGGCGTCGGCGAGAAGCGCGCGGCCAAGCTGTCGCAGGCCGGGCTGCAGGTGAACGGCAAGGCGATGGACGGCGCGCCGATGGCGGCGCCGGGCGATAAAACGGCCGCCAAGCCGGCCAAGGCGGTGAAAGCCAAACCGGATGCCGCCAAGGCCGAGCCGGCGAAAGCGGCTAGCTGATCCGCGCTGCGCTGAGCTGAAGCTGCAGGTATTCAGCTGATGCAAACGTCGCCCCTGCCTGCGCAGGGGCGACGTACTTGTGTACATAACCGCTTTCATACGCTGCAACGCATCTCGGATTAAAATGTCTCTTTCGAGTTCGCAAGAAAGCAAAGCAATGGCATACAAGACCATCGAAGACACGATCGGCAATACCCCCCTCGTGCAACTGATGCGCATCCCCGGCGCCGACGCGGCGGCCCGCAACAACATCATCCTCGGCAAGCTCGAAGGCAATAACCCGGCAGGCTCGGTCAAGGACCGCGCCGCCATGTCAATGCTGCGCGGCGCCGAGGCACGCGGCCAGATCAAGCAGGGCGATACCCTGATCGAAGCGACCAGCGGCAACACCGGCATCGCGCTGGCGATGGCGGCCGCGATCCGCGGTTACAAGATGGTCCTGATCATGCCCGACAACCTGTCGATCGAACGCCGCCAGAGCATGGCTGCCTATGGCGCCCAGATCATCCTGACCCCGAAGACCGGCGGCATGGAATATGCACGCGACCTGGCCGAGCAGATGCAGAAGGACGGCCAGGGCATCATCCTCGACCAGTTTGCCAACGAGGACAATCCGCGCGCCCACTACGAGACCACCGGTCCCGAGATCTGGCGCGATACCGAAGGCCGCATCACCCACTTCGTGAGCGCAATGGGCACCACCGGCACCATCATGGGCGTGTCGCATTACCTGAAGGAACAAAACGAGGCGATTCACATCGTCGGCGCCCAGCCGGAAGAGGGATCGTCGATCCCGGGCATCCGCAAATGGCCGGAAGCCTACCTGCCGCGCATCTTCGACAAGAGCCGTGTGGACCAGGTCGAAAGCGTGACGCAGGCGGCTGCGGAACAGATGGCACGCCGCTTGGCGGCCGAAGAGGGGATTTTCTGCGGTATTTCCGCGGCCGGGGCTTGCGAAATCGCATTGCGTATTTCGCAAACCGTAGAGAATGCGACGATCGTGTTCATCGTCTGCGACCGCGGCGATCGCTATCTGTCGACGGGTGTGTTTCCCGCGTAATCAACTGGATGCCAGTCCTGGCATCGCAAGCCCGGCGCGACGTTTAGGCGCTGGGTGCTTCCCGCTGGGGGAAAACAATCTCCCTGTTCCCGGATAGGGCAACAAGGTCTACCGTAAATCTCGCTGCATGATGGACGTTGGGCGGCACGCAATCGGGCCGCCGTCCGGTCCGGCGTTCACGATTACTCGGCGCCGATGCCTGCGTTGTCCTTGTCCTTCGGCTTGAACTGCTTGTCGCTGATGCGGAACTTCGCACGGCGGTCGCCCATGAGGTAGCGCAGGTCGCGGATCGACAGGTCGCTGACTTCATGCATGCGGATCAGCAGCGAAGCGCCGACCGGCAGGCGGTGGTGGCGGATCTTCGAGATCACCGGCGGTGCCACTTCCAGTGCGCGCGACAGGGCAGCGTCGTTCTTCAGGCGCAGGTTCTCGATCAGGGTATCGAGCAGGCGGTTGGGGTTGTACTGCAGCAGCTCATCGGATTCCGAATCACTGTTCATATCGATGCCGACTTGGTTGGTCATGATGTTCACTATTCCTATGTCCAGGGGTTCACTTGGGGCGTTTCTGCCGAAATTCAAGTTACGTTATATAAAAACGTTTCGAAAATTTCTACTAAATTATACAAGTAATTTCTAATTTAGTACTCAAGAGCAATAAATATCAGTAGGCTCTGTTGAGTTCGTTGTCTAATCGCAACAATAGCCGCAATGCAATTCTCTCACAAAGTCACTGAAATAATAATTGTTTTTTACTTAAGCTTAAGTGTAAAGCAATTATCGATGCGTGGCCGCACGCTTACACATTAGGATGGGGGAATGACAATGAAAGCGGGGGTATGCGCTGCTTCTACCCTGTTTCTTAGGAGAACTGTTTAGTCAAAATCAACATACACCCCGGGGGTATATCGTTATCAGGACGACAGCAAGTCTTTAAAAAAGCGTCATTTCCGTTACAAACTGATACAAACTTTCTGGCTCGGGCAAGCTCAAATACCGCGCGACAGCTTGATGGCGCGGCCCAGTTCGACCACCGACATGGCATAGAAATAACTGCGATTGTACTTTGTGATTGCAAAGAAGTTAGCATTCGCCACCCAGTACTCGGTCGGATCGGCCCCGTTCTGCAGGTCGACCAACCCGTACAGGCGGCTATCCGGCAGGGTCGTGCGGGTAGCGACCCCCGCATCCTGCAGTTCGTCCGGGCGATAACGTGCGCTCAGCCCGCCCAGCAGGGGCTGCCAGGCCAGGCTCGGGGCGACATTGGCTTCGAACACGGAGGGTCCGGTATTGGTGCGGTCCCAGCCATGCTCGACCAGGAAGTTGGCGACGCTGCCGATCGCATCGGCGGGCGAGCCGCGCAGGTCGACCACGCCATCGCCGTCGTAATCCACGCCATATTTCAGGATATTGCCCGGCATGAACTGTGGCATGCCGACCGCCCCCGCAAACGAGCCCAGCAGCGAAAACGGATCGATGTTTTCCTTGCGCGCCAGCAGCAGGGTACTGGCGAGCTCGTCACGGAAGAAGGCCATGCGGTCGGTGCGGTTCGGCGCTTCGGGATAGGCGAACGCGAGGGTGGCCAGCACGTCGACCACGCGGAACCGGCCGGTATCGCGGCCGTAGATGGTTTCCACGCCGATGATGCCGACGATGATCTCGGCCGGCACGCCGTACTGCGCCTCGGCGCGCGCCAGGGTCGCGGCGTTCTCGTTCCAGAAGCGCACGCCGGCGCCGATGCGGATCGGCTCGATGAAGCGGCTACTGTAGGTGCGCCAGTTCTTCGGCTTGCCGGGCGGGGCGGGTTTCACCAGCTGTACTGCCGAATCGACGAAGCGGGTCTGGCGGATGGTCTCGTCGAGCGCGGCGCGGTCGAAGCCGTGACTGGCTACCATCTCGTCCTCGAAGTCGCGGACCGCCTGCCATTCGCTGAAGTTGGCCGCTTCGCCGTCGTAGTCGATGCCGGGGCGCGCCGCGACGGCCGCCACTGCGGCGGCGGCCGCCTTGCCTGCCTTGCCTTTGGACTTGGCATGCTTGCCGGCTTTGGCGGCCTTTGTGGCCTTCGCGGTCGATTTGGACGCCGTCTTGGCAGGGCGGGTGGACGACGCGGCAAGGGCGGAGGATGCCTGGCCGGCGCCGAAGGCCAGGGCGAGCAACAGCGGAACTAAGGATTTCATCGAACTCGGGACAGCAAATCTTTCAGGATCGGTAGCAGGGCAGGCACGGCGCCGGCATGCGGCGGCCCGTAGCGGTAGGCGCTGTAGCGGCGCAGGAATTCATCGGCGGCGGCGCTTGGTCCGGGCGCCAGGCCGGCGGCGGCGATGCGCGCCGCGTAGGCAGTCGGGCCTTCGTCAGGCGCACGCGCCAGGCCAAGCTGGCCGAGGCGTCCACACAGGGCGGAGTATAGCGTATCGACCGGGTCGGCCCGGCGGCGCCGCCATAATATTCTGGCGCCCAGCAACACCAGGCAGCCCAGCGCCAGCAGCGCCACGCTTCGCCACCCGAACAGGCCGCCCTGCAGGCGCTGCACCAGGTCGTGCTGGCGCTGCGGCGTATAGTTCAGCACCCACTGGTTCCAGCCATTGTTGGCGGCGCCGAGCGCGTAGCGCACCCGCGCCAGCAGCGAATTCGGGTCCGGCTGGATCAGGCGGCCCAGCATGTCCATGCCGAACGGCGCCGGCGGCGGCAGGGCGCCCGCCATGCCGCGCTGCACGCGCAGCGGCGACACCGCGGCGGTCGGATCGAGGCGTACCCAGCCGCGTCCTTCCAGCCAGACCTCGGCCCAGGCATGGGCATCCGACTGGCGCACCGTCAGGTAGCCGTCGATCGGGTTCAACTCGCCGCCCTGGTAGCCGGTCACGACCCGCGCCGGCACGCCGGCCGCGCGCATCAGGAACACGAAGGCGCCGGCATAGTGCTCGCAAAAGCCGGCGCGGGTGCGATACAGGAATTCGTCGATCGAGTTTTCGCCCGGCAGCAGCGGCGGCTGCAGCGTGTACACGTAACCCTTGCCGGCGAAATCGCGCAGCACGGCCGCCGCGCGGCGTGCCGGATCGGCTTCCTGGGCGCGCAGGCGCTGGCCGGCGGCGAGGGCGCGCGGATTGGCGCCGTAGGGCAGCAGCAGCCAGTCGGCCGGATCGTCCAGCGCGGCGTCGCCCTGCAGGCGAAAATTGACAAAGGAGGCCAGGTCGTAGCGCACCCGCTCGGTCAGCGGCGCGTTCGCCTGGATTTCGAGTTCGGGGCTCAGGCTCACGCTGCGCTCGGGCAGTGCCGGCAGCGCCTGCGGCACCTCGAGCGCGAACAGCCAGCGCGCCTGCGACGCCTCCTGGGTCACCTGGTAATGCAGCGCCTTCCCGTTGACCGAGACCGACACCGCTTGCGTACGCCCCTGGCGCCGTCCCGGCGCCAGCCGGGTCCAGGTCTGGCCGTCGTAGCTGGCCAGCACCGGACCGCGCCAGTAGAGCTGGGGCTGGGACGGCGCCGGGCCGTCGAAGCGTACGCGGAAGGCGATCTCGGACGATTGCGCCAAGTTGGCCATCTGCCCCGGCGACATCGTGTCGGACAGGCCGGTGCGCGCGCTGCGGCCGTCGTCCGGCATGCCCCACAGCGGCCCCTCGACGCGCGGGAACACGACGAAGGCGACCGCCGCCAGCGGCGCCGCCAGCAGCAGGATGCGCGATCCCATCAGCAGGCGCGCGCGCAGCGGCGGTACGGCGCCGGTCAGCTGGAACGACAGCTGCACCGTCAGCAGCGCCGCCAGCGACGCCAGCATCAGCAGCGCGGTGCCGATGCTCTGCGAATAAAAGAAGTTGGTCAGCACCAGGAACAGGCACAGGAAGATCACCACGAACAGGTCGCGCCGCGCATGCATTTCCAGCATCTTGAAGGCCACCAGCAGCACCAGCATCGCCACTCCGGCATCCTTGCCGAGCAGCGTGTGATAGGAGTGCAGCACGCCCGCCATCGCCGCCGCGGCCACCGGCACCAGTACCAGCGTGGGCGGCATGCGCTTGCCGCGCAGCGTGATGGCGGCGCGCCAGGCCAGCGTGGCGCCGCACAGCAGCGAGACCCACAGCGGCAGGTGGGCCGCGTGCGGGGCCAGCACCAGCAGGGCGCTGGCGAGCAGCAGCAGGGTGTCCTGCTTGTCGCGCGCCAGGTTCAGGAAGCGCGCTTTCATGGCTTGTCCCGCATGGGGTCCGACTGGGGGAGTCCGTACAACGCCAGTGCGCGCAGGCAGGCCGCCTGGTGCGCCGGCCCGAGCGCGGTGTCGTGCTGGATGCGCCCGAGCCGGAAGGCATAGGGCAGGGTGCGCAGCTCGGCTTCCAGCACCCAGCGCGCCATGCGCGACAGCTTCAGCTCGAGGTCGAGCTGCGTCGGCAGGGCGTCGAAATCGAGCAGCAGCTGGTCCACCGCGCCGCCCTCGAACTGCTTGGTGACCAGGTGGCCGCCGTCGCGCGGGTCGAGGCGCGCGATCTGGCGCCAGGCCAGGTGGCGCAGCGGATCGCCCGGCTGGTAGCTGCGCACCCCGGCAAAATCGTCGCTGCCGGCACTGCCGCTGCCGTCCGGGCTGGGGCGTCCGCTCATCGGCAGCGGCGGCGCATCCTGCTCGGGCGCCGGATAGACCAGCGCGCGGCTGTCCGGCTGCCAGTAGCTCCAGGCGCGGAACAGGCCGAGCGGAAAACGGGTCGTCAGGCGCACCCGCGGCGCGGCGCGCCAGCCGCGCCGATCGGTCGGCCCCGCCAGCACCAGCGCAACGCTATTGCCGGCCGCCACGTCGATCGCGTGGCGCGGCTCGGGCGCATCGTCGACGTCGGCCAGCACCGCGTAGCGGTCGATCCGGGTCGGATTCGACACATGCAGCTCGAACGGCACTTCGGTGCCGGCAAACACGTCCGGCGCGCGGCCGGCGCGCAGGCGCAGGTGGGCCAGGTTGCGGTAGGTATAAAACATGTCGACCACGGCGCAGGCCGCGGCCAGGAAGGTCAGGCCGAAGCCGAGGCCGAGGTTGTAGTTGATCGAGCCGATCAGCAATACCAGCAGCAGCACGCCGTAGCCGATGCCGGCGCCGGTGGGCAGTATGTAGACGCGGCGCTGGCCGAGTTCCACCTCGCCGGCGTCGCTGGCGGTGGCGCGCGTGCGCCAGGCGCCGCGCCGGCGCCGCAGCCAGCCGGCCCACGGCGATTCCGCGCCGTCCACCTTGTGCGCCACGGTCGCCGTTTTCATGTCACACCGGGACCGATTTCTGCAATTGCAGCACCAGGTCGCGGCTGGCCATCGCGGTGCCATGCGCCGCCTTCAACGGGCGCAGGCGATGCGCGCAGACCGGCACCAGCAGCGTCTGGATGTCTTCGGGGATCACGTGGTCGCGCCCCTCCAGCGCGGCCCAGGCGCGCGCCGCCTGCAGCAGCGCCAGCGTGGCACGCGGCGACAGGCCTTCGGCGAACAGCTGGCCCGAGCGCGAGGACTGGGCCAGCGCCTGCAGGTAATCGATCAGCGAGCCGGACGCGTGGATCGCGCGCAGCGCGCGCTGCGCCTCCATCAGCTCGCCCGGCTGCATGGTCGGGACGATGGTCTTGAGCATGGCGCGCCGGTCTTCTCCCATCAGCAGCGCGCGTTCGGCGGCGGCGTCCGGGTAGCCCAGCGACAGGCACATCAGGAAGCGGTCGAGCTGGGATTCCGGCAGCGGGAAGGTGCCGACCTGGTGCGCCGGGTTCTGGGTCGCGATCACGAAGAAGGGTTCGGGAAGGGCGCGCGTGACGCCGTCGGCCGTCACCTGGCGTTCTTCCATCGCTTCCAGCAGCCCGGACTGGGTCTTGGGCGTGGCGCGGTTGATCTCGTCGGCCAGCAGCACTTGGGTGAAGATCGGCCCGGGGTGGAAGGCGAAGCCGTTCTTTTCGCGCTCGTAGACCGAGATGCCGGCCACGTCCGCCGGCAGCAGGTCGCTGGTGAACTGGACGCGGTTGAATTTCAGGCCGAGCGACAGGGCCAGCGCATGCGCCAGCGTGGTCTTGCCGACGCCGGGCACGTCGTCGATCAGGAGGTGGCCGCCGGCCAGCAGGCAGGTGATGGCCAGGCGCACCTGCCGGTCCTTGCCGACCACGATCTGGCTGACCTGGCGTGCCGCGGCGTGCAGTTTGTTAAACATGGATTCCTTTCTTGATTCCGCGCGAGCCCCAGACGCATGGTAGATTAACGTCAACGGCAATCTTTTTATTCCTGCGTCAACATGCTTCCGGTTCGATTCTATGCGAGAACCGTAAATCGGGGGCGATATGGATGAGCGCAGCATACCGACAACGACCATGAGTACCGCAATCTACAGCCACCCGGACTGCCTCCTGCACGACATGGGCGACTGGCATCCGGAAACGCCGGCCCGCCTGCGCGCGATCGAGGACCAATTGATCCTGGCGCGCCTGGACGGCCTGATCGAGCACTGCAGCGCCCCGCTGGCCGACGAAGCCGCCATCCTGCGCAACCACAGCCGCGGCGCGCTCGACCTGGTGCGCGACAACCTGCCGCCCGCCGGCGAGCACTATCCGCTCGACGGCGACACCCTGCTGTGCAAGGACAGCTACCGCGCCGCGCTGCGCGCCGCCGGGGCCGCCGTGGCCGCCACCGACGCGGTGCTTGCCGGTACCATCGACAACGCTTTTTGCGCGGTGCGCCCGCCCGGGCACCACGCGCGCCCGTCCGAACCGATGGGGTTCTGCCTGTTCAACAACGTCGCCATCGCGGCCCGCCACGCGCTCGAGGCGCACGGGCTGGAGCGGGTCGCGATCGTCGACTTCGACGTCCACCACGGCAACGGCACCGATGAATCCTTCCGCGACGACCCACGCGTGCTGATGGCCAGCTTTTTCCAGCACCCGTTCTATCCGTACACCGAACCCGGCCCGGTGACACCGACCAGCGTCAACATCCCGGTGCCGGCCCGCACCGACGGCAGCGCCATGCGCAAGGTGGTCGAGGAACAATGGCTGCCGGCCCTGCATGCGCACCGGCCGCAGATGATCTTCGTGTCGGCCGGCTTCGATGCCCACCGCGAGGACGACCTCGGCGGCATGGCGCTGGTTGAGGCGGATTACGCGTGGATCACGCACCGGCTGGTGGAGGTGGCGCGCGAACACGCGCAGGGACGCATCGTCAGCTGCCTGGAGGGGGGCTACAATCTATCGGCGCTGGGCCGCAGCGTCGTGGCCCACGTCAAGGCCTTGGCCGAGCTGGACTGAGAACCTATTTGAACGCGGCAGTCTCTAAACTCGACAACAACCAGGTTGGAGAGAATGATGAGACTGCTGCATTCCTGCATCGCGCTGTGCCTGCTCGTGGTGACGGGGCTGGCCTCGGCCACCAACTACACGCTGTGGATCAACGGCCGTACCGGCGGCGGCATCGTCGGCAATTACAACAGCTGGACCTACTGGGGCCCGTCCGGCATCGACGCCGGCATCAACAAGAAATCCGCCAACTGGGATGGGCGCAGCAGCATCGCGGCGGCCAGCCCGCGCATCCGCGACGCCCTCGACTGCTTCTGCACCGGCAACAACTGGTGCTACATCGCGACCCACAGCGCCGGCGACCTCCTGATCGGCTACACGCTGGCCAACTACGGCGGCTCGACGCGCACGGTCAGGAATGCGGTGGCCGATGGCGCCGGCGTTTGTGGGGCCGGTGGCGGCACGCAGACCGGCTGGAACATCAAGTGGGTGGCCTCGGCGGCCGGCTCCGGCGGCGGCTCGGAACTGGCCACCATCGGCGCCTGGACCACCTCGGAGCCGCTGGTGCAGGACGTCAGGGTCGCCACCGCGCGCGCCATGTACAACCACAATGAAACCCGCGGCATCATGTTCTGGATGTATGCCGGCGCACGCGGCACCCTGTATTCCGGCGTGCTGCCGGGCCAGGACGACGAGGTCGAGGCCTATCACAGCGCGGGCGGCGTGTCCGGCAGTTCGGGCCGGGCACTGTGCAATCCGGGCGACTGGTTCTGCGACGACCTGACCCTCGGCACGGCGCCGAACCAGGGCGGCAGCACCAAGTGGAACAACCATTCGGTGGCCTTCCGCGACGATCGCGAAGACTACAACCACTACACGAACGGCAGTTGGGGCGGGATCGTGTCGGTGATGCGCAATGCGGTGGCGGCCAACGCGCGCTAGGGGACGCCCGGCGGGACGGTCCCGGCGGGCCATGAGCGCGGCGCGGACCTTGGCGCCGAGGTTCGCGCTGATATTGGCGCTGCTGCTGGCGCTGATGATGGCGTCGCGCCTGTTCCGTCACGATCCGCCGGCGCCGGTGCCCAGCGCCGCGGCCGCCATGCCTGGCGCATCGGCCCGCCATGTTTCCAGCAAGGCGGATGGCGCCGGCTTGCCCATGCCGGACGACCGCGCGCGCCGGCGCCGCGCGCTGACCGAACACCTGCAGCTGGTCGAGCACATGTATTGCAGCTACCGCGCCGGCAGCCGCTACCCGGCCGGTTCGCGCCCGATGGCCGAGCACATCGACCAGAATGCGCCGAATGCACCGGTTACCGAGATGCATCCGCTGCGGCTCGAGGGCGGCGCCAGCGATGCCAAGATCCAGGTGCAGACGGCGCAGTCGCGCGTCTACCTGGCGGCGGGCGAGGCGGTGGCCTTCTCGCTGCGCGCGGTCGACGCCGAGGGCAGGGTGCTACCGCTGGTGGTCACGCGGGCGCTGGCTGGCGGCATCACCTACGGCGCCACGCGCGCGGCGCCCCAGGCCGCGCTACCCTTCGCCGACGATGGCAACGGCGCCGACCCGGTTGCGGGCGATGGCGCCTTCACCGGGGTGCTGGCCCCGGCCCAGACCGGGCTGGCCGGCTTCGACGGCACCATCCGCACCGAAGTCCGCTTCAATGCCGGCGGCAAGAGCGGCGCGGTCCTGTTCGACGTCATCTACACGCCCGCGCTGCCGGCGGTGTGGAGCGGCCCCGCGCGCGAGGCGGTCGAGAACGGCGCGCTGGCCTTCATCCTGAAGCTCGATGTGCGCATGCCCGGCCGCTACGTGATCAGCGGCCGCGTCGACGATGCCGCCGGCCGCCCGTTCGCACTGCTGACCTTCAACGACATCCTCGGCCCGGGTCCGAATGACCTCAGGCTGACGGTGTTCGGCAAGCTGATGCGCGACCGGGAAGCCGCGCTGCCGCTGACGCTGCGCGACGTCGACGGCTACCTGCTCAAGGAAAATCCCGCATCCGGCAACGGCAGCGCCACCGACCGCGCCCTGCTGCCGCGCCTGGAGGGCAAGGTCCTCACCAGCGCGGCGCATTCGCTGGCCGGTTTTTCGGACGCTGAATGGCAGAGCGAGGAACGCTCGCGCTACCTGACCGAGTTCGGCAAGGACGTGGCGCTGGCCCGGCAGCAGTTGGCAGCCTTCGATCCCGGCCAGCCCCTGCCGCCGAGCGCGTGTGCGCAAGCAGGGCAAAACGCGCCCCTAAAATAGGGGAAGGAGGCGCACCCAGCGTAAAATAGCGCTTTGAACGCAGATTTTTGAGAATACAAGATGTCGATACAATGGTTCCCGGGGCACATGGCCGCCGCGCGCAAGGAAGCCGCGGAGCAGATGGAAAACATCGATGTGGTCATCGAGGTCCTGGACGCCCGCCTGCCGCAGGCGAGCAGCAACCCGATGGTCGAGGAATTGCGCAAGTTCCGCCAGCGCCCCTGCCTGAAAGTGCTGAACAAGACCGACCTGGCCGATCCCCAGGCCACCGCCGCCTGGGCCGCCTGGTATGACGCCCAGGACGGCGTCACCGCCTATCCGATGACGACCAAGAAGCCGTCCGACGTCAACCGCATCCCCGAGCTGTGCAAGTCGCTGGCGCCGCACCGCGGTGTGCCGACCAAGCCGCTGCGCATCATGATCATGGGCATTCCCAACGTCGGCAAGTCCACCCTGATGAACGCGCTGCTGAAAAAGCGCGTGGCCAAGGTTGGCGACGAACCGGCCGTGACCAAGACCCAGCAGCGGCTCTACCTGGACAAGTTCACGGTGCTGGTCGATACCCCCGGCATGCTGTGGCCGAAGATCGCCATGGAAAGCGATGGCATGATGCTGGCCGCCAGCCACGCGGTCGGCACCAATGCCGTGATCGAGGAGGAAGTCGCGGAATTCCTCGGCACGCTGCTGCTGGAACGCTATCCGCAGTTGCTGGCGGCGCGCTACGGCCTCAAGACCGAGGGCCTGGACGGCGTCGGCGTGATCGAAGGCGTGGCGGCGCGGCGCGGCTTCCGCGTGCGCGGCGGCGACTTCGACTACGAAAAGGCGGCCCACGTGCTGCTGCAGGATTACCGCCAGGGCGCGCTGGGCCGCATCAGCCTGGAAACGCCGCAGACCCGCGCCGCGGCGCTGGAGCAACACCGCATCGAGATGGAAGAAAAGGCGCGCATCGCTGCCGAGAAAGCCGCCCGCAAGGCCGAGGAAGCAGCCCGCGGCAAGCGCGGTACGTAAATTTGCTGGTGGCGTAGTAAGGACTCGTAGGGTGGGGTGATTGATGCCGGCGGCATCAATCACGAGCCCACGCGGAAGCCGGCGTTACGCATACGTCCGCGTGGGCTCGGAGAGCCCACCCTACATCATTCACCTGGCGCTTGGCCGAACCGGAAGCTCGACACGGTCAAGGCGCCGAAGAACGCATCCTCGTGATACACGCAAGCGGCCGCCTCCTGCTCGGCCGCGCCCAGCGCCACCCACAGCGGCACCAGGTGATCCTCGCGCGGATGCGCATGCCGCGCATACGGCGCCTCGCTCCACTGCAGCATCGCCTGTTCGCGGTCCGCCGGCGACAGCTCGAGCAGCACGTGCTGCAGCCAGGTGTCGAAGGCATGCGAGGCCAGCGCGCCGCCCGGCCCGAACTGGCGCAGGTTGTGGAAGGAGAGGCCGCTGCCGAGGATCAGCACGCCCTCGTCGCGCAGCGGCGCCAGCGCGCGCCCGGCGGCCAGGTGGACCGCCGGGTCATAGCCGCGGCGGATCGACAATTGCACCACCGGCATGTCGGCGTCAGGGTACACCGATTTCAGCATCGAGAAGGTGCCGTGGTCGAAACCGCGCTCGGCATCCAGCGTGGCCGGCTGGCCGGCGGCGTTCAGCAGCCCGGCCACGCGCTCGGCCAGCTGCGGCTGGCCCGGCGCCGGATACTGGATCTGGTAGGTGTGCGGCGGGAAGCCGCCGTAGTCGTAGATCATGCCCGGTGCCGTGCCCGACGATACCGTGAAGCCCTCGGTTTCCCAGTGGCTGCTCACCACCAGCACCGCCTTGGGACGGGCGCCGGCCTGGCGCCGGATGTCGACCAGCGAGGCTTCCAGCTTGTCGTAGGCCCCTCCGTACTGGTCCTTCATCCACGGCCAGGGGCCGCCTCCGTGCGAGACGAAATACGTGGGCAGGCGGAGAGATGGTAAATCGGACACGGCGGCTCCTTGGCTGACAGGGAAAATGCCGATGGTATCCCATCCGCGCCGTTCGCGTGGCGGGGGGCGTCAGCGCGGCGCCTGGTCGCGCGCCAGCGCCATCAGCGCAAACAGCCGCGCGCTGCGCATCCAGCCGAGCACCACCACGATCAGCTGGGCCAGCAGGATGGCCCCGACCGTGCCGCCGGCACCCAGCGCCGGCACCTGCACGCGCGCCAGCGCCAGCAGTGCGGCGAGCGTCAGGCCGATGGCGGTGATGACCACGTAGCTGCCCAGCAGCGCCAGCGGCCGGCGCAGCAGCAGCCTGACGCCGCCGAACCAGGCCACCACCGCCGACTTGCGCTGCCGTTCGCTGCCGAGCAGGGCGCGGCCGGCGTCGACCGTCGCGTGCACGATCACGAACACCAGCAGCGCCACCAGGGCCGCGCTGCGCGAGGCATGGGCGGCATCGGTTTCCAGGAGCGCATTGGTGGCCGTGTTGCCGGCCGCACGGAAGGCGGCGCCGGCCAGCAGCCCGGCGATCCCGAGCGGGACCACGGCCCAGACCAGCGTGCGCAGCATGCGCGGGTATTCCTGGGCGCCGCCGGTCAAGAGGGCGCCCATGCCCAGGCGCCCCGGCGCGCGCGCGGCGGCGATCGTCATCCCCGACAGCAGCGGCGACAGCAGCAGCGTCAGCGCCAGCGCGACCATGCCACCGGTGCCGACCGCCGTGCTCCAGCGCTCCTGCAGGCTGGCGCCGATGTCGGCGATAGCCAGCATGTCGAGGCGCGCCGCCAGCTGCGGCGCGTGCACCGCGTAGTCGAGATTGGCGGACAGCATACGCCACACCGGCAGCGCGGCCACGATGGCCGGCAGCACCAGCAGCAGGACCCACCACAGCAGCAGGCGCCATTGCAGCGCGGCGCCGGCCGCGCGCAGCGCGCGCCTGAGTCCGAAAGGAGGGCGGCGCACGCCGCGCAGCGCATCGTTCTCGGGGGCCAGCGACGTCGATTCGAGTTGGGAATTCATCATACGGTCGCGATCAGGGTGAGAAGGGTTTGCACGATGGCGGCGACATCCAGGCTCCAGCGGCGCGCGGCGCTGGCGTCGGGCTCGAGGGTGCGGCTGTCGTCGAGCTTGCTGACGTCGAGGAAGTGGCGGCGCTCAGGATCGAGTTCGGCCGACACCGCCTTGGCCGGCTTGACCCAGCTGAACTTGCGCCATGGCTCGTCGGCGTCCCAGTGCACGGTCTCGACGCTGCCGTCGGCAAACTTCACGCGCAGCAGCTGGGGTACCGGCGCGCCCTGGCGTCGCACCAGCACTTCGGTGCGCCACGGGTAGGGGCCCTGGCCATCCCTGGCGTTCGGATGCGCCTTCTTCCAGTCGGCGCGCACGGTCTCGACGCGCTTGTCGATGTCGCTCTGCTTGTCCTCGACCCAGGCGCTGCCGGCCTGGCGCGTGCCCGGCAGCGGCAGCTCCTCGCGGCTACTGAAGGCGGCGATGCGGTCGTCGACGCGCGTGCTCTTGTAGACCTGCTGCGCGAACACCGCCTCCACCGCGGCGCGCCGGCCGCTCGCTTCGGCCAGGGTCTCGCGCAGGTCGGCCACGCTCGGGTGGCGGAATTTCCAGCGGCGGTAGTATTCCTTGAAGGCGCGTTCCGTCGCTTCCTTGCCGATCTGCGCTTCCAGGTCGCGCATCGTGGTGGCGGTGCGCGAATAGACCGGGCCGATGCCCTGCAGGCGGTCGTAGGCGTTCTGGCCGGGCGCGTCGGCCGGGTCGTTGCGCGGCGTGCCCATGCGTTCGGCCTCGAAGGCCTTGAAGCCGGGCCCGAAGCCGAGCTTGCGGCTGAGCGGGGTGGCCAGGTGGATGTCCTGGCCGCGCGCGCGCAGCATGCGCAGCTGCCAGTACTCGTTGAGGCCTTCGTCCAGCATCGGTTCCTCGAATTCGTTCGAGGCCAGCAGGCCGTAGAAGTAGCCGTGGCCGAATTCGTGGATGGTGACGGCGTCGAGCGCATAGCGGCTCAGCGTGTCCGGATCGGCGTTGACGTAGCCTTCGGCGGTGAAGAAGGTCGGGTATTCCATGCCGCCGGCTTCTTCGGCGTTGTAGGGCGGGATGACGACGGTCAGCGTCTTATACGGGTAGGGGCCGAGCGTGTTCGAGAAATAGGTCAGCGAATCCTTGGCCGCCTTCAGCGCCGGCGCCGCGCTGGCCACGTATTCGGGCGGGTACAGCACGGTCACCGTCACCTGCGGGCTGCCGGGGCCGGTCCAGGTGTCGACCATCGGCTTGGCGGTGCGGCGGTCGGCGGTCCAGGCGAAGTCGTGGACGTCGCCCTGCACGAAGCGATGGGTCAGCATGCCGTCCTTCTCGACCGGGGTGCCGACGCGCTCGCCGGTGGCGCCGACCGTGTACTCTTTCGGCACGGTCAGCCGGACGTCGTAGCTGCCGAAGTCGGCGTAGAACTCGGAATTCAGGTGCATCTCGTGCGTATTCCAGCGCGGGGCGGTGGCGCCGCGCTCGCCCGGCAGTTCCAGCACGCCGATCTTGGGGAACCACTGGCCGACCAGGTGGAAGGTGCCGAAGTAGCCGGTGCGCGCGATCACGCGCGGCAGCTGGGTATGGAAGTTGATGTCGAAGGTGGTCGAGGCGCCCGGCGCCACCGCGACGGGCAGGTCGAAGCGCACCACGGTGTGGTCGCTGGCCGGGCCGCCGTCGGGCTGGACGAAGGTCCACGGTACCTGGGCGTCGCCCTGGCTGACGCCGCGCAGCGCGATGTGGCCCCATTCGCCATCCTTGGTATCGACGCCGGAGCGGAAGCCGCTCTCGCGCAGGCGCTTCTCGGTAAAGAAGGTGCTGCCGCTGCCCTCGAAAGCGTTCATGTACAGGTGCAGGTAGACGCTTTTCACCGGCACGGCGCTGCGGTTGCGCCAGGTGAGTTTTTCGCGTCCGGTGACGCTGTGCTTGACCGGGTCCAGCGTGGCGTCGATGTCGTAGTGGACCACACGGTCGGACAGGGTCGGCTCGCTGCCGCTGCGCGGGCCGCCCCAGGCATCCGGGCTGCTCGGCGTGGTGACCGCGGCGGCGTGCGGGCCTGCCAGCGGAATGCCGTCGGCGCCGGGCGACACTGTGGATGCCGTGGCGGCAGGCGCCGCGGCAGGGTGGCCGTCCTGGACGCGCAGGCCGGCCGTGACCGCGGCGCCCGCTGCCAGCAAGCTGCCGGCGACGCCCGCGGCGGCGGCGATCTTGAATACCGTGGAACTGAGTCGCATGAAAACGCACCCCTCAAAGTGATCTTGCTTTTATGCACATAACTATATGCGAGAACGCGACGGACAATCCACTCTTTATGATGACCTGTCGGTCCACGGATGGCGGTGGACTTTTATCAAAGGTATAATCGCCCGGTTCTGGTGCTCCGGCGTGCGTTCCGCGCGCCGAGTCAAACGGGACACGGCATGCCCGGCCTCCGGCCCGGCGTCAACGTGTGCTGCCCCAAAATTGGATAAGAGCGCGGTAAGCAAGCGCCGCCTTTCTTGGCGGCAGGCTGCATCGCAAAACGCGATGCGGTCCGTCTTGTCAGCCCGGATACCGGCCAGAACAGGGGGAAAGCGCCGGAGCGCCTGGCAAAACCTTCATGGCTGCGTTGCATCGTCTCGCCGTACTAGCGTACTGTCTTCGACGCTGCGCCTTGCCCTGAAGGCCTTGCCAGACGCTCTTATTGCGCTTCCGATGACAAGCCGCCGTGCGGGGACGCGCGCCGGCCACAACGAATCAAGAATAATCCAATGAATCCTGCTGTTGTTTCCAGCGGCGCACCGGCCGTCCGGCCGCTCGCGCTGGCCTGCGCCCTTGCCCTGTCCCTGCTGAGCGGCGCCGCCGCCGCCCAGGACGTCCCGTCGACCGTCGTCGTCACCGGCGCCCGCTTCCCGAGCGACACCGCGCTGCAGCCGATCGGCGCCACCGTCATCACCCAGGACGAGATCCGCCGTGCCGGCGTCAACGACGTCAACGCGGCGATCCGCAAGATCGGCGGTGTGTACGGCCGCCAGAGCCTGGATTCCTCGCCCGACTTCACGCTCGACCTGCGCGGCTTCGGCAGCAACAGCGCCCAGAACATGGTGGTGCTGGTCGACGGCGTGCGCCTGAGCGAGAACGAACAGACCGCGACCAGCCTGGCCGCGATCCCGATCGACACCGTCGAGCGCATCGAGATCACGCGCGGCGGCGGCAGCGTGCTGTACGGCGACGGCGCGATCGGCGGCGTGATCCAGATCTTCACCCGCCGCGGCGGTGGCCAACAGGGCATGCACGGTTCGGTGTTCGCCGAAGGCGGCGAATTCCACCAGCACGACGTGCGCGTGGCGCTGACCCAGGTGACCGGCGACATCACCGCCGACGTCGCGGTGGCGCGCCAAGGCAGCCAGAACGACCGCAAGAACAGCGCCTATGACTTGCGCAATTTCAGCGTCGGCCTGCAGACCCGTATCAACAACGGCCGTATCGGCATGCGCGTCGAAAGCGCCCAGCAGGAAACCCGCTTCCCCGGTCCGCTGACGCTGCAACAGTTCGACCAGGATCCGAGCACGGCCGGCACCCCGTTCGACTTCGGCTCGCTCGACACCAACCTGGCGACCGCCTTCGTCGCGTACCGCCTGGGTGCGGTCGACCTGGCGGCCGAGCTGTCGCACCGCGAACGCAAGGTGCGCGCGGCCTACCTGTCGAGTGCCGACCCGTCGACCAATGCCTACGACGGCCGCCAGGACCAGTTCTCGCCGCGCGCGCGCTGGCTGGGCAACGTGGGTGGCATGGTCAACGAAGCCGTGGCCGGCGTCGACCTGGCGCGCTGGAAACGCAAGACCGATTCGCCGTACTCGAACGCCGACGCCAGCCAGACCTCGCGCGCCGTCTACCTGCGCGACGAGCTGCGCTTCGACGCCGCCCATGAAGGCCGCGTGGCCCTGGGCGCGCGCCACGAGACCTTCGACAAGGACTTCACCGACGAGCTGGCCTTCGCCACCCCGGACCACGGCAAGCAATCGCAGAACGCCTGGGAAGCCCAGCTCAGCTACAAGCCGCTGGCGCCGCTCGGGGTGTACGCCAAGGCAGGGCAGAGCTACCGCGTGCCGAACGTCGACGACAACGCCTACCGCTTCCCGGTCAACACGATGCTGAAGATACAGACCTCGCATGACCTGGAACTGGGCGCGACACTGGCCAACGCGGCCGGCGACAGCAAGCTGACCGCGCGCCTGTTCCGCCACAAGCTGAACAACGAAATCTTCTACGACCCGACCGTGAACGGCTTCGGCGCCAACATCAACCTCGATCCGACCCGCCGCCAAGGCATCGAGATCGACGCCGAGACCCGTATCGCCGCCGACTGGCACGCCAGCGCCCACCTGCAGCACGTGAACGCCGAGTTCACCGAAGGCCCGAACGCCGGCCGCGAACTGGTGCTGGTGCCGAAGAACGTGGTCACCGCGCGCCTGGCCTGGCTGCCGGCGGGTGCCCAGTCGGCCGACGTCGGCGTCCAGTGGGTCGACCGCCAGCGCAACGGCAACGACTTCGACAACAGCTGCGACCTGCGCATGCCCTCGTACGTGACCTTCGACGCCCGCTATGCGGTCAAGACCGACGGCTGGGAGTTCGCCGTCAGCGGCCTCAACCTGGCAGACCGCCGGTACTACAGCTACGCCTACGGCTGCCGCTCGGGCATCTACCCGAGCAATGGCCGCCAAGTGAAAGTCTCGGCCCGCTACGACTTCTAAGCCGCAACCAAATTCGGGGTCAGAGCAGAATTGTCGAAGCATTTTGCTCTGACCCCGAATCGGGTGTAAGTACCGTAAGCAAATGCAAAATCTAAGCTCCGGCTAAGGGCCGACGGCCGAAAAAGTGGTAATCTCGCGGTCGTTCGTTCCGTACAGTACCCGTAACCAGACACCAGAAGGATATCTATGCGTTCCCTGCGTTTTGCCCTGCTCGCCGCTGCCCTTGCCGCCGGCACCGCCTTCGCTTCGCCGACCGACCCGAAGAATGGCGTCGAGTACATTACGCTCCCCCAGCCGCAAGCGGTACAGGCGGTGGGCAAGAAGGTCGAGGTGATCGAATTCTTCATGTATCACTGCCCGCACTGCAACGCGCTGGAACCGCAGTTCGAACAGTGGGTCAAAAAGCAGGGTGACAACATCGTCGTGCGCCGCGTGCACATCCCGTCGCAGGGCGCCAGCGATCCGGAAGCCCACCTGTACTTGACGCTCGAAGCACTGGGCAAGGTCGAGCAGATGCACGCCAAGGTGTTCAAGGCGATGCACGTGGACCGCGTGCGCCTGACCAAGGACGATACGATCATCGACTGGGTTTCGAAGAACGGCATCGACCGTGCGACCTTCCTGAATGCATGGAACTCGTTCGGCGTGATGACCAAGCTGCGCCAGCAGAGCAAGCTGGTCGAGGCCTACAAGGTCGAAGGCGCACCGACCATCGTCATCGACGGCAAGTACCAGACCTCGCCGTCGATCGTCTACAATTCGGTGAAGACCACCAACGAGCCGCAGCTGTTCCAGGCCACCCTGCAAGTGATGGATGCCCTGGTCGCCAAGGCGGCGAAAACGAAGTAATCAAGAACGCAAGATGAGCGACGTCGAAGGCAAGATCCTCAACATATACGACAAGTCCAAGCCGGAAACGGAGGACTTGTTCGATTCGAGCAACTGGAACCACCTCGCGTGGTGTCTGGCGCTGGCCTTCGCGGCGCTTGCCTTCTGGCTGGGTATCGCGCTGGTGAATGCCGAAAACCAGCGCAATGCCCTGATGACGAACCAGTGCCAGGACCCGGTCTTCAAGGGATCGATCGACCAGCAATGCCTGCGCACGGTGCGCTCGCGCGACCACTGGTGGGAACACCTGTGGTACGGCGTCACCCACGTAAAGCCGGAGCCGCCGCCGAAGCCGGGCCGCTGAGTACGCTGGGTCCGCTCATCTTGCGTGGCCCACGCTACATGTCTCGCTTTACGTTCCTCGCTTTAAGTTTCCATTAAGTAAATATATCTTGGAAACAATGCTACCCTTCAGGTTCGCCCACCGAACCTGAAGGATTGCACCATGCGTTTCCTCGATCTCGCCGCCGCCAGTGTGTTTCTGCTGGCGTCCACCGCCGCCCTGGCATCGCCCGCCAATCCGCAGAACGGCGTCGACTAGCTCACGCTTTCCCAGCCGCAGCCGGTGCAGGCCACCGGCAAGAAGGTCGAGGTGATCGAGTTCTTCATGTACCACTGCCCGGTGTGCAATGCACTCGAGCCGGGCTTCGAGAACTGGATCCGCCAGCAGGGCGACCGCATCACCGTGCGCCGCGTGCACTTCCCGTACACCGGTCCCAACGACCCCGAAGCCCACCTGTACCTGACGCTGGAAGCGCTGGGCAAGGTCGACCAGATGCACGCGAAGATCTTCAAGGCCGTGCACGTCGACCGCATCCGCCTGAACAAGGACGAGGCCATCATCGAGTGGGTGGCGAATAACGGCATCGACCGCGCGACTTTCCTGAATGCCTGGAATTCCTTCGGCGTCAGCACCAAGCTGCGCCAGCTCGCCAAGATCACGGCCGCCTACGGCATCGATTCGGCGCCGGCGCTGATCATCGACGGCCGCTACGTGACCTCGCCGGCGACGGTGGGCACCAAGTTCGCGCCGCGCGATCGTGCGGCGCTGTTCGATGCCACGCTGCAGGTGGCCACGGCGCTGGTCGACAAGGCAGCCCAGTCGAAATAATTTAGAGCCTATCCCAGTAGGCCGGAGTCGCTGCTGGCGCGCCTGGCAAGCGGGGGCGGCGTTGCTCGTCGTCGCATGGGGAAACCATGCTTCCTCCTCGCGCCTTGCCCGCGCTTGCCATGCATCGCCATCAGCTTCCCCCTGCCTACTGGGATAGGCTCTTACAGCGGCAACTTGACCACGAAGCGCGCACCGCCGAGCGAGGCGCGTTCGACGTGCAGGGTGCCGCCATGCAGCAGCACGGCCTTGCGCGCAATCGACAGCCCGAGGCCGAAGCCGCCGGTGGCGCGGTCGCGGCTGCGGTCGAGCCGGTAGAAGGGCTCGAACACGCGCTCGGCTTCGTCGTCGGGGATACCGGGGCCGTCATCCTCGACCGCGATCTCGACCCGGTCCTCGAGGCGGCGCGCACTGAGCAGCACTTGCCGCGCCGCGTACTTCTCGGCATTGCGCAGCAGGTTGCCGACCGCGCGCGCCAGCAGGCGGCGGTCGCCGTCGATGCTGCCCAGGCCGGCGTCGACCTCGCAATCCAGCTGCTGCGGGCGCGGATGCATGCCGTCGGCACATTCCTGCAGCATGGGTGCGAGTGCGAAGGGCAGGGATTGCGCCGCCCCTGCATTGTCCAGCTTGCTCATCGACAGCAGCTCGTTCACCAGTTCGTTCAGCTCGGCCAGGTCGCCGCCCATGGCGCCGATGCGCTTGACCAGCGCCGCCGCATGGGCAGGACCGCCGGCGCCAGGGTCCGCGGCCCGTTCCGCCAGCAGCTCCAGGCCAAACTCCAGCCGTGCGATCGGCGTGCGCAATTCGTGCGACACCGAATGCAGCAGGTTCTTCTGCGCTTCCAGCAAGCCCTGGATGCGCTCGGCCATCGCATTGATGCGCTCGGCCAGCGGGTAGACCGCATCGGCCGGCTGCAGCTGCGCCCGCGCCGACAGCCGGCCGGCGCCGAACTCGTCGGCCACGCGCGACAGCGACTGCAAGGCCTTCCAGTGGGCGCGCGACCACAGCGCGATCGGCACCAGCAACGCCAGCGCCACGATCACGTAGCGCAGCACTTCCATCGCCAGCGCCTGTTCCAGGTCGATCGGCAGGTTCCAGGCGTGGATCACCTCGTCCTCGCTGCCGACGTAGCGCATGCCGGCCGTATCGACGCGCCGGTAGAAAGCGCGCTGGGCCGGATCGAGGACGATCTCGCCGCGTGCCAGCGCCGCCTGCTGGCGCGCGGCCAGGGCGGCGCGCGCCTGCGCCAGCGGCACCAGGTCGAAGTGCGCGCTCGACACTTCGCGTACCTTGTTCAGGCGGCCCAGCCATTCGTCGGCTGCGGCCTGGTCGACGTACTGCTCGATCAGGAAGATCTGGGCCGAGGCCTGGCGCCGGGCGATGTCTTCCAGCGGATCGCCGAACAGGCGCGCGAAAACAAAGTAGATGACGAAGGTGGCCGCCGTGATCGACAGCATCACGAGCACGAAGAAGCGGAAGAACAGGCGGTTCACGCCGCGCTGCCGTTGGCGGTTGAAGAGGTCATGCGCATCCGCGAGATTGTATAGGAGTAATTGCAAAAAGTAGGCATTTACAAATTGACGACAATCGCTCGACATTTCACGGGTGATTGCCGCACTTGCCTTGCGTACGATGCGGACATATCAGGTTTCCGTTTGCCCACCTGAAGCGCGAGTGAGGGTGGGTTTTTTTATTCCAGCTGGATGCAGCATCGAGATATGGGAGGCGGGAAAACAAGCACGTAGAATATTGTCTTTCCGAATCTCTCCATCTCGACATGAATCAGCTTCTGCGCCTCGTCCTCGGCATTGCCTGCAGCGCCGCCTGTCTCCCGGGTTGGGCGCAGACGCCGGCGCGCAACCCGATGCCGGACGGCAGCCGCGACATGTACTTCGGCCTCGGCGCGCAATCGGCGCCGCGCTACGACGGTACCGGCAGCCGCAAGGTCAGGGCCTTGCCCGTGCTGCAGGTCCAGTGGAGCAATGGCATCTTCGTGTCCGGCATGAGCGCGGGCATGCACCTGTCCGATTCGCCGACTTTCGAGTTCGGTCCGCTGCTGGCGGTGTTGCCGGGCCGCGACGAACGCGGCAGCGGCAACGGCATCGGCAGCGTCGTCGAGACCACCAGCTTCGTGCTCGTCAATCCCATCGAAAAGCAGCTGATGCTGCGCGGCCAGCGCCTCGGCGGCATGGACGAGATCGCTACCCGCCTGCAGGCCGGCGCCTTCGCCAACTATTACCTGACGCCCGACTGGCGCCTCACAGGGTCCGCGCTGGCCGGTTCCGGCAGGGACCACGACGGCGTGCGCGTGCAGCTGGGCGTGCAGCGCCTGGCCGCCCCGATCGCCGAACATCACACCCTGTCGCTGGCAGCCGGTGTGACCCTGGTCAACCGCAAGGACAATGCCACCTGGTTCGGCGTGACGCAGGCGGAAGCGGAGCGCAGCCGTTTTGCTTATTACCGGCCGGGCGGCGGCCTGCAGGACGTCCACGTCGGCGCGCGCTGGACCTGGGCCTGGACGCCGTCGTGGATGCTGACCTCGAATGTGCAGGTCAAGCGCCTGCTGGGCGACGCCGCCAACAGCCCGCTCGTCGAGCGGCCCACCAACGTGACGGTCTCGGCCGCCGTCGCCTACCGCTTCTGACGATGCGCACCGTACGGCTTTCCCTCGCTACCGTCGCTGCCACCGCCCTGCCGCTGCTGCTGGCGGCCGGCCAGGCGCGGGCGCAATTGCAGGACGGCGAGTGGGCCAGCTACCGCGACGCCTACCGCGCCATGGTCGTGTTCGAAAAATACGGCGGCCCCAAGCACTTCCTGCAGAGCCAGCTGCAAGTGCTGCCGCGCGGCGCTGCCGTCCCCGGCGACGGCCTGCAGCTGACGCTGGCCGGCAAGACGACCCAGTTGCACCTGCCGCTCGATCCGCTCGGGCGCACCCCGCTGCCGCTGCAGAAAGCGGCCTACGACGACAACGCGGCGCTGGTGCTGAACCGCAAGGGCATCCCGTTCACGTTGCGTCCCCAGGTCAGCATCGCCACCCGTGCCGACGGCGTCTACGACAGTGCCGACCTGCGCAGCGCCTGCGGCCAGGCGCTCGGCTTCGCGCGCTACGTCGACGCGTCGCAGCGCAGCCGCCAGTGCGTCGGCACGCGCTTCGTATTCGGCAAAAAAGGCGAGGGCGGGGCGCACTGGCGGCGCGAGGGCGGGACCGAGGAAGTGCTGCCGGCGGCGCCGGGCGTGGCCGAGCAGGGCTTGCCGACCGTGATCTACCGCTTCGGGAGCGAGCGCGGGCAGGTGGTGACGGACACAGTGCCGCTGGCGATTTTGCCGGTGTTCGAGTGATGCCGGCGCTGAGGTGAGTCGATACCTTATGGTCGTTCCCGTGAAGGCGGGCTCCATACTGAATGACCGAATTCGCTTATTTCAAAGCGCAGTAGTGTTTCGAGAAGACGGTCGTCGATAGCTCAGCATGGATTCCCGCTTTCGCGGGAATGACGCTGGCTCCATTGCTTCAGTTGCCGTTCAATTCCACGCCGAAGGCGAAAACAGATAACCCTCGCCCCACACCGTCTTGATCTTTTCCGACACCGTATCGTCGAACTTGCGTCGCAGCTTGGAGATGCTGTTGTCGATGCTGCGGTCCAGTCCGTCGAATTCGATGCCGCGCATCTTCTTCAGCAGCTCGTCGCGCGACAGCACGCGCCCGGCGGCCTCGGCCAGTACCAGCAGCAGCTTGTATTCGGTATTGCTGAGCACACAGGGCTCGCCGCGCCAGGTAACGCTGCGGTCGGTGGTGACGATGCGCAGCGCGCCGAACTCAAGCACGCGGCTGTCGCCGGCCGCCTTGGGCTGGGAGCGGCGCAGCAGGGCGCGCAGGCGTGCCAGCAAAACACGTGGCTGGACCGGCTTGTTGACGAAATCGTCCGCGCCCTGTTCCAGGCCCGAGACTTCGTCATAGGTATCTTCGCGCGCGGTCAGGATCAGGATCGGCACTTCGGAGATGTCGCGGATCTGGCGGCACACGACCATCCCGTCCATACCGGGCAGCATCAGGTCGAGCACGACGATGTCGGGCTTGCCGGCCTTGAAGCTGTCGAGCGCGACGTCGCCGCGCGTCGCCAGTTCGACCGTGAATTCATAGCCGGACAGATACTCCGTCACCAGTTCCGCTAGGCGCGGATCGTCTTCCACCAGCAATACGCGATACATGATTGTCACCTCCGGCGGGTATTCTATAAGAGCAGCCAGACTCGGCGAACAATATGTGACCTGTACGACAATTCAATACATTTGGTGACAGGCTACAGCGGGTCCAGTTCGGAGCGGCCTTTGTGTTCGATCCGGATGAAAGGACGGGAGCGCACCAGGTACACCAGTTGGTGCAACGTCTTTCTCAGGTAATAGCCGTAATTGTGGCCGTCCGTCAGCTTTTTCTCGCGCACGCCCATGGCTTCGATGCTGGACGATTGCGCAGCCTCGGTCAGGCCCACCGGATAGGGCACCAGGCATTTCACGTCAATGAAATTCTCCTGGAAATATTCCCATTTGTCGGCGACGACATAAGCCGGATACAGCTTCTGCGCAAGAATTTCCGCAGCCGCCCTGGTAATGAAATAACCGTGCGTGTGCACGCCGCGGTAGGCGTCGTAAACGTCGTGCTTCGCATCCAGCGGCACGCGGGAATTGGCGTCGACGCGCTTCACATGGATCAGCATGACGGCGACGGGAACGTCGGCCGGGTACAGCTGTGCCAGCTTCGACAGCGTCGCCGCCAGGTCGTCTTCCAGGATCTTGGCATCGTCTTCCAGCACCAGCGCGTGCGGAAGATTCTCGGCAGCCATCTTCCGGTAGATGCTGACGTGGCTGAGCGTGCAGCCGATTTCGCCTTTCGAGAGTTCGCGGTTGAACAGGCGGACTGCCTTTTTCGGATCGTAGGCCAGCGCCAGTTCCTCGGCCGACAGAGCCTTGCCGTTGACCGCTTCCAGCACCGAATAGGGAATGTTCAGTTTTTCCAGCTGCCCGCCCAGGTATTCGCGGCGGTGCTTGTCCTTGGGAAGGCTGATGATGAAGGTATGTATGTTTTCCGGAGTGATCACGATGAGAATGGCAATCGGGGAGGGAAGGGCAGGCTTCGGCGTCCGGCGGCGGACGCCTGTTCCGAAGCGCTCGGATTATAAGTCAATACCCTGTGGAAAGCCATTGTCCGTACTTACGACAAGATGCTCTACATGAGCGTGATGCCGAGCCGTTTGACAAGCGCTGCGAACACGACAAAGCAGACCACGGTCAAGACCACGCACACGCCGAGTGCCGGCCAAAAGCCCAGACTCTCCAGCAGGGCAGGAAAGACGAGGAACATCGGCAGCGTCGGTACCACGTACCAGAAGGTGTACCAGGCGTGGTTGGCCACCCTGGCAGGCGGCTGTTTCTCGACATGCAGCCAGATCAGCGTCAGGAGCGTGACCAGCGGTAGCGCGGCGACCAGTGCGCCCAGCTTGTCGCTCCGTTTGGCAAATTCCGAGACCAGCACGACGACGGCGGCCGTGATCAGGTATTTCGTGACGACCCAGGCCATAAGTCTCCTCTGAATAAATTGATATCGGGTGCGCAGGGGAGCAATCGTCGCACGGATCCTCGTACATGCCGGTTCGATATGGTGCAGAGGCAGTTCCACGGAAGCCTAGGACCGCCTGGCTGTTCATCATTGCAGGCGTATTGGTGTGGTTCTGGCGTTGCAGGAAGCTGCAGGAGACGCGTGCCGATCTGAAATGGCAACGGCCCGCTGGAGCGGGCCGTTGACGGGTGACGCCGCGAACGGCGCCGGCGCGATTACGCCAGGTTCTGGTTCACGAAGTCCCAGTTGACGATGTTCCACCACGACTCGACGAACTTCGGACGAGCGTTGCGGTAGTCGATGTAGTAGGCGTGCTCCCAGACGTCGACGGTCAGCAGGGCCTTGTTCTCGGTGGTCAGCGGAGTGGCTGCGTTCGAGGTGTTGACGATGTCGACGGTGCCGTCGGTCTTCTTCACCAGCCAGGTCCAGCCCGATCCGAAGTTGCTTACGGCCGACTTCTGGAACTCTTCCTTGAACTTGTCGAACGAACCCCATTTGGCGTTGATCGCATCGGCGACCGGACCGGTTGGCGCGCCGCCGCCGTTCGGCGACATGCAGTTCCAGAAGAAGGTGTGGTTCCACACCTGGGCCGAGTTGTTGAACACGCCGCCCTGCGATTTCTTGATGATCTCTTCCAGGGGCATGTTTTCGTACTCGGTGCCCTTGATCAGGTTGTTCAGGTTGGTGACGTAAGCCTGGTGGTGCTTGCCGTAGTGGTATTCCAGGGTTTCAGCCGACATGGTCGGCTGGAGGGCGTCCTTGGCATACGGCAGCGGCGGCAGAGTATGTTCCATGTCTTTTCCTTTGATTAGTTAGCAGCAGAAAGATGCGGGTTAATGTTCCGAATCGGCGCTTATTCTAAACCGGATAACATATACATGCATGTCGAGCCTGCTATTTAGTCAAGCCTTCAATCGAGCACGTCCTGCACGCCGGACACGCCGATCTCGACGCTGCCTTCGGCCAGCCGCACCCGCAGCACGTCGCGCGGCTTGATCTGGCCAGGTGCGTGCAGCACCTTGCCCTTGGCATTGCTGACGATGGCATAGCCGCGTTCCAGCGTGCGCTGCGGGTTCAGCAGTTCGAGCTGGGCCGCCAGCGCCGCCATCGCCTCGCGCCGCGCGCGCAGCTGGCCCGCCATGCTGGCGACCAGGTGGCGCTGTTCGGAGGCGAGCTGGGTGCGCATGGCCCGCGAATCCGGACGGTGGCGCGCCCAGCGTTGCTGCAGCTGGGCCAGCGTCACGCTCTGGCGGTTGAGCGGGCCGCGCACCGCATGGGTCAGAGTGCTGGCCATGCCAAGAAGTTTCAGGCGCTGGTGCTCGATCTGGCTCGATGGGCTGAGCAGCCGGCGGCTGAGGTTATCCAGGTTCTGGCCGGCGTCGCCGAGGACGCGTTCCATTGCGCGGCGCAGGTCGCCGGCATCGGCCGAGAGCGAGTTCAGCCAGTCGGCACGGGGCGTCACCGCCAGCTCGGCGGCAGCGGTCGGGGTGGCGGCGCGCAGGTCGGCGGCGAAGTCGGCGATGGTGAAGTCGGTCTCGTGGCCCACGCCCGAGATCACCGGCATGCTGGCGCCGACGATCGCGCGCGCCACGACTTCTTCGTTGAAGCTCCACAGGTCTTCGATCGAGCCGCCGCCGCGGCCGACGATCAGCACGTCGACCTCGGCACGGCGCGATGCCGTCTGGATGGCATCGGCGATCTTCTCGGCCGCGCCCTGGCCCTGCACCGGTGCCGGGTACAGCACGATGCGCACGTGTGGCGCGCGCCGCTTGAGGGCGGTCAACACGTCGCGCAAGGCCGCCGCCTGGGGGCTGGTGACGATGCCGACGCTGCGCGCGAACAGTGGCAGCGGACGCTTGCGCTCCTGGTCGAACAGGCCTTGCGCGGTCAGCTTTTCCTTCAGGCGCAGGAAGGCTTCGTACAGCGCGCCGACGCCGGCCCGGCGGATCGCCTCGACGTTGATCTGGTAATCGCCGCGCGCGCCGTACAGCGTGACCAGTGCCCGTACCTCGACCTTGTCGCCTTCGCGCGGCGTGAAGCCGGCGTACTGGGCTCGGCCGCGGAACATCACGGCGCGCACTTGGGCCGCGTCGTCCTTCAGCGTGAAGTACCAGTGGCCCGAGGCGGCGCGCGTGAAATTCGAGATTTCGCCACCGATCCACACCAGCGGAAAGCTGCGCTCGAGCAGGCGCGCGACCTGCTGGTTGAGCGCAGTCACGCTCAGGACGGGTGGGGCGGTATAGGCGGGATCGGCGTCGTCGTTACTGAACATATGGATGAGCTATAGGAACTGTCCACAAAACCCGGCAGAAGTGTTATCGATTTTATATCTGCAGTACTACCGAAGATAGTTTTTGTAAACGTTTGATTTTTAATGAAAAAGTCTGCTGCCTGATTTCGATGCAGAAACAAAATTTCCTTACGGATCAAAGGCTTCCATCCGCCCGGGATGACTTGGCCACAATCTTATCCACAGAAATTGTGAGAAAGTCGATAAACCTGGCCGCCTAAAAATTCAGCATGCAAAAGTTTTCCTTAAGCAATCAAGGACTTAGGTGGCACTTCGCATCCTTGCTCACATCGTTTTCCACAATTTATGTGCACACCTTGGCAGCGGCGCCACATTGTTCAGTGTCAGCAATACATATCCACGGCTGGCATGGCGTGCTCAAAAAAAGCGCAAGGAGCAAATCCTGTTTAAATTCAAAGACTTTGATATGGATCAAAGTCCTTGCTCACAATCTTTTCCACAAAATTTGTGTAGAACGCGTGATGCATAGGTCTTGGCAACAAAGGGTGGCACTATACCAGCAAGCCGCGCTCGATAGTCGATCTGCCAAGCCTGGCAGGCAATGGCCGCGCCTCTGGTCGGGCTTGCCTAAAAATTGAGCTTGCATAGGTTTTCCAAATGAAATCAGGTACTTGAGGCCTGCCCCGGCCTTTTGCACACATCTTTTTCCACAGTTTGTGTGGAAAGTCATGGCGAATGCGCGCCAAAAGATGTTGACTAAAAATTAGGCTTGATAACTTTTGTCTTTAAAATCAATGACTTGACTATCGCTGCCTTCGCTTGCGCACAATTTTGTCCACAAAAAGTGTGCAGAAACATCGTTTGCAGATGAGTGCTTTGATACCGCGCAAGGCTGCTTCATTTTTAATCTTTTTAATTTTCCTAAAGGAATCAATAGCTTAAGTCGGATTCGCCCTGTTCCGCACAAATTTATCCACAGAAATTGTGAGCAACTTAGCCGGGGTGAGCCAAGCTGGATTTGTCGGTGGGCAACACAATCCGCCCTTGATGACTTTTTGCGCATGAAGAAATATCCTTTAAGAATCAAAGCACTCGCAGCCAAGGCGTGCCATTGCGCACACTTTTATCCACAGAAAGTGTGAAGAACTCTACTTGCCGCAAAACGAGCAACACGTTACATTGCGCAATTCCCAACGTATCCCCTGATCTGTTGTTTTTTTCTTATCCCAGGAGTTCCATTTGCTCGCCATTCTCCAGGCCGCCGGCTGGCCCATCTGGTTGTTGTTGATTGCCTCGATCATTGCTCTGGCGCTCATCATCGAACGCCTGATCTACCTGCGCCGCGAAAAGATCCTGCCGCGCCAACTGCTCGATGAAGTCATCCAGGTCTATCGCAGTGGAAAAGTCACTCCTGATATCATCGACAAGCTGCAACAGAATTCGCCGCTCGGCGCCGTCCTGGCGGCCGCCTTGCGCAACGTCGACGCGCCGCGCGACGTGATGAAGGAGTCGATCGAGGAAGCGGGCAGGGGTGTGGCGCACATGCTGGAACGTTTCCTGACCACGCTGGGCACCATCGCCTCGCTGGCGCCGCTGATGGGCCTGTTCGGCACCGTGGTCGGCATGATCGAGATCTTCGGCGCCCAGAACGCCAGCGGCACCAACCCGGCCCAGTTGGCACACGGCATTTCGGTGGCGCTGTACAACACCGGCTTCGGCCTGGCGATCGCGATGCCGGCGCTGGTGTTTTACCGCCACTTCCGCGCGCTGGTCGACAGCTTCATCATCGACATGGAGCTGCAGGCCGTGAAATTCGTCGACGTCGTCCACGGTGCCCGCAAATGATGGACTTTCGCCGCGGCCGCAAACGCGAGGATCCGGAGATCAACCTGATCCCGTTCATCGACGTGCTGCTGGTGGTACTGATCTTCCTGATGGTCACGACCACCTACAGCAAGTTCACCGAGTTGCAGATCACGCTGCCGACCGCCGATGCCGAAAAGGCGATCGAGAAGCCGTTCGAGATCAACGTCACCGTCGATGCCAAGGGCAATTACACGGTGAATAACCTGCCGGTCTCCTTCCACGGCGTGGCCGGGCTGGCCGACGACCTGAAACGCGCCGCTGCCACCGGTCCGGATGGCCAGCCGCTGGCGACCCCGGCGCGCGATCCGGTGATCATCGTCAATGCCGACCAGTTTGCGATGCACCAGATGGTGATCAACGTGCTGGAAGCGGCGCGCATGGCCGGGTATGACAAGCTGACGTTTGCGGCGCAGACGGGTGGGCAGAAGTAACAGAAGTCGAACCCTCTGCATACCCGCGTCATTCATTGACGTCGTCCCCGCGCAGGCGGGGATCCAAGTTTTGCTTGCGCTGCCGAGATGCTTGCAAACTTGGGGAAAAAAGCGCCAGTGGCGCTTTTTTCGCCTTCGCGGGGAGTCGTTTCCGGCAGTGCCGGGAACGACGTTTCTGGGCTAACACGCGTAAGTGAGCCAACGCGTGTGCATGGGCTACTTACGCGAATAAGCCGGTGCACATTCTCAAGCTATTGCAATTACACATACATGGTATCCTCCCTCGAATCCACGCTCACCCGCGCCTGGCTCCGGCGCGGCCCGCTGGCCCTGGCCTTGTGGCCGCTGTCCCTGCTGTTCCGCCTGCTCGCGGCCCTGCGTGCGCGCCTGTTCCGCGCCGGCCTGCTGGCATCCGAAGGCCTGCCGGTCCCGGTCATCGTGGTCGGCAATATCTTTATCGGCGGGACCGGCAAGACCCCGTTGACGATCTGGCTGGCCGAGCAGCTGCGGGCGGCCGGCTTCCGACCTGGGGTGATTTCGCGCGGCCATGGCAGTGCGGAAAGCGAAGCGCGCGAGGTGACACCGGCTGCGCGCGCGGGCGAGGTCGGCGACGAGCCGCTGCTGATCGCCGCCCGCACCGGCTGCCCGGTGGTGGTCGGGCGGCGGCGCGCCGCGGCCGGACGGCGCCTGCTGGCATTGCACCCCGAGGTCGACGTCCTGATCGCCGACGACGGCTTGCAGCATTACGCGCTGCGGCGCGACGTCGAAGTCGTGCTGTTCGACGGCCGCGGCGTCGGCAACGGCTGGACCCTGCCGGCCGGGCCGCTGCGCGAGCCGCCGTCGCGCCGGCGCGATTTCACGGTGGTCAACACGCCGGAGCTGACGCCGGCGCTGGCGGCAGCGGTGGGGGGCAGGGCGTTCCAGATGCGCCTCGACGGCGGCATGGCGGAAGCGCTGCGGGCGCCCGGCCAGCGCCAGCCGCTGGCGGCGTTCAGGGGGCAGCGCATCCTGGCGGCGGCCGGCATCGGCAATCCGGGACGCTTCTTCGGCATGCTGCGCGCGCACGGATTGCAGGTCGAGGAGATGGCGCTGCCCGACCACCACGACTTCCTGGACGATCCCTTCCGCGGGGTTTCCGCCGACGTGATCCTGGTCACCGAGAAGGATGCAGTAAAATGTCGGCAACTTGAAAACATCAACAACGATCCGCGCCTGTGGGTCGTTCCGGTCACGGCGCAGATCGATACTGCCCTGGCCGCTCAAATTGTGGAGAAATGTCGTGGACGCCCGACTGCTTGATATCCTGGTCTGCCCCCTGTGCAAGGGACCGCTCGAATATGACAAGAAAGCCCAGGAACTGACCTGCCGCCCCGACCGCCTGGCGTATCCGATCCGCGACGGCATCCCGATCATGTGGGCCGACCAGGCGCGCAAGGTCGAACCGACCCTGTAAGCGGATGGGTTTCGTCGTCATCATCCCGGCACGCCTGGCATCGACCCGGCTGCCGAACAAACCCTTGGCCGACCTCGGCGGCAAGCCGATGATCGTGCGCGTCGCCGAGCGCGCCCAGGCCTCCGGTGCGCAGCGCATCATCGTCGCCACCGACCATGCCGACATCGCCGCCGCCTGCGCCGCACACGGTATCGAAGCCTGCATGACGCGCGCCGACCATCCGTCGGGCACCGACCGCATCGCCGAGGTGGCGCGCACGCTGCAGCTGGCGCCGGAGGCGGTGGTGGTCAACCTGCAGGGCGACGAGCCGCTGATCGACCCGGCGCTGCTGGCCGCCTGCGCCGCGCGCATCGGCGCCGGCGTGCCGATGGCCACCTGCGCCCATCCGCTGTCGTCCGCCGAGGACGCTTTCAACCCGAACGTGGTCAAGGTCGTGCTCGACAAGGCCGGACGGGCACTCTACTTCTCGCGGGCCACCATACCCTGGCACCGCGACGGCTTCGCACAGGACCGCGCGGCTTTGCCGCCGGGCTACGTGCCACTGCGCCATATCGGCCTGTATGCGTACAGCAATGCCTTCCTGCAGCAATACCCGCAGCTGGAAGCGTCGCCACTGGAAGCCATCGAAGCCCTGGAGCAACTGCGCGTGCTATGGCACGGCGTCCCCATTGCGGTGCACGTCACCGCGGAAGCGCCCCATGCCGGTGTCGATACGCCGGAAGACCTGGCGCGGGTACGGCTGCATTACCAGGGCAGTCACTGAATTTGATACTGCCGGTTTTGATCATCTTGGAAACACCAATCTGACCAGTCTGCGCCAGCGCAACTGGTCGATCAATCGCCCCCTGCCAGTGGCTTTCAGGGGTGCTTTTGTGGTAAGTTCCGTGTCAAGCTAGGCAAATATGCATCAGAATTAGCATCAAACGCGCACTCCGTGCACCATAACGGTGCCCGTTGTCGTTTATAAAACTATTAGGAAAATCCTTCATGCGTCTCATTCTCTTAGGAGCCCCCGGTGCCGGTAAAGGTACCCAGGCCAACTTCATCAAAGAAAAGTACAACATTCCCCAGATCTCCACCGGCGACATGCTGCGCGCGGCGATCAAGGCCGGCACCGAGCTCGGCCTGGCGGCGAAAAAAGTGATGGACGCGGGCCAACTGGTATCGGACGACATCATCATCGGTCTGGTCAAGGAACGCCTGAAGGAAGAAGACTGCAAGAACGGTTACCTGTTCGACGGCTTCCCGCGCACCATCGCGCAGGCCGACGCCATGAAGGACAGCGGCGTGAACATCGACTACGTGCTGGAAATCGACGTGCCGGACGAGATGATCCTGGAGCGCATGACCGGCCGCCGCAGCCACCCGGCGTCGGGCCGCGTCTACCACGTCAAGTTCAACCCGCCGAAAACCGAGGGCGTCGACGACGTCACCGGCGAGCCGCTGGTGCAACGCGACGACGATAAGGAAGAAACCGTCGCCAAGCGCCTGGCCGTGTACCACAACCAGACCGAAGTGCTGCTGGACTACTACAACAAGTGGGCGCAATCGGGTCTGCCGGGCGCACCGAAGTACCGCAAGATCACGGGCGTGGGCCCGGTCGAGCAGGTGCGCGACGCCGCGTTTGCCGCGCTGTCGGAGTAAGCCCGCAAAAAAATAAGCGCCGGATGACGTTGTGCCATCCGTCCAGGTTTTTGGATCAAAGTTTTGCAGTACGCAGGTAGGCTGGCCGGGCAGGATGCGGCCTTTCGAACGTGTGGTGTTGCTTGATCGAAGACAGGGAGGACGACAATGGCATCCACGCAGCTCATGTTCGCCGTCGCGTGCGGCGTCATCGCGGTATTGTATGGATTGTGGTCGCGCAGCTGGATCCTGCAACAGGATGCCGGCACCGGCCGCATGCAGGAAATCTCGCTGGCGATCCAGCAGGGGGCGTCGGCCTACCTGGCGCGCCAGTACCGCACCATCGGCATCGTCGGCATCGTGCTGCTGGTCGCCATCTTCTTCCTTCTCGGCAGTGCCACGGCATTCGGCTTCCTGGCCGGCGCCGTGCTGTCGGCCGCGTGCGGCTTCATCGGCATGAACGTCTCGGTGCGCGCCAACGTCCGCACCGCCCAGGCCGCGGCGAACGGATTGGACAAGGCGCTGAACGTCGCCTTCCGCGGCGGCGCCATCACCGGCATGCTGGTGGTGGGGCTGGGGCTGCTCGGGGTGTCGCTGTTCTACTGGTTCCTGGTGGCGCGCGCCGACGCTGCCTTGTCGACCCATGACGCCATCCAGCCGCTGGTCGGGCTGGCCTTCGGCGCCTCGCTGATCTCGATCTTCGCGCGCCTCGGCGGCGGCATCTTCACCAAGGGTGCCGACGTCGGCGCCGACCTGGTCGGCAAGGTCGAAGCCGGCATTCCCGAGGACGATCCGCGCAATCCCGCCGTCATCGCCGACAACGTGGGCGACAACGTCGGCGACTGCGCCGGCATGGCGGCCGACCTGTTCGAAACCTATGTCGTGACCCTGGTCGCGACCATGCTGCTGGGCGCGCTGATGGTACCGGAGGCAGGTGTCACCGTCGGCGGCGCCGCCATGCTGTATCCGCTGCTGCTGGGCGGCATCTCGATACTGGCCTCCATCGTCGGCTGCTCGCTGGTGAAAAACCGGGCCGGGCACAAGATCATGTCGGCGCTGTACACCGGCCTGTGGTGGTCGGCCGGCCTGTCGCTGCTGGGCTTCGCGGCGGTGACCTGGCTGGCGTGGCCGAGCGGCGCCATGCGCTGGCCGATGCTGGGTTGCGCGCTGGTCGGCATCGTGCTGACCGCGTCGATGGTCTACATCACCGAATACTACACGGCCACCGAATTCAAGCCGGTGCGCCATATCGCCGAGGCATCGACCACCGGCCACGGCACCAACATCATCGCCGGCCTCGGCCTGTCGATGAAGGCCACCGCCTATCCGGTGCTGGTGGTATGCGCGGCCATCCTGGTCTCGTACCAGATGGGCGGCCTGTACGGCATCGCGATCGCCGCCACGGCGATGCTGTCGATGGCCGGCATCATTGTCGCGCTGGATGCCTACGGCCCGATTACCGACAACGCCGGCGGCATCGCCGAGATGAGCGGCATGCCGGACGACGTGCGCGCCGTCACCGATCCGCTCGACGCCGTGGGCAACACCACCAAGGCCGTCACCAAGGGCTACGCCATCGGTTCGGCCGGATTGGCGGCGCTGGTGCTGTTCGCCGACTACACGCATGCGCTGGCCTCGCGCGGCACCCACATCAGCTTCGAGCTGTCGGACCCGATGGTGATCGTCGGCCTGTTCATCGGCGGCCTGGTGCCCTACCTGTTCGGGGCGCTGGCGATGGAAGCGGTGGGACGGGCGGCCGGGGCCGTGGTGGTCGAGGTGCGGCGCCAATTCCGCGACATCGTCGGCATCATGGCGGGCACCGGCAAGCCGGAATACGACAAGGCGGTCGACATGCTGACCGCGTCGGCGATCCGCGAGATGGTGCTGCCCTCGCTGCTGCCGGTGCTGGTGCCGGTCGCGGTCGGGATGCTGCTGGGGCCGGCCGCCTTGGGCGGCCTGCTGATGGGGACCATCGTCACCGGCCTGTTCGTGGCGATCTCGATGACCACCGGCGGCGGCGCCTGGGACAACGCCAAGAAGTACATTGAAGACAACCACTACGGCGGCAAGGGGTCGGATGCGCACAAGGCCGCCGTCACCGGCGACACGGTGGGCGACCCCTACAAGGACACGGCCGGGCCGGCGGTGAATCCGCTGATCAAGATCATCAACATCGTGGCGCTGCTGCTGGTGCCGCTTCTGCCGGCCGGCGGCTGGCTGGCCGTCACCGAACCGGCCGTCGCCCAGATCCGCAGCGCGCCGGCAGCCGCATCGGCCACGGCACCGCCAGCGCAGCCTGCGGTTGCCGCGCGTAGGGTGGGCGGCTCAAGCGCCGCCGACGAATCAGCCGCAACGGTCGCGCCGCCCACGCGGTGATACGTAGCCTACGGTCCGTCGGGCACGCAAGCGGAGGACCTGCGTTTACCGCTGTAAGGCCTGGCGCAGGGCCGCTTCAAGCGAATCCCGGTCCGAATCGCCGGGGTAGTGCCTGCCGTTGATGAAGAAGGTCGGCGTGCGGTCCGCGCCATCGTGGCGGGCGCGCGCCAGGTCGGCCTGCACGCGTTGACGGTGGCGCCGTTCCTGCACCTCGCCGGCAAAGCGGTCGACGTCGAGGTCGACGCTCTCGCCCAGCACG
Source organism: Massilia phyllosphaerae (assembly GCF_034659755.1). Taxonomy (NCBI): domain Bacteria; kingdom Pseudomonadati; phylum Pseudomonadota; class Betaproteobacteria; order Burkholderiales; family Oxalobacteraceae; genus Massilia; species Massilia phyllosphaerae. Next base: position 268,786 of record NZ_JAXSQX010000006.1, read on the forward strand.
GCCAGGTCCTGCGGGTCCGCGACCTGGTTCTGCTGCTCGAACAGCGCGTCGTGCATTTCCCAGAACTTGCCCTGGCTGGCCGCGGCCTCGGCCGCTTCCGCCGCCAGCTCGGCCAGCGGGTGCAGGTCCGACAGCGGGAGGTGGCGGTACACCAGCCGGATGCCGCCGGCTTCGTTGCCGAGTTCATCCATCAGCTCCGTCAGCGCAAAGTGCGCCCGCGCGCAGTACGGGCACTGGAAATCGCCGTATTCGATCAGGGTCACGGCCGCATCCTGCGGGCCGCGTACGTGTTCGTCCTTGCCGATCTCGTCGACTCGTTGCATGGTTTCTCCAATCCGATTCCGAATGATGAAGGCAGCGCAATGGGTGGGCATGCGCCGCCGGATGGGTTCATCATGGCACGCCGGTGCGGATTGCTGGCGCAGCTTTCGACTGGGAAATTACTGTCAAAAAAGCATCAATCTTGCGCCCAGGGCGGCAGAACTGCGGTAGAGTACCCCCATCAGCGGCGGCTTGTGCTCCCGTTCTCATGGTTGCTGCATCGGTCGAGCCCGTAATACGTCTGGCCCCGCGTCCTGTTACCAACCAAATGGAGATTCACCATGTCGCACTACGACGAGAACAATGGCGCTCCCGGCGTCCGCAGCACCGGGCCGGACGATACCCGCCTGCCCGAGGCAACCCGCGCCATGGCCGATACCGACAGCGAATTGACGGCGCTGCGCCGCAACCTGCTGCTGTACGGCACCGCGGGCCAGCCGGCGCGCAGCCGCGTGGAGGTGCACGCGAACTGAGCCTTAAAACACGCACATCCCGTCAGCCTGCTCGCGCAGCCACGGGCGAAAGTCGGGATGGGCGATCGCGATCAGCGCCTGCGCGCGCTGGCGTGCCGACTTGCCGCGCAGCTGGGCCACGCCCCATTCGGTGACGACGTAGTTGACGTCGTTCTTGCTGGTGGTGGCGTGGGTGCCGAGCGCCAGTGTCGGCACGATGCGCGAGATCGTGCCGTCCTTGGCCGTCGACGGCAGCACTATGAATGACTTGCCGCCGCGCGAGCGGTTGGCGGCGCGCACGAAATCGACCTGGCCGCCGGTGCCGGAATAAGGCAGGTGGCCGATGCTTTCGCTGCCGCACTGGCCCAGCAAATCGACCTGCAGGCTGGCATTGATCGTCACCAGTTTGTCGTTCTGGCCGGCGATGTATGGGTCGTTGGTGAAGTTCGACGGATGCATTTCCAGCATCGGGTTGTTGTGCATGAACTCGTACAGCTTGCGCGAACCGAGCGCAAAGGTCGCCACCATCTTCCCCGGCAGCAGGGTCTTCCTGCTGTTGTTCACCGCCCCCGATTCCACCAGCTTCAGAATGCCGTCGCCGATCATCTCGGTGTGGATGCCGAGGTCGCGCTTGCCGGTGAGTTGCATCACCACCGCGTCCGGGATGCCGCCGTAGCCGATCTGCAGCGTCGACCCATCCTCGATCTGCTCGGCGACCAGGCTGCCGATCGCTTCCTGCAACGGGCCGATCGTGGGCAGGCCGACTTCCAGGATCGCCTCTTCGCTTTCGACCAGCGCAGTTACCTGGGAAATGTGCACGTGGCATTGGCCATGGGTGAAGGGCACGTTCGGGTTCACTTCCAGTACCACGGCGCGTGCCTTGGCGACGGCCGCCATCGTGTAGTCGGTGCCGAGGCTGAGCGCGAAGTAGCCGTGCGGGCTCATGCTGGACGCCATGGCGAACACCACGTCGGCCGGCATCAGGCCGCGCTCGATCAGCGCCGGGATCTCGGAAAAGTAATTCGGGATGAAGTCGCACCAGCCGCCCTGGCCACCGGCGCGCGAGGCGCCGCCGAAGAACAGCGCGGCGTGGCGCACGTGGGGGCGGCAGCCGGGGTCGAAGTAGCCATACTTGCGCATGGCCAGGATTTGCGCGACCTGGACGTCGTTGAAGCGCCGGCACTGCGCCGACAGTGCGTGCAGCAGGCTCGGGGGCTCGCCGACGCCGGTGGGCACGATGATCATGTCGCCGTCGCGCACGTGGTTCAGGGCATCGTCGGCGCTGCCGCGTTTGGCGCGGTACATCTCCTGCAGAGTTTGCATGCTTGTCTCCTGTGGCTTTTATTTTGGTGCCGCATCTGTTTCCAGCATAGCAGGATGGCCCCGGGTATCGACGCCGATTCGCGACAGCAATCCGACACGCGCGCCGGGTTCCGTGGCCGCGTCCGATAATGGCGGCAACACATGCAGGCAGAGACGCAGGAGGCGATATGGCAACCGAAGGATCGATGGCAGCACCCTGGAAGGCGGCCGCCGTGCTGCTCGCGCTGTGCGCCACCTGGCAGGTGGGTCCGGCCCAGGCGCGGCCGCCCCAGGCAGGGCAGGGCCAGGCGCAGTCCCCCGCTGCGAGCGAACAGAGTGCCGCCACCGGGCGCCAGGCCCGCAAGACCGAGCAAGCGAACCGCGCCGCCGCCGTCGAGGACGAGACCAGCACCGCCGCGCAGGCCGCCCGCACCGCCCAATCGGAGACGGCCCAGTTCGAGGCGCAGGCGCGCCGCAATGGCGCCACCACCGGCGCAGCCGCTCCCTCGTATGGCCCGACGCTGGCGCCACGCACCCAGGAAGCGCGCGATCCGGCGCGCAAGGATCCGGCCGAAGTCCACGACGAAACCGACAGCCTGGCCCGCCCGGCGCCGGCCCAGCCCGCCAACCCGGCAGACGCGCAGCGCCGCACGACCAACTCCAACCTGCGCCGCCCCGCCTGGCAGCCGGCCGCCGAACCGGCGCCGCCGCGCCCGCTGCGCTCGGCAAACGCTGGCGCCAACACCGTTGCACCCGCAGTGCCGGTACCGGTACCGGCCCAGGCGGTGCCGCCAAGCCCGGCCGGACCGACGCGCAGCATCATCGCCGGTTGCCAGGGCAATTCCTGCACCGACACCGCCGGCAGGCGCTACAACGGCATCGGCACCGGCAATGCCGGCGTCAACAGCAGTGGACGGCTGTGCACCCGCAGCGGCGTCAGCGTGCAATGCTTCTGACGGGCGCATGGCGGTCGACGCAAAAGCTCGCTACAATCCGAGGATGACGTTTACGTAAACGTCAAATGAGTCTAATAAGAACGACAACCTTGGAGAAGACAGCATGCAAATCCAGAACAATGTATTCATCGTGAGCGGCGGCGCCTCCGGCCTCGGCGCCGCCACCGCGCGCATGATCGTGCAAGCCGGCGGCAAGGTCGTGCTGGCCGACGTGCAGCTTGACGCGGGCACTGCCCTGGCCGCCGAACTGGGTGAACAAAATGCGCGGTTCGTCCAATGCGACGTCACCTCGGAAGCCGACGGCCAGGCCGTGGTCGCCGCGGCGCTGGCGCTGGGCTCGCTGCGCGGCCTGGTCAACTGCGCCGGCGTGGCGCCCGCCGTCAAGACCGTCGGCAAGGATGGCCCGCACCCGCTGGACGCCTTCCAGCGCGCCATCAGCATCAACCTGGTCGGCACCTTCAACATGTGCCGCCTGGCGGCCGACGCGATCGGCAAACAGGACGGACTGGAGCACGGCGAGCGCGGCGTGATCATCAATACCGCCTCGGTCGCCGCCTTCGACGGCCAGATCGGCCAGACGGCGTATGCCGCCTCCAAGGCCGGCGTGGCCGGCCTGACGCTGCCGATGGCGCGCGACCTGGCGCGCAGCGGCATCCGCGTGATGACGATCGCTCCCGGCATCTTCGAGACCCCGATGCTGATGGGCATGCCGCAGGAAGTGCGCGATTCGCTCGGCCAGATGGTGCCGTTCCCGCCGCGCCTGGGCATGCCGGCCGAGTACGCGCACCTGGCAAAAGCCATCATCGAAAACGTGATGCTGAACGGCGAGACCATCCGCCTGGATGGCGCGATCCGCATGCAGCCGAAGTAAGCGGGGCATAAGCAAAGGCGCCGCGCAGGGCAAGGCCGCACCGTCGTCGGGCGCGGCGCACCCTTATGCAGCGGAAATTGCTCGTCCTGATCGATCTGGCAATTTCGGGTAGGATGTTCTGTGGTATGGCGCGCGGCTCAGGCCGCGCGCGTCGTTTTCATGACCGGAGAATCCTTATGACCCTGAAGTTGCCCGTCCTCGCCCTGTCCCTCGGCGCCGTCTTTGCCACCCTTGCCGGTGGCACCGCCTTTGCCCAGGACGCCGCCCAGGCCCTGCAGAAGGCCCCCGAAGCCGCCAGCGGCTGGCACGAGAAGGCCGGCTGGGCCGCGCGCAAGAACATGGTGGCGGCGGCCAATCCACTGGCCGTCGAAGCGGGCTACGAGATGCTGAAGCAGGGCGGTACGGCGATCGACGCCGCCATCGCGACCCAGCTGGTACTGACCCTGGTCGAGCCGCAATCGTCGGGCATCGGCGGCGGCGCCTTCCTGGTGTACTACGACGGCAAGAAGGTGCAGGCCTTCGACGGCCGCGAGACCGCGCCCTCGAAAGCCGACGAGCACCTGTTCCAGCGCCCGGACGGCACGCCGCTGTCGCGCACCGAAGGCATCGTCGGCGGCCGCTCGACCGGCGCCCCGGGCGTGCTGCGCATGCTCGAGCTGGCCCATTGCCAGCACGGCAAGCTGGCCTGGAAAACGCTGTTCGAGCCGGCCATCCGCCTGTCCGAGAACGGCTTCAAGGTCAGCCCGCGCCTGAACAGCCTGCTGGCCGGCGACCCCTACATCGGCAAGGACCCGACCGCGCGCGCGTACTTCTATGCGCCCGACGGCAAGCCGTGGCCGGTCGGCCACGTGCTGAAGAATCCGGAATTGGCCAAGACCCTGCGCGAGATCGCCGCGGGCGGCGCCGACGTGTTCTACAAGGGCCGCATCGCGCGCGACATCGAAGCCAAGGTCAAGGGCCACCCGACCAATCCGGGCCTGCTCACCGCGGCCGACATCGGCGCCTATCAACCCAAGGTGCGCGAACCGGTCTGCAACGATTACCGCGCCTACACCGTGTGCGGCATGCCGCCACCGTCCTCGGGCGGCATCGCGGTGGCGCAGATGCTCGGCATGTTCGAGACGCGCGACATGAAGTCGCTGGCGCCGACCAACGGCATCCCCGGTACCGAGGCCGTGCACGTGTTCTCGGAAGTGGGGCGCCTGGCCTACGCCGACCGCGACCGCTACGCCGCCGACACCGACTTCGTGCCGCTGCCGGGCCGCGGCCTGCCGGCGCTGCTCGACAAGAATTACTTGAGCCAACGGGCGGCGCTGGTCAAGGAACGCTCGATGGGCAAGGCGCAGGCCGGCAATCCGCCGGGCGTGGAAATGGCGTGGAACTGGGGCCTGGACAATTCGATCGAGGCCCATTCGACCTCGCACGTGGTGGCGGTCGACGAATACGGCGCCGGCCTGTCGATGACCACCAGCGTCGAGGATGCCTTCGGCTCGCGCCAGATGGTCGACGGCTTCATCCTGAACAACCAGCTGACCGACTTTTCCTTCGATTCGCGCGACGCCCAGGGACCGATCGCCAACCGCGTCGAAGCCGGCAAGCGGCCGCGCAGCGCGATGAGTCCGACCATCGTGTTCGACCGCAAGACCGGCCGCTTCGTCGAGGCGGTCGGCTCGCCGGGCGGTCCGCTGATCATCAATTACGTGGCCAAGGTGCTGGTCGGCACCCTCGACTGGGGTCTCAACATGCAGGAAGCGATCGCGCTGCCGAATTTCGGCAGCCGCAACGGCCCGACCGAGCTGGAGAAGGGACGCTTCCCGGCGGCCGAGATCGCCGAACTGAAGGCGCGTGGGCACGGCATCAGCATCGGCGAGCAGACGTCCGGGTTGCAAGGCGTGCAGCGGATCGAGATCCATGGGGTGCCGCTGTGGTTCGGTGGCGCCGACCCGCGGCGCGAAGGTGTCGCAAAAGGAGATTAATTAGTTAGTAAAAGACTATTTATTCACCGCAAGCACAGCATTGTTTGCTAACCTTGCCGTGTGGATATTGCGCATAAAACCGGGCTGATCCTTAGTGGAGGCGGTGCCCGGGCGGCCTACCAGGCCGGGGTCTTGCAGGCGATTTCCCGCATCCTGGCGGAGGCGGGCTGGCCGGCCGCGCGCAATCCGTTCGCGATCGTGTGCGGCACCTCGGCCGGCGCCATCAATACTACCGGCCTGGCCTGCCGTGCCGACGACTTCGGCGATGCCGTCGACGGCCTGTGCGCCACCTGGAACGATATCGCCGCGCACCAGGTCTACCGCGCCGATTCGATTGCCGTGCTGCGCTCCGGCGCACGCTGGCTGTCGCTGCTCTCCTTCGGCTGGCTGCTGCGCAGCTGGCACGCGGCGCCGCCCAATTCCCTGCTCGACAACACGCCGCTGGCCGGCCTGCTGCACCGCATGCTCGACCTGCCGCGCCTGGACGCCGCGCTCGAGGCCGGGCACCTGGATGCGCTGGCCGTCACCGCCTCGTCCTACAGCGGCGGCAACCACGTTACCTTTTACCAGAGCGCGCGCCCGGTCGAACCGTGGCGGCGCCACCAGCGGGTCGCGCTGGCCAACCAGATCGGCGTCGAGCACCTGCTGGCGTCGAGCGCGCTGCCTTTCATCTTTCCGGCGGTGCCGCTGTACCTGGACGGGCGCCTCGAATACTGCGGCGACGGCTCGATGCGCCAGCTGGCGCCGATCTCGCCGGCGATCCACCTCGGCGCGACGCGGGTGCTGGTGGTCGGCGCCGGGCGCATGAGCGAATCGGAGGAGCGCACCATGGACAGCGCCCGCGTGCGCTATCCCAGCCTGGCGCAGATCGCCGGGCACGCGCTGTCCTCGATCTTCCTCGACAGCCTGGCGGCCGACATCGAGCGCCTGAACCGCGTCAACCAGACCCTGGCCATGCTGCCGCGCGAGCTGCTGGCGCGCACCCCGCTGCGCCCGGTGGCGCTGCTGGTGATCGCGCCGTCCGAGCGCCTCGACGACATCGCCGCCCGCCATACCCACGACCTGCCGGGGCCGGTGCGCACGCTGCTGGCCGGGATCGGCGCCACCGAGGCGCGCGGCGCGGCGCTCGCCTCCTATCTGCTGTTCGAGCCGGGCTACACGCGCGAACTGATGGCGCTGGGGCGGGAAGACACGTACGCCCGGCGCGACGACGTACTGGAGTTCTTCGCATGATCCGGCGCTTTCTTTTCGCCACGCTGGCATTGCTGCTGGTGTTGCTGGCACCGGCGCAGGCCGCCCCGGTGCCGACCCTGCGCTTCGAGCACCTGTCGGTCGAAAACGGGCTGCTCCAGGAATCGGTCCTGGCGATCGTGCAGGATTCGGAAGGCTTCATGTGGTTCGGCACCCAGTCCGGCCTGTCGCGCTACGACGGCTACCGTTTTACCAGCTACCGCAACGTCATCGGCGACCCCAAGACGCTGATCAACAACTGGGTGCGCGTGCTCTACGTCGACCGCAAGGGCCGGCTGTGGATCGGCACCGACGGCGGCCTGGACCGCTTCGAGCCCAGCACCGGTTCCTTCACCCATTTCCAGCCGAGCGAACCGGCCAAGCGCGGCAACGGCAACCGTCACATCCGCGCCATCCTCGACGACGGCAAGGACGGCTTGTGGCTGGCCACCGCCGACGGCTTGCAGCATTTCGACATCGGCAGCGGCCGCTTCACGATCTGGCACCATGTGCCGGGCGTGGCCGACAGCCTGGCCTCGGACAAGCTGACTTCGCTGGCGCTGGATGCGCGCGGGCGCCTGTGGATCGGATCGTCGCTGGGGCTGGACAGCCTGGGGCCGGACCGGGCCCATTTCCGCCACCACCCGTCGCCGCAGGGCGGCGCCTACGACGTCATCCAGGCGCTGCTGGTCGACCCCGAGCAGCACCTGTGGGTCGGCAGCATGGGCGGCCTGGAGCGCCTGCCGCTGGGCCAGTCGGGCGAGCTGCACCGCTTCGGGCTGGGGGAGGGCATGCCGGCCGGCGAGATCAGCGTGCTGTACCAGGACGCCGGGCGCCAGATCTGGGTCGGTTCGCACGACCGCGGCCTGTACCGCTGGCAGGCCGCGGCCGGCACCTTCGCCCACCATCCGCACCGCATCACCGACAGCTACAGCCTGGGCGACAACCAGGTGTCGGCGCTGTACGCCGACCGCGTCGGCACTTTCTGGGTCGGCACCTGGTACGGCGGGGTGTCGCGCGCCGACATGGGCAGCGGCGGCTTCGCGCGCATCGTGCGCGGCGAGGATTCGCCTATCGCGCTGGAAGACAACAAGGTGCGCGGCATCGTCGGCGACAGCGCCGGCAAGCTGTGGCTGGCCACCAACGGCGGGCTGCACCGCTTCGACCCGGCCAGCGGCGAGGACACGGCCTGGCGCCTGGCGCCCGTGACCGCCGGCCTCACCGGCGACGCCATGGCCACCGCGGTCGCGCTCGGGGCGGACGGCGCGGTCTGGGTCGGCGCCCGCAACGGCCTGGCGCGGCTCGACCCGGCCAGCGGGCGCATCGCGCGGCGCAGCCTGTCGAAGGACGTCGATGCCAACAACGTGCGCAACCTGCTGGTCACGCGCGACGGCGTGGTGTGGATCGCCAGCCGCGGTGGCCTGCACCGGCTGGATCCGCGCAGCGGCGGCATCCACGGCGCGCTGACCACCTGGCAGCACGACCCGGCCTCCAGCACCAGCCTGGCCGACAACGTGGTGCGGCCGATGCTGGAAGACCGCCAGGGGCGGCTGTGGGTCGGCACCTTCGACGGCCTCGACCTGCTCGACCGCGCCAGCGGCAGGTTCCGCCATTTCCGCCACGACCCCAACGACGCGGCCAGCCTCAGCCACGACGAAGTACATTACCTGCTGGAAGACCGCCACGGCACGCTGTGGATCGGTACCGCGGTCGGCCTGAACAAGATGGTGATCGCGACTGACGGCACCCCGCGCTTCCAGCGCTACACGCGGCGCGAGGGCATGGAAGACGACGCCGTCGCCGCGCTGCAGGAAGACCTCGACGGCTTCCTGTGGGTCAGCACATCGAGCGGACTGTCGCGGCTGGACCCGGTCAGCGGCATCTGGCGCAACTACAACTCGGCAGACGGCACCATCGAAGGCGCCTATTTCGACGCGTCAAGCCTGCGCACGCCGGACGGCACGCTCTACTTCGGCGGCAACAACGGCATCACCGCCTTCAACCCGCGCGCCCTGCACGACAACTCGATCGCGCCGCGCGCGGTGATCACCGGGCTGCAGATCTTCGGCCAGCCGGTGCAGCTGGCCCACCCCGGACTGCTGCAGGGACCGATCGAGCGCGTCGGCGGGGTCACGCTGCCGGCGTCGGACTCGGTGTTCTCGCTGGAATTCTCGGCGCTGCACTTTGCCGCGCCGGGCCGCAACCGCTTCGCCTACCGCCTGTCCGGCTTCGACCAGGAGTGGATCAGCGCCGACGCCGGCAAGCGCTTCGCCACCTATACCAACCTCGATCCGGGCACCTACAGTTTCGAGGTGCGCGCCGCCAACAAGGACGGCGTGTGGAGCGACGCCGCTGCCAGCATCGATATCACCATCCTGCCGCCGTACTGGAAGACCTGGTGGTTCCGCAGCCTGGGCGCGCTGCTGGTGGGCGGCATCTGCTACGGCGCCTACCGCGTGCGCCTGGATGGCCTGCGCCGCCAGAAGGACCTGCTCGAGCACCAGGTCGGCGTGCGCACCGAAAAGATCGAGCAGCAGAACCGCCTGCTGGAGCGCCAGACCGAGGAGCTGCGCGAGCAGCAGCGCCAGGTCCGGCGCCGCACCGACGAGCTGGCGCGCGCCAACAACGCGCTCAAGGAAAACGAGGAGGGCCTGTACCTGGCCAAGCAGCGCGCCGAGGATGCGACGCGCCAGAAATCCGAATTCCTGGCCAACATGAGCCACGAGATGCGCACCCCGCTGGCGGGCGTGATCGGCATGCTCGGCTTCGCGCTGCGCGACGGGCAATTGAAGGCATCCACGCGCGAGCAGATCCTGCGCGGCCAGGCGAACGCCGAGTCGCTGCTGGCGATCATCAACGACCTGCTCGACTTTTCCAAGATCGAGGCCGGCAAGCTGACCATCGAGCACATCGACTTCGCGCTCGACGAGACCATCGGCCAGGTGGTCACGCTGTTCGAGGAGCAGGCCGGGGCCCTCAGCGTCGGCTTCGCGCTGCACCTCGACCCCGACCTGCCGCGCTTCGTGGAAGGCGATCCGACCCGGCTGCGCCAGATCCTGGTGAACCTGGTCGGCAATGCCTTCAAGTTCACCCACAGCGGCCAGGTCACGGTGCGTGTCGAGCGCCGCCAGCAAGACCAGTGGGATGCGGCCGGCCGCAACATGATCCGCTTCTCGGTGGAAGACACCGGCATCGGTATCGCCGCCGATGCGCTGCCGCGCCTGTTCCAGCAGTTCGAGCAGGCCGACGCCACCACCACCCGGCGCTACGGCGGCACCGGCCTGGGCCTGGCGATCTGCCGCCAACTGGTCGACCTGATGGGCGGCAGCATCGGCGCCGTCAGCACGCCCGGCTCCGGTTCGACCTTCAGCGTGCTGCTGCCGCTGGCCGACGGGGTAGCGCCGCCGGTGCTGTCGGATGCCCCGCGCCAGCCGCACACCCACCGCCTGCGCGTGCTGTGCGCCGAGGATTACCCGACCAACCAGATCATCGTGCGCATGATGCTGGAAGAGCTGGGGCACCAGGTCGACGTGGTCGACAACGGCCTGCTGGCGGTGCGGGCCTGCGCCCACACGCGCTACGACATGATCCTGATGGACGGCCGCATGCCCGAGATGGACGGCGCCAGCGCCACCCGCCTGATCCGCGAAGGCGGCTCGCGCGACGCGCCGGTGATCGACCAGCACCTGATGATCGTCGCGCTCACCGCCAACGTCAGCGAGGAAGACCGCTCGCGCTACCTGGCCTGCGGCATGGATGCCTTCCTCACCAAGCCGATCGACGACACCCAGCTGCACTATTACCTGACGCGCGCCATCGAACGCCAGCTGCAGCGCGGCATTCCGCTGGCGCCGATGCCGCCGCGCGAGACGCGTGCGCCTGCGGCAGGCGCCGCGCCGGTGCCCAGCACCGCCGACCTGGATGCAATGTTCGGCGTGTTCACCGGGGCGCTGCCGGACGCGCCCGCACCCGCGCCGACCGGCCTGCAGGAGCGCATGCGCAGCGCCTTCACGGCCGACCTGCCGCGCCGCCGCGCCGACCTGCAGGCGGCGCTCGACGCCGGCGACCCCGATGCCGCCGGCCGCCTGCTGCACGGCATGCGCGGCAGTGCCGGCTACCTGGGCGAGGACGGCCTGCACGCGCTGTGCGGCGAACTCGAACGGGAAGCCGACGCCGGCCGCCTCGACAACGTGCGGCGGCGCTTGCCGCAGCTGCTGGCATTGCTCGCGCGCTTCGAGGCCAGCACCGTATGAGCTCATTATAATGTGCCATGAAACAATATTTTGAAGAAGATGCCAGGCGTGTCCTGATCGTCGACGACGACGTGGTGTCGCGCATGGTGCTGATGCACCTGGTCGACGGCGCCGGCGCCTTTGACGTGCTGGAAGCCGAGGATGGCGAGGAGGGCTGGACCCGGCTGCTGGAGGGGGCCGCACCCGCGATCGTGTTCTGCGACCTGCGCATGCCGCGCCTGTCGGGCATGGAATTGCTGGCGCGGGTCCGGGCCGACGCCCGCTTCGCCGGCTTGCCCTTCGTGCTGGTGTCGGCCGCCGGCGACGCCGCCAGCATGGAGCAGGCGCTCAGCCTCGGCGCCGACGGCTACATCGTCAAGCCCTTCGACCATGCCCGGGTCAGCGAGCACCTGGGGCGCCTCGCGCCATCCGGCGGTGCTTCCGCCGCGGAAGACCCGCAGGCGACCGCGCGCCGCCTCGGCATCGACAACGCTCGCCTGCTGCTCTACCTCGGCGGCCTGCAGCGCCAGCTGGCCGGCGCCGCCGCCGACATCCCGCAGCTGCTGGCCGGCGACCAGGACGCAGCCTTGGCGCAGGCGCGCGCGCCGCTGGCGGGGCGGGGCCCACGCTGCGCCCCGCGCGGCCGGCCTGGGGGGGCG
>NZ_JAXSQX010000006.1:280794-505920 GCF_034659755.1 Massilia phyllosphaerae
CCGGGGGGGGGCGGCCCCCGCCCCCCCGCCTGGGCGCGGCCGGGCCCCCCGGGGGCGCGCCTGCGCCAAGGCTGCGCCACGCTCGGCCTGCATGGCGCGGCGGACGGCCTGGCGGCACTGGATGGCGCCGGCGCGCCCGACGTGGAAAGGGCGGTACGGGCGCTCGACGCGGCGCTGGCCGCGGTGCTGCGCCAGACCGCAGTGGCCGGCGGCACCTGCTGAGCCGCACTGCAGGCGCGCGGCAGGCGGGGCGCAATCCCGCGCCGCCGCTTCCGCGTTTTACGGATACTGTGGCTTTACGGTCGGGGTCATCATCATGCTATCCGTACAGTCCATTCCGCCCAGCGACGTACAAGCGTGTGCCGAGTGCCGCCAGGGACAGAAGCTCGATTTCGAACTGCGTTTCGCCTTCCAGCCCATCGTCGACGTCGCCGCGCGCAAGGTCATCGCCCATGAGGCCCTGGTGCGCGGTCCGAACGGCGAAGGCGCGGCCGCCGTGCTGCGCCGCGTCACGCGCGACAACCTGTACCTGTTCGACCAGGCCTGCCGCGTGGGCGCGGTGCGCAGCGCCGCCCGCCTCGGCATCCGCGACCGCATCTCCATCAACTTCCTGCCGAATGCCGTCTACCACCCGGCCGCCTGCATCCGCTCGACGCTGGCGGTGGCGCGCGAGTGCGACTTCCCGGTCGAGAACATCATCTTCGAAGTGACCGAGGGCGAGCGGGTCCAGAACCGCGACCACCTGGTGCGCATCATCCGCGCCTACGACGAGATGGGCTTCTCGACCGCGATCGACGACTTCGGCGCCGGCTACGCCGGGCTGGAACTGCTGTCCGACTACCAGCCCGACATCCTCAAGCTCGACATGCACCTGGTGCGCGGCATCGATGCCAGCAAGCCGCGCCAGGCGATCCTGAAAGGCGTGCAGACGATGTGCGCCGGCATGGACATCGCGCTGCTGGCCGAAGGCATCGAGACCCCGGCCGAACGCGACTACCTGGCCGCGGCCGGCATCCGCCTGATGCAGGGCTACCTGTTCGGCAAGCCGGAACTGGAGGCGGTCGCCGCGATCGATGCCAGTGCCTGGGCCTGAATCCGCATCCGGCGTCCGGCCAGCGCGCGGGATCATGTTTTCGGCACCGATGGTGGCGGCCCTGCTGGCCGGCACCAAGACCCAGACCCGGCGCGCGCTGCGTCCGCAGCCGGCGGACGGCGCCGACCTGTCCCTGCTGCGCAATCCGTTCGGGCAGCCGGGCGACCTGCTGTGGGTGCGCGAACGCTTCGCCGCCTTCGGCCACTGGCAGACCCGCCACAACGCCGCCAAGGGGCGCGACGAGTGGTTCTTCACCGACCTCACGCGGGCGCGCGGGCTGGCCTGGCGCTACCAAGCGGATGGCCGCGGCGCCGGCTTGGCACAGCCGTCCGGCCCTGTTCATGCCGCGCGCGGCCAGCCGCATCCTGCTCGAGATCGTCGCCGTGCGCGTCGAGCGACTGCAGGCGGTGAGCGTGGCCGATGCGCTGGCGGAAGGGGTGGAGACAGGTGGGGACCCGGCGGCCGGCGATCCGGCGGCCGGCGGTCCGGCGGCCGGCGACCCCGTGCGGGCGTACCGGGCGGTGTGGGAAGGGATCAACGGTTCGGGAAGCTGGGATGCCAATCCGCTGGTGTGGGTGGTGGAATTCCGGCGCTTGACGCCGTAGGCGATAACGCCTGAACCGTAGTGCCTGGGACCGCCGGGAACGACTTCGGCGCAGGTGAGCACCCATGTTGAACTCCCGAAGACAAGCTCCGAGCCTGTACCGCGCTAACATGCGATAAATCCTTCGCGGATATCTGCCATGTTGACAATGGTGGGAGAAGAAAGCATGTGGACGTTCCCACACACAGCCACCAAACTAATAATGATCTAACGCAAGAGCACCACAGTATCAAAGATATTGCCACTGCGGTTACGTACCATTGGTTCCTCACCATTGCCGAAACCACGGTGTCCAATGAACCTTAAGGATTTAATCCAGGGACCGGCCGGCTTGACCGAGGCGAATCGTCCAATCCATTTACGGCTGTGGCAAGAAAAGCGCGTGCTCGACGATGTTTTGTTGGTCAAACGTGTTACCGGCAGTGAAACTTTGTGCGGTGGGCTGGAATACCGGCTTTTTTGCGTATCGACGAGAGTTGATCTGTCGTTAAAGGAGTTTATCGCATTGCCGGTTGAACTCCAGTTTGTGACTGACCGCGGCGATTTGCGTGCCGTGTGTGGGATCGTGGCGCAAGCTGCTGCAGGCCAGAGCGACGGTGGACTCGCAAGCTATGAATTGGTAGTGCGCGACGTGTTGGCGCTGATCGCGTACCGCACAAATACCCGTGTCTTCCGCAACCAGAACGAACTGGATATTACCCAGGTCATTCTGGACGAATGGCGTCGAAACAATTCGGTGCTGGCAAAAACTTTTGAAGTGGATTGGTCTTCCGTAACCGGTAACTACCCAGCGCGGGAATTCACAATGCAGCACAACGAGTCCGATGCCGATTTCCTGCGTCGGTTATGGAAGCGGCGTGGCATTGCGTGGTTCATACGACCCGGTCAATCCAGCCATACACAAAGTCAGGATATGCCCGGCCATACCTTGGTACTGTTCGATGACGCATTCACGTTGCCGCAAAATGCGGCTGGCACCATCCGCTATCACCGGGATGACGGTACCGAGCAGAGCGATACGATTTTTGGTTGGAGTCCTGTACGCAAACTGGCGCCGGGCCAGATCAGTCGTTCGAGCTGGGATTACATACTGGGCCGAACAATGTCGGGTAATACGCCATCCTGCATCGACCAGGGTACGATGGGCAACCGGATGGCAGCTAGCCTCGACGACTACCTGGTGGATGTGCCGCATGCGGGAGCGGATGGTAACGATTATCGGGATCTCGGCGAGTTGCGCATGAAGCGGCGCGAGTACGAGTCCAAATGCTTTCATGGCGAGGGCAGTGTACGTGCGCTGTGCGTCGGGCAGTGGATCGGTTTGAGCGGCCATCCTGAAATCGATCTACATCCTGAGAAAGAACGCGAATTCGTCATCACGAGCCTGGAAGTCGACGCGGAAAACAATCTTCCCAAGACGCTCGATGAGCGGATACAGCGACTGTTTGCGCTTAACCGCTGGGATGATGGTGCCGCTGCGAACATATTGCGACAAGCCAGCGCGGAACGTGGCATGCGTTATACGAATCGCTTCTCGTGCGTGCGTCGCGGTGTCCCGATCGTGCCCGCTTTCGATGCCCGCATCGACCTGCCTCGTCCACAACTGCAGAGTGCCATCGTGGTCGGCCCCTCTGGCGAAGAAGTGCATTGTGACGAACATGGCCGGGTCAAGGTGCGCTTTCCAGGTACCAGGGCGGAAGACCATCGCCATGCGCAGGATGCCGGCGCCAGCGATAGCGACCGCGATTCCGCCTGGGTACGCGTGGCCAGCACATGGGCTAGCAATCAATGGGGGACCATTATGCTGCCGCGTGTCGGAGATGAGGTCATGGTCGATTTTTTGGGAGGCGACCCCGATAAGCCGATCATCGTGGCCCGGGTCTATGGCGGCACGGCGCCGCCGCCCTCCTTCAGCCATACCGGCACACTGCCCGGTAACAAGTACCTGGCCGGCGTCAAGAGCAAAGAAGTGCAGGGTACCCGCTACAACCAGCTGCGCCTGGACGACACACCGGGACAGATCAATGCGCAGCTGTCTTCCCAGCACGGACATAGCGAATTGAATCTCGGGTGGCTTACCCACCCACGTAGCGAGGGCAAAGGGGAAGCACGCGGCGAAGGGGCGGAATTGCGCAGCGACCATGCTGTAGCAGTGCGCGGCGCGCAAGGTGTGCTCATCAGCGCTGCTGCGCGTCAGCGTGCCGGCGGCAAACAGCTTGACCGTGCGGAACTCACGGGTCTAGTCGAAGCGCTGCAAGGCGTACAACAGCAACTGGCCGAGCTGGCTTCGACACATTACGCGGACGACACCGATGACAAGGAACTCAAACAACTGATCGGTTATTTGAGGGATTGGGAATCCGGCAGCAATACAGAAAAGAAAGCTACGGGTACTGGCGGCCAACCTGTGGTAGCGCTGTCTGCACCTGCGGGTGTAGCGGTCACGAGCCAGGAAAATATCGCGATCGGTGCGCAGACGCATCTCGATATGGTCAGTATCGGTAACACCCAGCTCTCGGTCGGCCGAAAATTGCTGGCGCGCGCATCGGAAAATATCAGCCTGTTCGCCCATCGCCTTGGCATCAAGCTCATCGCCGCCAGCGGCAAACTGGAATTGCAGACCCATACTGACGACATCGAAGTCACTTCCTCCAAACGCATCGTCTTGACCGCCACTGACGAAATTGTGCTGCAGGCACCCAAGCTGCGCTTCGTGGCGCAAGGTGCTCAAGTGGAGATCGGTGGTGGCGCCATCACGCAGCAAAGCAGTGGCGAGCACACCATCAAATCGTCGAAATTCGCACATGTCAAACCAGGCGGTGGCACACCGGCCATCGTCAAGCCGCCGGTCAGTGAGGCGGTGCACGACCAGCAGACCGTTCTACGTTGGATGGGCACGGATGAACCCATGAAGAATCAACGCTACCGGATAACTACCGAAGAAGGACGGATCTTCGAGGGCAGTACTGATGTCAACGGGTTTACCGAACGTTTTACCAGCACCATTCCTTTTGCGCGCTACAGCATCGAGGTGCTTGAAGACTAACTTCAAAGGATAAATACGATGACGACTGCTGAGCACCCATTGCCCGCACAACTTAACAACAGCACCGCTCGAAAAGCGGAAGGGTTTGCGACACCAAAGCAGGATAAGAAACCCCAGTGCGCTAGGTTTCTACCCACGCGGGTGCTGCCGGTAATCTTCCTGCCGGGGATTATGGGATCGAATCTTCGCATTAGTGCGCAGCGGCAGCAAGAAACGCGTAGGAATGACAATATCGCTTGGCGGCCCGATACCCTAGGCCCTGGTAACATCAGTAGCGCCGCGAATGAAAAACCGTCCGAACGTCAACTGCGATTAGATCCTTTGCAGACCTCGGTTGATATTTATGATCCGGCCGGACCTTCCGAAATCAGCGCTGACGGTCGACACAGCAATGTGAGTCTCGACAAGAATTTTCGTTCTCCGTTACTCACCGATGACCCGCTAACCGCAAAGAATAGGCGTACTGCTGTACAAAAGGCGCGAGAGCGGGGCTGGGGCGAAGTGTTTTTCAAAAGCTACGGAGAGTTGTTGCAACATCTCGAGATGCGCCTCAATAATACTTTTTTCGAAAGTAAGGTACGGCAGGAGTGGCGCGATGTCGTTGGGGTAGATCCGGTTGTCTGGGGCCTTGATCCAAAGCTGCCGCAGCAGGCATTGACTGAAGATGAGCTCAAGAAGGTTGCTACCGGTTGCTGGTTTGCCGTGTATGCATTTGGCTATAACTGGCTGCAGTCCAACGGTGATAGCGCCAGAATAATAGCAGTCCGAATCAAGAAAGTAATCGATGACCTGAACCAGTCTGGCTATGAGTGCAATCAGGTTATCGTCGTGACCCATTCTATGGGAGGATTGGTTGGTCGGGCTTTAATCCACCCCAAATACGGGAACCTGCAGGATAAGATCTTAGGTATTGTCCATGGCGTAATGCCTGCTATTGGTGCCCCAGCCGCTTATAGCCGCATGAGAGCGGGGTTCGAGGATCCAGGCCTGCTTAGAAGTCCGAAAGATAGCCTTACTGCAAAGGTAGCTGGCAACCATGGCGACGAAGTGACGGCGGTCTTGGCAAATGCGCAGGGTGGAATGGAGTTATTGCCTACGGAGTGCTATGGCAATGGCTGGTTGCGCGTCATGTATAACGGCCGTGATTTGGAGTCCTGGCCAAAGCAGGGCGATCCGTATGGTGAAATCTATAAGGTGCGCGGCGCGTGGTATGCACTTTTTCGTGAAGAATGGATCAATCCTTCTGGAATGCCGGCAAGAGATGGGGGCGGAACATTTAAACGGACATGCAATTATCTCAATCGTGCCCAGAGTTTCCATCAAAACATCGCCAAGACATTTCATCCAAACAGCTACGCACATTATGGAGTCGACCGAAAAAGGAAAAGTTTCGGTGAGGTTATATGGGAGATTGACAAGAATTGTGTCGACCCTACTGGCTGGCAGAACTGGTCGATCTTAAGCGATACCCGACAAGGAAAACTTGAATTGGTTCGTTGGGATCCCTTTAGCCCTAATAATAAAGCGCTTCGACCGGTTAAAGATAACGATGAGATGTCCGCTCCGATCCGCGCCACTATTCTGCCAGCCTCATCACCAGGTGATCAAACCGTACCAGCCAGATCCGCCGACTATCAACTGAGCAGTGGCATATTTAAGGGAGTGTTCCGTCAGACTGGTTACGAGCATCAAGGCAGCTACCAAGATCCCCGGGCAATCGCATCGACCTTGTACAGCATCGTACGGATTGCCCAGAGTGCAACGTGGAAATGATTAAGGCAAAATTATGAATTTGTCCGTCATTAAATGCATGTGCCTCGCCTCTATGGCCTTTCCGGTTCTGCTGTTGGCTGCCTGCGAAGACAATCCAAAAGAATGGACGACACGAAATATGACTGCACTTACACCCCGCTTGCAAACTGTGTTCGAGAAAACTAAAACGGTCTGCTTTGGGCGGTTTATGGTCGATGTGCCTGCATCGTCAACTGTCGTGTGGGGTAATGTTGACATACCGCTGAGCGTGAAGGTTTATCCTGCGGGCGCAGATGAAGTAAATAATTTGGCTCAAAAATTCATCGATGATCTGAAAAGCGAAAAGGCCATTAATCACGATGATGTGCCTTTATTGCTATCCGTGGGCATCATGGCTCAACCTGAAGGGAAAATTATAACTGGTTATGAGGATTTTCAATCTATTGATGATCTTAGAATCAACGGATATTTTAGGATGAACAATGACGGAGTTGTGATAAGTAGCCGTCCCTTGCGAGAAGAAAAAGACCAAGCGATCGCAGATATAACTAGCATCGCGCAACGTCTCCGGCGACGTACCGAAAACGAAGTGCCAGTCGAGCCTGGCAATTGCATTGAATACGCTTTCCTTCCGGATAAGCCTGGAAGTGATGGCGAGCAATCTCAGGCTCTAATTCGTATCGGCTTCCGGCTTAGCGAATTCCCCGATACTCATCTCTCGATTTTTGTGGGGCCGTCGAATCCTCATCACACTGAAAGTAACTCGCTGAAATGGCAGCTTGAAAGGTTGGAGACGAATTTGAGGGCGGAGGATCCTAACCACCCGCAGCTAAAAACCAAATATCTGCGAAAGGGAAAACGTCAGATTCATGGCTGGATTGACGGTTTTGAAGCCCTATCACGCTCGGCAGAACAGCGAGATATACATTCGTTTCATGATTTCGGTATGGATTTTCGGGGGGTACCGTCTGATCCAATGAAACCCTACGCAGATGTACGCATGCAGACCGGAGTCGCCGACAACGTGGCCGGTGCAACCAAAGCCAGTCTGACCGACGAAGAAGCAATAGCAGTCTGGGATAAGATCACAAGCACGATTCGCCTGCGACCAACAACTGTTATAACGGTCAAGAGTTCCGGCGCCGATATGAAACCACGCATTCCTCTAGGCGAACTTGCTGCAACCGGTCGCGTCTGCCCTCAAACCGGCTGGTGGGAGCCTGATGAATCACATGGTCGAGTAGCGGGCCAGCGTCAACATATCAAGGCCGGTGAACAGATGCCCCATTTGGTTACATATGGAAAGCCATCGTTATGGCAGAAGTTCAAGGGTGAACAACCAGCTTGTAGTATGGCGACAGTCTGGAAACTTGCCAGCTATGATGATTCACCTGTTTGTGCGGACACTGAGGCACAGTCAGCTGCGATTGCACATGTTTCATCTAGTGATCTTTCTACTATTAAAAACGCTATGGATGAAACGAGTGCAGACGGTCCAAGTCCTGAGGCTTCTTCCCCCTGAGAAAGGGTAGGCAATGCCCAACGTGATTCGCCTCGGTGATACCACGTCTCACGGCGGCAAGGTCGTGAGCGTAAGCGCAACCCATTTCACAGTGGACGGCATCCCGGTCGCCTGTGTCGGCGACGTGTGCAGTTGTCCTATCAAGGGCCACGACAAATGCACCGTTGCCGAAGGCGATCCGACGCATGTCATCGACGGCATCGCGGTCGCCTACGACGGGCATAAAACCACATGTGGCGCCATCCTGACTGCATCCATCGGAAATTTCAGCAGTCAATAGTCCAGTTAACACTAAACCCGGCAGGCCATGGGCACTGCCGGGTTCGCAAAGACACGCTAGGTGTCTTGATGGCCTTCGCTATCGATCAGGCCGCCAGATTCGCTGGGTCACGGCGATAGCGGTCGAAGTCCGACGACTTGACCAGTTCGCCGAAATGCACGGTACTGGTGGCGATGTCGTGGAATGCGCCGACCAGGCCCATCTCGCCGCGCGTGATTTTCTCGCGCAGGAAGGCGCTGCCCTCGATGATGTCGGCCAGCGAATTCTCGACGTTCTGGCGCGCGACCTGGTCCAGCACCTTCTTGGCGTCGGCACCCTGGGGTGCATGCGCGCCGCAACCGCAATCGTCGACCGCCCGGCGGATCTTGCCGGTGATGGCGCCGACGCTGTTCGCCGCTTCGTTCGCCAGCGCCAGGCCGACCGCGCCGCAGCTCGAGTGGCCCTTGACCACGATCAGCTTGGCACCCAGCTTGTGGGCGATCTCCAGGCTGCCGATGATCTCGCGGTTGATCACGTTGCCGGCGATGCGGATCGTGAGCAGGTCGCCGAGGCCGGCGTCGAAGATGATTTCCGGCGAGGTACGCGAGTCGATGCAGTTGACGATCACCGCCATCGGGTTCTGGCCGCCGGCCGTGGCTTCGACCTGGTGCTGGTAGTACTTCGTGGTGACGTGGCCGGCGCGGAAGCGTTCGTTGCCGGTGTGCAGCAACTGCAGGATCTGGGCGGGCTGCAGGTTATCGCGGGTTACCTTGTCCAGGAACGGCACGAATTCCATGCTGTCGTGGTGCTGGTACTTCTCGCGCAGGCCGACGACGTTCAGGAGCACGTTGCGCTCGGCGGCGGCCACGCGGTAGTCCTGGATGGTTTCCAGCACGTCTTCGTCGATGTAGTCGGCGTTGCTGGCGTCGATCAGGACCTTCGAGTTGGCCGGGATGTCCCACAGCGCGGTCTTGATGGTGGCCTTGTTCAGGAAGGACACCTGGTTCGGCAGTTCCAGCTTGATGACTTCGCCGATGTGCAGGCGGTACTGTTCCATCGAGAACGGGGTACGGAAGTTGCTGCGCATCAGGAAGAACAGGCTCGAGGCCAGGCCGATCAGCACGCCGATCAGCAGGTCGGTGAAGATGATGGCGGCGATGGTGATCACGAACGGCAGGAATTGCGACCAGCCCTTCTTGTACATGTCGCGGAACAGCGCCACCTTGGCCAGCTTGTAGCCGGTGACGATCAGGATCGCGGCGAGTGCCGACAGCGGGATCATGTTCAGCGTCGGGGCCAGCAGCACCACGCTCGCCAGCAGCAGCACGCCGTGCAGCACGGCCGAGGCCTTGGTGCGGTTGTCGTTCTGGATGTTGACCGAGCTGCGCACGATGACCGAGGTCAGCGGCAGGCCGCCGAGCAGGCCGGCGAAGATGTTGCCGACGCCCTGGGCAACCAGTTCGCGGTTGGGCGGCGTTTCACGCTTGTGCGGATCGAGCTTGTCGACGGCTTCGACGTTCAGCAGCGTTTCCAGCGAAGCGACGATGGCGATGGTCACGGCAACCGTCCAGACGTCCGGGTTGGACAAATGGGCGAGATTCGGGAGCTGCAGGTAGGCGCCCAGGTTGTTGGTATCGACGGCCGGGATGTCGACCAGGTGCGCCGGCAGGATCTGCAGGGCCGGGAAGAAGCTGTTGAACGCCATGTTCAGCAGCACGCCGAGGACGACCACGAACAGCGGTGCCGGCAGCAGCTTGATCTTCTTCATCGGCGTCTTGTCCCAATAGATCAGGACCAGCATCGACAGCGCGGTAATGACCATGGCACCCGGCGTGATGGCACTGAAGCTATTCAGCATTGCCGAGAACGTATTTTCGCCATTGGCCTGTGCGAAGGACGTGTCGCCGACATAATTGCTGTCATAGCCGAATGCATGCGGGATCTGTTTGAGAATCAGCAGAATGCCGATTGCCGCCAGCAGGCCCTTGATCACGTTCGATGGAATGTAATTGGCAATAAAACCGGCGCGCATGACGCCCATTACCAATTGCAATACACCGGCGATCAGGACCGACACCAACAGGATATCGAATGCACCGAGTTTGGTGATGGAGGCCAGTACCACGGCCGCCAGGCCGGCGGCAGGGCCGCTGACGCTGGTATGCGAACCGCTGATCAAACCGACGATGATACCGCCGATGATGCCGGAAATAATACCGGCAAACATCGGTGCACCCGATGCCAGCGCGATACCCAGGCACAGAGGCAGTGCCACGAGGAAAACGACAATGCCTGCTGGCACGTCATGTTTTAAGGTTGTTGCATTCATAAGAATCCTGGAGAAAAAATGCAGATTGCCAAGTAACGGATTGGTGGCGCCACATTACACGGGGGCGCCTGACACTCGCATTACACGAAAATTACAATTGCATTACACTCGGGATAATCTAAAGCGGACTACTTATGAATGCTTGGGATAACACAAATTAAAGATTGGTGCAGATTATAAATAAAAATCATAGCATATGCGCTTTTTGAATATGTGATTTTTTTGAAATGGCACATGCGGGATTGGGCGGATCGGGCTTGCCGTCCGTACCGATTTCAATAAAACAAGAATCGATATTATCGGTTTGAATGACACGCTGAATAAGAGCGCCTAACAAAACCTTCAGGGCAAGGCGCAGCGTCGAAGACAGTACGAATGTACGGCGAGACGATGCAACGCAGCCATGGAGGTTTTGTTAGGTGCTCCAAGGCGTATGCCGCTGGACGGCAGCGCAAGGGAAGGCGGGCGACGGCAAGATTGTGGCCACGGCGTCTGTCAGGTAGAATAGCTGACTGCGTGTGTCGCCATAGTACAATGGATAGTACAAGGTCCTCCTAAGACTTAGATGCAGGTTCGATTCCTGCTGGCGACACCAGCTCCCGTCTTCCTCCCCGCCTGTCCACGGCGCCTTCGCCGACGCTTTCCCGTTCCGGATGCCGCGCCAGTCGGTACAATGCGCGTTTCATTTACTGTTTCCGACCGCGTCCGCTGACGCCGCGGTCCCGCACACGATCATGGCTGTCATCTCTCTTAGTTCTGCACAATTGGCCTTCGGCCACGTCGCGCTGCTCGACCACGCTGACTTTTCCCTCGAGACCGGCGAACGCGTCGGCCTCATCGGCCGCAACGGTACCGGCAAGTCGTCGCTGCTGAAAGTCATCTCGGGCCGCTCCAAACTCGACGATGGCCTGCTGGTGCAGCAGCAAGGCCTCAAGATCGCCTACGTCGAGCAGGAGCCGGCGTTCGATCCGGAGTCGACCGTGTTCGACGCGGTAGCCGGCGGCATGGGCGACCAGCAGGCGATGCTGGCCGAGTACGACGCGCTGACCGGCCAGTTTGGCCAGGGCAACGACGACGCGCTGATGGAGCGCATGCACGAGCTGCAGGTCAAGCTCGATGCGACCGATGCCTGGAATCTCAACAACAAGGTCGAGACCACGCTCGGCCGCCTCGGCCTGAACGGCGACGCCCAGATGAAGACGCTGTCGGGCGGCATGCAGAAGCGCGTGGCGCTGGCCGTGGCGCTGGTGTCGGGTCCGGACGTGCTGCTGCTGGACGAACCGACCAACCACCTGGACTTCCAGTCGATCCTGTGGATCGAGGGCCTGCTGCGCGAATTCCGCGGCTCGGTGCTGTTCATCACCCACGACCGCCGCTTCCTGGACAACGTCACCACGCGCATCGTCGAGCTGGACCGCGGCAAGCTGCTGTCCTTCCCCGGCAATTTCACCAAGTACCAGGAACGCAAGGCCGAACTGCTGGCCAACGAGGAAGTCGAGAACGCCAAGTTCGACAAGGTGCTGGCCCAGGAAGAAGTCTGGATCCGCAAGGGCGTGCAGGCGCGCCGCACCCGTGACGAAGGCCGCGTGCGCCGCCTCGAAGCCTTGCGCCTGGTGCGCGCCGCGCGCCGTGAGCAGCAGGGCCAGGTCAGGCTCGACGTCGGTACCGGCGAGCGCTCAGGCAAGATTGTGGCGGAACTGGACAACGTGTCGAAGCGCTACGGCGACAAGGTCATCATCAGCGGCTTCACCGGCACCGTGCTGCGCGGCGACAAGGTTGGCCTGATCGGCCCGAACGGCGCCGGCAAGACCACCCTGCTGAAGATTATCCTGGGCGAGGAAACCGCGGACAGCGGCACCGTCAAGCTCGGCACCAAGCTGAACGTGGCCTACTTCGACCAGATGCGCAGCCAGCTCAACGAGGAGGCCTCGCTGGCCGACACCATCTCGCCGGGCTCCGACTGGGTCGAGGTCAACGGCCAGCGCAAGCACGTGATGAGCTACCTGGGCGACTTCCTGTTCGCCCCGGAACGCGCCCGTTCGCCGGTGAAATCGCTGTCCGGTGGCGAACGCAACCGCCTGCTGCTGGCGCGCCTGTTCGCCAAGCCGGCCAACTGCCTGGTGCTGGACGAACCGACCAACGACCTCGATATCGAGACCCTGGAACTGCTGGAGGAATTGCTGACCGACTATCCGGGCACCGTGTTCCTGGTCAGCCACGACCGCACCTTCCTCGACAACGTGGTGACCGAGGTGATCGTGTCCGAAGGGCAGGGCATGTGGCGCGAATACGTCGGCGGCTTCAGCGACTGGGAACGCGTGCGCGCCGCTGCGCCGGCCCAGTCCGCCGCCGCGCAGCCGGCCAAGCCGGCCGCCGCCAAGGCCGCCGCGGCCCCCGAGCCGAGCGCACCTGTTGCAAAAAAGGTAAAGCTGAGTTACAAGGATCAGCGTGAACTGGATGAATTGCCCAAGCTGATCGCGAGCCTGGAAGACGAGCAGTCGGCGATCGCGGCCATGCTGAGCGGCCCCGACTTCTACAAGACCAATCCCGCCGACGCGCGCCGCATCAATGCGCGCAATGCCGAGATCGAGGAATTGCTGCTCGAGGCGCTGGAGCGCTGGGAAATCCTGGAGGCGCGTGCCAAGGGCGAATGATCCGCCAACCTGTCCATCAATGAGGTGAAATGACGCAGCATGACGACCGCTACGCCGCGGCGGCCAGCCCCGCCCAGGCCACAGGCGCCGCGCCGATGCTCAACCGCGCGGCCTGGGTGCGCATCCTGCCGTTTGCGGCCTACATGCTGTTCCTCGTCATTGCCGACGTGCTCGAGCGGCTGGGCGTGGCGCCCGGGCCGCTGCGCTGGCTGTATCCGGTCAAGATCGGCGTGGTCGTCCTGCTGCTGGCGCTGTTCTGGCGCCAGTACCATGAACTGAAGCCACTGCGCCTGCGCTTGCCCGCGGCGCTCACGGCCATTGTCAGCGGCATCGTCGTGCTGGTGCTGTGGGTCAGCCTGAACGCCGGCTGGATGAGCGTCGGTGCGGCGCCCGGTTTCGATCCGCGCGATGGCGGCCGGATCGACTGGCTGCTGGTGGCGATCCGCATCGCCGGGGCGGCGCTGGTCGTGCCCGTGATGGAAGAATTGTTCTGGCGTTCTTTCCTGATGCGCTGGATCGTGGATCCCGACTTTGAGGCCGTTGAGACATCTCAACTTGGCCTCAAAAGCTTCGTCATCACCGTGCTGCTGTTCGGGTTCGAGCATAACCTTTGGCTGGCCGGTATCGTCGCCGGTGCAGCGTACAGCCTGCTGTACATGCGCCATCGCAACCTGTGGTCGCCGATCCTCGCGCATGCCGTCACCAATGGCTTGCTGGGGGTCTGGGTGCTCATGACCGGCAACTGGTCGTACTGGTAGGAACTTTCCCGGCAGCCCAGGCGTTCGGGACAGTTTCCATGGTCCCGCATCTTTACTTGAAGATGAGCCATCATGCCGAACCCACGCCGTCGTGCGCTACATCGTTCGCTTCCCTTGCTGGCCTGCCTTGCCGCCGCCACCCCGGCCGGGGCCGGGCCCGGCAACGGCCTGCAACTGGTCGCCAGCCTCGCCTATGGCCATGACGACAACCTGCTGCGCGTACCGGACGGCAATCCGGGCTTCGACAACACGCGCCCGGATTCCTGGTGGACGCGCGAAGCCGGCCTGGTGTTCGACCGGACCTACGGCCGCCAGCGCATCGCCGCCGTGGCGCGGCTGTCCAAGAGCGACTTCGACCATTTCAGGCAGCTGAACTACGACGGCAAGGATCTGCAGGCCGACTGGTACTGGCAGCTCGGCAACCGCCTGCAGGGCAAGGCCGGCACGTCGTACCAGCAGGTGCTGGCGCCGTACACCGACTTCCTCAGTGCCGAGCGCAACCTGCGCAAGACCCGCAGCAGCTACGCCGACGGCAGCTGCCGCTTCCATGCGGCCTGGCAGGTGCGCGCCGGCTACCGGCGCGACCGCTACGAGTACGACGCCGCCAGCCAGCGCTTCAACAACCGCACCGAGGAAACGCCCGAGATCGAACTCGACTACCTCGCGCGCAGCGACAGCACGGTCGGGCTGGTGGCGCGCCGCGTCAAGGGCCGCTACCCCTTCCTGCGCCCGGTCGGCCCGTTCAACCTGAACAACGACTTCACCCAGGACGAACTGAAGGCGCGCGTGAAATGGAATGCCAGCGGCGTCACGGTCGTCGAGGCGCTGGCCGGCCACACCCGGCGCAAGCAGCCCTCGTTCGGCGAAGGCACCACCAGCGGACTGACCGGGAAGGTCAAGGCGACCCTGCAGCCGCACGGCAAGATGACGTACACCGCCGCCGTCTGGCGCGACTTCGCGCCGCTGGAGAGCACGATCGTCAGCTACACCCTGAACAAGGGCGTCAGCGCCGGCGCGCAATGGGATGCCACGGCCAAGATCCGGGTCAATGCCGATATCGTCGCCGAGCGCCGCAACTACAATGCGCGCGGCAACAGCGTGCCGGGGATTCCGGCGGCTCAGTTGCATGATGCACTGCGCGACTCGCTGCGCACCGCCACCCTGCGCGCCACCTGGGCGCCGCGGCCGACGCTGCAGGTGTCGGCCGGCTACGCGCACCAGGCGCGCAGCGGCGCGGCCGCCCTCGGCACCGGCAGCTTTACGTCGAACAGCGTGACGCTGTCGGCAAGCGCCCAGTTCTGAGCGCTGCCGCGCCGCACCGGGATGCATCCATGGCCGTCAACGACATCCCGCTGATTTCATTCTTCCAGCGCGTGCTCGACCCGCTGATCGTGATGGGCACGCTGTACCTGACGGCGCTGTGGTTGCGCGAGCCGTTCTCGGGCTACCTGCTGGTGCTGATGGTGCTGGCTTTTTTCATTGCGACGGCGGTGTACCGGCACATCGATCCCTACCGCACCTGGCGCGGCGGACGCATGTGGGCCTATGCGCGCGATACCGTGTTCGGCTGGTGCGTGACGATCGCCGTGCTGTGGTTCCTCGGCTCGGCCAGCGGCCTGCGCTATTACTACGACGAGCGCGTGCTGCTGGCGTGGGCCGTGGCCACGCCTGCCCTCCTGCTGGCCGGGCCGGTCGCCGTGCGCATGCTGTACAGCCCGGCGCGCAGCAGGGAAGTGCGCTCGGTGGCGATCGTCGGCGCCAACGACGTCGGCCTGAAGTTCGCCGCCGTCTGCGAGCGCCATCCGAACCTGTTCATGGCGGTGCGCGGCTTCTTCGACGACCGCACCGACGACCGCCACCCGCCGGCACTGCGCCACCCGATGCTGGGCAAGACGCGCACGCTGGTGCCGTATGTGCGCGAGCACGGCATCAAGATGGTCTTCATCAGCCAGCCGCTGTCGGCCCAGCCGCGCATCCGCACGCTGATCGACGAACTGCAGGACACCACGGCCTCGATCTATTTCCTGCCCGACGTGTACATCTTCGACCTGATGCAGGCGCGCTTCGACAACGTCGGCGGCATGCCGGTGATCGCGATCCGCGAAAGCCCCTTCATGGGCTTGAACAGCACGGTCAAGCGCGCGTCCGACATCGTGCTGGCCAGCCTGTTCCTGCTGCTGCTGGCACCGCTGATGGCGGGCATCGCCATCGCCGTCCGGCTCGAATCGCCCGGACCGGCGATTTTCCGCCAGCGCCGTTACGGCCTGGATGGGGAAGAGATCATCGTCTACAAATTCCGCTCGATGACGGTGATGGAAAACGACCAGGCCGTGGTCCAGGCCAGCCGCCAGGATGGGCGCGTGACCCGCATCGGTCGTGTGCTGCGCCGCACCTCGCTCGACGAACTGCCGCAGTTCATCAATGTGCTGCAAGGCCGGATGAGCATCGTCGGCCCGCGCCCGCATGCGGTGGCGCACAACGAGCAGTACCGCAAGCTGATCAAGGGCTACATGCTGCGCCACAAGGTCAGGCCGGGCATCACCGGCTGGGCCCAGGTGAACGGCTTGCGTGGCGAAACCGCGACGCTGGACAAGATGGAGGCGCGCATCCAGTACGACCTGGATTACCTGCGCAACTGGTCGGTATGGCTGGATCTGTGGATCATCCTGCGCACGGTGAAAGTGGTGCTGCGCCGTGAAAACGCCTATTAGGATTTGTTCGCCGTAAATTGATCGAAATTAGCCTCACTTAAAGCCGACTTAAAGACGACGCTTCAATCGGATCGACGCTTGCGAGGGCGGTTGGGCTGCGTAGAATTTTGCTGAATTTGCAATTCTTTGGATGGGGCTTTGCCCCACTGTGGAGAGGCAAGCCATGAAGACGGCGTTGATCACGGGCGTGACCGGACAGGACGGTTCCTACCTGGCCGAGCTGCTGCTCTCGAAGGGTTATGAAGTGCACGGGATCAAGCGGCGCGCCTCGCTGTTCAACACCGGGCGCATCGACCACATCTACCAGGATCCGCACGCCGACAACCAGAATTTCTTCCTGCACTACGGCGACCTGAGCGACACCTCGAACCTCAACCGCATCCTGTGCCAGGTGGTGCCGGACGAAGTCTATAACCTGGGGGCGATGAGCCATGTGGCGGTCTCCTTCGACACGCCGGAATACACCGCCGACGTCGACGCCCTCGGCACGCTGCGCCTGCTGGAAGCGATCCGCTTCCTCGGCCTGGACGACAAGACCCGTTTCTACCAGGCCTCGACCTCGGAACTGTATGGCCTGGTGCAGGAAACGCCACAGCGCGAAACCACACCCTTCTATCCGCGCAGCCCGTACGCGGTGGCCAAGCTGTACGCCTACTGGATCACAGTCAATTACCGCGAAGCCTATGGCATGTATGCCTGCAACGGCATCCTGTTCAATCACGAATCGCCGCGCCGCGGCGAGACCTTTGTCACGCGCAAGATCACGCGCGGCCTGGCCAACGTCGCCCAGGGCCTGGAACCGATGCTCTATCTCGGCAACCTAAACGCGCTGCGCGACTGGGGCCATGCGCGCGACTACGTCGAAGCGCAGTGGCTGATGCTGCAGCAGGATGCGCCCGCCGATTACGTGATCGCCACCGGGCGTCAGCATGCGGTGCGCGAGTTCGTCGAGCATGCGGCGCGCGCACTCGGGGTCGAGCTCGCCTGGCAGGGCGAGGGCGTGCACGAGCGCGGCATCGCGGCGGCCGTGAGCGGCGTTAATGCACCCGGCATTGTGCCAGGCCAACCGATCGTCGCGGTCGATCCCCAATACTTTCGACCGACGGAGGTCGAAACGTTATTGGGCGATCCGGGCAAGGCGCGCCGGCGCCTCGGCTGGGAACCGCGCACCTCCTTCGAAGCGATGGTGCAGGAGATGGTGGCATGCGACCTCGAGACGGCGCGCCGCCACCGGCTGCTGGCCGCGCACGGTTACAACGTTGCAATTTCTGTGGAGTGAATCTTGATGACGCAAGCTCGCATCTATGTCGCCGGTCACCATGGCCTGGTCGGCTCGGCCATCGTGCGCGCGCTGCACGCAGGCGGCCACACCAACATCGTCACGCGCAGCCACCGCGAACTGGAACTGACCGACCAGGCGCAGGTGCGCGACTTCTTCCGCAGCGAACGCATCGGCCAGGTCTACCTGGCCGCAGCCCGGGTCGGCGGCATCCACGCCAACAATACGTATCCGGCGGAATTTATCTACGACAACCTGATGGTGCAGGCCAATGTCGTCCACGAAGCCTGGCGCAACGGCGTGCACAAGCTGCTGTTCCTCGGCTCGTCCTGCATCTACCCGCGCCTGGCGCCGCAGCCGATCCCCGAGGAAGCGCTGATGAGCGGGGCGCTGGAACCGACCAACGAAGCCTATGCGATGGCCAAGATCGCCGGCATCAAGCTGTGCGAAAGCTACAACCGCCAGTACGGCACCGATTACCGCAGCGTGATGCCGACCAACCTGTACGGTCCCGGCGACAATTACCACCCCGAGAACAGCCATGTGATCCCGGCCCTGGTGCGGCGCTTCCACGAAGCCCGCGTGAGCGACGCGCCGGAAGTGGCGATCTGGGGCAGCGGCAAGCCGATGCGCGAATTCCTCTACGTCGACGACATGGCCGCGGCCGGCATCTTCGTGATGCAGCTCGACCATGCGCTGCATGCCGCCAGTACCGGGCCGCTGCATTCGCACCTGAACGTCGGCACCGGCGAGGACGTCACCATCGCCGAGCTGGCGCGGCTGGTGGCCGGGGTGGTCGGCTACCGCGGCCGCATCCGCTTCGATACCAGCAAGCCCGACGGCACCCCGCGCAAGCTGCTCGACGTGTCGCGCCTGACACAGCTGGGCTGGCAGGCCGGCACGCCGCTCGACGAAGGCTTGCGCCGCACCTACGGCGCCTTCCTGGCGTCCGGCGCCGGTGCCGACCGCCGCGCCGCGGCCTGAATACGCGCATTCGATAGATCAATTCGATGGATAACCGAGCGGACGCCCATGATGAAGACATCTTTCCATGCGAAGCTGATTCTTTCCTGCACCGTGCTGGCCGGCCTGGGCGCATGCGGCGACAAGGCCGCCGACCGCAAGCCCGGCCAGGCGCTGGCCAGCGTGAATGGCGCGGAAGTCACGGTCCTGCAACTGAACGAAGAGCTGCAGCGCGCCAACGTCGCCGCCAACCAACAGGACTCGGCCAGCAAGCAATTGCTGCAGGTCCTGATCGACCGCCAGCTGCTGCAGGACGCCGCGGCCAGGGAAAACCTGGACCGCGATCCAAAGGTCATGCAGGCGGTCGACCGCGCGCGCTCCCTGATCGTCGCCCAGGCCTACCTGCAAAAGCGTATCGGCAACGTGGCACGTCCGACGCCGCAGGCGGTCGAAGCCTATTTCAACAAGAACCCGGATTTCTTTGCCGGCCGCAAGCAGTTCAGCATGAACGAACTGGTGATCGCCGCCGCCGACCTCACGCCCGAGGTGCGCGCCGCTGCCGATGGTGCCAGATCGCTGGAGGAAGTCGCGGTGTGGCTGGATGCGCACAAGATCAAGTATGGCCGCACCCAGGTGACGCGCACCACCGCCGACGTGCCGCCCCAGCTGGCGGACAAGCTGCTCGGCATGCCGAAGGGGCAGCTGTTCGCGGTCAGGGAAGGGCCGCGCGCGATGTTCGTCGCCGTGACCGAAGTCAGGGAAGCGCCGGTATCGCTGCAGGTGGCGGCGCCGCAGATCGAACAGTTCTTGATGAAGCTTAAAAACCAGGAACTGGCCACCGAGGAATTGAAGCGCCTGCGCCATGGCGCCAGCATCGTCTACCTGAACAAGACCATGATGCCGGATGCGAAGCCGGGAGCACAGCCGGCGGGTGCGCAACCCGCGGCCGCACATGCGCCGGCCGCTGCCGCCGCCGCCGCGGCTGCGGCTTCGTCGCCGGCACCGGCCGACAGCGCCGCTGGCGCCGACAAGGCCGCGGTCGACCGCGGCGTTGCAGGCCTGAAGTGAATCTCTCGACATCGACGCACAAGAAGGAGGGAACATGAAACGGCTCATCAAGTGCATGATCGCGTGGCTGGCCGCGGCGAGCCTGGGACTGGCGGCAGGCGGGACGCAGGCCGCCGACGTGCTGCTCGGGCCGGGCGATGTGGTCAAGGCCACCGTCTACGGCAGCCCCGACCTGGCGGTCGAGACCCGGGTCTCGGAACGCGGCACGCTCACCTTCCCGCTGCTGGGCGAGGTGCAGGTCGGCGGCCTGAGCACGCAGCAGGCCGAGAAGAAGATCGGCGGCCTGCTGGAAAAGGGCGGCTACCTCAAGAAGGCGCAGGTGAACCTCCTGATCACTACGCTGGCCAGCCAGCAGGTGTCGGTGCTGGGGCAGGTGAACAAACCGGGCCGCTACCCGGTCGACGGGCCGCGCAAGGTGCTCGACCTGCTGGCGCTGGCCGGCGGCATCGGGCCGGAAGGCGGCGACATGGTGACCTTGGTACGCAACCGCAACGGCCAGACCACGCGCGAGACGCTGGACGTGGTCGACATGGTGCGCAAGGGCGAACTCAACCGCGACTACGAAGTCGCCGGCGGCGACATCATCTTCGTCGAACGCGCGCCCAAGGCCTACATCACCGGCGAGGTGCAGCGCCCGGGGCCGTTCCGCATCGAGCGGGCGATGACCGTGCAGCAGGCGGTCTCGGCCGGCGGTGGACTGACCATCCGCGGCACCCAGCGCGGCCTGCAGATCGCGCGCCGCGACGCGTCCGGCGGCCAGCGCACGATCGAGGCCAAGGCCGACGACCTGGTCCAGATCGACGACGTCATCATCGTCCCGGAAAGCTGGTTTTGATGCATCCGTTTGAAAGTCGATCATGAGTCTCCATCAATTCCTGCTGATCCTGCTTGCGCGGAAAAAAATCATCCTGGCGACCCTGGTGACGACGGTCGCGCTGGCGCTCGGCGTCAGCCTGGTGCTGTCGAAAACCTACAAGGCGACGGCATCGGTGCTGTTGAACTACAAGGGCGTCGATCCGCTGACCGGGCTGACCATGCCGGGACAGCTGCTGCCGGGCTACATGGCGACCCAGATCGACATCATCAGCAGCAAGAACGTGGCGCTGCACGTGGTCGATGCGCTGCGCCTGGCCAGCGTCCCCGCCGTCATCCAGCAGTTCCAGGAAGCCAACGAGGGCAGGGGGTCGGTGCGCGACTGGCTGGCCGACCTGCTGCTGAGGAAGCTCGACATCGTGCCCTCGCGCGAATCGTCGGTGGTCGAGATCAGCTTCAAGGGCGCCGATCCGGCCTTTGCGGCGGCGGTCGCAAATGCCTTTGCCGACGAGTACCAGAAGATCACGGTCCAGCTCAAGACCGAGCCGGCCAAGAAGGCGTCCAGCTATTTCAACGAGCAGACGCGGCAGCTGCGCGACAACGTCGAGGCGGCCCAGGCGCGGCTCTCCAAGTACCAGCAGGAAAAAGGCATCGTTAGCCTCGACCCCAACCGCATCGACGTCGAACTGGCGCGCCTGAGCGACCTGTCGGCCCAGCTGGTGCAGGCCCAAAGCGCCGCCATGGAAGGCAATTCGCGTCAGGCCGCCGCGAATGCCTCGGCGCTCGGTTCGCCCGACGTCGCCAACAACGTGCTGATCCAGACCATGCGCGCCAACGTGGCCATGGCCGAAGGCAAGTTCGCCGATACCAGCCAGCGCTACGGCAACAACCATCCGCAATACCTGGCCGCCAAGGCCGAGCTCGACAAAGTGCGCGGCGAGCTCGCCGCGGCCATGGGCACGGTGTCGCGCAGCGTCGGCGCCAACGCCCAGGTGCTGCGCCAGCGCGAAGCCGACCTGCGCGCGGCCGTGGCCGAGCAAAAGACCCGGGTGCTGGAACTCAACCGCGCGCGCGACGAGCTGGGCGTGCTGCTGAAAGACCTCGACAGCGCCCAGCGCGCCTTCGACGCCGCCTCCCAGCGCTTTTCCCAGACCCGCATCGAAGCCTTGTCCGAGCAGTCCGACATATCGCTGCTGAACCCGGCCGTGGCGCCGCTCGAGCCGTCCAGCCCGCGCGTGCTGCTGAATACCCTGGTCGCGGTCCTGCTCGGCACCATCCTCGGCGTCGGCCTGGCCCTGCTGCTGGAACTGCTGAACCGCCCGCTGCGCTCGAGCAGCGACCTCAAGGACATGCTGGGCATCCCGGTGCTCGGCACTGTCGAATGGCAGCCAGTGGCGGCCCGTACCGGCGGCATCCGCAGCCTGATGCGGCCGCGCCGCCCCCTGCGCCTGAACTGATTGCCCGAGCCTGAGTCCACCGGGAGCGACCATGAATTCACCGATCCTCAACACCGTATCCGCCAACCTTGCAGCCGACCTCACGGCCGACGGCGAAGCCTTCGATACCCGCATGGGCGCGCTGCTGCTCGACGCCGGCAAGCTGACGCCGGAAGACTTCGAGCGCGTACTGCGCATGCAGAACGAAACCGGCATCCGCTTCGGCGAAGCGGCGGTGCGGCTCGGCCTGGTCGGCGAGGACGACATCCAGCAGGTGCTGGCGCGCCAGTTCGCCTATCCCTACCTGCAGAAAGGGCAGGCCGGCCTGTCGCCCAAGCTGGTCGCTGCCTACCAGCCGTTCTCGCCCCAGGTCGAAGCGCTGCGCGCGATCCGCAGCCAGCTGATGCTGCGCTGGTTCGCGCGCGGGCGCCGGGCGCTGGCCATCGTCAGCGTCGACCCGGACGACGGCGCCGCGCTGTTCGCGGCCAACCTCGCCATCGTATTCGCGCAGCTGGGCGAGCAGACCCTGCTGGTGGACGCCAATTTGCGCGCCCCGCGCCAGCAGGATGCGTTCGCGCTCAAGCCGCGCCAGGGCCTGTCGGACCTGCTGGCCGGACGCGCCGGCTTCGACGCGATCGCGCGCGTGCCGGCCTTTGCCGACCTGTCCGTGCTGCCGGCCGGGACGCTGCCGCCGAATCCGCAGGAATTGCTGGCGCGTGATGGGTTCCGCAACCTGCATGCCCAGCTCGAAAACCACTACGACGTGGTGCTGTACGACATGGCGCCGTTCCAGGTCGGGGTCGACGCCGTGGCCGTGGCCAGCCGTGCCGGCGGGGCGCTGCTGGTCACGCGCAAGCATCACACCCGGATCGCGCACATCGGCCGCGCCGCCGAGCAGTTGCGCGACGCCGGCTGCGAGGTGCTCGGTTCGGTGGTGATGGAGTTCTGATGGACACCCACGTGCGTCCGGGCGCGCGCTCCGGACCAGGCCTCGAGCCAGTCCACCAGGCCGCCGCGCCACCGCTGCGCATCGCCGACCTCGGCCCCATGCTGCGCGCCGCGCTGCCCGACTGGTGGCCGGTGCTGGCCGGCCTGGCGCTGCTGTTCGTGCCGACCTTCATCAGCCTGTTCAGCGGCGCCTGGATCAGCGAGGAGCAGGGCCACGGCCCGATCATCTTTGGCCTGGCGCTGTGGCTGGTCTACCGCAAATGGCCCGCGGTGCTGGCGGCATCGGCACCAGCCGCCGGTGCCAGGCGCGGCAGCCGCAGCGGCCGGGTCGTGCTGGCATTCGGCCTGGCGGCCTACCTATTGGGGCGCTCGCAGCAGATCCTGATGCTCGAGATCGGCGCCATCATCCTGGTGACGGCGGCGGTGCTGCTGGTCAAGCAGGGCGCGGCGGCGCTGCGCGTGCTGTGGTTCCCGTTCTTCTTCATGCTGTTCATGGTGCCGCTGCCGGCCGAATTCGTGGCCCTGGTCACGATGCCGATGAAGATGGCGGTGTCCTGGGCCACCGAGCACCTGCTGTTTGCCGCCGGCTACCCGATCAGCCGCGCCGGCGTGATCCTGCAGATCGGCCAGTACCAGCTGCTGGTAGCCGATGCCTGTGCCGGCCTGCAGACCCTGCTGACGCTGGAAGCGCTCGGCCTGTTCTACCTGAACCTGATGCGCCATCCCTCGGCCATCCGCAACATCGGGCTGGCGATCTTCATCGTGCCGATCTCGTTCTCGGCCAACGTGATCCGTGTGATCGTGCTGACCTTGATCACGTATTACTTCGGCGACGCCGCCGGGCAGGGCTTCCTGCACGGCTTCGCCGGCATGGTGCTGTTCGTCACGGCGCTGCTGCTGATCCTGTCGGTCGACAGCCTGCTGCAATGGAGCCTGCGCCGCCGCGCAGGCGCGCCGCCGCGTACCCGGGAGGCCGCATGACGCGCAGCTTTCTCGCCAGCCTAGTGCTGGGCGCGGCGATGGCCGCGACCTCGGTGCTGACCCTGGCGCTGACGCCGACGCACAAGGTGGCCGCCAGCCGCGCGCAGTTCACGCTGGAACGGCTGGTGCCGGCACGCTTCGGCAACTGGCGCATCGACGATAGCGTGCTGCCCCTGAGTCCAGACCCCGGCCAGAAGGCCCAGCTCGACGCCCTGTACGACCAGACCCTGGCGCGCACCTACGTCAATGACACCGGCCAGCGCGTGATGCTGTCGATCGCCTACGGCGGCGACCAGAGCAAGCAGCTCCAGCTGCACCTGCCCGAAGTGTGCTACGTGGCCCAGGGTTTCGCGCTGCTGCAGGAGCACGGCGGCCGGCTCGCGACCCGCTTCGGCACGGTGCCGGTCAAGCGCCTGGTGGCACGCCAGAACGCGCGCAACGAACCGATCACGTATTGGGTGACGATCGGCGACCGGGCGGTGATGTCCGGCGTCGACCAGAAACTCCAGCGCCTGGCATACGGCTTGAGCGGCAGGATCCCGGACGGCATGCTGGTGCGGGTATCGACCATCGATGCCGACGCTGGCGCCGCCTGGACAGTGCAGGACCGCTTCGTCAACCAGCTGCTCGATGCGCTGCCCGCGCGCGACCGCGTCCGCCTGCTGGGCGCGGCCGCCGGTGCCGGCACAGCGCTTCGCGCGGGCACTACCGGCACCGCCGGCACCGCGGGACCCGGCTGAGCCGGCTGAGCCGCCATGCAGAACTTCCTGCTCTATTTCTATACCTCGCTGCCCTTCGTCGCCGTGGCGCTGCTGTCGATGCTGGCAATCATCGGCATCGGCGTCGGCATGGTGCGCCCGCGCTACCTGGCTTACGTCTACCTGGGGGTGTTCTTCTGGGCCAATTCGACCAGCTACGGCTCGCTCTCGCTGCTGGTCTCGGCCGGCATCTACAGCCGCGGCTCGGGCCTGCTGTTCTTCCCGCTGCTGCTGTGGTGCATGCTGGGGGCCTGGCTGTGCGCGCGCGTCTCGGCCAGCTTCCGCGGCGAGCCGGCGCCAGCCTGCAACCTGCGTCCCTGGTTCCTAGCGTGGACGCTGCTTCTGGGCGCCCACGTGGCAGTGGCCATGTTTGCCGGCGTGCCCCTGGCGCGCGCGCTGGCGCCTTCGGGCTTTTCCAACATCGTCTGGATAGCGCCGCTGGTGTCGCTGCTGCTGCTGTCTTTCCGCACGCCCGAAGCGGCGCTGGCGCTGGCGCGCTTCATCCTGCTGGCCGGACTCGGCCGCGCGCTGTTCGGCCTGGTGCGCTGGGCCGCGTTCGGGGGCGACCCCAACAACGTGTATGCGAACATGAATGCGATCAAGATCAAGCTGACCTTTTTCGACATCAACGACAGCCTGCTGTGCACGCTCGCCTTTGCGATCGCCGCCGTCAACCTGTTCCAGGCCGTGCGGGTCCGGCGCGCCGCGATCTGGACCGTGCTCGACTGGGCCACGCTGGCCGCCGGCGCCGCCTGCATCGTGCTGTCCTACCGCCGCAGCGCCTGGATCGGCTTCGTGCTCGCCTGCATCGTGGTCATGCTGCGCTTCCCGCCGCGGCGGCGCCTTCACATCGCACTGATGGGATTGCCGCTGCTGGCCCTCGGCGTGCTGGCGGCGGCATTCCGGCGCCTGGGCCAGACCAAGGGCGCCGGCGGCGGCCTGTCGAGCCTGTTCTACGACATGGAATCGCGCCGCTTCGGTGCCGAAAGCGAGCGTGTGCTCGAGCTGAAACTGGCGCTCGGCGATTTCATCTCGCACCTGTTCACCGGCATCGGCAGCTGGGGCCGCTACACCGGCTACCAGCACATTTCCTGGCAGACCGGCCAGGACGCCGGCCTGTTCCTGCACAGCGGGGTGCTGCACATCGCGCTCAAGGCCGGGTTGCCGGGCCTGGTCCTGCTGGGCTGCACGATCTGGGCCTTCTGCGCCTTCGTGCGCCCCGTGCTGCGGACCCTGGCGACGCTGGCGCCCGACATGCTGGGCCTGGCCACGGCGGGCGCCGCCGGTCTCGCCTTCATGCTGCCCGACCTCCTGATCGGTACCCCGTTCCCGCAGACGCGCACGACCCAGATGCTGGCGCTGTGCCTGGCCTTGCCCTACGTGGCGATGGCGGCCCGGCGCGCCGGGCAAACCGTTCGCCCAGCCGGTCTGCCGGCGCCCGCACACACGCAGGCGCTGCCGCATCGCGCCAGCCCGGCAGGCGTGCCGGTCCATACGCGCAGCCCATGAAACTCGACATCGTCCGCAACGCCGCCGGCAACCTGTGCGGCGCCCTGGTCCCGGCGATCGTGGCGCTGGCCACGGTGCCGTTGGTGGTGCGCCAGCTGGGCGACGCCGGCTACGGCGTGTATTCGCTGGTGACCGCCATCGTCGGCTATTTCGCCGTGATCGACATCAACGTCACCGCGGGCTCCATCAAATATATCGCCCAGTTCAACGCCAGCCGCGACCAGGCCCGCATCGACGAGACCGTGTTCTTCGGCCTGTCCGTGTACGCGCTGCTGGGCCTGCTCGGGGGCCTGGCGCTGTTCGGCGGCGCCGGCTTCTTCGTGACCCGCCTGTTCGAGGTGCCCGCCGCGCTGGAAGGGGAGGCGGTGGCCACGCTGCGGCTGGCCGCGCTCGGCTTCTTCCTCGGCCAGCTGCAGAGTTACCTGAACAGCATCCCGCAAGCGTTGATGCGCTACGACGTCAGCAGCCGTATCGAGATGCTGTTCGGCACCGGCGTGCCGCTGCTGACGGTGGGCGTGCTGCTGCTCGGCTACGGCCTGTTCGCAGTGATCCTGGTGCGGGTGCTGGCCAGCGCCGCCAACTGCCTGATCCTGTGGCGCTGGATCCGGCGCCTGCTGCCGCGGCTGGCCTGGCGCCGTCCCGGTGCCGCGGTCCGGCGCGACCTGCTGCGCTTCTCGAGCTATGCCTTCCTCAGCCGTTTCGCGACGATGTCGTATGCCTATGCCGACAAGCTGATCATCGGGGCGCTGGTCGGCGTCACCGGGCTGGCCTATTTCACGGTGGCGTCGACGCTGGCCAACCGCGTGCTCGGCCTGACGTATCGCCTGTCCGGCGTGTTCTTCCCGGCCGCCAGCGCGCTGGCCGCGCTCGGCGAGATCGAGCACCTCAAGCGCCTGTACCTGAAGGCCAGCCGCTATGTCGTGTTCGTCAACGCCTCGGTGCTGGTGCTGGTCGCGGTGTTTGCCTACCCCATCCTGTATTACTGGATGGCGCCGCGCTTTGCCCGCGCCGGCCACGTGATCCTCGCCGTAATGACGCTGTCGCAATTCATCGATTCCCTGACCAGCCTGCCGTCGCTGGTCAACGACGGCATGGGCCACCCGCGCTATTCCGGCCTGTTCGCCTTGGGCCGTGCGGCGTTCGGCTTGCTGGTCGTGTATCTTGGCGTGGCCTGCTGGGGGATCGATGGGGCTGCCTGGGGACATTTGCTGGCGTCCAGCCTGCTGACCTGCGCCTTCCTGGTGGCGGTGCATGGCAGGACGGTGCCGGCGCGCCTAGGCGAACTGGTGCGCGGCGCCTACCTGCCGGGCATGGCCGGGGTGGTCCTGGTGGCGCTGGCCGCGCAGGCCGGCCGGCACCTGATCGATGGCGGCCCCCGCGATGACGGGCTGCTGGTGCTGCTGCTGGCACTGCTGACCTGCGGCCTGCTGCTGGCCTACGGCCGCCTGTTCGTCATCGACAGGGGCGACCGCAAGCGCGCCTGGGGGCGTGTCAAAGGGTTATTGTCGCTGAGGAAGACGGTGTGAAGATCCTGATG
Source organism: Massilia phyllosphaerae (assembly GCF_034659755.1). Classification (NCBI taxonomy): domain Bacteria; kingdom Pseudomonadati; phylum Pseudomonadota; class Betaproteobacteria; order Burkholderiales; family Oxalobacteraceae; genus Massilia; species Massilia phyllosphaerae. The sequence goes on from NZ_JAXSQX010000006.1 coordinate 308,815, forward strand.
GTGTCGGAAGATCTGCCGGGGACCCAGGTCGGGGGACTGGGCAAGCATGTGGTGACCTTGTCGAATGCCTTGCTGGAAGCCGGGCACGAGGTCGATATCCTCGGGCGCAGCGACCGTTTCCACGAGGGCAGTGCTCGCGAGATTGGTTTTAATGGGCGCCTGCTGCCCGGCTTCGGTTTTTCCCGGCCCGGCTGGAAGGAAACGCAGCTGGGCTTCTTCAACCCGGTCAAGCGTCCCTGGTTTGCGCGCAGCATCGCACGCGCCTTGCTGCGCCTGGCCGACCGCTACGACGCCGTGCATTACCACGGCCACCTGCCAATGGCCGGACGCTACGTGCCGGCGCACGTGAATTTCGTGCAGACCCGCCACGACCAGGGCAGCGAGTGCGTGATCCACGTGCGCTTCAAGGAAAACCACGTGTGCACGGCGCTCGACGCGCGCGACTGCGCCGCCTGCATCCATCCGCTGCCGAACACGCTGCGGCGCTCGGTGTCCGGGATCGCGGTGCGGCGCTACCGTGCCGAAACGGCGACCTCGTTCGCACGCCACAAGACCATCTTCGTGTCGGACTTCCTGCGCCGCGCCTTCCTGCGGACGGTGCCGGACGCCGACCTGTCGCGCGCCAGTGTGATCCACAACTTCATCAGCTATCCCTACCTGAAGGCCCGGGCGGCGGCGGCAGGGGAGGTCCAGGCCGGCAAGGTGCTGCTGGTCGGCCGCCTCGATGCCGGCAAGGGCTTCGGCGAATTCCTGGCCCAGGTGCAGGGCTGGCTGCCGGCGCATGCGCGCGTGCGTATCGTCGGCGACGGGCCGCAGCGCGCGCAGTTGGAACAGCGCTTTGCCGGGCCGCAGGTCGAATTCCTCGCGTGGCAGCCCTACGACGAGGTGATCCGCATGTCGGCGCGCAGCCACGTGCTGGTCATTCCGTCGGTGTGGGAAGAGCCTTGCGGCACCACCGTGCTGGAAGCCCTGGCCCTGGGCAAGCAGTGCCTGGCGCTGGCGCGCGGCGGCACGCCGGAACTGGCGGCCTATCAATATTACGCGGGCCAGCTGCAGCTGGCCGAAACCATGCCCCGCCTGGTCGAGCTGCTGGCCGAGGCGCTGCAGCGTCCCCCGCTGACGGTGGCGCTGCCCGACGCCTTTCCGATGGACGTAGGCAGCGCGATCCCGCGCATCCTCGCCGTCTACGAGGCATGACATGCGCGCCGGGCCGGCCTTTTCCATCGTCACCTGCACCTGGAACAGCGCCGCCACCCTGGGCGACACGCTGGCATCGGTGCAGCGCCAGACCTGGCGCGAGATCGAACACATCTTCGTCGATGGCGGCTCGAGCGACGCCACGCTCGACATGATTGCCGCCTACCCGGGCCGCAAGCGCGTGCTGCACGACGTGCGCGGCGGCATCAGCCGCGCCATGAACCGCGGCATCGAAGCCGCCAGCGGCGAGTTCGTCGCCCACCTGCACGCCGACGATTACTATCTGGGCGAGGACGTGCTGGCCCTGGTGGCAGAACGCTTCGCCAGCGCGCGGGCGGAATGGGTGTTCGGCACCATCCAGGTGCTGAAGGAGGGCACCCTGGTGCCGCCCTGGCCGCTGCGGCCGTTCAGCTTTCGCGCGCTGGCCTCGGGCCATGCCTCGGTGCCGCATCCCGCCGTGTTCATCCGCCGCCGCATGTTCGAGCGGGTCGGCATGTTCGACGAAAGCCTGCGGTACGCGATGGACATCGACCTGTGGCTGCGCCTGGGCCGGGTTGCGCCGCCGGCCACCGTCGACCGGCCGCTGGCGGTGTTCCGCGAACACCCCGGCAGCGTCTCGTCCGCCAACAAGATCGCGGCGCGCCAGGAAGAATTCCGGGTCCGGCGCCGCTATCTGCGCCAGGCGCCGCTGGCGTTCGCCATCTACTGCCTGCGCTACCTCAAGCGCATGCGCAGGCTGCGTGCCGAAGCCGCCACCCCGTCGGCATATTGACACCGGCCGCTGTCCATACACGCATTGCATGTTTGACAGCATTGTCAAATTATCCTGTTAGTTTCCAGACTATCTTTCCAGTCAAGGAAGAGGCTTTAGCTGCCTGTAAATGGTCGCGCTAAAAGTTAACTTTCGGTATCAAAAAATGTGGCAGAAAAACTGAAAAATCGTTGATTCCTAAGGGAATTTTTCCGCAATTCAATTGATATGCGGTACGATTAATGCGTCATGCATAGCGCTTTTCCCTCTTCAAAAAAGCGCGGCAACGCACTACGGACCCGACGACATTGCCGGGCTGTCCCCAGAAGCCCTGTCACTATTTCTCGGAGCATCAACATGAAATTTCATCGGAAAGGCATCGCCTTTGCAGTTGCCATGGCCTCGCTGACCTGCTCGTTCAGCGCGCATGCCGACTGGGCGCGGTCCACCGATCCCCTCGTCGTCCAGCCGAATCCGGAAAATTCCACGGTGCAGGCGCAGAATCCGCCGAGCTTCTTCTGGTCGCGCTATCCGAGCGGGCCGGCGACTTACGATATCGAGATCACCCCGGCCGGCGGCACACCGCTGAAGGCCACCGTCGACCGCAACTGGTACCTGCCGAGCAAGGCGCTGGCACTCGGCAACTACAGCTGGCGCGTGCGCCCGAGCGGCTCGGGCGACTGGTCGGCCGCGCGTACCTTCGCCATCACCAGCAAGTCGACCGTGTTCGAAGTCCCGGACAACGCCACCCTGCGTGCGCGCATCCAGGCCAAGGCACGCCCGCGTTCGCTGCCGCCGTCGTTCACCGCGTATTCGACCTGGAACACGGCCAAGAAGAACGACCTCGAACCCTACCTGAGCCGCCTCTCGAACGAAATCAAGGCGCAGGCGACGACGCTGCCCGACCTGTCGGACGCGCGCTGGCCGGTGGCGATCCTGACCCCGCTGACCGCCGCCATGGCCTCGCAGCAGACCGACGTGCGCACCCGCATCAACGAAGCCACGCGCCAGCTGGAAGCGGCCACGCTGCTGTGGCGCGCCAGGAAGGACCCGGTATTCCTGAACGAAGCCCTCAAGCGCGGCGACCAGCTGGCGGCGCTGAACCCCGCCGGCCCGACCAGCTACGCCAGCCAGGACCAGGCCACGCGCCAGATCGCGCTGTCGCTGATCAAGGCGGTCGATTTCCTGGCCGGCGACCTCGATGCCGGCCGCAAGGCGCGCTGGCTGGAAAACGTGCGCATCCGTTCCGAAGAAATCTACGGCAACCTGGCCGGCGACAATGGCCGCCTCGACCAGTTTCCCTTCGATTCGCACGGCAACACAGCGATGGTATTCATGGCGCTGATCTCGACCCTGGCGCTGGGCGACATTCCGGATGCCCAGCGCTGGTTCGACTTCTCGTTCCGGGCCTACGTCAACAACCCGTCGCCCTGGTCGGGTCCGGAAGGCGGCTATGCCAACGGCACCGCCTACGGCGAGTATGCCGCCGGCTACATGGTGGCGCTGTGGGACCCGATGGTGCAGGTGACGGGTGTGAACATGTACCTGAAACCCTGGACCCAGGGCTTCCTCGACTTTGCCACCCAGTTCATTCCGCCGGGCGCGAAAGCCCATGCCTTCGGCGATGCCTCCGAGACCAAGCCGGATCCGCGCGTGTTCCGCGCCTTTGCCAACCGCATGCCGACGCCCCGCGCGGCCTGGTACATCGCCAACCTGGGCGGCGGCCTGGAAGATGCGCTGTCGGTGCTGGAAGCGCCGTACCCGATGCCGGTGACCGCTGCCGCGGCGGCGAAAACCCCGCCGTCGAACTCGGCCTACTATCCGAGCATCGGCTGGGTCGCCATGCACAGCGACATCGGCAATACCGCGCGCACCTCGTTGTATTTCAAGTCCAGCCCCTACGGCTCGTTCAACCACAGCCACGGCGACCAGAACGGTTTACTGCTGACGGTGGCCGGCCAGCCGCTGCTGGTCAAGGCCGGCTGGTACGACTGGTACGGTTCGCCGCTGTGGAACGACTGGTACCACCAGACCCGTTCGCAAAACGCTATCACCTTCGACGGCGGCAAGGGCCAGCTGGTCGACGGCTACCGCGAGCAGCTGCAGCGCAACGCCCGCATCACCGGCTTCTCGGCCCAGTCCGGCTACGACTATGCCGAAGGCGATGCGACCCCCTCGTATGGCGGCCAGCTGACGATGGCCAAGCGCCAGATCTGGTACCTGCGCAAGCAGGATGCGATGCTGGTGCGCGACAGGCTGGCGGCGGTGGTGGCGCACACCTACGAGTTCAACCTGCATGCGCCGGTGGCGATGAACGTCGAAAGCCCGTCGAGCGTGCAGATCGCGATCAACGGCCAGTCGGTCTGCCTGCGCGACCTGAACGGCAACGCGCCCTTTGCGAAATGGAGCGGCCCGGCGCCCAAGGCCGGCGTCGTCGAAGACCATGGCGCGTTCTACCTCAAGAACGACGGCAAGTCGACCGCCGAGTTCCTGGTGCTGGTCGACGTCGGCTGCAGGCGGCCGGCGGTCAAGGTGGCCGGCGCGGGCAGCGCGCGGACGGTGACGGTGGGCAGCCAGACGGTCAACCTCAACTGATTTCCTCAACGTAGCTGAAAACCGGAATCCTCCACGGGCGCATACCCGTGGAGGATTTTTTTTCAAGCCCGCGCGTTAAGCGCCGCGCAAGCAATGCGCATAAAGGCCAGGCTAGAATCGACGCGCCTATTGCCCCATTCCGCAAGGATGCCATGCCCGGCCAGTCCCTCCCGATTGCCTTCGTCGTCACCTATATCGTGCGCGACGCGCTGCCGCCCAGCCGCGCCGACCTGCTGACCCTGTTCGGCACCGAAATGCCGCGCTACGGCGTCGCCACCGAACTGGTGGGGCAGGGCGGCGGCCAGGCCACCGGGGCGCCGTGGCCGGCCGGCGGCATGCACGTGGTCGGTACGCTGCGCAGCCGCTTCGCCAGCGTCTGCTCGCCGCTGTGGGACCTGCTCGGCCTGCTGCGGGCGCGGCGCAGCCGGCGCCCGGACTGCATCCAGGTGCGCGACAAGATTGCCAGCGGCCTGCTGGGACGGCTGGCCGCCTGGCTGCTGCGCGTGCCTTTCGTCTACTGGATGTCGTTTCCCATCGTCGAAGGCTTCGAGGTGCGGCGCGACGCCATCAGGCCTGCGCGCGGCGCCGGCGTCGGGGCTTGGACGCTCTGGGCTGCCCACGGCCTGCGCGCCCGTGCCTCGCGCATCGTCATCTATCGCTGGGTGCTGCCGGGCGCGCGCCACATCTTCGTGCAGAGCGAGGCGATGGCCGACCGGCTGGCTGCCCGCGGCTTGCCGCGCGCGCGCATGACGGCGGTGCCGATGGGCGTCGACGAGCGCCTGCTCGAACGTTCCGGCATCGCCCCGGCGGCGGATGCGCGCCTGGACGGGCGCCGCGTCGTCCTGTATCTCGGCAGCGTCGCGCGGGCGCGCCGTTCGGATTTCCTGCTCGACATCGCCGCGACCTTGCGGCGCGACCTGCCGCAAGTCCTGCTGGTGATCGCCGGCGACGCCGCGTCAAGCGATGAAATGGCCTGGATGCGGCACCTGATCGCCGCGCGCGGTCTGGCGCAGCACGTCCTGCTGACCGGCTGGCTGCCGCGGCAGCAGGCGCTGGGCTACGCGCTGCGCGCGGAGGTCGGCCTGTCGCCGATCCCGCGCGGCACCCTGTTCGACGTGTCGTCGCCGACCAAGCTGGTGGAGTACCTGGCGCTGGGCGTGCCGGGCGTGGCCAACGACATTCCGGACCAGAAACGTGTCATCGAAGAGAGCGGCGCCGGCTTGTGCGTGCCGATGGAGGCGGACGCGTTTGCCGCCGCCGTCCTGTATTTATTGAACAATCGCAGTGCAGCACAACAGTATGGCGAACGTGGGCCAGCGTACGTAAGAAGCCATCGGACCTATGCTATTCTCGGTCGAAATGTTGCTTTAACGTACAAAAAAATCCTGACTGGACAAGGATGACGATGTCTCTATCGCATGCCTGCCGGTTCCCCCACGTCGCAAATGGGACATCCGTGGTCGCTGCCGCAAAGGCAACATAAACGTGAATTGTGCGCATGCGGCGAATTTCATGATGTATGATCGAAACATTGTGCCTTTTATAAGAGCGTGTGCTTTGTTACAACGAGCCAGGTCAGAAACGCCGAGGGTACTGATGGTCGGCACCACGCCCGAAGGCAAGGGCGGGGTCGCGACGGTGGTATCGGTGCTGCGCAGCCATGGCTTGTTCGAACGTGAAACGGTGCGTTATGTATCGACCCATGCCCAGGCGCGGCGCGGCGCCAAGGCGGCGCATGCGCTGGCCGGCATGGGCCGCATCCTGCTGGCCTGCGTGCGCGAGCACCCGGCCGTGGTGCACGTGCACGTGGCGTCGCGCGCCAGTTTCCTGCGCAAGTCGCTTGTCTTGCTGATGGCACGGATGAGCGGCAGCAAGACGATTTTCCACCTGCACGGCGCCGAGTTCCGGGAATTCGCCACGCAGGAAGCCGGGCGGCCGCTGCGGCGCTGGATCCGCCACACGCTGGAACGCAGTTCGGTCGTGATCGCGCTGTCGGAGAGCTGGGCCCAGTTCTTGCGAGCTTTTGCGCCGGGCGCCAGGGTGGCGGTGGTGCCGAATGCGGTGCCGCTGCCGAACCAGGCCGTGCTGGCGCCCGGCGAAGCCGGGCGCGTGCTGTTCCTGGGGCGGATCGAGGCGGGCAAGGGCATCTATGAACTGCTGGCGGCGGGCGCCGCGCTGGCACCCGGGTTCCCGACGCTGCGCCTGGTGTTCGGCGGCGAAGGCGACCGCCAGGGCGTGCGCCGCCGCGCGGCCGAACTGGGCATCGCCGAACGCGTGGAGCTCCCCGGCTGGATCGATGCGCAGGCGCGCGGTGCCGAGCTGGCCAGGGCCAGCGTGTTCTGCCTGCCGTCGCATGCCGAGGGCTTGCCGATGGCGCTGCTGGAAGCGATGGCGGCGCGCAAGGCGGTGGTGGCCAGCAGCGTCGGCGGCGTGCCGGAAGCGCTGCGCGACGGCGACAACGGCATGCTGGTGCCGCCGTGCGACAGTGCCGCGCTGGCCGCCGCGCTGTGCAGGGTATTGGGCGATGCCGCCCTGCGCGCGCGCCTGGGTAGCCGGGCGCGCGCCACCATCGAGCAGGACTACTCAACCGAGGTGATGTGCGGAAAACTGTCCGCCATCTACCGTGAACTGGCAGGGGCATGATGATGCGGGAAGCGACAGGGATGGTCTGGTGGGTCAACCGTTTGCGCTGCATGTCGGTGGCAGAGGTCGGCTACCGCATCCAGCAGGCGGCGGCCAAGGGCGTGGCGAAGCGCATGCCGAGCCGCGCCACGCCGCCGCTGCCGCGCGCGCGCAGCTTCGGCCGCAGCCTGGAGATGGACGGCGCCCCGCCGCTGTCGCAGCACGAACGCGACGCCCTGCTGGCCGATGCCGACAGCATTTGCGCCGGCCATGTGGTGCTGTTCGCCAAGCGCCGCTTCGACGTCGGCATGCCCCCGGTCTGGAACCGCGATCCGGACAGCGGCGTCGTCGGCCCGGCCATCTATGCCGGCGACATCGACATCCGCAACCGCGAACTGGTCGGCGACATCAAGCACGTGTGGGAACTGAACCGCCACCTCCACCTGGTACGCCTGGCGCAGGCCTGGAGCGTGACCCGCGACGTGGCCTGGCTGCACGCGCTGCACCACCAGCTGCGCAGCTGGCTCGACCAGTGCCCCGCGCGGACCGGTCCCAATTGGACCAGCTCGCTCGAACTGGGCATCCGCCTGATCAACTGGGGCCTGGTGTGGGAACTGGTCGGCGGCGAGGCCAGCGGCCTGTTCGCCGGCGACGACGGCCAGCGCCTGCGCGCCGACTGGCTCGATTCGATCCACGCCCACTGCAGCGGCATCGCGCGCCACCTGTCGCGCCACTCGTCGGCCAACAACCACCTGATCGGCGAACTGGCCGGCCTGTATGTCGGCGCGTCGATCTGGCCCTGCTGGAAATCCTCGAACGACTGGCTGGAACAGGCGCGCAGCGAACTCGAGCACGAAGCGCAGGCCCAGTTCTCGCGCGACGGCGTCAACCGCGAGCAGGCCTTTGCCTACCATATCTTTTCGTCGGAATGCCTGTTCGTGGCCGGCCTGGTCGGCCAGGCCTGCAACCACCCGTTCTCGCGCGCCTACTGGACCAGCCTGCAGCGCAGCCTGCGTTTCCTGCGCTCGGTGCGCGACGTCGGCGGCCACGTGCCGATGGTCGGCGACGCCGACGACGGCATCGTGTTCCGCCTGGACGAGGCCGGCAGCGATCGCGCGGCCCAGCTGCTGGCGCTGGGCGACGCCGTGCTGCGGCCACCGGAACCGCCCTACCTGCAGCAGCAACATGCGCCGCAACAGGCGCCGCAGCACGTCGGCGTGCGCTGGCTGCTGCACGCGCTGCCCGGCAAGCTCCCGGAGTGCGATCCGCACGAATCCGACACCGGCTGGGCCTTCCCGGACGGCGGTTACCTGCTGTTCGGTTCGCATTTCGGCGAAGCCGACGAGATCAAGGGCATGGTCGATTGCGGCTCGCTCGGCTACCTCGGCATCGCCGCCCACGGCCACGCCGATGCGCTGTCCCTGAACCTGTCGGTCGGCGGCGAGGAATGCCTGGTCGACCCCGGTACCTATTCATACGGGCAGGAGCGCAAGTGGCGCGATTACTTCCGCGGCACTTCGGCCCACAACACGGTGCGCATCGACGGCGCCGACCAGTCGCTGTCGGGCGGACCCTTCATGTGGCTCAAGAAAGCGAACGCCCAGATCGAGCGCATGCCGCAGTCGCCGCACGAATTCGACTTCCGCGGTTCGCACGACGGCTACGAGCGCCTGGCCGATCCGGTACGCCACATGCGCAGCGTGCGTTTCGACGCCGCCAGCTCGACACTGGTGGTGCGCGACGAAATTGCAGCCAAGAAACATCATCAGGTCGAGCTGTTCTGGCATTTTGCGCCGGGCCTGAACGTGCGCCTGAACAGTTCCGGGCTGCACGTGCGCGGCAAGCGCTTTGCCCTGCAGATGCAGGCGCAGGGCGCCGATCTTAGTCTGGAATTGGTTCACGGCAATGAAAATCCGCCGCTCGGCTGGGTCTCGCGCAGCTACGAATCGAAGCAGGCGTGCGACGTGCTCAAGATCAGCACCGTATCGTCCGCCGTCCCGGTCGAGTGCAGGTTTACAATAACGTTTTTTTAACATGCGGGATCGGGAAGGCTTTCGGGAAAGGAGGGTGGTCATGCTGATATATCTTGTCGCGGGTGCGCGCCCCAATTTCATGAAGATCGCCCCCATCGTGCGCGCGCTGCAGGCGCACGCGCATGCCCCCAAGACCTTGTCGTACAAGATCGTCCATACCGGCCAGCACTACGACCGCGACATGAACGAGGTCTTCTTCGAGGAACTCGGCATCCCGGCGCCGGACCTGTCGCTAGCGGCCGGCGGCGGCAGCCATGCCCAGCAGACCGCCAGGATCATGACCGGCTTCGAGGGCTTGTGCCTGGCCGAGCGTCCCGACGCGGTACTGGTGGTGGGCGACGTGAATTCCACGCTGGCTTGCTCGATTGTCGCCAAGAAACTGCAGATCCCGGTGGCCCACGTCGAGGCCGGCCTGCGCTCCGGCGACATGTCGATGCCCGAGGAAATCAACCGCCTGGTCACCGACAGCATCGCCGACTGGTTCTTTGTGACCGAGCCGTCCGCCGTCGCGCACCTGCGCCGCGAAGGCAAGCCCGAGGCTGCCATCCATCACGTCGGCCACGTGATGGTCGACAACCTGCTGTACCAGGCCGACAAGCTGGCGCGCGAAGGCGGCAGTTTCGCCACCAGCGGCTGGAAAGCCCGCTGCCGGGCCGCGGGCGCACGCTACGGCGTGGTGACCCTGCACCGGCCGGGCAACGTCGATGCCGCCGCACCCTTTGCGCGCATCGGCGCGGCCCTGAACGCCGTCGCGCTGGAACTGCCGCTGATCTTCCCGGTGCATCCGCGCACCCGCGCGCGCCTGCGCGAGTTCGGCATCGACCTCGGCCCCGGCGTCACGCTGGCCGGGCCGCAGCCCTACATGGCTTTCCTCGACCTGTGGAAGGATGCGGCCGTGGTCCTGACCGACAGCGGCGGCCTGCAGGAAGAGACGACGGCGCTGGGCGTGCCCTGCGTCACCCTGCGCGAGAACACCGAGCGCCCGGTGACGGTGGAAGAGGGGTCCAACGTGCTGGCCGGCAGCGACCCGGACGCGATCCTGGCGCACGTGCAGGCGATCCTGCGCGGCGAGGGCAAGCGCGGGCGCCGGCCGCAGCTGTGGGACGGCCATGCGGCCGAGCGCATCGTCGCCGTGTTGGCCAAGGAGCTGGCCGATGAGCCGGCCGAGGCGGCGGCATGAACGCCGGCCGGATCACGCTGATGGGCTGCGGCATCGACAACCTGACGATGGAAGAGACGCTGGGTACGATCGAAGGCTTCATCGCCAGCGGCACGCCGCACCAGCACGTGGCGATCAACGTCGACAAGCTGGTCAAGGCCAGCCGCGACCCCGCGCTCCAGCGCATCATCAACGACTGCGCGCTGGTGAACGTCGACGGCATGCCGGTGGTGTGGGCGGCGCGCCTGCTCGGCAAGCCGCTCAAGGAACGCGTGGCCGGCGTCGACCTGTTCGAGGCGCTGATGCGGCGCGCCGCGGCCAGGGGCTGGCGCGTGTTCCTGTGCGGCGCGCGCGACGAGGTGGTGCGCGAGGTGGCGGCGACCTACCAGCGCAACTACCCGCAACTGGTACTGGCGGGCTGGCGCAACGGCTACTGGCAGGGCGAGGCGGAAGAAGCGCAGGCGGCGCTGCAGATCCGCGACGCCCACCCCGACCTGCTGTTCGTGGCGATCAGTTCGCCGAAAAAAGAGCAATTCCTCGGCCGCTGGCAAGCCGAGATGAAGGTGCCGTTCGCGATGGGCGTGGGCGGCACCTTCGACGTGGCGATCGGCCGCGTCAAGCGTGCCCCGCTGTGGATGCAGAAGGCGGGGCTGGAATGGTTTTACCGGTTTTTGCAGGAACCGCGCCGGATGTTCCGCCGTTATTTCATCGATGACATGGCGTTCGTCTGGTTATTCATAAAAGAAGCCGCTACGAGGGGAGGCCGATAAACCTACTGCGCGTCGGATCTTTGGCCTGCGATGCTCCGCTACGGCGGACCGGCCGTACCGTAAGTACGGCTGCGCTTCCCGGCCAAACCTCCTTCCGCTCGCTACGGTTTCTCGGCCCCCCGTGAAGCTGGTGGAAAGTTTGAAACAGGGATGTCGGCGACTGTCGGCGACAACAAAAATAAGGCGTCAGCTCCCAAGAGTATGGCGACGGCAACTTTTTAAAGAAAGAAGCGTATTCATGAAAATTCTCGTTACTGGCGGCATGGGCTATATCGGTTCGCACACGGTGGTGGAACTGCAGAACGCCGGCTACGACGTGGTGGTGTTCGACAATCTCTACAACGCCGATCCGGCGGTGCAGGAACGCGTGCAGCGCATCACCGGCAAGACCTTCGATTTCGTCGAAGGCGACATCCGCGACCGCGCGGCCATGGAAGCGGTGTTCTCGGCGCACAAGATCGACGCCGTGATCCACTTTGCCGGCCTGAAGGCGGTCGGCGAATCGGTGGCGCAGCCGCTGCGCTACTACGACAACAACGTCTACGGCAGCGTGGCGCTGTTCGAGACGATGGCCAAGGCCGGCTGCAAGACCCTGGTGTTCTCCTCGTCCGCCACCGTCTACGGCGACCCGGCCTCGGTGCCGATCAAGGAAGATTTCCCGCTGTCGGCCACCAATCCCTACGGCCGCAGCAAGCTGATGATCGAAGAGATCCTGCGCGACCTCTTCAAGTCCGATCCGACCTGGCGCATCGCGCTGCTGCGCTACTTCAACCCGGTGGGCGCCCATGAAAGCGGCCTGATCGGCGAAGAGCCGAACGGCATCCCGAACAACCTGGTGCCCTACATCGCCCAGGTCGCCAACGGCCAGCGCGAAAAGCTGTCGGTCTTCGGCGGCGACTACCCGACCAAGGACGGCACCGGCGAACGCGACTACATCCACGTGGTGGACCTGGCCATCGGCCACGTCAAGACCCTCGACAAGCTGGCCCAGGGCGACGGCCTGGTCACCTACAACCTCGGCACCGGCAAGGGCAATAGCGTGCTGGAAATGATCCACGCTTTCGAGCAGGCCTGCGGCAAGCCGATTCCGTACCAGATCGTCGACCGCCGCCCCGGCGACATCGCCAAGTGCTACGCTGACCCGACCCATGCGCGCGAAGAGCTGGGCTGGACTGCCGAGCGCAATGTCGACCAGATGTGCGCCGATTCCTGGCGCTACCAGATTACCCAAAAATGAAGAGATAAGGACAGCAACATGAAAGCAATGATTCTCGCAGCAGGCAAAGGCACCCGCGTACGTCCACTGACCTACGATCTGCCGAAACCGATGATCCCGGTGCTGGGCAAGCCGGTGATGGCTTACCTGATCGAACACCTGGCCAAGAACGGCGTGACCGAGATCATGGTCAACGTGGCCCACCTGCACGAAAAGATCGAGGATTACTTCGGCGAGGGCGAGCAGTTCGGCGTCCAGATCGGCTACTCCTTCGAAGGCTATACCAAGGAAGACGGCGAAGTGGTGGCGGTGCCGATCGGCTCGGCCGGCGGCATGAAGAAGATCCAGGAATTCGGCGGCTTCTTCGACGATACCGCGATCGTGCTGTGCGGCGACGCCCTGATCGACCTCGACCTGAAGGCGGCCCTGCTCGAGCACCGCCGCAAGGGTGCGATGGCCACCGTGATCACCAAGGAAGTGCCTTGGGACAAAGTGTCGAGCTACGGCGTGGTGGTCACCGACAAGGACGGCCGCATCACCCAGTTCCAGGAAAAGCCGAAGCAGGAAGAGGCGCTGTCGAACTTCATCAGCACCGGTATCTACATCTTCGAACCGGAAGTCCTGAACCTGATCCCGTCGGGCGTCGAGTTCGACATCGGCTCCCAGCTGTTCCCGCTGCTGGTCGAGAAGGGCCTGCCGTTCTACGCCCAGGGCCGCCCGTTCAACTGGCTCGACATCGGCAGTGTCAGCGATTACTGGGAAGTGCTGCAGAACGTGCTGACCGGCGAAGTCAACCACATGGACGTGCCCGGCATCCAGATCGAACCGGGATTGTGGACCGGCCTGAACACCAGCATCGACTGGGAAGGCACCACCATCAAGGGCCCGGTCTACATCGGTTCCGGCGTCAAGGTCGAAGCCGGCTCGACCATCATCGGCCCGACCTGGATCGGCCACGGCAGCCATATCTGCGAAGGGGCTGAAGTCGTCCGCAGCGTGCTTTTCGAGTACACTCGGGTACTGAATGATGTCACCTTGCATGAAATGATCGTGTTCAAGGATTACAGCATCGACCGTGCCGGCCAGATGAAGCACTCGTCCGAATACAGCTCCGACGAATGGCTGAATGCCCGCGACCGTCGCCGCAGCCGCCGCAAGGAAATCGCCGACGAGACAGACAACAACGTAGAAAAGGTTAGTGCATGAAGATTTACCCAGTCATCCTCTCCGGCGGCGCCGGTACCCGTCTCTGGCCGCTCTCGCGCGCGGTCATGCCAAAGCAGCTGCTGCCGCTGGTCACCGACAAGACCATGCTGCAGGAAACTGCCTTGCGGGTGCGCGGCTGGCCGGATGTGATGGCGCCGCTGGTCGTATGCGGCAACGAGCACCGCTTCCTGGTGGCAGAGCAGCTGCGTGACATCGGGATTACCCCGCATGGCATCCTGCTCGAGCCGGCCGGCCGCAACACGGCCCCGGCCGTGGCGGCCGCCGCCCAGTTCTTGAAGGCCCAGGACCCGGATGCCGTCATGCTGGTGCTGCCGGCCGACCACGTGATCGAGAAGAACGAAGCCTTCCGCGTGGCGGTCGAACGTGCCTACAGGCTGGTGCAGGACGGGTCGCTGGCGACCTTCGGCATCGTGCCGGGGGCGCCAGAGACCGGCTACGGCTACATCAAGCGCGGCGAGCCGCTGGCGGGCTGCGACGATTGCTACAAGATCGAGCGCTTCGTCGAAAAGCCCGACCGCGGCACGGCCGAAGGCTTCGTCGCCGACGGCGGCTTCTACTGGAACAGCGGCATGTTCATGTTCCGCGCCGACCGCTTCCTGGCCGAAATCGCCCAGCACGCGCCGCAGATCGCCGGCGCGGTCGAAGGCGCGGTGCGCGATGCCTACCGCGACCTCGACTTCTGCCGTCTCGACGAAGCCGCCTTCTCGGCCAGCCCCTCGGACTCGATCGACTACGCGGTGATGGAACACACGCGCGACGGCGTGGTCGTGTCAGCCGACATCGGCTGGAGCGACGTCGGTTCGTGGTCGGCCCTGGCCGACGTGCAGGCCAAGGACGCCAACGGCAACGTGCAGCGCGGCGACGTCTACCTCGACAACACCAGCAACACGCTGGTGCGCGCCGAGAGCCGCATCGTCGCCGTGGTCGGCGTGCAGGACCTGGTCGTGGTGGAAACCAACGATGCCGTGCTGGTCGCGCACAAGGACCAGGTGCAGCGCGTCAAGAACGTGGTCGACCACCTCAAGGTGCAGGCCCGTACCGAGCACCTGCACCACACGCGCGTCTACCGTCCGTGGGGCTACTACGAAGGCATCGACTCGGGCGACCGCTTCCAGGTCAAGCGCATCACGGTCAAGCCGGGCGAGAAGCTGTCGCTGCAGATGCACCACCACCGTGCCGAGCACTGGATCGTGGTGTCGGGCACGGCACGCGTGACCTGCGGCGACAAGACCATCCTGCTGGCCGAGAACGAGTCGACCTATATCCCGCTGGGCACCACCCACCGCCTGGAAAACCCGGGCAAGCTGCCGCTGCACCTGATCGAGGTGCAGTCGGGCAGTTACCTGGGTGAAGACGATATCGTCCGCTTCGAGGATATCTACCAGCGCGCCTGATCCATGAAATAGAAGGCGCATCCGCATGGGGGCCGGCATTTGCCGGCCTTTTTTTTGCACGTTCTTTTGCGGGTTTGCCGCGCTCATTTGCCCCAGCCTACCGTGTGGATGTGCCCATGCATACGGCCTACAATGCCTCGACGAGTCTCCATCCATTCCCAGGAGGACGCCATGAAGACGATCGTTGCGGCACTCGCATTCACGCTGGCGGCCGGCACCCCGCTGTTGAGCACCGAGGCGTCGGCCCAGACCACCGCGCCGAGGCTGCTTGACGAGGGCAGGTACGGCCAGCTCGAACGCTGGCTCGGCGCCGGCGAACTGCATCTCACCAATGTGTATACCCGGCAGGCCGGCGACACCTCGGCCCAGTTCCATGCCGGCGCCGACGGCGAAGGTCCAACCTTCACCCTGCTCGAAGTGACCAACACCGCCGGCAACACCTACCTGGTGGGCGGCTACAATCCGCAAAGCTGGGCCGCGGACGAGGGCTGGCACGAAACCATCCGCGATGCGCAGCGCACGGCCTTCCTGTTCAATTTCACGGTGCCGGCCGTGTACCGGCAGATCCTGTCCGGCTACATCCTGCCCAGCCAGGGCCAGCGCCAGACCTTCAACGAAATGGAATTCGGTCCGGTGTTCGGTTCAGGCCCCGACCTGTTCGTCAACGACCGCCTCGACACCGCGCTGTCCTGGCAGCTCAGCTATGGCAATCCGTTCGACGAACGCCTCAGCATCATCGACCGCAGCATGGACGGAGGGACGGTGCGCGTCGACGCGCTGGAAATCTATGCGATCGCGCCGGTGCCCGAGCCGGCGGCCTGGGCGATGCTGCTGGGCGGGATCGGGGCGGCAGGCGCGCTTGCGCGCCTGGCACGCAAGCGCGCGGAGGGCGCGCCGGCGTAACTGCCCGATGACCATGGCGCGCATCGTCGCCGGCCTTGCCGTCGCGCTCGTGGGCGTGCCGGCCGGTGCCCAGCCGGCCACCGCCCTGCAATCCGGCCAGCTGGCCATCGTCATCAACGATGCCGACCCGCACAGCGTCGCCGTCGGCGCCTATTACCGCGAGCGCCGCAACATCCCCGCGGCCAACGTGGTGCACGTCAGCATCCCGGGCAAACCACATGCGCTCGACCCGGCACGTTTCAGGCTGCTGAAACAGCAGATCGATGCCGGGCTCGGGCCCGATGTGCAGGCGGTGCTGATGATCTGGACCGCACCCTACCGGGTCGCCTGCAACGGCATCACCGCCGCCTACACGCTCGGCTACGACGCCGCGCAGTGCGCCCGCACCTGCGCCCCCGGCCAGCCCAGCGCCTATTTCAATGCCGCCACGCGGCGCCCGTTCAGCGAGCTGAACATGCGGCTGTCGATGCTGCTGCCGACCGAATCGGTGGCGCAGGCCAGGGCGCTGATCGACCGCGGCACCGGCGCCGGGTTCCGCACGCTGCCGGCCACCGCCTATTACCTGGTGACGTCGGACAGCGCACGCAACACGCGCGCCGCCTTCTTTCCGGCGCCGGGGCGAATCGCGGCGCGCCGGCTGAACACGCGCACCCTGCGCACCGATGCGCTCGAGGGCGCGCGCGACATCCTGATCTACCAGACCGGCAAGGCCGCGGTCGACAAGCTCGACACACTGGGCTTCGTGCCCGGCGCGCTGGCCGACCACCTGACCTCGTTCGGCGGCGACCTGCTCGACAGCGCAAGCCATACCGACCAGATGAGTAGCCTGCGCTGGCTGGAGGCCGGGGCCACCGCCAGCTACGGCACCGTCAGCGAACCCTGCAACTACTGGCAGAAGTTCCCCAACCCATCGGTGTTGTTCAAAAACTACGTACAGGGCAACAGCGCCATCGAAGCCTACTGGAAGAGCGTGGCCTGGCCGGCCCAGGGCGTTTTCATAGGGGAACCGCTGGCTGCACCCTATGCCCGGCGCTGAGCACAATCTGACGCACATTCGATGTGCATTAGTCCGGATGGGCTAATGCGTGGTCATGATGTTGTCAATTAACGCATTTAATATCCGTACTGTAAGTTCCTTACTGACAACCTTAACAAAACCTGACCCTGACCAGGATCCTTCCATGACTCCTCGTGCATCACATTCCGTTCCCGTACGCATGACCGTACTGGCCGCCCTGCTGGCCGGCTTGTCGGCATCGGCGCTGGCCGCGCCCGGCGATGTCGTCATCAGCCAGGTATATGGTGGCGGCGGCAACAATGGCGCCACCCACCAGAACGACTTCATCGAGCTGTTCAACCGCAGCAATGCTGCGGTGGACCTGAGCACCTGGAGCGTGCAGTACGCCTCGTCCGCGGGCACGACCTGGCAGCTGACCAGGCTGACCGGCACGATCCAGCCTGGCCAGTATTACCTGGTGCAGGAAGCCGTCGGCGCCGGCGCCGGCGCGCCGCTGCCGCAAGCGGACGCCACTGGTACGCTGGCGATGAGCGCGACAGCCGGCAAGGTAGCCCTGGTCAGTGCACAGACTGCCCTGAGCGGTGCAGCCCCGACTGCGAACGTGCAGGACTTCGTCGGCTTCGGCGGCGCCAATTTCTCCGAGACCAGCCCGACACCGACCCTGAGCAATAGCACCGCCGCGATCCGCAACGGCGCCGGCTGTGTCGACACCAACAACAATGCCGCTGACTTCACCGTCGCCGGCGCGATCCCGCGCAATACCACCAGCCCGCGCAACCAGTGCAGCGGCGGCGGCACCCCGGATCCGGTGATCCAGCCGATCGTGACCAACTGCCCGGCGAGCATTTCCGGCCGCGCCGGTACCGCCTTCTCCGGCATACTGCGCGCCAGCGACGTGGACAGCATCGTCAACGCCGCCAGCATCACCGGCGGCGCCCGTGCCGGCATCAGCCTGACCGGCTTCACGGCGGCAGGCGCGGCGGGCGGCAGCGCCTCGGCCAACCTGTCTGTCGACGCCAGCGTCGCCGGCGGCAACTACCCGGTCGCGGTGACCTTCACCAACAACGACGGCCAGTCGGCCAGCTGCACCGTCAACGTGCTGGTCTCGGGCGAGCAGACGATTTCGCAGCTGCAGGGCAGCGGCGCCACCAGCCCGTTCAACAACACCGTACAGACCACCACCGGCGTGATCACCAAGCTGCTCAGCAGCGGCTACTACATCCAGGATCCGGCCGGCGACAACGACCCGACCACCCCGGACGCGATCTACGTCTACACCGGCAGCGCCACTGCCCCCGGCAAGCTCGGCGACCTGGTGCGCGTGACCGGTACCGTCACCGAATACACCCCGACCGGCGCCCCGCGCTCCTACACCGAGATCAAGGACATCACCGCCAGCGCCAACCTCGGCGTCGGCCAGCCGGTCGGCATTACCAATGTCCAGCTGGGTGCGGAAGACCTGCGCCGCTACGAAGGCATGCTGGTGCGCTTCACCGGCGCGCTGACCGTGAACGGCAACGGCTTCCTCGGCGACCGCGGCGAGCTGGTGCTGGGCAATGGCCGCCTCGAAACCCCGACCAACCGCTTCCGTCCGGGTCCCGAAGCGAATGCGCTGGCGGCCGCCAACGAACGCAACATGGTGGTGCTGGACGATAACAGCTTCACCACCCCGGCCCATATCCCCTACCTGTTCCAGGACCAGACCGTGCGCGCCGGCGACACCGTCAACGACCTGGTCGGCGTGCTCGACTTCGGCGCGATCGGCGGCGGCGGCGGCTGGTACAAGCTGCAGCCGACCGACACGCCGACGTTCAGCCGCACCAACCCGCGCGAAGCGGCGCCGACCGTTGCCGCGGGCAACGTGCGCGTCGCCAGCGCCAACGTGCTGAACTTCTTCACCACCTTCACCAACGGCCGCGACGTCAACGGCGCTACCGGCCAGGGCTGCAAGATCGGCAACTCGACCTCGGCCGGCAACTGCCGCGGCGCCGACAACATGGAAGAGTTCGTGCGCCAGCGCGACAAGATCGTCAACGAGCTGAAGGCGATGGATGCCGACGCGGTCGGCCTGATGGAAATCCAGAACAATGGCGACTTCGCCGTGGGCTACCTGGTCAATGCGCTGAACACGTCGATCGGTAGCACCGTCTACGCCTACGTGCCGCAACCGCCGGCCACCGGCACCGACGCCATCCGCGTGGCGATGATCTACAAGCCGGGCAAGCTGACCCTGGTCGGCGGCGCCATGTCCGACAACGACAGCGTCAACAACCGTCCGCCGATGGCCCAGACCTTCAAGGTCAACAGCAACGGCGCCAAGTTCTCGCTGATCGTCAATCACCTGAAGTCGAAGGGCAGCTGCGGCGGCGGCACCGGCAACACCGACAGCGGCGACGGCCAGGGTTGCTGGAACCTGACCCGCGTGCAGCAGGCGACGCGCCTGGCGCAATACTTTATCCCGGCCGTGGTGGCCGCGAGCGGCGATGCGGACGTGCTGGCAGTGGGCGACTTCAACGCCTACGGCCACGAAGACCCGATCGCCTACCTGACCAGCAATGGCATGGTGAACGAACTGGAACGCTTCGTGCGCCCGAACGGCACCCCGTACTCATACGTGTTCAACGGCATGAGCGGCTACCTCGACCACGCGCTGGCCAGCACCTCGCTCGACCCGCAGGTAACCGGCGTGACCGAATGGCACAACAATGCGGACGAACCGGATGCGATCGACTACAACCTCGGCGACACCGCCGACGACCCGTACGTCAACAACGCCTTCCGCGCGTCGGACCACGATCCGGTGGTGGTGAGCTTGAACCTGGCCGGTGCTACGACCGATGTGAGCGCCAATGTGAAGATCGTCCAGTCCTCGCTGAAGGGTAACCTGATCACCGGCAAGTTCACCGGCACGGTCACCATCACCAACACCAGCGGTGCGCCGATCAACGGTCCGCTGCAACTGCGCCTGGATGGCCTGCCGGCCAGCGTCAGCCTCGACAACCGCAGCGGCATGAGCGAAGGCGCGCCATACATCACGGTGTCGAACGGCACCCTGGCTGCCGGTGCGCAACTGACCGTGACCACGACCTTCAGCAATCCGTCGAAGGCCCAGATTACCTATACGCCGAAACTGATCAGCGGTACTTTCTAAGGAATACGCAACATGTTCAAAATGACTTCTCTCCTGTCGCGCTGCGTACTGGCGCTGGCCTGCCTGGGCGGCAGCGCCGCCGCGCTGGCCGGTCCGACCTACCACGTCAACGTCAACAGCGCGTCGCAGGGTAGCGGCGACGGCTACCTGGTGCTGTCCTTCCTCAACGAGGACCCGATGCCATCGGTTACCGCCACCGTTACCAACTGGACCGGCGCATTTGCCGGCACCGGCATGGCCTACAACAATGCCACCGTCGATTTCGGCAGCCACACGCTGACCCTCGTCGGTGGCACCAACGGCTACCTGTTCGATGTCGATTTCGGCGGCATGTTCGGCTTCGACGTCAGCTTCGACACCGAAAACCCGGCGTACGAAACCAACTTCGGCGTCGCCCTGTCCGACCTCGACGGCAACTACGCCAGCGGCGGCGACATCGCCAACATCGTGCTCGGCACGGGCGGTCCGGTGCAGATCAGCGCCAACGCCAGCTACGCCAGCGTGACCCCGGCCGCCGTCGGCACCGACGTTCCGGAACCGGCCGACTGGGCACTGGTCATGAGCGGCCTGGGCCTGATGGGCTTCGCACTGCGCCGCCGCGTTCGCTGAGCCGGCCAGGCTGAGCTTGCTGTAAAGAAACCACTTGTCCGGGGACGGACAGGTGGTTTTTCAATACTTGTATCCTTTTCACAACTGCCGGTATTCACTGCCGCGCGTCTCTTGATTCGCCTCAAAACCCGCTTCCCTCTAGGCGCTCTGTCTAATTGCTATTTATTCGCGGAAGCTCTGAATACTCCAAACAAATCATATTGTTCAGTTGGTCTTGCATCGTGCATATTAAAATCTGGCAGCTGCAAACATAGATCAATGTTTTAGGATAGCCGTATGTCCGCACACGTCCTCGTGGTCGACCCCGATCCCGCCATCCGCCAGTTGCTGGCGTTGAACCTGACGCGCGCCGGCCACGACGCCGCCAGTTGCCTCGATGCCGAATCGGCGCTGGTCTCGATCGACGAGCATCCGCCCGAAATGCTGCTGCTGGAATGGGATTTGCCGGGCCAGTCCGGCCAGGCGCTGATCCGGCGCCTGCGCGCCGCCACCACTACGCGCGAGCTGCCGATCATCATGCTGTCGGCGCGCGCCGGCGAGCACGACAAGATCCTGGCGCTGGAATCGGGCGCCGACGACTATCTCACCAAACCCTTCAATCCGCGCGAACTGCTGGCCCGCATCGGTGCCGTGCTGCGGAGAAGGGCACCCGCGCCGGTGGCGCCGGCCGCAGCCCTCGCGCCCGATGTGGTGCAGATGGCCGGCCTGCGCCTCGATCCCGGCACCCAGCGCGTGATGGCGGGGGCGCGCCAGGTGGCCCTGGGGCCGGTCGAGTTCCGGCTTTTGAATTTCCTGATGCATCACCCGGAGCGCGTGCATTCGCGTTCGCAGCTGCTGGACCAGGTGTGGGGCCGCCATGCGGTGCTGGACGAGCGCACCGTCGACACCCACGTCGGGCGGCTGCGCAATGCGCTGCAGCCGAGCGGCCACCAGCAGCGCATCGAAACCGTACGCGGCAGCGGCTACCGCTTCGTCGCCTGGCGCGCCCAGGATGCCTTCGGCTGGGACAGCGCCGCCTGAGCAGCCTGCACGCATAAATGGAACCAGTCGTTATCCTCAGCCGCCTGGAGCAGGAGTACCTGCTGCGCGCGATCGAAGCCGGCGTGCGCGTGGCCAGCCTGCATCAATTGTTCCTGTGGACGCAGGGGCAGCTGCAGGCGCTGCTGCCGCACGCCGTGCTGGCCTGCATGCAATTTGCGCCGGGCGGCGCGCTGCTGGGGATCGATTGCCTGCATGGCACGGTGCTGGCGCCGCCCGCGCTGGCCGCACTGGGCGGCCGCCGCGACGGGCTGGCACTGCGCATCGCGCGCCATTGCATGGGGAGTGGCCGCCTGCCGGCACTGTTCGACGGCGGCGACAGGGAAGAAGAGGGCGCGCAGGTGCTGGAAGGCTTCCGCGCCGAACTGGGCGCGCTTGGCTTCGACAGCGTGCTGGCCCACGGTACCGGCCAGACCGCGGCCGGCGCCAGCGTGTTCGTCTTGTTCGGCCTGCCGATGCGGCCGAGCGCGCGCCACGCCTACTTTCTCGAATTGCTGGTGCCGCACCTGCACCTGGCGCTGGCACGGCTGCCGCCCCATGGCGGTTCGGCGGCGGCGCCGGTGCGCAGCCTGAGTGCGCGCGAGACCGAGATCGTCGGCTGGCTGCGCGAAGGGAAGAGCAACGACGAGATGGGACAGATCCTGGGCATCAGCGGGCTGACCGTCAAGAACCACCTGCAGCGCATCTACCGCGCGCTAGGGGTCAGCAACCGCGCCCATGCGCTGGCGCGCTGCATGGAGTTGCGTCTGCTGGAAGGGTAAGGACTTTCCAGCAGGCGGCAGGATCAGGACTGCGAGACTTCGGCAGCGGCGCGCTGCATGGCCACATAGCGCCAGGCTTCGGCATTGGCGTCGATGATGCGCGGGCCGTTGCAGCCGTCGGCGGCGCAGTCCGGCTGGGGCATGGTAGCCGACGCGGTCGGCACGGCGGTGCCGGCGGCGGCCGCGCCGGTCGTGGCGGTGCCGGTGCTGCCGGTGCCTGCATCGGCAGACACGTGGACACTGGTCGTGGCCGAGCCGGTCTGGATCGAGGCGGCAGTCTGGGGCGGCAGCGCATCCTGCGGACCGCCGCAGGCAGCGAGCAGAGCGGCGAGGGAGAAGGCGGACAAGGTAGGGAGCGTCAGAAATTTCATAATGGCGGGCAATAGCTGCGATATGGATGAGCTATTGTAGCCACACTTTTTTTCCGTGCGTCAACTTTTTAACTTAACTTTGTGTAAATTGCCGCCATGCGTTTAACAATTCATGTTAGATGCACGGAGTTAAAAGATGATGTAAGGAAATATCCTGAGAGAAATAAAACCTCCTGGAACATCAACGTAGCGCCCATGCGACGTTCGGTTACGCATGCATTGCATACCAACGCACGCTTGACGTCCGTCATGACGGCACGGATGATCTAACCATGAAAAAACTTGCCCTCTTATTATTAGCCGCCTGCGCCGCCAGCGGCTGCGGCGCCCAGTCGGGCAACCAGAAGGTTCCCGTGCCGGTTGCCGCAACAAAGGCCCCACCCGATTCCAACCTGGCCGCGCCGGGCGAGATGCTGACCCGCATCCGCACCCTGGTCGGCTCGCCGACCTGCAGCAGCGACGCCCAGTGCCATACGATGCCGCTGGGCGCCAAGTCCTGCGGCGGTCCGGAAGGGTATATCGCCTGGTCGTCGGCCAAGACCCAGGAAGCCGAGCTGCGCGCCCTCGGCGACAGCTACAAGGAACAGCAGCGCGCTGCGAATGCCGCCTCCGGCATGATGTCGACTTGCAACTTCGTGCCCGACCCGGGCGCGATCTGCAAGACCGGCATCTGCCAGCTGGGCAGCGGCGCCGCCGCCCAGGCACGCTGAGCCGGCCGCGGGTTCAGCGCGCCGCCGACTTGATCGCCGTGCTGGTCTGCACCACCGGCAGCAGCACCGCGCTGGCGCCGGCCGTGCCGCGCTGGATGGACACGGTCGCCTTGCGGTAATCGGCCGGCTTGGCGAAGAAGATGTTGTCGACGTAGCTCTGCGGGTTGCGGTCGTACAGCGGGAACAGGCTCGACTGGATCTGCACCATGATGCGGTGGCCCGGCTTGAACACGTAGTTCACGGTTGGCAGGCGGAACTTGTATTCCTGGACTTCGCCGGCCGGGATCGGCGTCGGGTGCTCGAAGCTCTGGCGGTAGCGGCCGCGGAAGATGTCCATGCTGACAGGCAGCTGGTAGCCGCCCATTTCCGGCTGTTCGGCCACGGTCGCCGGATAGACGTCGATGATCTTGACCACGAAGTCGCCATCGGTGCCGCTGGTCTTGGCGAAGATGTCGGCGAAGGGCGCACCCTGCACGGTGACCGGGCTGGTCAGCACCGGAGTCTGCCAAGACAGCACGTCGGTGCGGGTCGACACGAAACGCTGGTCCTGCAGCAGCCAGCTGACCCAGCGGCTGCGCTCGCTGAACGACATTGGCGGCGCCAGGAAGGGCACCGGCTTGGCCGGGTCGGACACGTAGCTGTCCTCGCCCGCGGCCGCCGGCTGGAAGGCCAGGCCGTTGTCGGCCTGCAGGTACAGCGGCGTCAGCGCCTTGGTCGCCGGCCAGTCGGCGAACTTGTCCCAGCGGTTGTCGGACGCGTTATAGATCATCACCGGCGCCAGCGGCTCGGTTGGGGTGCGGTCCTTCAGGTAGGTGTTGAAGAACGGGATCAAGACGTCGCGGCGGAAGTCGGCCGCGGTATCGCCCTTCCACTTGAGCGGACCCAGGGTCTCGGCCTTGCCGTTGACCTGGCTGTGCGCCCACGGCCCCATCACCAGGTGGTTGTTCGACATGCCCTTGGCGCGCAGCGCTTCCCAGGTGACGACGGCGCCGTACATGTCTTCCTGGTCCCACAGGCCCTGCAGCCACATGGTCGGCACGCTCGACGGCTTCGCCGCGACGAATTTATCCAGGGCCTGGCCCTGCCAGAAGGCGTCGTAGGCGGGGTGGCTGGACAGGCGGTTCCAGAAGCCGAGCTGCTTGAAGCCGTTGCGTTCGGCCCAGTTGCCGGCCGACCCGGCATCGAGGAAGGCCTGGTAATCGTCGGCACCGGTGTGCGCCACGTTCTCGCCCTTGCCGGTCTTGCTGGTCTGGCCGGTGAAGTAGTCGAGGTTGACCTGGCGGAAGGCGCCGTAGTGGAACCAGTCGTCGCCCATCCAGCCGTCGATCATCGGGCTCTGCGGCGCCGCCACCTTCAGCGCCGGGTGCGGGCCGAGCAGGGCCATGGTCACGGTCCAGCCGTCGTAGGACGAGCCGATCATGCCGACCTTGCCGTTGCCCTGCTTGACGTTCTTGACAAGCCAGTCGACCGTGTCCCATGCATCGGTGGTGTCGTCGGTCTTGCTCGGATTGAGCGGGCCGACCGGCGGACGCGTCATCACGTAGTCGCCCTTGGAACCGTATTTGCCGCGGATGTCCTGGTAGACCAGGATGTAGCCGTCGTCGACCCACTCGCGGTTGGCGGTCCAGACCGCGTCGCGCAGGTGCGGCACGCTTTCCTTGCTGAAGCCGCCCGCATCGTAGGGCGTACGCTCGAGCAGCAGCGGCAGGTCGTGCGCGCCTTTCGGGATCAGGATCACGGTATGCAGCTTGACGCCGTCGCGCATCGGGATCATGACTTCCTGGCGCGTGTAGTCGTAGTCGGCATCGGGGCGCTGCCATTTGGCCGGGATGTCGCTGCCGGTCTGGACCAGCGTGGCGTCGCGGGTGGATTGCGCCTGGGATGGCACGGCGGTGAATGCGTAGGAGGCGGCAAGGACGGAGGTGGCGAAGGCGAGGGCGGTACGGCGTGACATCGACGGTTTCCTTAATCAGAACGAACGGCGTGGGCGGGGGCCAGGTCGGCTGGGCAAGTATAACCAGATGAGATAGCGGAAAGCCATGCATAATGGCCGCCATGACGCCCACTTTCTTCGCTGATGCCCAGGCCTTCCGCGCCTGGCTCGACCAGTACGCCAGCAGCGCGACCGAACTGCTGGTCGGCTTCCACAAGGTGGGCTCGGGCCAGCGCTGCATGCGCTGGTCAGAATCGGTCGACGAAGCCCTGTGCGTCGGCTGGATCGACGGGCGCCGCCAACGCATCGACGACGACACCTATTCGATCCGCTTCACGCCGCGCAAGGCATCCTCGATCTGGAGCGTGGTGAATATCACCAAGATGGACAAGCTGCGCGCGGAGGGCAGAATGACGGCGGCGGGCGAAGCGGCGTTCGCGCTGCGCGTCGAGGCGAAGTCCGGCATCTATGCGCACGAGCGCAGCGATGTGCCCGCGCTGAGCGACACGGAGCGCGCGCGCTTCCAGCGCGATGCTGCGGCCTGGGCCTACTTCGAGGCGGCGCCGCCCGGCTACCGCAAGGTCGTGCTGCACTGGATTATCAATGCAAAGCGGGAAGAAACGCGCAGCAAACGGCTGGCGCAACTGATGCAGGCTTGTGCGGCGGGAAAACGGCTGGCTTGACGGCCCTGAACGCCACCCGAACAGGCGTCAAAGCATCCAGCGCGCGGCTTCGCGCCTGACGATGTCCTCGAGCGCGCGGGTCGCCGCGCTCTGGTAGGCGCCTTTGCGCCGCAACAGCATGACCGTGCGCGGCGGCGGTGGCGACGCCAGCGACAGGTTGCGCAGGCCGGGCGCCTGTCCTGCGATTGCCTCCGGCAAGATCGTCAACAGATTGCTGTGCCGGACAATTTCAACCAGGGCACTGATCGTATTCACTTCCACCGCGACCTTCGGCGCCACCTGGGACGCCTGCAGATAATTGTCGATGTGGACGCGGGTGACGAAATTCTTGCTCAGCAGGGCCAGTTCGCCCTCCGCGAGCGAGCGGACGTCGAGCGCATCGCGCCCGGCCCACGGATGATGGTCCGCAACCACAACACGCAGGCTTTCCGTGAACAACGGCAGGCTCTCGATATCCGCGCAACGCGCCAGTTCGAACGCGATACCGAGGTCCACTTCATCCGCTTCGATCGCGGCGGCAATCGTGTCCATCGACATTTCCAGCACATTGACCTTGATGGCCGGGAAGCGGGCGCGGAAAGCGGCCACCAATGGCCCGATCAGGTAAGCGGTGAAGGTCGGCGTCATCGCCAGCCGCACGGCGCCGCGCGACAGGTCGCCCACATCGTGGATCGCGCGCCGGCCCGACTCCAGTTCGAACAGCGCCCGCCGCGCATGGGCGATATAGGCTTGCCCGGCCTCGGTCACCTTGACCGTGCGCCCGCTGCGGTCGAGCAGGACGGCATCCAGACGGTCTTCCATCTGCAGGATCTGCTGCGAGAGGGCCGGCTGGGACACGTGCAAGGCTTCCGCCGCGCGTGTGAAATTACCGTGCTCGGCCACGGCGATGAGATATTTTAGTGCACGCAGTTCCATAATTTAGTGCACGCAGCTCCAAAAAAAAGCATTAGTTTTTCTTATCAACACCATTCTAAGCAGGTATTGGACCGCTTAATAAAAAGCCACGATGATGATTTCCATTGCAGGGTATTAAGCAATTTACTGGCCAGGAAACTCGCCCCAATTGCCGGCCCATCGCACCGTCAATGCAATCGACCCTCCAGCCCATCCAACAAAGGAAATCATCATGCTGCAATCGGACGTCACCCAAGATGCGCGCACGGCACTCACCGCACGTGTCATCACCAGCAAGGCGCTGAAAGACCTGAGCTGGGCCGCCCTCGCCGAAGGCACCGGCCTGCACGTCGCCTACGTCACGGCCGCACTGCTCGGCCAGCACGCCCTGCCGGCCGCCGCCGCCGCCATCGTGGCCGAGCGCCTGGAACTGAGCGCCGCCGACGCCAAGCAGCTGCAGTCGGTGCCGATGCGCGGCAGCATCCCGGGCGGCGTGCCGACCGACCCGACGATCTACCGCTTCTATGAGATGGTGCAGGTGTACGGCACCACGCTGAAAGCCCTGGTCCACGAGCAATTTGGCGACGGCATCATCAGTGCGATCAACTTCCGCTGCGACATACAAAAGGTAGCGGATCCCGAGGGCGGCGAGCGTGCCGTCATCACCCTGGACGGCAAATTCCTCCCCTATAAGCCGTTCTGAGTGCGCCGTCCCGGCAGGCATTCTTCTTGCTGAGATTCAAATTACATAACGTCAACAGGCCCGCGGGCCGCGAAAGGTGAAGCTGCATGGCATATCTGGTTCCTTCGGAATTCGTCACCAAGATGGTGGACGCGGGCGAGTCGAAAATCTACATGGCGACGCGCGATGCGCTGATCCGCGCCTACATGGCAGGCGCCATCCTGGCCCTGGCCGCCGTGTTCGCGGTGAGCGTGTCGGTGGCGACGGGCGTGCCGCTGATCGGCGCACTCCTGTTCCCGGTCGGCTTCTGCATGCTGTACCTGATGGGCTTCGACCTGCTGACCGGCGTCTTCGTGCTGACGCCGCTGGCATTGATCGACAAGCGTCCCGGCGTCACGGTCGGCCGCGTCCTGAAGCATTGGGGCGTCGTCTTCATCGGCAACTTCCTCGGCGCGCTGACGGTGGCCTGCCTGATGGCCTACATGTTCACCTTCGGCTTCAACACCGATGGCGGCAAGATCGCCCAGACCGTCGCCCAGATCGGCGAGAAGCGTACCGTCGGCTATGCCGCCTACGGCGCGGCCGGCATGCTGACCCTGTTCATCCGCGGCATGCTGTGCAACTGGATGGTGTCGATGGGCGTGGTCGGCGCGATGATCTCCACCACCGTCGGCGGCAAGGTCGTGGCGATGTGGATGCCGATCATGCTGTTCTTCTTCATGGCTTTCGAACATTCGGTGGTGAATATGTTCCTGTTCCCGTTCGGCCTGATGATGGGCGGGCACTTCACGATCATGGATTACCTGATCTGGAACGAACTCCCGACCGTACTGGGCAACCTGGTGGGCGGCCTCGCCTTCACCGGCCTGACGCTGTACTCCACCCACGTCCGGACGGCGGCCAAGCGCTCGTTCTCCTGATCGTCTGCGGATGTCTTCCCATCCGCATCTCTCGATCGGCCAGCATAGCGAGCGTGGCCGCAAGGCGGTCAACCAGGACTTCCACGGCAGCTGCATGCCGCAGGGCCGGCAGCTGGCGGTGAAGGGCGTCGCGCTGGCCGTGGCGGACGGCATCAGCAGCAGCGACGTCAGCCAGGTCGCCAGCGAAACGGCCGTCGCCTCCTTCCTCGAGGATTACTACTGCACCTCGGATGCGTGGTCGGTGAAGACGTCGGCGGAACGCGTGCTGGCGGCCACCAATGCCTGGCTGTATTCGCAGACCCGGCAAAGCCAGGGCCGCTACGACAAGGACCGCGGCTACGTGTGCACGCTGTCGGCGCTGGTCATCAAGTCGAATACCGCCTACCTGTTCCACGTCGGCGACACCCGCATCTACCGGGTGCACCGCGACAGCCTGGAACAGCTGACCACCGACCACCGCGTCTCGGTCGCGCCCGGGCAGAGCTACCTGGCGCGTGCGCTCGGCGTGGATGCCCACCTGGAGATCGACTACCGTAGCGAGCCGCTCGAGCCGGGCGACCTGTTCATGCTGGCCAGCGACGGCGTCTACGAGCATGTCGATGCGGCCGACGTGCAGGGGGCGCTGGCGGCGGGCGCCGACCTGGACGACGCGGCGCGCCTGCTCGTGGCGCGCGCGCTGGAAAACGGCAGCCGCGACAACCTGACGGTGCAGCTGGTCCGCATCGAGCGCCTGCAGGACCAGGGCGCCGACGAGCTGCTGCGCAAGATGGCGGCCTTGCCCTTTCCGCCGCAGTTCGCGCCGCGTGCCCAGTTCGACGGCTTGCGCATCCTGCGCACGCTGCACGGCAGCAGCCGCAGCCACATCTACCTGGCGCTCGATATCGAGAGCGGACAGAGCGTGGTCGTCAAGGCGCCGTCGATCGACCTGCAGGACGAT
The DNA here is from genome assembly GCF_034659755.1 of Massilia phyllosphaerae. Classification (NCBI taxonomy): domain Bacteria; kingdom Pseudomonadati; phylum Pseudomonadota; class Betaproteobacteria; order Burkholderiales; family Oxalobacteraceae; genus Massilia; species Massilia phyllosphaerae. Next base: position 338,389 of record NZ_JAXSQX010000006.1, read on the forward strand.
CCGGTCTACGTCGAACGCTTCCTGATGGAAGAGTGGATCGCGCGCCGCATCGACAGCCCGCACGTCGTCAAGCCGCTGCTGCCGGGACGCGCGCGCAGCAGCATGTACCTGGTCACCGAATACATCGACGGCAGGACGCTGGCGCAGCAGCTGCGTGACCGCGGCCGCCCGGGCCTGGAGGTGGTGCGCCGCATCGTCGACCAGGTGGCGAAAGGCTTGCGCGCCTTCCACCGGCTGGAGATGCTGCACCAGGACATCCGTCCCGAGAACATCATGATCGACGCCACCGGCACCGTGAAGCTCATCGACTTCGGCGCGGCCAGTGTGGCCGGCGTGCGCGAGATGGCCACCGCGGCACCTGCCGCCACGCTGGCCGGCGCCGCGCTGTATGCGGCGCCCGAATACTTTCTGGGCGAGCCGGGCACGGTGCAGTCGGATGTGTTTTCGCTGGGCGTGCTGACCTACCACCTGCTGACCGGCCACCTGCCTTACGACGTGCGCATCCCGCAAGCAAAGAGCAGGGCGGCGCAGCGCAAGCTGGCATATACGCCGGCGCGTGACCACGATCCCGCCATTCCCGCCTGGGTCGACGAAGCCTTGCGCAAGGCGGTGCGCATCGACCCGTACGCGCGCTACCGGGATGCCGCCGAATTCGTGTTCGACCTGCACCACCCGAACCGCGCCTTCCAGCAGCGCACCCGCGCGCCGCTGATCGAGCGCAGCCCTGTCGCCTTCTGGAAAAGCGTGGCGTTATTGCTGCTGCTCGTGCTGGTGCTCGACCTGGCCCTGCGGCATTGACCGCGGCCCGTCTTGTGTCTACACCAGCGCGCGGCTCTGCGAAATCGACCGGTTGAATTCGAGCCAGTCCTTGCCCAGCTCGGTGACCTTGTAGTCGTTGCCGACACGCTGCAGAAACAGGTTCGATTCCAGCCAGGTCCGGATGTCCGCGCTCATCGGAATCGCGTCCAGGCCGCATTCGATGCTGTTGAGCGCGCGCACGCAGGCGAAATGCTTGAGCGCTTGCCGTCCCCTCGAGGTGATGACCGGCTTGCCGTCGTCGTCCAGCTGGATCATGGCAAACTGCTGCAATTCGGCCGGGCACTCGGCCAGCGTCATCCTGTGCATGCCGGTGTCCGCTTCGAAGCGCAGGCGGTGCAGGATGGCCATGCCGGCCGCGTCGAGGGTGACGGCCCCCTCGTCGTCGATTGCCGGCGCTTCGCGCTGATCCACGGCCGCGGACGCCGCTTCATCGGTGCGGCGCCGCTGCATGCGGCGGTCTTCGGGGATGGCCAGTACGCGTTCGATCAGCGCTTCGTCGAGGCCATTGCGCATGAGCAGATTCTTGGCCGCGGCGTTGCCGAAGCCGCGCCGCATTGCGAACATGGTGCGCAGGATTTTTGCGGTGACGCCATCAGTACGTCGGTCTCCCAAGCGTCGGTTCGGGTGAGTAGCGAGGGTCATAATGGTCGAATGGCATGTCAACCCACGAATCATAACAAAAAATCATCGAACCCGGGCCGTCCGCCTTGCGCTTACAATGGGGCGAAGTGAACCCATGGACATGCGATGCAAACAATCGAAGTCGAGAAGCTGACCGGCCTGGCGCGGGCCTCCGCGGCGGTGACCGCAGCCTGCCACTGCAACCGGGAATCCCTCGCGGCCTGGCGCGCAATACCGATGACGCTGCGGCAGGACCGCCTGGAAGAGGCCGGGTTCCTGTTCGACGACCCCTACGACGAGCCGACCTTCGCCGAATACCACCCGGCCGGCACCCATTACGACAGCGAGACGGCCCCGATCGCGCCGCGTTTCTACCCCTACAACCGCTGCGCCGTCGTGCGCTGCCTGGATTGTGGCCGCCATTACCTGCGCTATAACGAGGCCGGCGGTTATTTCACGGAGCTGCGCATCCGCGCGTTGCAGCCCGAACTGATCGTGGATGCCGTGCCGGCGTAAGCGCGACCATAAAAAACCCTGCCGTGCTGGGCACGGCAGGGTTTCTGGTGCCGACCTGTACCGCCTGGCGCAGCGGCAGCGGGTTCGAGCTCGTGGTGGAGAGCTGGGCCGCGGCCGGTACCGTCAAGGTTTCATCCAGCGGCAGGTCGTCCGAGGCGGCGCCGACCAGGATGCGGTACTTGCCGGCATCCAGCTGCCACGCGCCTTTGGCCTGGGTGTAGTAGGCCAGCGAGCGGGCATCGATCGGGATCGTCACCTGCTTGCTTTCGCCGGCGTGCAGGATGTGGAGGCGGCGCTGGTCGGTTTTGCTGCGCATGGGTGTCGGCGTGTCGGTGGAAAGTGTCTTATGTCGTCCCGTAGTTGGCAATCTGAACATTGGATGCGTTCGTACGACACTGGCCGCATAAAGGCATTGTCGGGCAGGCGGACACATGGTAGCCTGCATGCGAGATTTTCATTAATGCAATAAAAATCCTGTTGCCGGTTGTCGGGTGATCAAGTCGTGGTCGAGGAAATAAAGGAGTTGGTCGGATGTATCAAGCGTTGAACCAGGGTTTTGCCGGCCGCCGCCGTAATGCAGGCTTTACCCTGCTCGAACTGCTCGTGGTGATCGTCATCATCGGCCTGCTTGCGGCCTATGTCGGTCCCAAGTATTTCTCCCAGCTCGGCAAGTCCGAAGTCACCGTCGCCAAGGCCCAGATCGAAGCCTTCGAGAAGTCGCTCGATACCTACCGCCTCGACGTCGGCCGCTACCCGACCACCGAGGAAGGCCTGAACGCACTGATGACGGCGCCGCCGACGGCTGCCGCCAAGTGGAACGGCCCTTACCTGAAGAAGGGCGTGCCGCTCGATCCCTGGGGCCACGCCTACCAGTACCGCGCGCCCGGCAGCAAGAGCGAATATGAAATTCTTTCGCTCGGCAAGGATGGCCAGCCGGGCGGCAGCGGCGAGGGCGCCGACATCAGCTCGCAGTAAGCGGCGCGCCATCGGCAGCCCGCATCGTCCAGCCTCTTTCCCTCACTGATCTTTACCTGGTCCTTTCGCCATGCAGTTCGCGGTACGCACTCTCGCTCCCGACATGAGCATCGCCAGCCTGACGGTCGATGCCCAGGATGAGGCGGACGCGCGGCGCCAGGTCGAAGCGCGCGGCCTCTACGTCAGCGCGATCGCCCCGGTGCGCGCGGCCGGCTTCCAGCGCGGCCGCGGCGGCAAGCTGTCGCTGGTCCTGTTCAGCCAGGAATTGCTGGCGCTGCTCACCGCCGGTCTCGGCATCGTCGAAGGCCTGGAAGCGCTGCTCGAGAAGGAAAGCACGCCCGCCACGCGCGGCGTGCTGGAACGGCTGCTGGCCGGCCTGCGCGAGGGCAAGCGCTTTTCCGGCGTGCTGGCGGCCCAGCCCGAGCTGTTTCCGCCGCTGTACATCGGCATCGTGCGCGCCGCCGAAGGCACCAGCGACCTGCCGCGCGCGCTGGAGCGCTACATCGAATACCAGCAGCGCATCGACACGGTGCGCGCCAAGATCGTCAGCGCCTCGATCTACCCGGCGATCCTGCTGCTGGTCGGCGGCGGCGTCTCGCTGTTCCTGATGTCGTACGTGGTGCCGCGCTTCGCCGAGGTGTACCAGGGCGCCGGCCGCAACCTGCCGTTCATGTCGCGCCTGATGCTGGACTGGGGCCAGTTCGTGGCCAGCCACACGGCCGGCCTGCTGGCCGGGATCGCCGTCGTCATCGGCACCCTGGTCTGGAGCATCCGGCGCGCCCTGCGGCGCGGCGGCATCGCGCGCCTGCTGGCGCGCCTGCCGGGCATCGGCGAGCGTGCCCGCATCTACGAACTGTCGCGGCTGTACCTGACGCTGGGCATGCTGAGCGAAGGCGGCATCACCATCGTCGGCGCGCTGGAAACCGTGCAGGGCATGGTGTCGCCGGCGATCGCGGCCGGCCTGCGCGCCGCCCGTACCGCGATCGAATCCGGGCAGCCGCTGTCGGACGCCTTCGAAGCCAACGGCCTGACCACGCCGATCTCGCTGCGCATGCTGCGCGTCGGCGAGCGCACCGGCGAGATGGGGCCGATGCTGACCCGCTCGGCCGCCTTCTACGACGGCGAGATCGGACGCTGGATCGACCGCTTCACGCGTACTTTCGAGCCGCTGCTGATGGCGGCCATCGGGCTGGTGGTCGGCGCCATCGTGGTGCTGTTATATATGCCGATCTTCGATCTGGCGGGAGACATGTCGTGAACGCCCCGAGTTTTGCCTTCGACGCGCCGCTGCTGGCGCGCGCCCGTGCCCAGAGCCGCCAGTCGCAGCGTTCGCTGGTGGATGAACTGCACGCCCTGTCCGGCCTGGAAGCGCGCCAGATCGTGCGCCAGCTGGCCGAACCCTTTGGCCTGACGGTGATGGAAACGGTCGAGATGTTCGGCCAGCAGCCGGCCTTCGACCTGCTGCCGCTGGCGCAGGCGCTGGCACGCCAGTGCGCGCTGCTGCGCGATGCGGGAGGCGCGCTGACCGGCGTGATCGCCGATCCCTTCGACCTCGATCTGCAGAGCTGGCTGCAGGCGCGCGCAGGCAGCACCGCCGCCAGTCCGCTGCACCTGCGCCTGGCGCTGGCCGGCGACATCCAGGCCTACCTGGGCAAGCAGGAGGAATCGGCGCGCGCGGTCGACACGCTGGGCGGGGAGGGCGCCGGCGAGGCTCGGCGCGACGGCAAGACGGCCACCGTGCTGTCGTTCGCCAGCGTGTCGGAAGCGGCCAGCCCGGCGGTCAAGGTGGTCAACTCCACCTTATATGATGCGTTGAAAGCGGGCGCCTCGGACATCCACCTGGAAAGCACCGCCGGCGGCCTGGCCGTGAAATACCGGGTCGACGGCGTGCTCGATCACGCGGCCACGGTCGGCGGCATCGAGCTGGCCGAGCACATCATCTCGCGCCTGAAGGTGCTGGCCGAACTCGACATCGCCGAACGGCGCGTGCCGCAGGACGGCAGCTTCCGCGTCGAGGCGGGCGGGCGCGACATCGACCTGCGCGTCTCGATCATGCCCAGTATCCACGGCGAGGATGCGGTCATCCGTATCCTCGACAAGCGCGCAATGATCGAAGCCTACGGCTCGCTGACGCTGGAAGCGCTCGGCTTCGACGCGCCCTCGCTGGTGACCCTGCGTCAGCTGGCCCAGGAAGCCTACGGCATGCTGCTGGTGACCGGTCCCACCGGCTCGGGCAAGACCACGACCCTGTACGCGGCCCTGACCGAGATCCACAACGGGCGCGAAAAGATCATCACCATCGAAGACCCGGTCGAGTACCAGCTGCCCGGCATCCTGCAGATCCCGGTCAACGAAAAGAAGGGGCTGACCTTTGCCAAGGGCCTGCGCTCGATCCTGCGCCACGACCCGGACAAGATCATGGTCGGCGAGATCCGCGACCGCGAGACCGCGGAGATCGCGGTGCAGTCTGCGCTGACGGGCCACCTGGTGCTGACGACGGTCCACGCCAACAACGTGTTCGACGTGTTCGGCCGCTTCACCCACATGGGCATCGACCCGTATGCCTTCGTCTCGGCCCTGAACGGCATCTGGGCCCAGCGCCTGATCCGCATGAATTGCCCGCACTGCGCGACCCCGTACGAACCCGACGCGGCCGAACTGGCCAGCGCCCACCTGGAAAGGAATGAGGTCATCGACTACCTGTTCATGCGCGGCGTCGGTTGCGGCGATTGCCGCGGCACCGGCTACAAGGGCCGCCGCTCGATCGCCGAGATCCTGACCCTGAACGACGAGATCCGCGAACTGATCGTCGACAAGCAGCCGATTCGCCGCATCAAGGCCGCCGCCGCCGCCAACGGCACGCGCAGCCTGCGCCTGGCCGCGCTCGACCTGGTCAAGCGCGGCGCCACCACGATCGAGGAAATCCGCAGGGTGACGCTGCATGCTTAGCAAACTCGCACCACGGCTGGGGCGCGGCCTGCGCATCGGCGTCGCTCCCGATGGCCTGGCGCTGGTGCGCACCAGCCGCTGGCGCCACGAGCGCGCGCTGCTGCTCGGCACCGTGCGCGCCGGCGGCGCCGATCCGGCATCGATCGGCGTTGCGCTCAGCATGCTGCTGGGCGAGCACGCGACCGCCGGCTGGCCGGTGACGATGGTGCTGTCCGACGACCTGGTGCGCCTGTGGCAGGTGACGCCGCCGCCGGGCGCCGGCCGCATGGCCGACCTCGAAGGCGCGGCCGCGCTGCGCTACCAGGCGCTGTTCGGCAGCTTTGCCGGCGGCTGGAAGATCAGTGCCGACTGGAGCGGGTCGCAGCCCTTCCTGGCCGCCGCCGTGCCGCTGCCGCTGCTGGAGGTATTGCAGGGCGCGGCGCGCAGCCACCGTTTCCACCTGGTGGAGGTGGTGCCGCAGTTCGTCGCCGCCCTCAACCAGTTCCGCAAGCTGCACCGCCCCGGCGCCTGGTTCGGCGTGGTGCATGGCGGCGTGCTGAGCGTGGCCGCCTTCGACGGCAGGCAGCTGGCCGCGGTGCGTACCTCGCCGATCCCGGCCGGGGCCGACCGCGACTGGCTGGAAAGCCACGTGGCGCGCGAGGCGCTGCGCGTCGGCCTGGGGCGGCCGGAACGGCTGCAGGTATGCGGTCCGGCGCCGAAGGGCTGGGCCAGCAGTGCCGGCCGCCTGAAGTTCGCCTGTACCCTGTTCGAGGACGAGACCGATCCGCTGTGGCCGGACAGCGCGCGCCTGGCCCTGAGCGGGAGGGCGCCATGAGGAAGGTACGCATCGATTTCGCCCCGCCCGGCCTGCGCCGCACCCTGCACCGGGTGCCGCCGAATGCCTGGGCGCTGGTCCCGGCGGCGCTGGTGCTGGTCGTTGTCGTGGTGTCGGGCGGACTGAAATACCGCGACCAGCTGGATGCCATCGCGCGCCTGCGCGCGCAGGCGCAGGTGCGGACGGCGCAGGCGCAGGGCCAGCAACGGCAGGCCGTACCGGCGCGCGCCGTGCCGGAAGCGCAGGCGAACGCGGTGAATGCCGCCGTGCAGCAGCTGAACCTGCCGTGGCGCGGCCTGCACGATGCGATCCAGGCCGCCACGCCCGCCAGCGTCGCGCTGCTGGCGCTGGAGCCGGACGCCAAGAAGAATAGCGTGCGCATCACCGCCGAAGCCAAAAGCAGCGACGACATGATCGGCTACGTCGCGCGCCTGCAGGACGTCGACTGGTTCGGCACCGTCGCGCTGGTGCGCCACGAGATCAACGACCAGGATCCGAACCGGCCGATCCGCTTCCAGATCGACGCCCAGTGGAAGGCCGCGCCATGAACCGACTCGCTTTCGGCAACCTGGTCTTGCGGCTGCGCCTGCTGGCGCTGCGCGCCGGCCCGGTCACCCTGGGTGCCATCGCCGTCATGCTGCTGGCATTGGGCGCGGCGGCCTGGTTCCTGTTCATGCTGCCGCAGTTGGAGCGCGAACGTGAGCAACTGAGCGAGACGCTGACCGAGCAGGCGCGCCAGGCCCGGCGCCAAGTATCGGCTATGCCCGCGGTGGTGCCGGTCGCCGCCGTCCCGCTCGACAACCTGGACGCCTTCTACGGCGCGCTCGGCCAGCGCCGCTACGCCGAGCAGCAGCTCAAGACCCTGTTCGGGCTGGCCGCGAAGAGCGGGCTGGTGTTGAACCAGGGCGAATACAAGAGTACCCGCGACCGCAACGCGCGCGTCAATACCTACCAGGTCAATTTGCCGGTGAAGGGCAGCTATGCCGCGATCTGGCAGTTTTCGCTGGCCGCGCTGCGCGCGATCCCGTACGCTTCGCTGGACGACATCAGCTTCCGCCGCGACAACATCGGCGACCCGACGGTCGAGGCGCGCCTGCGCTTCACGCTGTACCTGGCCGACGACGGCGCCCGGAGCGCACCATGACGGCGCTGAAGTCGATGAAGCCGCGCCACATGGCGCTGGGCGCCGCGCTGTTGGGCGCGGCGGCGCTGGTGCTGTTCGGCGACCGCGCCCCGGACGACGAGGTGGCCGAGGCGGTGGTACGGCCGGCGGCGCAGTCCGCGCCGGCTTCTGCCACGGCCGCCACTGCACCGCCGCCGGCGGCGGTACTGGTGCCCACGGCCGACCCGCAACGCGCGGACACCGGCAAGCGCCAGCCGATCCTGGCGCTGGTGCCGCGCGACGTGCTGATCGCCGATAACGACAGCGGCTTCGGCCAGGCCCCGAGCGGCGCCGTGTTCGGCAGCCAGAGCTGGGTGCCGCCACCGCCGCCGCCGGCGGCCGTGCAGCCGGCCCCGCCGCCGCCGCCGCCGATGGCGCCACCGCTGCCGTTTACCTTCATCGGCAAATCGGTCGGCGACGGCGTCTGGGAAGTCTACCTGGCGCGCGGCGACCGCACCTACACCGCGCGCACCAACGAGGTCATCGACGGCACCTACCGCGTGGATGCGATCGCGCCGCCGATCCTGCGACTGACTTACCTGCCGCTGAACCAGGTTCAGCAGCTTAATATTGGAGTGTTCGAGTGATCCGTCCTTTGATCCGTCTGATCCCGCTGGCCGTGGCCGTGCTGCTCGCCGGCTGCGCCGCCCAGCAGGCCTACCGCGAGGGCAACGAGCTGGTGGCGCAGGACAAGGTCGAAGCCGGCCTGGTCAAGTACCAGGAAGCGCTGGCGGCCGATCCCGGCAATGTCACCTACAAGGCGGCCTGGCTGCGCGCGCGCGACAACGCCACCAACCGCCTGCTGACCCAGGCCGAGCGCGAACTGGCGGCCGGCCAGCCGGTCGCGGCGCTGCAGGATTTCCAGCGCGTGCTGGCGATCGATCCGGTCAACGACCGTGCGCGCGCCGGCCTGCGCCTGGTCGACGCCGACCGCCGCCAGGCCGCGCTGATCGAGGAGGCCCAGGCCGCGGTCGAACGCAAGGATTACGAGACCGCGCGCCAGCGCCTGGGCGCGGTCCTGACCGAGCGCCCGACCCATGAAGAGGCGCGCCAGCTGCTGGCCGAGGTCAATGAAAAGGCGTCGCCGGCACCGGGCGAAGCCGCGCTGTCGGCCGCGTTCCGCACCCCGATCAGCCTGGAATTCCGCGATGCCCCGATCAAGCAGATCTTCGAAGTCATCGCCCGCCACTCGGGCCTGAACTTCCTGTTCGACAAGGACGTCCGCACCGACCAGCGCGCCTCGGTCTTCCTCAAGAATTCGACCGTGGAAGCGGCGGTGTACTACCTCCTGATGAGCAACCAGCTCGAGCGCCAGGTCATGGACGGCAACACCATCCTGATCTACCCGAACGTGGCGGCCAAGCAGAAGGAATACCAGGAGATGACGGTCAAGACCTTCTACCTGGCCAATGCCGACGCCAAGGCGGTCTCGAACACGCTGAAGACCATCCTCAAGTCGCGCGACATCGTGATCGACGAAAAGCTGAACCTGGTGATCCTGCGCGACAGCCCGGAAGCGATCAAGCTGGCGACCCAGCTGGTGGCGCTGCAGGACGTGGCCGAGCCCGAGGTGATGCTCGACGTCGAGGTGCTCGAAGTGCAGCGCAGCCGCCTGCTCGACCTCGGCGTCGACTGGCCGACCAGCCTGGCCTTCGCGCCGCTGACCACGTCCACCGGCGGCGCCTTGACGATCGACCAGCTGCGCAACCTCAACGGCAGCAACATCGGCGTCAGCGGCATATCGGGCGTGGTCACGGCCAAGAAGACCGACAGCGATTCCAACACGCTGGCCAACCCGCGCATCCGCGTGCGCAACAAGGAAAAGGCCAAGGTCGTCATCGGCGACAAGCTGCCGACCATCACCACCACGATCTCGTCGGGCGTGGGCGGCTTCGCCTCGGAGTCGGTGAACTACGTCGACGTCGGCCTGACCCTGAACGTGGAACCGACCGTCTACCTGAACAGCGAAGTCGGGATCCGCATCTCGCTCGAGGTCAGCAACCTGGTGGATACCATCAAGACCAGCAGCGGCACCACGGCCTACCGCATCGGTACCCGTTCGGCCTCGACCATGCTGCAGCTGAAGGATGGCGAGAACCAGGTGCTGGCGGGCCTGATCAAGGCCGAAGACCGCAGCAGCGGCAGCCACCTGCCGGGCGTCGGCGACGTGCCGCTGCTGGGCCGCCTGTTCGGCAGCAAGCAGGATTCGCGCGACAAGACCGAGGTGGTGCTGTCGATCACGCCGCACCTGATCCGCAACATCCAGCGGCCGGCGGCATCGACCTCCGAGTTCAGCGCCGGTACCGAGTCCAGCTTCCGGCGCCGTCCGGATACCGCGGTGCGGGCGGTGGCGGTGCTGCCGGGGGCGGTCGCGCGTCCGGCGGCCGGCCAGCCGGCGGCCTTGCCGGCGCCGCAGCCGGGTGTCCAGCAGGGCGGCCAGCCCGGCCAGGTGCCGGCACAGCAAGCGGTCCAACAGCCGGTCCAGCAGCCGGGCGCGATGGTGCCGGCCACCAGCGTCAGCGCCGGCGGTCCGCCGCCGCCCGCGGCGCCGTCGGTGCCGGCGACCTCGCTGCCGCCGACGCCGGGCGTGCAGGTCAATCCGCTGCCGGCGCCGGCCATTTCGCCGCTGCCGGCTGCATCGGCAAGCACGCCTGCGGCGGCTACCCCGGTGAATCCAGCGGCGGCCGGCGCCAGATGATGTCCCGGCGCGCGCGCGGCTTCACGCTGATCGAGCTGCTGGTCACGCTGGCGATCATGGCGCTGCTCGGCGCCATGGTGGTGCCGGTCGGCCAGACCGTGGTCCAGCGCCGCAACGAGGCTGCGCTGCGCACGGCGCTGCGCGAGATCCGGAGCAGCATCGATGCCTACAAGCGCGCCGCCGACGAAGGCCGCATCGCCAAGGCGGCCGGGGCCACCGGCTACCCGGCCAAGCTGGAATTGCTGGTGGACGGCGTGGTCGACTTGCGCAGCCCGAAAAAGGCCAAAATCTATTTTATGCGGCGCCTGCCGCGCGATCCGTTCAACGGTAACCCGGAACTGTCCGATTCCCAAACCTGGGGCAAGCGCAGCTACGCCAGCGAAGCCAACGAGCCACGCGAAGGCGACGACGTCTATGACGTGGTCTCGACCTCGGGCAAGGTCGGCCTGAACGGCATTCCCTATAGCCGGTGGTGAGCATGCACAAGCGTTTTTCCCGCGGATTCACCTTGATCGAGCTGCTGGTAGTGCTGGGTATCGTGGCGCTGCTGCTGACGCTGGCCGTGCCGCGCTACTTCCCGAGCGTCGACGCGGCCAAGGAAACCATCCTGGCCGACAACCTGCGCAACACGCGCGCCGTGATCGACCAGTACCACGCCGACACCGGGCGCTATCCGGACTCGCTGGAGCAGCTGGTCGATAAAAAATACCTGCCGGCGCTGCCGGTCGACCCGATCGCCGACAGCGACAGCAAATGGGTCATCGTGCCGCCCGAGGACACCGATGCCGGTGCGGTGTACAGCATCCGCAGCGGCGCCGAAGGCAAGGGACGCAACGGCAAGCCGTTCGCGGAGTGGTAGATGCGCCGGCGTGCATTCGCGCAGGGTGAGGGCGGCTTCACCTACGTCGGCCTGATCGTGCTGGTGGCGGTCATCGGCCTGGTCGGCGCTGCCACGCTGAAGGTGGACGCGCTGCTGCGCCGCGCCGCCGCCGAGGAAGAATTGCTCGAGATCGGCGCCGCCTTCAGCCAGGCGCTGAAAAGCTATGCCGAGGCGACGCCGCGCGGCCAGCCGACCTATCCGCCGTCGCTGCAGGAACTGCTGAAGGACCCGCGCTCGCCCGCCATCCGGCGCCACCTGCGCAAGATCTTCGTCGACCCGATGACAGGCAAGGCCGAATGGGGCATCGTCCACGCCGGCAGCGATACCGGGGTGCTGGCCGTGTACAGCCTGTCGAAGGCGAAGCCGCTGAAGGTGGCGAACTTCGATGGGCGGTTTGCCAACCTGGAGAACCGCCAGCACATCTCGGAATGGAAGTTCGCGGCGCTGGGGCAGGGCGTGGGACAGCCCGGGCAGCCGGGACAGCCGGGGCAGAATCCGGCAGGGGCGCTGCAGCCGGGGATCGCGCAGGCGCCGGCGCCCGGGCAGGTGTCGCTGTTTCCGCAGAAGGGTGCGCCGCAGCCGGTGGTCGAGGCGCCGCCGGCACCGGTGCCTGTGAATACGCCGGTGAACGCCCCCGTGAATGCACCTGTCGTCGACGAGGCGCCGGCTGCCGCGCCGCCGGCCGAAGCGTCCGGATCGGGCAGCGACAAGGAAGACGAGTCGCGCGACGGCCAGCGCGAGCCGCGCGACGAGAACGAGCCGCCGGCGGGCGCCACCGGCTGAGCGCCCGGCGGCCGCTCAGCGCACGTTTATTTGGCGCGGCGCATGAACTGGCGCGGCCGGAACCCGAGTCCCAGCAGCACCGCGAAATACACGGCGGCGCTGGCGCCGATGATCAGGAGCAGGGCGCCCAGGCGCAGGAAGGGGTGGGCGCGCAGGGCGGTCCAGTCGAGCTGCGCCTGGCTGAACCAGGCCACGGCGCCCATCACCGCCACCGCCAGCACCACTTTCAGGAAGAAGCCCAGCCAGCCGGCATGCGGCGCGTAGATGCCGCGGCGGCGCAGGCCGGTGTACAGGAACACCGCGTTGATGCACGCACCGAGGCCGATCGACAGCGCCAGCCCGGCCACGCCCAGCACCGGCACGAAGATCGCATTCATCAGCTGGGTCGCGACCAGCACGCCGATCGCGATGCGCACCGGCGTGCGGATGTCCTGGCGCGCATAGAAGGCCGGGGCCAGGATCTTGACCAGGATGATGCCGAGCAGGCCGGCGGCGTAGGCCATCAGCGGGGCGGTGGCGGCGATCACGCTTTTGGCGTCGAAGGCGCCGTAGTTGAACAGGGTGGCGATCAAGGGTTCGGACAGCGCCGCCAGGCCCACCGCCGCCGGCAGGGCCAGCAGGAAGGTCAGGCGCAGGCCCCAGTCGAGCAGGGCCGAGTATTCGGCGGTGTCGCCGTCGGCGTTCGCCTTGGACAGGCTGGGCAGCAGCACGGTGCCCAGCGCCACGCCCAGCATCCCGGTCGGGAATTCCATCAAGCGGTCGGCATACTGCAGCACCGAGACGGCGCCGTGGCCCAGGCGCGAGGCGATGTTGGTGTTGATGAGCAGGCTGATCTGGGCGGCCGACACCGCGAACACGGCCGGTCCCATCTTCTTGAGGATGCGCCGCACGCCCGGATCGTCGAGACCGGCCAGCGGGTTGAACGACAGGCGCGGCAGCATGCCGTGGCGCTTCAGCGCCGGGATCTGGATCGCCACCTGCAGCACGCCGCCGACCATCACCGCCACCGCCATCGAATAGATCGGCACGTCGAAGTACTGGACCAGGAACAGCGAGAAGAAGATCGAGGACAGGTTCCACAGCACCGGCGTGAAGGCCGGGATCTTGAATTCGCGCCAGGTATTCAGCACGGCGCCGGCCAGCACCACGAAGGACATGCACAGGATGTAGGGGAACATCAGGCGCGTCATCACCACGCCGGCATCGAAGGCATCGCCTTTCAGGCCGCCGGCGATCGCCATCAGGATGTAGGGCGCGCCGAGGACGCCGATCACGCTGATCACCAGGGTCGCCCAGACCAGGGTGTTGGCGACGTGGTCGACCAGCTTCTTGGTGGCGGCGTCGCCCTGCTTGGTCTTGTATTCGGCCAGGATCGGGACGAAGGCTTGCGAGAACGCGCCCTCGCCGAACAGGCGGCGCAGCAGGTTGGGCAGGCGGAAGGCGATGTAGAAGGCGTCGGTGTAGGGCGAGGCGCCGAAGGCGCGCGCAAACAGCGAGTCGCGCAACAGGCCGGTGACGCGGGACACCATCGTCATGCTCGAGATGGCTGCCAGGGTTCGAAGTAGGTTCATAGCCCGCGATTATAGCTGGGCTATTGCTCCTGGAAATCGAATTTGCGTGCACGGAACGGACGCGGGGCCGCCGATTATCGAAATGAGAATTGCCCTCTGAGGAATCCTTCGCTATAATCGAGGGCTGTATTGAATTCAGTTAGCAGACACACGTTTGGCAGGCACTGGAATGGGCCGGTTCGAGACGTGTTTGCAACGCAACTTGACCCCGAATAGGAAATTCCATGGCAAATACCGCACAAGCGCGCAAACGCGCTCGTCAAGCAGTTAAGCAAAACGCTCAGAACTCGTCGCAGCGTTCGACCCTGCGTACCGCAATCAAGGCAGTCCGCAAGGCCATCCAGGCTGGCGACAAGGCCGCTGCTACCACCATCTTCCAGCAATCCGTGTCGACCATCGACAGCATCGCTGACAAGAAGATCATCCACAAGAACAAGGCCGCTCGCCACAAGAGCCGCCTGGCTGCCGCCATCAAGGGCCTGTCGGCTTAAATCCGGCACCGCGCGGCATCAGCCGCGCCCTTATGGCAGCAAGTGGAAAACCCGCCCGACCTTTGGTCCGGCGGGTTTTTGTTTTTTGTCACGTAAAAACACAAACCGGGGTCAGAGCCCTTTTTTTGGCAATCGCCTTGGAGCAGTTTCCAAAAACGGGCTCTGACCCCGGGTTGATTTATTTGCCGGTGGTCGGTGCCGGCGTGGTCGCGCTGGCATCGCTTGCAGCGGCTTTCTTGGCTTTCTTGGACTTCTTGGTCTTCTTTGCAGGCGCGGCGGCCGGGTCGGCGCTGGCCGAAGCGGTCGGGGCGGCGCCGGATGCAGGCGCGGCGGCTTGCGGGGCGGCGAACACGGAAACGGCGAACAGGGAAGCAACCAGACCAGCGATGAGTTTGGACATTTCGGGTTCCTTTTCGTGGAGAGTGATTCACGACGGTGAATCTGCTCCCTTAACGGCACCTCTTATTTTCCGGTTGACAGTGTTTTACTGAAAACTTCAAACACTACTTTTTCGGGCCGCCGATGACTGCGGCCGGCACTTCCATCCATTCACCCGGCATCAAGGGATGCGTCGCCAGCGCAAACGGCCCGATGCTCACGCGTACCAGGCGCAGGGTCGGCAACCCGACCGCGGCCGTCATGCGCCGCACCTGGCGGTTCTTGCCTTCTTCCAGCGTGATCGCGAGCCAGCCCGTCGGCTTGTCCTGGCGCACCCGGATCGGCGGGTTGCGCGGCCACAGCCATGCCGGCTCGGCGATCTGCACAGCGCGGCAGGGCTTGGTGACGAAGTCGCCCAGGTCGAGCGGCGCCTGCAGGCGCGCCAGCGCGGCGGCATCAGGCACGCCGTCCACCTGTACAAGATAGGTCTTGGCTTCCTTGTGGTCCGGATGGGCGATCTGGTGCTGCAGGCGGCCGTCGTCGGTGAGCAGCATCAGGCCTTCGCTGTCGGCGTCGAGGCGGCCGGCCGGATAGATGCCGGGGATGTCCAGATAGTCGGCGAGCGTTTCGTGCGACTGAGCGCGGTCCGGCTCGCGCGAGAACTGGCAAAGCACCTGGAAGGGTTTATTGAATAAGATGAGCGGCATGTTCGGTGCTGGTGCATAATGTAAAACTGCATCTTGTGTCTAAGACAAGATATCGGCGGCAGCCGCTATTGTAATCGGAGGAGGCGATGAGCCAACATATCGAAGTCCCTGGCGACGGCCAGAAAATCACCGTCAACGCCGACGGCACCCTGAACGTGCCCGACCAGCCCATCATTCCGTTCATCGAGGGCGACGGCGTCGGCGTCGACGTGACCCCGGTGATGCGCAAGGTGGTCGATGCCGCGGTGGCCAAGGCATATGACGGCGAACGCAGGATCCACTGGATGGAAATCTATGCCGGCGAGAAGGCGACGCGCCTGTACGGTCCAGAGACCGCGCTGCCGGCGGAAACCCTGGACGCGGTGAAGGACTACGTGGTCTCGATCAAGGGACCGCTGACCACGCCGGTCGGCGGCGGCATCCGCTCGCTCAACGTGACGCTGCGCCAGCAACTCGATTTGTACGTCTGCGAGCGTCCGGTGCGCTACTACCGCGGCGTGCCGTCGCCGCTGCGTGAGCCGGAAAAGACCGACATGGTCGTGTTCCGCGAGAATTCCGAAGACATCTACGCCGGCATCGAATGGGCGGCGGAGTCGGACGGCGCGCGCAAGATCATCGCCTTCCTGACGGATGAGATGGGCGTGAAAAAGCTGCGTTTCCCGGAGACTTCGGCGATCGGTATCAAGCCAGTGTCGCGCGAAGGTACCGAGCGCCTGGTGCGCAAGGCGATCCAGTATGCGATCGACTTCGACAAGCCTTCGGTCACCATCGTCCACAAGGGCAACATCATGAAGTACACCGAGGGTGGCTTCCGCGATTGGGCGTATGCGCTGGCGCAAAAGGAATTCGGCGCCGAGCTGGTCGACGGCGGCCCATGGTGCAAGGTGCGCAACCCGAAGACGGGGCGCGACATCACGATCAAGGATTCGATCACCGACGCTTTCCTGCAACAGGTGCTGATGCGTCCCGCCGAGTACAGCGTGATCGCCACCCTCAACCTGAACGGCGACTACATCTCGGACGCGGTCGCGGCCCAGGTCGGCGGCATCGGCATTGCGCCGGGCGCCAACATGTCGGATTCGGTGGCGATGTTCGAAGCCACCCACGGCACCGCGCCGAAATACGCGGGCAAGGATTACGTGAACCCGGGATCGCTGATCCTGTCGGCCGAGATGATGCTGCGTCACATGGGCTGGAGCGAAGCGGCCGACCTGATCATCAGCTCGATGGAAGCGACGATCCTGTCGAAGCGGGTGACCTATGACTTCGCGCGTTTGATGGAGGGTGCCAAGCAGGTGTCGTGCTCGGGCTTCGGCGATGCGATGATCGACGACATGAACGGTGTGAAGGAACCGTCCTTTATTATATAGAGGGGGTGGCGGCGGGAGAGGCGCGCGGCGGCGAGGATGCCCCGCTGCCATAAAAAAACCCCGCCGCGGCGGGGCTTCTGCTTCCGAGGGGAACGATTACATGCCCTGGATGTTGGAAGCTTGCTTGCCTTTAGGGCCCTGCGTGACTTCGAATTGGACTTTTTGACCTTCTTTGAGAGTCTTAAAACCGTTCATGTTGATTGCGGAGAAGTGTGCAAACAAATCCTCGCCGCCGTCATCTGGGGTGATGAAGCCAAAGCCTTTGGAATCATTGAACCACTTAACAGTACCTGTTGCCATAAAATAACTTTCGATTAAAAACAAATCACACGAGCCATAAAAGCAAGAAGCTTCTTGCCCCCTCCTCAGCCTGCTCACTTCTTATCAACAAGTACATAAGTACATGTCAATAACTGCATTGTTGGTGCAATAATCCGGCAAGTCAAGCGCTTTTGAACAGCTGTTGTAAAAATTTCCAGACGGCTCTAAAAACGAACTCTTGATTTCTGCAATCGGGTCGCCATCTGCGCATAGAACTGAAAACGCGTAAGATGGAAAGCAAATGGACACGCTCTGATTGTTAGCGTACGCACGGACACGAAAAGCACTTTAGAATACCCTTATGGCAACTAAGCACGATACAGAACAGCTGCTGGAGCGGCAGACCGTCAAGCCACCGCCCTTGTACCAGGTGGCGCTGCTGAATGATGACTACACCCCGATGGAGTTCGTAGTCGCCATTATCCAGGAGTACTTCAATAAGGATCGCGAAACGGCGACGCAGATCATGCTTTCCGTACACCGGCATGGCAAAGGGGTGTGCGGTGTGTTTTCCAAAGATATAGCGTGTACCAAAGTGGAGTTTGTATTAACGCATGCGCGCAAGGCAGGGCATCCCCTGCAGTGCGTGATGGAGGAAGTATGATTGCGCAGGAATTAGAAGTCTCTTTACACATGGCCTTTGTCGAAGCGCGGCAGGCTCGACACGAATTCATCACGGTCGAACATCTGTTGCTGGCGCTGCTCGACAATCCTTCGGCCGCTGAAGTCCTGCGTGCGTGCGCGGTCAATATCGAAGATCTGCGCAAGACCTTGACGAATTTCATCGGCGACAACACCCCGACGGTGCCCGGCACCGGCGAGGTCGACACCCAACCGACGCTCGGCTTCCAGCGCGTGATCCAGCGCGCGATCATGCACGTGCAGTCGGCGTCGAACGGCAAGAAGGAAGTGACCGGCGCGAACGTGCTGGTGGCGATCTTCGGCGAGAAGGACTCGCATGCCGTTTACTACCTGCACCAGCAGGGCGTGACCCGTCTCGACGTGGTCAATTTCATTTCGCATGGCGTGCGCAAGGACCAGCAGATCGACAGCCAGAAGGCGTCGGAAGGCGTGGAAGAAGCGCAAGTCGAAGGCCAGGCCAAGGAAAGCCCATTGGATCAGTTCACCCAGAACTTGAACAAGGCTGCTGCGGACGGTCGCATCGATCCGCTGATCGGTCGCGAGGAAGAAGTCGACCGCGTGATCCAGATCCTGTGCCGCCGCCGCAAGAACAATCCGCTGCTGGTCGGTGAAGCGGGCGTGGGTAAAACCGCGATCGCCGAAGGCCTGGCATGGCGCATCGTCCAGGAAGACGTGCCCGAGATCCTGCAGAACGCCGTCGTGTTCTCGCTCGACATGGGCGCGCTGCTGGCCGGCACCAAGTACCGCGGCGACTTCGAGCAGCGCCTGAAGGCGGTGCTCAAGCAGCTGAAGGACACGCCGAACGGTATCCTGTTCATCGACGAGATCCACACGATCATCGGCGCCGGTTCGGCATCGGGCGGCACGCTCGACGCATCGAACCTGCTGAAGCCGGCCCTGGCCAACGGCCAGCTGAAGTGCATCGGCGCGACCACGTTCACGGAATTCCGCGGCGTGTTCGAGAAGGACCATGCGCTGAGCCGCCGCTTCCAGAAGGTCGACGTCAACGAACCGTCGGTCGAGCAGACCGTGCAGATCCTGCGTGGCCTGAAGTCGCGCTTCGAAGAGCACCACGGCGTGAAGTACTCGTCGTCGGCACTCTCGACCGCGGCCGAACTGGCGGCCCGCTTCATCAACGACCGTCACCTGCCCGACAAGGCGATCGACGTGATCGACGAAGCCGGTGCCGCACAGCGCATCCTGCCGAAGTCGAAGCAGAAGAAGACCATCGGCAAGACCGAGATCGAGGACATCATCGCGAAGATCGCGCGGATTCCCCCGCAAACGGTCAACCAGGACGACCGCAGCAAGCTGCAGACCATCGACCGTGACCTGCGCAACGTCGTGTTCGGGCAAGACCCGGCGATCGAAGCGCTGTCGGCCGCGATCAAGATGGCTCGTGCAGGCCTGGGCAAGCAGGACAAGCCGATCGGCTCCTTCCTGTTCTCGGGTCCGACCGGCGTCGGCAAGACCGAAGTCGCGAAACAGCTGGCGTTCATCCTGGGCATCGACCTGGTGCGCTTCGACATGTCGGAGTACATGGAACGCCACGCGGTGTCGCGCCTGATCGGTGCGCCGCCGGGCTACGTCGGCTTCGACCAGGGTGGTCTCCTCACCGAGGCCATCACCAAGAAGCCGCACACCGTGCTGCTGCTGGATGAGATTGAAAAAGCCCACCCGGACATTTTCAACATCCTGCTGCAGGTGATGGACCATGGCACGCTGACTGACAACAACGGCCGCAAGGCGGACTTCCGCAACGTGATCATCATCATGACCACGAATGCGGGCGCCGAAAGCCTGACCAAGCGTTCGGTGGGCTTCGTGGATTCGAAGGCGGCAGGCGACGAGATGGCCGACATCAAGCGCATGTTCACGCCGGAGTTCCGCAACCGCCTGGATGCGATCATCAGCTTCCGCGCGCTGGACGAGGATATCATCCTGCGCGTCGTGGACAAGTTCCTGATGCAGCTGGAAGAGCAGCTGCACGAGAAGAAGGTGGAAGCGATCTTCACCGAGAAACTGCGCAAGTTCCTCGGCAAGAAAGGCTTCGATCCGCTGATGGGTGCCCGTCCGATGTCGCGCCTGATCCAGGACATGATCCGCAAGGCGCTGGCCGACGAGCTGCTGTTCGGCCGCCTGGTCAACGGCGGACGCGTCACCGTCGACCTGAACGACAAGGACGACGTGATCCTCGAGTTCTCCGAAGGCGACGTCCCGCCGCCGCCGGAACCTGTCGAGACGGTCGAGATCGAGTAATCGCTCCGGCCAAGTCGCAAGACCATGAAAGCCCGCCCCGTGCGGGCTTTTTTTCGTCCTTGCGTTTCTCCACAGTTTCATGATGTTGTCATACGGCATTTTTATACTGACGGTACACCCGGACCCCGTGCAGCTCATCATGACACTCTCCCGCATCCAGACCGGCACCAAGATCCTCGGTGCCTTCGCCGTGGTCTCCCTGGCCATCGTCATCATTTCCATCGTCGCGCTATGGCGCATGGGGGCGGCCGACGCCACCACCCGCGACCTGGTCGACAACAAGCTGGCGCGCCAGCAGCTGACCTCCGAACTGCTGGGCGTGGTGCGTCTGAACGGCGTGCGCGCGGTGTCGATCGCGCGCAGCGACAGCCTCGAAGTCGGCGATTATTTTCAGGCGCAATTGAATAGTGGCGAGAAGAGCGCCGCACAGATCGAAGCGCGCCTCGCCAAGTTGCCGGCCTCGGCCGATGAACACATCCTGCTGGAGCGTGTGGGGCAGCACAAGCTGGCCTACCTGAAAGTACGCCAGCAAGTATTCCAGGCCAAGGAATTCGGCAAGACCCAGGAAGTGGAGCAATTGATCGGCAACGCGCTGGCGCGCACCTTCGACGCCTGGAGCGGCGCCCTCGACGCGCTGCTGGCGCGCCAGACGCGCGAGGCGCATGCGCTGGCCGAGGCCTCGTCCGCCGCCTTTGCCTTCAGCCGCAGCCTGCTGCTGGGGCTCGGCCTGCTGGCGCTGGCGCTGGGCTGCGTCACCGGCGCACTGCTGACGCGCAGCATCGTGCGCCCCCTGCAGGCTGCGGTCGACCTGGCCGAGCGCGTGGCCGGCGGCGACCTGAGCGGCGTCATCGCCCACCGCCGCGTCGATGAAATCGGCCGTTTGTTCGATGCCCTGAACCACATGACCGACGGCGTCTCAAGCACGGTGGCGAAAGTGCTGGCCTCGGCGCGCAGCATCGACGATGCCTCCGGCGAACTGGCCAGCGGCAACCGCGACCTGGCGCGCCGCAGCGAGCAGCAGGCCCACAGCCTGCACCGCACCGCCGGCGCGATGGCGGACTTGACCGAGGCGGTGCAGCGCAACCACGCCCATGCGCACGACGCCAACGCCCTCGCCTTAACGGCGTCCACCGTGGCGCGCGAAGGCGCCGGTGCGGTGGCGCAGGTGGTCGAACGCATGGACACCATCCGCGCCTCGGCCGCACGCATCGGCGACATCACGGCCCTGATCGACGGCATCGCCTTCCAGACCAATATCCTGGCCCTGAACGCGGCCGTGGAAGCGGCCCGTGCCGGTGCCGAAGGGCGTGGCTTTGCCGTGGTGGCGGCCGAGGTGCGTAACCTGGCCCAGCACTCGGCCTCGGCAGCGCGCGAGATCAAGGCGCTGGTGCAGGAGACCGTCGCCACGATCGAAGCCGGTACCACCATTGCCGGCGCCGCCGGCGGCACCATGCAGCAGATCCTCGAACGGGTCGAGCGCGTGGCCGGCCTGCTGCAGGCGATCAATGCCGCCAGCGCAGGGCAGGCGTCCGGCATTGCCCAGGTGCGCGCCGTGATTGCCGAGCTCGACGGCGCGACCGGGCAGGATGCGGCACTCGTGGGACGGGCCGCGGCGGCGGCCGAGAGCATGCGTGGCCAGGCCGAGCAGTTGACCGGGGTGGTGGCAACCTTCCGCATCCGTGATACCTCCGGAGAATCACAGCGGCTTGAATCATATATTGGACAAATCACAGAAGGGACGGCAAGCTAGGCTTTTGTTTCAGTTACGACCGATCAGGAGCTTCACCATGCCGACTTACCGTTCCCGCACCACTACTCAAGGCCGCAACATGGCAGGCGCTCGCGCCCTGTGGCGTGCCACCGGCATGAAGGATGGCGACTTCGAGAAGCCGATCATCGCCGTCGTCAACTCCTTCACCCAGTTCGTGCCCGGCCACGTCCACCTGAAGGACCTGGGCCAGCTGGTGGCGCGCGAGATCGAGGCGGCCGGCGGCGTCGCCAAGGAATTCAATACCATTGCCGTCGACGACGGCATCGCGATGGGCCATGGCGGCATGCTGTATTCGCTGCCGTCGCGCGACCTGATCGCCGACTCGGTCGAGTACATGGTCAACGCCCACTGCGCCGACGCCATGGTCTGCATCTCGAACTGCGACAAGATCACGCCCGGCATGCTGATGGCCGCGATGCGCCTGAACATCCCGACCGTGTTCGTGTCCGGCGGACCGATGGAGGCGGGCAAGGTGGTCAAGGTCGTCAACAACGAACAGAAGATCATCAAGCTCGACCTGATCGACGCCATGATCAAGGCCGGCGACGCCAAGGTGTCCGATGCCGACGTGCTGGAAGCCGAGCGCTCGGCCTGTCCGACCTGCGGCTCGTGCTCGGGCATGTTCACCGCGAATTCGATGAACTGCCTGACCGAAGCCCTCGGCCTGTCGCTGCCGGGCAACGGGACCATCGTCGCCACCCACAGCGACCGCAAGGAACTGTTCCTGAAAGCGGGCCGCCTGATCGTCGACATCGCCAAGCGCCACTACGAACAAGACGACTACTCGGTACTGCCGCGCTCGATCGCCAGCAAGGCCGCGTTTGAAAATGCGATGGCGCTGGACGTGTCGATGGGCGGCTCCACCAACACCGTGCTGCACCTGCTGGCCGCCGCGCACGAAGCGCAGGTGGCGTTCACGATGGCCGACATCGACCGCATCTCGCGCCTCGTGCCTTGCCTGTGCAAGGTGGCGCCGATGACGGACAAATACCACATCGAAGACGTGCACCGCGCCGGCGGCATCATCTCGATCCTGGGCGAGCTGGCACGCGCCGGCCTGCTCGACACCTCGCTGCCGACCGTGCACAGCCCGACGCTGGGTGACGCCATCGAACAATACGACATCCGCCGCAGCGACGACCGCGCCGTGCACCAGCTGTTCCGCGCGGCACCGGGCGGCGTGCCGACTCAGGTGGCATTCTCGCAATCGGAACGCTACGCGTCCAACGACCTCGACCGCAGCCTCGGCTGCATCCGCGACCGCGAGCACGCCTATTCGCAGGACGGCGGCCTGGCTGTCTTGTACGGCAACATCGCCGAGAAGGGCTGCATCGTCAAGACCGCCGGCGTCGACGAGAGCATCCTGAAATTCTCCGGCCGCGCGCGCGTGTTTGAGAGCCAGGACGCGGCGGTCGACGCCATCCTGGGCGACCAGGTGGTGGCCGGCGACGTCGTCATCATCCGCTACGAAGGACCGAAGGGCGGACCGGGCATGCAGGAGATGCTGTACCCGACCTCGTACATCAAGTCGAAAGGCCTCGGCAAGGCGTGCGCGCTGTTTACCGACGGACGTTTCTCGGGCGGCTCGTCGGGCCTGGTGATCGGCCATGCCTCGCCTGAAGCGGCCGAAGGCGGCGCGATCGGCCTGGTGGAAGAGGGCGACTTCATCGATATCGACATCCCGGCGCGCACGATCGCCTTGCGTGTCACGGCCGAGGAGCTGGCGCACCGCCGCATGGCAATGGAAGCGCGCGGGGCGGATGCATGGCAGCCGGTCGGGCGTGAACGTGTGGTGTCGCAGGCCTTGCAGGCGTATGCGGCGCTGACCACGTCGGCGGATCGCGGGGCGGTGCGCGATTTGTCGCAGCTGAAGCGGTAAGGCCTGGCGCTTCGTCGGCTCACTTATAGCCAGCGAAGTCGTCGCCCCTGCGAAGGCAGGGGCCCAAGTTTTCGGCACAGCGCAGAAATTGGGCCCCTGCCTGCGCAGGGGCGACGGTTCTGCAGTCGGTGGCCAAAGCGCACGACTGCAATCAAATCGCAGCCAGCGCCCGCACCAGATCCGCCCGCTGATCCTCCACATCCTCGATCCCCACCGACAAGCGGATCAAGCCATCCCCGATCCCCAGCACCGCCCGCTGTTCCGGCGGTATGGTCGCATGCGTCATGATCGCCGGATGCTCGATCAGGCTCTCCACGCCGCCCAGGCTCTCGGCCAGCGTGAACACTTCGCAATGCTCGAGGAAGCGGCGCGCGCCGGCCAGGTCGGTGTCGAGGTCGACCGAGATGATGCCGCCATAGCCATGCATCTGGCGCCGCGCCAGTTCGTGCTGGGGGTGCGACGCCAGGCCCGGGTAATGCACGTGTTTCACCTTCGGCTGCGCCTCCAGCCACCCGGCCAGTTCCAGCGCATTGGCATTGCTGCGCTCGACCCGCAGGGCCAGGGTCTTGATGCCGCGTAGTACCAGGAAGCTGTCGAAGGGCCCCTGGATCGCACCCACTGCATTCTGGATAAAGCCGAGGCGTTCGCGCAGCGGTTGGTGGCGGGCTTCGGTACCGACCACGGCCACGCCGCCGATCACGTCCGAGTGCCCGTTCATGTACTTGGTGGTCGAGTGCACCACGATGTCGATGCCCAGTTCCAGCGGCCGCTGGTTGACCGGGCTGGCGAAGGTGTTGTCGCAGACCGTGATAATGCCGCGCCCGCGGCATGCCTCGGCGACGGCGCGCAGGTCGGCCAGCTTCAGCATCGGGTTGGTCGGGGTCTCGACCCACACCATCTTCGTGTCCGGACGCAGCGCGCCGGCCAGGGCCAGCGGGTCGGTCAGGTCGACGTAGCTGAATTCGTGGCCGGCACTCAGGCGGCGCACCCGCTCGAACAGGCGGAAGGTGCCGCCGTACATGTCGTCGCCGGCGACGATGTGGGAGCCGGCCGGCAGCAGTTCCAGCACGGCGGCGATGGCCGCCAGGCCGGACGCGAAGGCAAAGGCGGCGCTGCCGCTTTCGATGTCGGCCACGCAGCGTTCCAGCGCCCAGCGCGTCGGATTGTGCGAGCGGCCGTAGTCCAGCCCCTTGTGCACGCCCGGGCTTTCCTGGGCAAAGGTCGAGGTGGCATAAATCGGCGGCATCACGGCGCCGGTGGCCGGGTCGGGAGACTGGCCGCCGTGGATCACGCGGGTGGCCAGGCGGCGCTTGTGCTTGGTATCGTCGCTCATATCAGGTCAGCGTCCTGCGCAGGTGATTCAACAGATCGAAACGCGTGATCAGGCCATAGAAATGGTCGCCGTCGGCGATGACCGCGGTCAGGCCGCGGTCGAGGATCTCGCGCAGTTCGCGCATGCGGCTTGACGGCGCCAGCGTTTTCAGCTCGGTGGTCATGGTATCCGAGACCGGTGCGCCGAAGCGCTCGCGTTCGCTGGTGACGTGCAAGAGCAGGTCGGACTCGTCGATCAGGCCCACCAGCTTGCCATGCTCGACCACCGGCAGCTGGGCCAGGTCGCTGCTGCGCATGCGGTTGAAGGCGGTCAGCAGGGTGTCGGACGGCGCCACCGTCACCACTTCGCCGTCGTCGAAGCGGCGCCCGATCAGGTCGCGCAGGTCGCCCAGTTTCGGCCGGTGCAGCAGGCCCTGGTCGACCATCCAGCCGTCGCTGTAGACCTTGGTGAGATAGCGGGTGCCGGTGTCGCACACGAAGGTGACGACGCGCTTCGGCGTGGTCTGGGCGCGGCAGTAGCGCAGGGCGGCGGCGAGCAGGGTGCCGGTGGAGGAGCCGGCCAGGATGCCTTCCTGGCGCAGCAGTTCGCGCGCGGTATTGAAGCTGTCCTCGTCGCTGATGGAGTATGCCGTCTTGACCCGCGACAGGTCGGCGATCGCCGGGATGAAGTCTTCGCCGATGCCTTCGACCGCCCAAGAGCCGGAGACATCCGACCGCTTGCCGGTCTTGATGTAGTCGGCCAGGATCGAGCCCTGCGGATCGGCCAGCACGAACTCGAGACCCGGCTGCACCTGCGCGAAGTAGCGCGATAGGCCGCTCAGGGTGCCCGAGGAGCCGACGCCGACCACGATGGCGTCGATCTCGTGGCGCATCTGTTCCCAGATCTCGGGGCCGGTCGTGGTTTCGTGGGCGCGCGGGTTGTCCGGATTGTTGAACTGGTCGGCGAACCAGGCGCCGGGAATCTCCCTGGCCAGGCGCGCCGCATAATCCTGGTAGTACTCGGGATGGCCCTTGCCGACGTCGGAACGGGTCAGGTGGATCTCGGCGCCGAGCGCCTTCAGGTGCAGCACCTTTTCCGCCGCCATCTTGTCGGGCACGACGAGGACCACCCGGTAGCCCTTGATGCGCGCTACTAGCGCCAGCCCGAGGCCGGTATTCCCGGCGGTGGCTTCGACCACGGTGCCGCCGGGCTGCAGGCGGCCATCCAGCTCGGCCGCCTCGATCATGGCGCGGCCGATGCGGTCCTTGATGGAGCCGCCGGGATTCTGGGATTCGAGCTTGAGGAAGAGCTGGCAGGGACCGGTGTCGATACGGGTGACTTCGACCAGCGGGGTATTGCCGATCAGCGAAAAAATCGCCGCTGACGAGGGATTGCTACGCGCGTCTTGCATGATGCCTCCGAACTACGCGGCACTTCATGGGCGCCGCCTGGAAAGCTGGCGCGATCGGGCGCCAGGCCGTATAAAAAAAGCATCATACGACTAATTTCGGCGTCGTGGTTTGGGCAAGATTAAACCGCTCGAGCTCGTATTAGTTTATAGCTGCACACTTTCCAATGGCTAATTTCCTTCTTTTAAACGGCGCCACAAGGTCGTGCGGCTGATGCCCAGGTAGCGTGCGGCGGCATCGCGCTGGCCGCCGCAGCGCGCCAGCACCTCGGCCGCGCTTTCGCGGACAGGCAGCGGCGGCACCTGCGCCGGCATCGCGGCCGCAGCGGCCGGGGAGGGCGCCGCAAGCTGGGCCAGCTCGGGCGCGATCGCCAGCAGGAAGCTCGGCGTCAGCGCCTGCAAGGGCTCGGCCGCCAGGAACAGCGCCAGCCGCTCCATCAGGTTGCGCAGCTCGCGCACGTTGCCGGGCCAGCCATACGCCTGCAGCAGCGGCGCGCAGGCCGCGATCTCGGCCGCGAGGTTCGGATGCGGCCGCGCATCCAGCGCCGCCAGTGCATGCTTGAGCGACCACTCGGCCAGCGGCGCGATGTCTTCCACGCGCGCGCGCAGCGGCGGCAGGGCGAGGCGCAGCACGGCCAGCCGGTAGAACAGGTCGGCACGGAAGCGGCCGTCACGCACGCGCGCCTCCAGGTCGCAATGGGTGGCGCTGATCACGCGCACGTCGATCGGCACCGGCCGGGTGCCGCCCACCCGCATCACTTCGCGCTCCTCGAGCACGCGCAGCAGGCGCGTCTGCAGCGCGAGCGGCATTTCGCCGATCTCGTCCAGGAACAGGGTGCCGCCGTTGGCCGCTTCGAACAAGCCGGCATGGCCGCCGCGGCGCGCGCCGGTGAACGCGCCTTCCTCGTGGCCGAACAGCTCGGATTCCAGCAGCGACTCGGCGATGGCCCCGCAATTCACGGCGACGAAGGGCCGGTTGGCGCCGCGGCGCGGACTCTCGCGGTGGATCGCCTGCGCCACCAGTTCCTTGCCGCTGCCGGTTTCGCCCTGGATCAGCACCGTCGCCGGCGAGCGCGCGTACAGCACCACGCTCTGGCGCAGGCGTTCCATCGCGGGCGACTCGCCACGCAGATCATTGAGGCCGCGCCGCGCCCGGCGGCTGTCCGCAGCGGCCGGGCGCATCGGGCGGCTTTTTTCCAACTGGGTCAGGCGCGCCAGTTCCAGCGCATCGTCGAAGGCGCGCCGGATCGAGGCCGCCGAATACACGAACACCGCCTTCAGGCCGGCTTCCTCGGCCAGGTCGGTAATCAAGCCGGCGCCGACGATGACCTCGATCCCGCCCGCTTTCAATTCGTCGATGCCGGCGCGCGCATCTTCCTCGGTCACATAGGTGCGCTGCTCGATCACCAGGCCGAAGGTGGCCGCGAACTCGGCCAGTTCCGGCAGCGGTCGCTGGTACTGGATCACGCCGATCCGCGCCGACAGCCGGCGCGCCCGCGCTAGCGCCTGCATGAAATCGAAGCCGCTGGCCTGGGCCACCACCACCGGCACCGATACCCGGCTTTTGAGGTAAGCGCCGTTGGAGCCGGCCGCGATCACCACGTCGCAATGCTCGCCCGCCATGCGTTCGCGGATATGGCGCGCCGCTTCGTCGAAGCCCAGGTGCAGCGGTTCGATCTGCGCCAGGTGATCGTATTCGAGGGTGATATCGCGGAACAGGTCGGACAGGCGGGACACGGACACGGTCCAGATGACGGGCTTGCTGGCGTCGGGGGCAGTGCGGACGGGGTAGCTCATGTTTCAAGTTTAGTGCATTTCATTGTGTGGTGTTTCACTTGAAACGTGGGTAATATGGTTTTCAGGTTCTGCCGTAAGAATCGGGTAAGGGGCCGCCCGTAGGATCGAAACCAGCCGGCTGTACTGGCATTAATAAAATGAATGGAGACAAAAATGGAAGCAGACCTCGTACAACGGGTCAAGAGTGACCCGAACTACCAGAAACTCGTCAGGACACGCTCCCGCTACGGCTGGATGCTGGCCCTGTCGGTCATGGTGGTCTACTACGGCTTCACCGCGCTGAACGCCTGGGACAAGGCCTTCATGGCATCGAAGATCGGCAACGGCGTCATGTCCTGGGGCGTGCCCCTGGGCCTGTTCGTGATCCTGTTCACGGTGGCCGTCACCGCCATCTACGTGCGCCGCGCGAACCGCGAGTTCGACGCGCTCACCGACGCCATCCACCAGAACGCCGCCGCGGGCACCGCCCAGCCGGCCGCCACCAACGCCCACGTGACCCAGCCGACCAAGGTACGCGCATGACCAAGACCACCCGCATCTTCTCCTACCTGGCGGCCGCCTTCGCCCTGCTGGCCCTCGCCGGCAGCGCCATGGCCGCCCCCGACCTCGGCCAGGCCACCAAGCAGGCTACCAACTACACCGCGATCGCGATGTTCGCGGTCTTCGTGCTGCTGACCCTGTTCATCACCAAGTGGGCCGCCAAGCGCACCCGCTCGGCGTCCGACTTCTACACGGCCGG
This sequence comes from Massilia phyllosphaerae, assembly GCF_034659755.1. NCBI lineage: Bacteria > Pseudomonadati > Pseudomonadota > Betaproteobacteria > Burkholderiales > Oxalobacteraceae > Massilia > Massilia phyllosphaerae. Next base: position 367,251 of record NZ_JAXSQX010000006.1, read on the forward strand.
CGGCGGCATCACCGGCTTCCAGAACGGCCTCGCGATCGCCGGCGACTTCATGTCGGCCGCGTCCTTCCTCGGCATCTCCGCCGCCGTGTTCCTGGACGGCTTCGACGGCCTGATCTACGCGATCGGCTTCCTGGTCGGCTGGCCGGTGCTGACCTTCCTGATGGCCGAGCGCCTGCGCAACCTGGGCCGCTTCACCTTCGCCGACGTCGCCGCCTACCGCTTCGCCCAGAAGCCGGTGCGCCTGTTCGCCGCCTCGGGCACCCTGGTCGTCGTGCTGTTCTACCTGATCGCGCAGATGGTCGGCGCCGGCCAGCTGATCAAGCTGCTGTTCGGCCTCGACTACTGGATCGCCGTGGTCCTGGTCGGCATCCTGATGATGGTCTACGTGCTGTTCGGCGGCATGACCGCCACCACCTGGGTGCAGATCATCAAGGCCGTGATGCTGCTGGCCGGTACCACCTTCATGGCGTTCTCGGTGCTGTCGATGTTCAACTTCAGCCCGGAACAGCTGTTCGCCAAGGCCGTCGAAGTGCACGCCAAGGGCGACGCCATCATGGGCCCGGGCACCTTCATCAAGGATCCGATTTCCGGCATCTCCTTCGGCATGGCGCTGATGTTCGGCACCGCCGGTCTGCCGCACATCCTGATGCGCTTCTTCACCGTCCCGAGCGCCAAGGAAGCGCGCAAGTCGGTGCTGTGGGCCACCACCTGGATCGGCTACTTCTACGTGCTCGTGTTCATCATCGGCTTCGGCGCGATCGTGCTGGTTGGTACCAACCCGGCCTTCAAGGATGCTGCCGGCAAGCTGCTGGGCGGTAACAACATGGCGGCGGTGCACCTGGCCAAGGCCGTGGGCGGCGACGTCTTCCTCGGCTTCATCTCGGCGGTGGCCTTCGCGACCATCCTGGCGGTGGTGGCCGGCCTGACGCTGTCGGGTGCCTCGGCCGTGTCGCACGACCTGTACGCCACCGTCATCAAGAAGGGCCAGGCGGCCCCGGGCAGCGAGCTGCGCATCTCGAAGATCACCACCATCTGCCTGGGCATCGTCGCCGTGCTGCTGGGCATCGTGTTCCAGAGCGTGAACGTGGCCTTCATGGTGTCGCTGGCCTTCGCCATCGCGGCATCGGCCAACTTCCCGGTGCTGTTCATGTCGGTGCTGTGGAAGGGCTGCACCACCCGCGGCGCCACTGTCGGCGGCTTCCTGGGCCTGATCACGGCGGTCGGCCTGACCGTGGTGTCGAAGTCGGTGTGGGTCGACGTGTTCCACAACAAGGCAGCGATCTTCCCATACACCTCGCCGGCCCTGTTCTCGATGATCGTCGGCTTCGTTGGCGTGTGGCTGTTCTCGGTGACCGACAGCGGCCCGCGCGCGGCAATCGACAAGGCCGGTTTCGAGGCGCAGGAGGTGCGTTCGGAAACCGGTATCGGTGCAGCTGGGGCTACCGCGCACTGATCGCCCGCATGAGCTGATCCGGCAGCCCGGTCGATGCGTCGGCCGGGCTGTTTGCTTTTGGGGACACTACGCAATTCGCGCAATTTCGTTGCTTTGTGGATACATTGTCATTGCGATTCGTGATTAGCGATATTGTTGACAGAGCCGTTCGATAACGGAAAAACAGCTTTATTTTTTAGAATGGTGATCATAAAAACCACGTATCGGCAACTTCAAGCTGCGCGATGGAAAAATCAATAACATCGTTTATAAAATTACACAAATAGTTTCTCTTTGGAACTTTTGACGAAAATGCGTACTATGTGGCTTGTTCGATGCACCCCTCGGCTCAACAATGCACCAAACCCCAGCATTTTCATCCTCCGCCCTCCCCATGCGGCACCAGAGCCAGAGCCAGAGCATGGCTTTGCCCAGGCGCTTCTATCTGCCGCGGTGCCTTGGCCTAAGCATGGGTTTTCTGGCGGTATTCTGCAGCCTGTCCGCGCCACATCATGGGCGCCTGGTGCTTGGCGTATTGATCGGCTACTGCTTTTTGTGGCCGCATCTGGCTTATTTGCTCGCCAAGTCCAGCGCACGCCCCATCGACACCGAGCGCCGCAGCATGCTCGTCGACGCCTTTATGGCAGGCCTGTTTGCAGGTGTCATGGGCTTCAATCCGATTCCTTCGGTGTGCATACTCAGCATGGTCACCATGAACAACATGGCCATGGGCGGTCCGCGTTTCATGGGACGGGGAGCGGCAGCAAGCCTGCTGGGTGCCGGCGTGATTTATTTCACGCTCGGCATACCCTTCCATGACGTGTTGAGCCGCGCGCAAATTGCGGCGTGCCTGCCTTTGCTGGTGCTGTACCCCTTATCGTTGGGATATGTCGCCTACCTTACGGCGATCCAGCTCATCAAACACAAGAATCAGCTGCGCGAGATGAGCCGGACCGATTCCCTGACGGGGTTGACCAACCGTGCGGCGTTCAACGAAATACTCGACGAGTGGGTGAGAGGGGCGGGGAACGACATCCAGAACAGCGTTGTTGCGCTGGTCGACGTCGACCAGTTCAAGTACATCAACGACAAATTCGGCCATATTGCCGGCGACCGGGCGCTTCAAAAAATCGCCCGCATCATGTCTTCCTGCGTCAGGGAACAGGATACGGTTGCGCGGTACGGCGGAGACGAGTTTTGCGTCATTCTCCGCAATATTGGCAAGGTAGACGCCGCACGGGTTTTCGAAAGCATGTGTGCGCTTGCACAGCCGGGCAAGGATACCCGGGAGGAGGTACCGGTACCGACCTTGAGCATCGGCGCGGCCATGTACAGCCGAGGGATTCGTACAAGCGCGATGTGGATTCATATGGCGGACGAGGCCATGTATGAAGCGAAGAAGGGCGGGCGTAACCGGGTATTTTTCGCGGCCTGATCCTGGGCTGCGCAAGAATGGTTTGGCCAGGTAATTTGCAGCTTTAACGGGTCATCAGCCCGTTGATGACGGCTTCTTACCCTGGAGGCGGCGGTCCACACTGCCCAGTACGCTTTTACAAGTGTCCAAGAAACGGCGCGCGACTGATTCGGTATTGTTGGCGCGCGCCAGTTGCAGGCCACCCTTGCCAAGGCGTTCGGCAAGCGCATCGTCTTCCAGAATGCTCTTGATTGCCGCAGCAATGTCATTCACATCGTTACCATCGACTAGTAGGCCACTCTCATTGTGAATGACCGCTTCGACGACCCCGCCGGCCCGTCCACCGATGACTGGTTTGCCGCATGCGTTTGCTTCCCGAAACACCAACCCGAAACCTTCGGTATCGCCGTTTTCCAGCGTGCGGTTGGGCATCAGGAATACGTCGCACAGGCGTAGGTAACTAATCAGGTCGGCATCGCTGACCTGGCCTGCCAATGTAATGTCTTGCGATAGTCCCTCGGATGCAATAAGTCGCTCGAGTTCCGGGCGCAATTGACCATCGCCAATAATCAGATAATGTGTATTTGGACAATCGCGCAATACGCGTTTGAATGCCAGCACCGCTTTGTCAATCCCTTTGCGCGCAACCAGACGGCCTACCGTAACAACGATTTTTTTACTGGCCAGACCATGTTTGACAAGTAGCTCCTCACTGCGTGGGCCTGGCGCGAACCGGGTGGTATCGACGCCGTTCTGTATCAGCGTAATCGATTCCAGCTTTATGTGCATCAGGCCGGTCAATGCCTCTCGTGTGAAAGCGCTGACAGCCACGATCTTGTCTGCACACTGAAGATATTGCTGGCGCTTGTTGCCGGAAAAGCGCCCGCCGCTGGCTGTGGTGATTTCTTCGCCATGCACATACATAATCACTTTAACGCCGAACAATTTTCGCAGCGTCATGGCAAGCCAACTGCCGGTTCCTAATTCACCCACACATACGACATTGATATCGTGCATTTTCACGATGCGTGCGGCAGCCAGCAAAGCCCGGCTGTAAACGGGAATATCCTGGAACAGCAGACGGTACACGGAGATCAGGGTATTGGCGGGCGGTGGCAAAATGCGCGGGCGCAGAAAGTCGATCCGATCGATCGGATAAGAGGCCTGCGTGTCATGCGCCTGCCATCCCGGCACCGGCGTGTTGTCGATGTAATTCCTTTTCGCGGTCAGTACACGCATGCTTCCAAGCGGCATGGATCGGCACAGGTTGTCGTAGACCACAGCCGAACCGCCGTGAATCGGCGGGAACATGCTGGCAATCAGAAGGCAGCGCACGTCTACGCCGGTTCCGCCGTAAACGTCATGTTCGCGCCCCGTGGTGCCGGAGGAGGTCGGCAATACGAGATGGCTGTCTTCACTCACTGACGACAACTCTTCATACGGGACGTTTGTAGGTTTCATGGTCATCAGGTCAAATGGGTTATCCGGCGTCGCCACTTCTTGGTCAACGTTTATTTTATTGCATTATGATAATTACAGTGAGAAAATATTAATCAATATTATATTGAACGCCCGATGTGGTTGGGCGCATGCGATGAAAATCCTGACTTTCACGACGCTGTTCCCGAACGCAGCTAAACCGCATCACGGCATTTTTACCGAGACCACATTGCGGCACCAGTTGGCGACCAAGGAAATTCAAGCCAAGGTAGTGGCACCTGTTCCATGGTTCCCGTTCACGCACCGCATGTTTTCACAATACGGCACGATGGCCAGGGCACCCGAGGTCGAAACGCGGATCGGCGTGGAGGTGTTCCATCCGCGTTATGCAGTCGTACCAAAGATGGGAATGCGTATCACGCCATTCAGCCTTGCCTATGCGGCCAAGGCCAGAATTGGACGTCTGCTGGATGAAGGCTATGATTTCGATGTGATCGACGCCCATTATTTTTATCCGGACGGCGTGGCGGCAATCATGCTCGGCAGGTACTTTTCCAAACCGGTTGTGATATCCGCGCTGGGTACCGATATCAACCTGATTCCACGCTACCCTGTCAGTCGCCGCATGATTCGTTGGGCCGGCGCGCATTCGGCTGGCATGATTGCGGTATGCGAAGCATTACGCACCGAGATGATTGGGCTGGGCATGGATGGCGAGCGCATCACGACGCTACGCAACGGCGTCGATCTCGAATTGTTCCAGCCGATCGATCGTGACGCAATGCGCAAGACACTGGGCCTCGACGGGTTCGTCCTGTTATCCGTCGGCCATCTCGATCCACGCAAGGGACATGAGCTCGTGATTTCGGCGTTGCCGGCGTTACCTGACGTACACCTGCTGATCGTCGGGACCGGACCGGACCTGAAGAAACTGCAAAAGCTTTCACGTATTGTCGGGGTGGCGGACCGCGTGTCGTTCCTCGGTGCTATGCCGCAGGCCCAGTTACGGAATTACTATGCTGCCGCAGATGCGCTCGTGCTCGCATCGAGCCGCGAAGGATGGGCCAACGTGCTACTCGAGGCCATGGCCTGCGGGACTCCTGTAGTGGCAAGCAATGTATGGGGCACGCCTGAGGTGGTGCAGACCCCGGCGGCCGGCGTCTTGATGCCGAGCCGGACAGCGGAGGGCGTCGCAGCGGGCGTGCGGCAACTGCGCGCCAATTACCCCGACCGGGCAGCGACACGTGCCTACGCCGAGCGCTTCAGCTGGGCAGCGACCACGTATGGCCAGATCAGCGTGTTCCGGCAGGCAGCGCAGCAAGCGGCGCCGAGTGGAATCGCGCTGTCGTGGTAAGTGCGATCGACAGAGTGGACCATGGCATGAGCGATACCCCGCTTGTGGTGCACGTTCTCTATCGTTTTGACTGCGGCGGATTGCAGACGGTGTTGGCCGAATGTATCAAGCATATGCCGCCCGAACGCTATCGGCATGCGGTGGTCTGCTTGACGGACTATACGGACTACGCCGACAGCATCCGCGCCGCCGGCGTAACCCTGCATGCGCTGCATAAACCGCCGGGGCAGGGCTTGGGCACGCATGTTAGGCTGTGGAAGCTGCTGCGCCGTATGCGTCCGGCGGTTGTCCATACCTATAATATCGGCACCATTGAATACAACCTCACAGCGCTGCTTTCCGGTGTTCCGGTGCGTATCCACGCCGAACATGGCCGGGACAGTGTCGAAATCGACGGCCAGCATCGGAAATACAACCTGTTGCGACGTCTGCTCAGTCCCCTCATCGATGCCTTTGTTCCTGTCTCCGAAGATCTTGTCGATTGGTTGCGTCTAGTTGTCAAGATCCCGCCGCGCAAGGTCTGCATGATCCCCAATGGCGTCGATACCGGGCGCTATACGCCGGCTCGGGGTGTGCATGCGGCACAACCGCAGCGCATCTGCATCGGCACCGTGGGCCGCGCCGACCGTATCAAGAACCACGCCGTCCTGCTGGACGCCTTCCAGCTGCTGCTCCAACGTTTCCCGGCACCGTCGTCCGACCTGCACCTGGCGATCGTCGGCGACGGCCCCTTGCTGCAGGCACTGCAGGATAGGGTTGCCATCGAAGGCTGGGGCGACCGGGTCTGGCTGCCAGGCGTACGGACCGACGTCGCCGATATCCTGCGGACCTTCTCCATCTTCGTCCTGCCCTCCGTGTCAGAGGCAATGCCCGTTACCATTCTGGAAGCAATGGCGACGGCGCTGCCGGTTGTTGCCAGCCGCGTCGGCGGCATTCCCCGACTCGTACAGGAAGGCAAGACGGGCGTCCTGGTTCAGCCGGATGATGCGCGAGCGCTGGCGGAGGCGTTGAGCTTGTACATAAGCGATACCGTACGACGCAGTGCACACGGGAGCGCCGGGCGAGCCCATGTGGAAGACAGCTACAGTATTGATGCGATGGCGTCCGCTTACGCTGCGCTCTACGACGAATGCAGCCGCAACAAGGCGCCGGCGGGCGGGCTCGGTGTCGGCGCATCGGTCGCTCATCGCACTTCATCTAGTCCTTCCGAACCTCTTTGAACTTATCTGACTTCAACGACGATGACCATGTATAGCCCGGATAACCTCCTGGACCTGAAACTGCAATTCGATACCCAGGGCTTCGTGCACTTGCCAGGTTTGCTGAGCCCCGCATTGACTGAGCGTGTACGTAGCGCATTCTTTGCCGCGCGTGACCGCCATGCCGCAGAAACTGCGCAAAGCGTGCAGCGCGGCGCCCCTTTCGTCGACCTTCCTGCAATCCTCGATGCGGATCCTGTTTTCGTCGATCTGGTCGACTTGCCCGATCTTTTTCCGCTGCTACGCATGACGGTGGGTGAGGACCTGGCCCTGAACGAAACGATCGCCCGCCTGTTCTACCCGGGGCCTACCTTTACCAGTCCGTTCCATTCCGACGTCGCAAACGTGCTCGGGGTAAATCATGCTCATACGCCGAATTTCCTGGTGAAGCTGCATATTTTTTTCGAAGACCTGAGCCCGGAGCAGGGATGCCTGGCTTTCATTCCGGGGAGCCAGCATTTCCCGCCCGCGCATGTCAATCCCCACCGGGCCACGCTTGCCAGTTCGTCCGCTGTCGCACGTGTCGTACCTCGGGCAGGCGATGCCGTGCTGTTCAACACGCATGTCTTGCACATGGCCGAGGACAACCGTACCAACCGGGTCCGCACGTCGCTCATCTACACCTACGGCCATTTCTGGATGAGGTCGAAGCCGAGCGCTGTGCCGAGCGACCTCGCACGTTTCGCCAGCACGCCGCAGCGTCAGCAACTGTTCGGTGTGGATTTGCCCGGTGTCAGTCACTTCGCGCGCCGCCTCGATCGCCTGGCCCCGCCAACGCCGCTGCAACGACTGCAGAGCACAGGAGAGCGTATAGCCCACAGATTGCTGCCTTTGACAAAGCTGCCCCCGCGTGCCTGAGACAGACGTGCAGTTGTCTCCCAGGCACCCAGTCACATCTCTCAGTCTTTCGCCGGATCCCGATAACGGAAAGGATCCGTCGCCGTAGGCTGCTTCGGCAACACATTCCGCGGCATCGGCGTCTCGCTCTCCGCCGCCTGCAGCAGCACGGTCGCCATGATCACCGAGGCCTGGCGCAGGTCTTCGGTACGCAGGTGGTCATAGGTATCCAGGTTCGAGTGATGCACCTGGCTGCCGTAATCCAGCGGATCCTGGATGAACTGGAATGCCGGCAAGCCCATCCCTGCCATCATTTCGTGGTCGGTCCCGCCGGTCTTTTTCGCCACCACTTTATCGGCCCCCAGACTGGCAAACGGCGCCAGCCAGTTGCGCAGCACCGGCATCGCGGCGAAATTGCCTTCGGCGTAGATGCCGCGGATCTTGCCCGAGCCGTTGTCGAGGTTGAAGTAGGCCGTCATCTCGTTGAAGCCGGCCAGCGGCGTGATCGGATAGGTCTCCCACATGAATTCCGGCACCTTGGCCTGGGCCGCGTTGGTGGGGCGGGGGCGGGTCGCGATGTGCTGCTTGATGTAGGCGAGCGAACCGAGCAGGCCTTGCTCTTCGCCGGTCCACAGGGCGAAGCGGATGGTGCGCTTGGGTTTCACGCCCAGCTGCGACAGGATGCGCGCCGCTTCCATCACCACCACCGAGCCGGCGCCGTTGTCGGCGGCGCCGTCGCCGGCCACCCAGCTGTCGAGGTGGGCGCCGGCCATCACGTAGCCGGCCTGCGGATCGCTGCCCGGGATCTCGGCTAGCACGTTGTAGGCCTTGGTGTCGCGGTCGTCGAAGTGGACGTTGTTGTTCAGCTCGAGCTTGACCTCGCCGACTTTTGCCAGGCGCGCCAGCCGGCGGTAGTCTTCGGCGGCCATTTCGACGGCCGGCAGCGCGACGGTGTCGCCCTTGCCGTGGAAATAGCCTTCGCCTTGCACCAGGCCGCCGTTACGGTAAGACATTTTCACCAATGCCTGGGCGCCTTCCGCCGCCATGAAGCGGTCGATCTCGCGCGCCAGCTCGAAGTATTTCTTGTACAGGTCGAACGACTGCTCCGGATCGAAGTGCGGCTGGTCGTAGGTCGACAGCTTGCCGAGTTCGGCCTCGTCGTAGCGCCTGAAGGGGGCGCTGGTGCCGTCCTTGGCGTCGTCCGGGTAGCTGATCAGGACGATCTTGCCGCGCACCTTGCCTTTCCATGCGGCCAGGTCGCGCACGTGGCGGATCGGGGCGACGACGATCGGGGCGCTCAGCGTGCCGCGGGTCGGCGGCGTCCAGGCGACCGGGATCGCGGTGAGGGCCAGGGGGCGCGGCGTCACCATGCGGGCGCTTGCCGATTCGATCCACCAGCCGCGGCCGAACTCGTAGCCTTCGAGGTGGACGTTCTGCAGGCCCCAGCCGCTGAAGGTCTGCTGGGTCCATTTCTCGGCCTTGCGCATCGCGGGCGAGTTGGTCATGCGGCCGCCGATCTGGTCGCTCAGGTAGGCGGCGAGGGGGGCAACCTGGCCGCGGTTGTAGCCTTCGTCGGCGATGCGGTTGATCGTGTTGGCGTCGACCGGCTCGGCTTGAGCGCCGCCGCAGGTGACGAGAACGGCAGCCAGCAGGCCGGCCTTGCGGATATCGAACATGGGTTCCGTTAATTTCATATTGTTCAGGAAAGTCTGTTGAATTTATTGAACTATGTCAACGACTATGCAATGTTCATAGTCCACTACACGTGTTGCGTCTTTCGAAACGGTGTTTCATGTTGAAACATTATGAAACACGCGCGAAATCCCTGTGCTTGCCTGAATGCTGCCAAGTCTTTGAAAATCCGCTCTACTCCCATCGAATCGTGACTGGCACGCGCCTTGCATATTGCTCGTCCATACTCCCAGATCGCCAACCCGAAAGGATCACGTAATGAGCCAACATTCCGCAGGCGCCGCATTCCGCCGCGCCGTCCAGGAAGAACATCCGCTGCAGGTAGTCGGGGCGATCAACGCCAACCACGCCCTGCTGGCCAAGCGCGCCGGCTACCGCGCCATCTACCTGTCGGGCGGTGGCGTCGCTGCCGGTTCGCTGGGCTTGCCGGACCTCGGTATCTCGGGCCTGGAAGACGTGCTGATCGACGTGCGCCGCATCAGCGACGTGTGCGACCTGCCGCTGCTGGTCGACGTCGATACCGGTTTCGGCGCGTCCGCCTTCAACGTGGCGCGCACCGTGCGCTCGCTGATCAAGGCAGGCGCCGGCGCCTGCCACATCGAAGACCAGGTCGGCGCCAAGCGCTGCGGCCACCGTCCGAACAAGGAAATCGTCAGCCAGGGCGAGATGGTCGACCGCATCAAGGCCGCCGCCGATGCGCGCACCGACGAGAACTTCGTGATCATGGCGCGTACCGATGCGCTGGCCGTCGAAGGCATCGATAAGGCGGTCGAACGCGCGGTCGCCTGCGTCGAAGCCGGCGCCGATATGATCTTCCCGGAAGCGATCACCAGCCTCGCGATGTACAAGCAGTTCAAGCAGGCGGTCAAGGTGCCGATCCTGGCCAACATCACGGAGTTCGGCAGCACGCCGCTGTTCACGGTCGAGGAACTGAAGGGCGCCGACGTCGATATCGTGCTGTATCCGCTGTCGGCCTTCCGCGCCATGAACAAGGCGGCCGAGAACGTCTATACGGCGATCCGCCGCGACGGCACCCAGCAGAACGTGCTCGACACCATGCAGACGCGCGCTGAACTCTACGACCGCATCGACTATCACAGCTTCGAGCAGAAACTCGATGCACTGTTTGCACAGAACAAAGCCAAATAAATACGGAGATACGACATGACTGAACAAGCCAAGACCGACGCGCCAACTTTCAAGCCGAAGAAATCGGTTGCCCTGTCCGGCGTCGCCGCCGGCAATACGGCGCTGTGCTCGGTGGGCCGTTCCGGCAACGATTTGCATTACCGCGGCTACGACATCCTGGACGTGGCCGATGCCTGCGAATTCGAGGAAATCGCCTACCTGCTGGTGCACGGCAAGCTGCCCAGCGAGGCCGAGCTGCGCGGCTACAAGGCCAAGCTGAAGTCGCTGCGCGGCCTGCCGCAGGCGGTCAAGTCGGCGCTGGAAGCGCTGCCGGCCGGCGCCCATCCGATGGACGTGATGCGCACCGGCGTCTCGACCCTGGGCTGCGTGCTGCCCGAAAAGGATGACCACAGCATCGCCGGGGCGCGCGACATCGCCGACCGCTTGATGGCCTCGTTCGGCTCGATGCTGCTGTACTGGTACCACTTCAGCCACGCCGGCCGCCGCATCGAGGTCGAGCTAGATGACGATTCGATCGGTGGCCACTTCCTGCACCTGCTGCACGGCTTCAAGCCGCCGGCCGACTGGGTCAGGGCGATGCACACCTCGCTGATCCTGTACGCCGAGCACGAGTTCAACGCCTCGACCTTCACCGCGCGCGTGATCGCCGGCACGGGCTCCGACATCCACTCGGCCATCACCGGCGCCATCGGCGCGCTGCGCGGCCCGAAGCACGGCGGCGCCAACGAAGCCGCGTTCGATATCCAGAAGCGCTACGAGAATGCCGACGAAGCCGAGGCCGACATCCGCAACCGCGTCGCCAACAAGGAAGTCGTGATCGGCTTCGGCCACCCGGTGTACACGATTTCCGATCCGCGCAACAAGGTGATCAAGGAAGTGGCGCGCAACTTGTCGCAGGGCGGCGGTTCGATGAAGATGTTCGATATCGCGGAACGCCTGGAATCGGTGATGTGGGAAGTCAAGAAGATGTTCCCGAACCTGGACTGGTTCTCGGCCGTGTCGTACCACATGATGGGCGTGCCGACGGCGATGTTCACGCCGCTGTTCGTGATTGCGCGGACCTCGGGCTGGTCGGCGCACGTCATCGAGCAGCGCATCGATAACAAGATCATCCGGCCGAGCGCGAATTATGTGGGGCCGGAGGATTTGACGTTTGTGCCGCTGGGGGAGCGGAAGTAAGCTGAGATAAGGGAGCATCCAAGCAATACTGCGCCCGTGAAGCCGTCGCCCCTGCGGAGGCAGGGGCCCAAGTTCGGCGCGTTACGTCAGCGCATGAAAATTGGACTCCTGCCTTCGCAGGGGCGACGTGCCCACCGCTTACAACGGGTCTGGCGCTAACAAGAGAATCAATCATCATGAACAGCAACTACCGCAAACCCTTGCACGGCACCAACCTGCATTACTTCGACGCCAGAAGCGCCGTCGACGAGATCCAGCCAGGCGCCTGGGACAAGCTTCCCTACACCTCGCGCGTCCTGGCCGAAAACCTGGTGCGCCGCTGCGAGCCGCAAGCCCTGGTGCCGTCGCTGCAGCAGCTCATCGAGCGCAAGCGCGACCTCGATTTCCCCTGGTTCCCGGCGCGCGTGGTGTGCCACGACATCCTCGGCCAGACGGCGCTGGTCGACCTGGCCGGCCTGCGCGACGCCATCGCCCTGCAGGGCGGCGATCCGCGCCTGGTCAACCCGGTGGTGCCGACCCAGCTGGTGGTCGACCACTCGCTGGCGGTGGAGTGCGGCGGCTTCGATCCGGGTGCCTTTGCCAAGAACCGCGCCATCGAGGACCGCCGCAACGAAGACCGCTTCGACTTCATCGAGTGGACCAAGAAGGCTTTCCAGAACGTCGACGTGATCCCGCCCGGGAACGGCATCCTGCACCAGATCAACCTGGAGCGCATGAGCCCCGTGGTGCAGGTGCGCGATGGCGTGGCCTTTCCGGACACGCTGGTCGGCACCGATTCGCACACGCCGATGGTCGATGCGCTGGGCGTCATCGCGATCGGCGTCGGCGGCCTCGAAGCCGAGAGCGTGATGCTGGGCCGCGCCTCGTACATGCGCCTGCCGGACATCGTCGGCGTCGAGCTGACCGGCAAGGTACAGCCGGGCATCAGCGCGACCGACGTCGTGCTGGCGCTGACCGAGTTCCTGCGCGCCGCGAAAGTCGTCTCCGCCTACCTGGAATTCTACGGCGCAGGCGCCGCCAGCCTGACGCTGGGCGACCGCGCGACGATCTCCAACATGGCGCCGGAATACGGCGCCACCGCGGCCATGTTCTCGATCGACGAGCAGACCATCAACTACCTCAAGCTCACCGGCCGCGACGACGAGCTGGTGAAGCTGGTCGAGCTGTATGCAAAGGAAACCGGGCTGTGGTCCGACACGCTGGCGAACGTCGAGTACGAACGCGTGCTGCAATTCGATTTGTCGACCGTGGTGCGCAACATCGCCGGGCCGTCGAATCCGCACAAGCGCGTGCCGACTTCGGAACTGGCGGCGCGCGGCATTGCCGGCGTCGTGGAAAACGAGCCGGGCCGCATGCCGGACGGCGCCGTGATCATCGCCGCCATCACCAGCTGCACCAACACCAATAACCCGCGCAACATGGTGGCCGCCGGCCTGCTGGCGCGTAACGCCAACAAGGCCGGGCTGCTGCGCAAGCCCTGGGTCAAGTCCTCGCTGGCGCCGGGCTCCAAGGCGGTGGCGCTGTACCTCGAGGAAGCGGGGCTGCTGCCGGAACTGGAACAGCTCGGCTTCGGCATCGTCGCCTTTGCCTGCACCACCTGCAACGGCATGTCGGGCGCGCTCGACCCGGTCATCCAGCAGGAAATCATCGCGCGCGATTTGTACGCGACCGCGGTCCTGTCGGGCAACCGCAACTTCGACGGCCGCATCCACCCGTATGCCAAGCAGGCCTTCCTGGCCTCGCCGGCGCTGGTGGTGGCGTATGCGATCGCCGGCACTATCCGATTCGACATCGAGAAGGACGTGCTGGGCGTCGACCCGGACGGTAGGCCGGTCACGCTGGCCTCGATCTGGCCGAGCGACGAAGAGATCGACGCCGTGGTGGCGCAGGCGGTCAAGCCGCAGCAGTTCCGCAACGTGTACGACGTGATGTTCGCGCGCCAGGAAAGTACCGAGGAGGCGGTGTCGCCGCTGTACGACTGGCGCCCGACGAGTACCTACATCCGCCGGCCGCCGTACTGGGAAGGCGCGCTGGCCGGCGTGCGCACCCTGCAGGGCATGCGGCCGCTGGCGGTGCTGGGCGATAACATCACCACCGACCATTTGTCGCCCTCCAACGCCATCATGATGGACAGCGCGGCCGGCGAATACCTGCACAAGATGGGCTTGCCGGAGGAAGACTTCAATTCCTACGCGACCCACCGCGGCGACCACCTGACGGCGCAGCGCGCGACCTTCGCCAATCCGACCCTGAAGAACGAGATGGTGCGCGACGACTTCGGCAACGTGCGTGCCGGGTCGCTGGCGCGCATCGAGCCGGAAGGCAGCGTGACGCGCATGTGGGAGGCGATCGAGACCTACATGGCGCGCAAGCAGCCGCTGATCGTGATCGCCGGCGCCGACTACGGCCAGGGCTCGTCGCGCGACTGGGCGGCCAAGGGCGTGCGCCTGGCGGGCGTGGAAGCGATCGTGGCCGAGGGCTTCGAGCGCATCCACCGGACCAACCTGGTCGGCATGGGCGTGCTGCCGCTCGAGTTCCAGCCGGGCACCACGCGCCTGACCCTGGGAATCGACGGCACCGAGACCTTCGACGTGGTGGGGCAGCGCACCCCGCGTGCGATCCTGAGCCTGGTCATTCGCCGGAAGAACGGCCAAACGGTCGAGGTGCCGGTGACCTGCCGCCTGGATACGGCCGAGGAAGTGTCGATCTACGAGGCGGGCGGGGTGCTGCAGCGGTTTGCGCAGGACTTTTTGGCATCGACGAAGGTGGCGGCTTGATCTTACGTAGCGCCAGTTTGAAGCGATAACATATGAACGTCGCCCCTGCGCAGGCAGGGGCCCAAGTTTTACGAGCCGCCGATATGCGCGCAACTTGGGGCCCTGCCTTCGCAGGGGCGACGTGCGAAGGACAACACTTATGAGCCACCCACCCCAAATCAAGATCCCCGCCGTCTACATGCGCGGCGGCACCAGCAAAGGCGTCTTCTTCCGCCTGCAGGACCTCCCCGAATCCGCCCAGGTCCCCGGCGCGGCACGCGACAACTTCCTGCTGCGCGTGATCGGCAGCCCCGACCCCTATGCCAAGCAGATCGACGGCATGGGCGGCGCCACCTCCAGCACCAGCAAGACCGTGATCGTCGCGAAGAGTACGCGTCCGGGCCACGACGTCGATTACCTGTTCGGCCAGGTCGCGATCGACAAGCCTTTCGTCGACTGGAGCGGCAACTGCGGCAACCTGTCGGCGGCGATCGGTCCCTACGCCATCAGCAACGGCTTCATCGACCCGGCGCGCATCCCGCAGGACGGCATGGTCACGGTGCGCATCTGGCAGGCCAACATCAATAAGACCATCGTCGCCCACGTCCCCGTCAGCAATGGGCAGGTGCAGGAAACCGGCGACTTCGAGCTGGACGGCGTGACCTTCCCGGCGGCCGAGGTGCGCATCGAGTTCATGGACCCGGCGGCCGAGGCGGAAGGTAACGGCGAGGGCGGCGGCGGCGCCATGTTCCCGACCCGGAACCTGGTCGACGATCTCGAGGTGCCCGGCGTCGGCACGCTCAAGGCCACGATGATCAATGCCGGCATCCCGACCATCTTCGTGAATGCCGCGGACATCGGCTACACCGGCACCGAACTGCAGGACGCTATCAATGGCGATCCCAAGGCGCTGGCGATGTTCGAGCTGATCCGCGCCTACGGTGCCATGCGCATGGGCCTGATCGAGCACCTGGAGCAGGCTGCGCGGCGCCAGCACACGCCCAAGATCGCCTTCGTCGCGCCCGCGGCCGACTACGTGGCCTCCAGCGGCAAGCAGGTCAAGGCCGACGACGTCGACCTGCTGGTGCGGGCGCTCTCGATGGGCAAGCTGCACCACGCGATGATGGGCACGGCGGCGGTCTCGATCGCTACCGCGGCGGCGATCCCCGGCACCCTGGTCAGCCTGGCCGCGGGCGGGCGCGCGCATGAAGCTGTGCGCTTCGGCCACCCGTCCGGCACCCTGCGCGTGGGTGCCGAGGCGCGCCAGGTCGACGGCGACTGGGTGGTGACCAAGGCCGAGATGAGCCGCAGCGCGCGGGTGTTGATGGAAGGCTGGGTGCGTGTCCCCTGCGATGCATTTTGATAGCGTTTGCAATCAACCGTTGTCACTTTACATCGCGTGGCAACATTTATTTGCTTTTTAGTAAATAATTGCCGCACAGTCGGTTATGATGCATCCCATACAAGAGGGGTTCCGACACTGGGCCTCCAGCATGGAAACCTGGGATGGATCGTGTAACGAGCAAGGCGGCCTTCGTGGCCGAGGCATTGGCGCTGATTGCCGCGCCTGCGTGCGCGTGCGACGCGCAGGGCGTGGTCCGGGCGGCCAACCCAGCCATGGCGGAACTGGCCGGCGGGCCGCTCGAAGGGCGCTTGCTATCCGAGTTGCTGGACATGGACGCGCTCACGGCGCCGGCCGCACTGGCGATCGCCTCCAGCCGGACCCTGGCGCGCGAAGGGCGCTGGGAAGTCGTGCTGGCCGCTGGTACCGCGCTGCCGGGCCGGGCGCTCGAGGTGCGTGCCAAGCCGCTGCCGGCGGCGTGCGGCGAAGGTGCCACCTTCGTCTTCGGTCCACCCTCGCGCAGCGAAGCCGATGCCGACCTGCGCGGCACGGTGCTGCGCCAGGCCACGGTGCTGGAGCATGCGCCGGTCGGCATCGTCGTCACGCTGCCGCACCTGGTCAAGTCCTGCAATCCGCGCATGGCGGCGATGCTCGGCTACAGTGCCGAGGAACTGACCGGCGTCGATCCCGTCACCGCGTTCGCCGCACCGGACCAGTACCGGACTTTCGTCGATGCGGCGGTGGCGGTGCTCAGCGCCGGCGGCTTGTACGAGGGCGAGCTCCAGTTGCGCCACCGCGACGGCTCGCTGCTGTGGTGCCGTATCCGCGCCAAGGCGGTCGACGTGCGCGCGCGCGAGGCCGGCACCGTCTGGATTGTGGAAGACGTCACGGCGGAGCGCCAGGCCTTGACCGAGGTCCAGGCGATCATGACCAATGCCACCGTCGGCATCTTCTTCACACGCGACCGCGTGATCACCCGCTGCAACGGCTGCTTCGCGGCGATGTTCGGCTACGGCGAAGCCGAAGTGCTGGGCCGCTCGACGCGCCTGATGTTCACCGACGACGACGCCTTCCTGGCCCTGGGCCAGCACGCCTACGAGGTGCTGGCGGAAGGCCGCCGGTTCGGCTGCGAGCAGACGATGGTGCGCAAGGACGGCACGCCGATGTGGGTCGGTATCATCGGTTATCCGGCCAACGTGGGCGAGCTGGCGCAGGGCACGATGATCTGGATGATCGAGGACCGCACCAGCCGCAAGCTGGCCGAGGCATCGCTGCGCAACGCGCTGATGGAAAACCAGGCCATCCTCGACAATGCGGTGCTGGGCGTGGCCGTGGTCGAGCACGGCCGTACGCTGCGCTGCAACCCCAAGATGGGCGAGCTGTTCGGCTGCGCTGACGGCGCCATCGCCGACCAGTGGGTGAGCGATCTGTATCCCGATTCCCAGGCCTGGGCGGCGGCACGGGTCCGGGTCGACGCCGACTTCCGCAGCGGGCGCGTGCACACCTCCGAGCACCAGCTGGTGCGGCGCGACGGCAGCCTGTTCTGGGCGCGGCTGTCGGGCCGGCCGTTCGACCTGGCGCAGCCGCACGGGCGCAGCGTCTGGCTGATCGACGATGTCACCGCCCAGCACGAAGCGGCGGAGGCGCTGCGCCGGGCGCGCGACGAACTCGAGGTGCGGGTGCAGGAGCGCACCGCCGAGCTGCAGGCCGAGATCGTCGAGCGGCGCCAGGCCGAGGCGCGGGTGCACCACATGGCCTACCACGATGCCCTGACCGGGCTGCCCAACCGCGCGCTGCTGGCCGAGCGCCTCGACCGCGCGCTGCTGGCGGCACGGCGCGACGGGCGCCGGCTGGCGCTGATGTTCCTCGACCTCGACCGTTTTAAAACAATCAACGATTCGCTCGGCCACGCCACCGGCGACCACCTGCTGTGCGAAGTCGCGCAGCGCCTGTGCCGCGTGGTGCGCGCCAGCGATACCGTGGCGCGCCTCGGCGGCGACGAGTTCGTGGTGCTGGTGTCGGGCGTGCGCGCGGCCGAGGAATGCACGCTGGTCGGGGACAAGATCATCGACGCGCTGGCCGAGCCGGTGGCCTTCGAGGGCCGCGGCCTGCACATCTCGACCTCGATCGGCATCTGCATGTACCCGGACGACGGCACCGACGTCGACAGCCTGATGCGCAAGGCCGATGCCGCGATGTACCAGGCCAAGGCGGCCGGCCGCAACAACTACCAGTTCTATTCGGGCTGCATGGATGCCGCCGAGCGCCATTTCGAACTCGAGACGGAGCTGCGCGGCGCCCTTGCGCGCGACGAGTTCGCGCTGCTGTTCCAGCCCATCGTCACCGTCGCCGACCGTGCGCCGCAGGCGCTGGAAGTGCTGCTGCGCTGGCACCATCCGCAGCGCGGCCTGGTGGCGCCCGACGAGTTCATTCCGATCCTCGAGGAAAACGGCGCCATCGTGGCGGTCGGCGAGTGGGTGATCCGGCGCGCCTGCGAACAGGCGGTGGCCTGGCAGCGCGCCGGCCTGCGTCCTCTGCCGCTGGCGATTAACCTGTCGGCGCGCCAGTTCATGCACCGCGGCCTGGTCGAATCGATCCGTACCATCGTCGAGGAGACCGGCATCGACCCCGGCCTGCTCGAATTCGAGATCACGGAAACCGCGCTCATGCAGCACAGCGGCCAGACGCTGGAGACGCTGGGCCAGATCTTCCGCATGGGCATCCGCCTGTCGATCGACGATTTCGGCACCGGCTATTCGAGCCTGGCCTACCTGAAGCGCTTCCCGGTCCGCAAGATCAAGATCGACCGCGCCTTCGTGCGCGAACTCGAGACCAGCAGCGAAGACCAGGCGATCGTCGCCGCCATCATGGCGCTGGCCGGCAGCCTGCAGATGGCGGTGGTGGCGGAAGGGGTGGAGACCGAAGGCCAGCTGGCGCTGCTGCAGGGCAGCGGCTGCCAGTATGCGCAGGGTTACCTGTTTGCGCGGCCGGCGGGGGAGACCGCGGCGGCCGCGCTGCTGGGGCTTACGCCAGCGTAGCAATCACCGGCGTGTGATCGGACGGCTGCTCCCACTTGCGCGGCTCGCGGTCGATGACGCATGCCGTGCAGCGCTGCGCCAGCGGCGCCGACAGCAGGATATGGTCGATGCGCAGGCCGCGGTTGCGGCGGAACGCCATCTGGCGGTAATCCCACCAGCTGTACTGCTTGTCCGGCTGCTCGAACAGGCGGAAGGCGTCCGTCAGGCCCAGGCCGTTCAGGGCCAGCAGCGCCTCGCGTTCGGCGGGCGAGCAGTGGATCTGGCCGGCCCAGGCTTCCGGGTCGTGCACGTCACGGTCTTCGGGCGCGATGTTGTAGTCGCCCAGGATCGCGAACTGCGGGTGCGCCGCCATTTCTTCGCGCACCCACTCGCGCAGCGCGGCCAGCCATCCCATCTTGTACTCGTACTTGTCGGAGCCGACCGCCTGGCCGTTCGGCACATAGGCGCAGATGAAGCGCACGCCCTCGATGGTGGCGGCGATCAGGCGCTGCTGCTCGTCCGGATAATGCGGGTTGTTGCGCACCACGTCGGCGATCGGGTGGCGCGACAGGATGGCGACGCCGTTATAGGTCTTCTGGCCGCTGAACACGACCTGGTAGCCGGCGGCGTTGATCTCGGCGACCGGGAATTTGTCGTCGGTGAGCTTGGTCTCCTGGATGCACAGCACATCGACAGGGGAGGTGGAGAGCCACTGCAGCAGGTGCGGCAGGCGTACCTTCAGCGAGTTGACGTTCCAAGTTGCAATCTTCATTTTTTCTTCGCCATACTATGAAAGTGGATCGTCTTTTCGAGTTTCATCAAGGTCTAGCTACCCATCTGGCTACCCGCCATTTGTTTGCTGAGAAATGCCCGCAAGCTGTCTCCGGTAATCCGAACAGAGTTTGCTCCCATACTGAACTTGGACAGTACGCCATCCCGTACAAGTCGGTTGATCGTGGATCGGGAATAGCTGAGCAGCGTACCAGCGTCTTGGATGGTGTAACACGGGAGTTGCATCGAAAGCGTAGACATTTGAATCCTCCTTCAAAAATTGTTGATCTGTTTCCTTTCAGGAATTTCAGGCAATAGGATGCCCGAGTAGTTCGCTACCATGCTCGTGATTCTCCCAGGAATCTTTTCGTTTGTCAATTTTTTGAAATTTTTAAATTTCCGATTCCCTGTCTGCTGGACACCTCGACCAGTTTTGAAAAACCATCGGAGGGCGGGGGGCTGGTTTAACCGCTACCGACTTCGTTTTCGATGGGTCGCCAAACCGCCAGAAATATCGGTAAGCGGCTTGGGGAGAGCCGGGAGGGGAAAGGTCATTCGCGCTGGAAGACGGCTCAAAACGGCTCCTGTCGCTTCGTAGTTGCCTAACCGTCTGTGTCTTATACGATGCCCGAAGTCACCAGAGCGCCTGGGTAGCCTTAAAGCAATTAAGGCCGCCACGGGCCTCCTATTGCGTTACACACATGTATCGATATGCGAGACATTTACGACACGCTCTAGAACATTAAGCAAGCGCTCACTATCACTTCTAACCGTAGGGTGAATGAGTTCAGCAGATGTCAATATGGCACACGCAGAAAAATTGCAAGTCACCACGAAAATTCGTAGATCAGATCGTTTATGATCTGTCTTACGCAACACAGCTATCGCAGACAGATAGGAGGTGGGGCGGAATGCGGGAATGGTCCGCCAACCATTTCCCGCTCCGTAATCAAACGACTTTCACAAAGGAACAATATGAAAGTGATTGAAGGAAATCCAAGTGAGGCTTGGATGTGGTTCAGGTACTTACCACAACAATTTTATTGTGCTATACCTTGGATGGGATCGTATGTGAATAATGCACCTAGGTCAAGTGCTACATGAAGCGCGACAATCAGCCTGACTCCTTCGCAACGGAGTTGATGAAAGTAGCTACCGTGCTGGCGCTGTATGAGCAGCACTGGCATGGGGCAGCTATCGTTGCAGGACTGTTTGTTGCAGACCGGGTGTATCGCTTGCTTTTGGAGTGGATTAAGCGCCCACGCAGCTAATTAAGTGCGTCAAGCGGGCATGGCGTGACTGCGTGCCTGCTTTCATTTCTCAACCTGACAGTAGCGTTTGACGGTGGCAACTGAAACTTCAAAGTGCTCGGCAGTCTCCGCGATGCTCTTACCATTCTCCGCACGCCAAGCTTTCACCGTAGCTGGGTCCAGTGTCTTAGCACGTCCCTTGTACCCGCCTGCCGCCTTCTTGATGTCGATGCCGCGTTTCTGCATCTCTTTCCGGTTCAGGTAGTCAGCTTCCCCCTGTGCCGCCATGAAGGCCAGGAGGGAATCCCGGATTGCCTTTTGGGTTGCATCAGTGGCGGTGCCATCGAACACCATGCCGTTCAGGGTGCAGATTACCTTGACGCCCATGCCCATCAGCTCCGTCATGACGCGGCTCAGTTCGTCATAGCGACGGCTGATACGGTCGGTCCAGCGGATGTAGAGCACGCCACCATCGGACAGCTTGTCCATTACCCGCTTCCATTCGGTGCGATCCATCGGGGCGATGTGGTAGCCGCTTACGCCTTCGTCAATGTGTACGTGCTTGGCATCGACGCCTTGTTTCGCTGCGTCTTCGATCTGGCTGGCGCTGGTCTGGCCTTCAGTGGTGGAGATACGTCCGTAGTAGACCGTTTTCATTTTTGTTCCTTTCTGCCTCACTTGGGTAGATGGCTCAATAATAATGGGTGGCTCAATTACAGTCAACCCTATTGAGCTAATTAAATGGTTCAGTTCGCTTGGTTCTCTGTGGTATACCCTACTGAGTTATACTGGGGGGCCATGCAAAGCCGCAGCGCTAGCCAGTATTTACAATCGGAATTGAATTCTTGGTATGATGAGCACCCCTGCTAACTAGCGGAGTCTGTTATGCCGAAATTTCAAGTCTCGTACACTGTCGAGGGTGATGCAGCTTTACGCACCGTGCATTTCGATCATCCATCGGATGAGATAGAAAGCTTCGATCTGGTGCGGCGTGTTGCAGAGCATGCGAACCCGAAAAAGTATAAGGAGGATGGGGAGCTATTCCCGCCAGACCGACATACGACGATTGATGACGTATTCAAGAAGTACAAAATCTCCAGCCTGAAGAAGCCGCGTGTAGCTGACAACAGCCAGGACTGAGCCGCGACAGGATCACTTCTTGCCGAGGCGGGATAGCTCGGCAAGGACTGTAGCCGGGTTGGCCTTCGTTGATGCCGTAGGCTGTGGCTTCATTGCTGCGGCTGGCTTGGGAGTCGATACAGGCGTCACAGACGCTTTTACATCCGGCTTCGCCCACTCCCAGCTATCCTGAACCTTCGTGGCTGGCTGGGCTGCTGGAGTGGTCTGCTTTGGTGCTACTGGCTGCGCTGCTTTCTGCTTCAGCGTGCGTTTCAATGAATCTTTCATGTTGCGTGTGTCCTTTCGGTTTGTTTGCGACGGGCCAGAGATGGGCATAAATGCAGGGCATACTGCCTGCTAATTTCTTTATCGATTTCAGCCAGATTGATTCTTGGTGGCGCTGGATGGGCTTCTATGTATCCAGGGAAGCCGAATTCGTGGGTTAATTCCTGCTTCACCTGAAACAACGAACGGTTGACGCCCTTGCTAGCTAGGTGCGTTTGAATCTCCTTTACGTTCATTCCGGCGCCTACACAATGCTTGTATAGGCCGCTCATGTACTTGAACGCTGCTGCTTTCAATTGGTCGGACATTTCGTCTCCTTCGTTTGTTGAAATTGCTTCTTCTTGCGCTGCTGGGAGAGCAGCGACAGGGGTATCAGGGGCTATCGCCTTCTTTGTGGCTCGTTTGACCGTATTTGCATTGAATTCCGAATAGAAATACTTCTCACGCGAACAAATGCCATCCTTGGACCTCACTTTATAAACGTAGTCGATCCACTGTAGACAATCCTCCAGCTTCTCGCCTTTTGTTGGTCTTGCGAAGAATTGCCCTTCATGAATCCGATTCTTCGGCTTGCTAATGTGGATTCGGTTCAGACTATGCCTGCCTGCCAGCTTGTGCAGGTATTCACCATCGTTGACATTCAGAAGCTTGAATGGTGTTTTCTTGCTCGTTTCGATCAACAGGAAGCAGTGAGCATGCATTCCTTTTTCTTCGTCGTTTTCGTACGCACCGAAGTATTCCAGCCTGCATCCGTGGTTTCTGATTCGCCTTACCAAGCTCTTGATAACGGCTTGGTAGTCTGCAATCGACTGGGAGCCAGTGAATACCAAATGATAAAGTACCGGCTGTTTCAAATCGTGGTTGAGCATTATGTTTCTTGCTGTGCTTTGTGCTCTTGCACTGTCCAATCCTCCATTTGCATCAAGGATGGCACTGTTCATTTTATTACGTGGCATACAATGTCTTTCAATTGTTATTCCTTTCCCTTCCCGGAGAGGGGGAAGGGAGGGAGGGGAGTTATTCATTACATCCAGAATTGTTCATTGACTCTTCTGGAGTATTACTATTGATTTGTTAGCGTTACTATAAGTCTTACCTGACAGCCCGGAGAATGCAATTCTTTTGAATTAATTAAACCCTTTTAAATCAATGACTTATGCAATATTCAAGCGATGATAAAAACTGTTCTAATACGTCATTCCGTTATTGACGCTTTGTGCGAAGCGATTTAAATTCTCGATCAATCAATTTATCGATGATTTTCGATCCACTGACGCCCTTCAGGCTGGCCAGCACTCGGAGCATGTCCCACTTCGCACCATCAAGATAGATGAACTGGCGTTGCAATTCCTCCCCGTCGTCAGTAATTACGCGTTGACGGGATGTGCCAGGGAGGGGTTTCAATTCTACGAACATTTTCTTTTCCTTTATTCATTTATGCAAAGCGCAGGACGAACTAATCCCGCACCCCAATTAGCGGGCGAAAATTGATCGAACTGCGTTATGCGGATTGTTTGTTACGGTGCCAGAATAAATCACTGGATAGTGATTAATTGGCGGGAAGCGCTCCACCAGGGGAGGCTGGGGATTTACTTCAGTTCAGCTTTGCCAGCTCTGCGGCTGCGGCTTGTTTCAATGCTGCGATTTGCTTTTCAAGCGCTTTGGTAGCGTCGGCTACTTCCTGTTCCAGCTTCGCCCGTTGCTGCTCTTCTAGCATGCGCTTAGCGGCTGCTTCGATATCGCGTTTGTAACGGGCTGCTTCTTCATCCGCACTACGTTTCACCGATTCCTTGGCAGCTTGAACGTAATATTCTTTCGGTTCGCCACGAATCATCGTGAACCATGCCCATCCAGTAGGTGTAACTTCAATAGGGCCATCCGAAAACGTATAGCCGTTACGTGCATGAATTACAGCCTCCTGAAAAGCAGCATTAACTGTTGCACCTACTCGGATCGAGAATGGAATTGCTGGTGCTTCTACTGGCGCTGCTGGTGTTTCTACTGCTGGTGTTGTCTGCTTTGTTGCCATGATGTGATTCCTTTAGTTAGTAGTGTTGGTGTCGAGTTTGCGGTTACGGATGTAACTTGCCACGCGGCGTCTATTCCAGTCCAACCCAGCCGGGGTTTTTAGGTTCTGTGCTGTCAGGTAAGCTGCGATAGTGCGTAGCGTGCTGTACGGACGCAGGACAGCGAGAATGCCATCTACAGCGTCGTAATACGCTTGGGTGCAGTACGGAGCACCGAAGCGAGGGATTGCGGATCGAGCGGACATAGGTGTGCCGTTCCTTTCTTCAGGTTAATTTTTCGTGGTCGGAAATGGTCCGAGCTGGACCAGAGGCAAGGCGAGGGAGTGATTGGGTGTAACTATCACTCATGTCCGTAATTGTACACGACGTGTTGCTTTCTGTCAAATTTTGCGCATTTTACGCTTGACGTAGCGGATAATTGGTGTTAATCGATGTAGAAGTGGCGAAATTGCTATTACGGCGAAAGCAATCGGATTTTCATGGTGGTTCGATGTCGAATTCCAGCACGAAAATGAAGAAGGAACGCGTAGGTTTGCTTACCAAGCTGGGCCAGCCTGAAGGGCGTTGAACTGGAGGGCCGCAGATGACGCCGCTTGTATACGACTGTCCTTAAGTGGTCGATTCAGGCATGAGGCTAACTAGGAAGTTCGCCCATCGGTTCAAGGCATCCCGCTTTTCTGGGATTTCCTTTCTTACATCGTAAATACCGCTCAATCCCCGCTGGGCGTGATTCAGAGCTAGTTCTGTGACGTGCTCGGCAATACCCAGGTTGAGCATGTGCCCCTTTGCCGTGGATCGAGTGTCATGGGGCGTGAACTTGGTCACTGTCAGTCGCTTGGTTTCGTATGCTCGATCAAGTGCAGCCCAAAGCGTCCGAGGGTCAATGGTCGGCCGGGACTTCTTGTTGGCTATCCTTGCCGGTAATATATACTCAGAGTCTCCCGCCAGTGTCTTCAGTTCCTTGAACCACTCTATAACAGCGGCAGCAAGAGGAACATGGAAGCCAGCACGGGTTTTTGTCTGTTCATCATGGACAAACCACGTTCCTGCCGTGAGGTCTACATCTTTCCATCGTGCTTGCGTCAGTTCGTTCGTTCGGACACAGGTAGCCAACTGGATTCGTAACGCCAAGCTGTTCAGTTCACCAAGCGTGCCAATCTCTTTGAAGAGCGTACGCAGATCGTCGGCGGATAACATAACCCGCTTCTTAATAGAAGGGCGGGGGCCGAACAGCGATACCAGATCAACACCGGCACATGGGTTGATGTCGATAATGTGCAGGCCGATGCCGTGCTTGAACATGTTGGATGCGGTCGTAAGCACCCGTTTGGACATCGTCCAGGTTTCGCCAGCGTCCCTGAGCATCTGCACAATATCCTTGCCGGTAACTTCACCGACAAGATGACGGCCAAGCCGACGAATGATCACGTTCTTCAGATCGAGATTGCGGGCGTACAGAGTGACGGGGGCGAAAGCCTCCGGCACTAGGCGCTTAGCACGATAATCCTCTGCCAGCATCGCAACCGTCCATTTTGGCGTGGCGGCTTCCTTCTTCCGTACAGCCTTTTCTTTGGCTGGGTCTTTGCCTTGGTCTACATCTGCCCGATGTTGAGCGGCTAGTTTGCGTGCGTCAGACAGCGATATGTCCGGGTAGTTGCCAAGGGTAAGCTCCCGCCGTTTGGTTCCAACGTAGTAGCGCAGCGTCCAGGATGCCGTACCAGCTTTTGAAAGTGTGAAGGTCAGTCCGTTGCCGTCAGACTTCGCTACTGGCTCGGCTTCCTTAATCCACCGCCGTAGCTGGAGGTCCGTAAGTGTATGGAGTTGTCTGGTCATGGGTAGCCATTCTATTGGCTAGCTACCCGTTTGGCTACCCGAAACTCTTGCGCTTCGGCCACTATTCATGAACAACGATGACACACCTTCCAGGGCTTTTATCTATGAAACCAAGCCATTGATGACTGTCACCGAATATCGAAAACACACGAATCGATATAGCAAGTTGCGATCTTCATATTGATAAACCTGTTATTTCACACCAGACTGTCCAGCGTAAGTTTGCGCAGTATCAATGTTTGAATCGAAACCTGCAATGGTTGCTAGCTTTCAACATGTTGCAGCACAATTGGGTTTATTTGCGCTGAGTGCAACACAAATATCGTAAAATCATTGTTCGGTAAATAAAGATTATAGACCATCTAGCAGGCTGGGCCGAAATGTGTCAAGATGTAACAATCGCGGCAAGAGAAGAGGTGCTTACGTACTGTCTCCTCCTTGGAAGAAAAAATTGCAGTACATCAACTAACAGTATGGTATTGTTATATTTCTTCGTAGCCAAGTATTAACAAGCAATTTATTGCTTTGAAATTGCTGCCATGACCGGGTGCCGACCGGCCGAGGCAAGTGTGTAACGATCGCGGATCCAGCAGGCATGGATTTGCACAGAGCTTTAATAAAGGACAGTAATGCGCCAAGCATTTGAAGCATGGGCCCAACGCGATGGCCACATCGTCCGGCGCCGTGAGGATAAGCCGGAAGAGTATCTGGTGTATGAAACCCAGCGCCGCTGGTTGATCTGGCAGGCCGCCCTGGCCCATGGCCAGAAGGCCGCCGAGGCTGCGCAGAAGCCTGCACAGGCCGAAGCCCAGCCGCAGAAGATGCTGGCCGACGAAGCCGCCGTGCGCAATCGCGTGCTCAACGAGGTGCTCGACGCCTTCAGCGAGCTCGACGACAACGCCGGTGTCGAAGGCATCGTCAAGGTTATCCAGAACCTCAAGAAAAAAGCGCGCGCCCAGGCCGAAGAAAAGGTCTGAGGCGGATGACGGGGCCAAACCGCTATCGCCACTACAAGGGTGGCGTGTACGAGCTGGTCAGCGAGGCCACGCTCGAGGCGGACCTCACACCCGTCATCGTCTACCGCGGTGAAGACGGCAGGACCTGGGTACGTCCAAGTGCTGCCTTCTTCGAACAGGTCGAGGTGGACGGTGTGCGCATGCCGCGTTTTGCCGCCATTACGGCTTGAATCGCCTTCTGCAATTCCTCATGTTCAGCCCGAACCTGCCGTAAACTGGCAGGTATTCGTCCCGGGTCGAACCATGTCCATTTTCCATTTCCGCATTGCGTGCGCACTGGCGCTGGCGGCCGCCACGGCCGGCTGCGTGGTGGCGAGCGCCGATGCGCCCTTGCAGCAGCTCGAAGTCCATACCATCCTCGGCCACCGCGAAGTCGTCGGCGTCGGCTGCGTGCTGTCCAACAGCGCGGGGCGCTGGTTCGTGGTGGCGCCGGGCCGCGTCACCGTCGAACGTGCCCGCGATCCCTTGACCATCGATTGCGCGCGCGAGGGCGTCGGCAGAGCGCGCGAGCAGGCGGCATCGCATAACGCCTCGCTGTTCGATACCGACAAGTTGATCGGCAACGTCGTGATCACGGCCGGGATGGACGGTTACATCAACCGCCAGGCGGGGGAAGGGGTGGCGTATCCGTCGACGCTGACGATCCTGATGCGGGCAGCCGGCGGACGGCCGGGCGATCCGGATGCGGCGCCGGCGCCGGGTAACGTCGTCTTTTAGCGTTCCCATAAACGTCGCCCCTGCGAAGGCAGGGGCCCAAGTTGCACGAGCCGTCGAAACGCTCATAACTTGGGTCCCTGCCTGCGCAGGGGCGACGGTTTTTGGGGCAACGGACCTGCGGTGCAGCGTCCATCCCCACGCTTAACGCGCAGTAGTTACACGCGGTTCAGCAGGAAGGTCGTCAGCAGCGGCACCGGACGGCCGGTCGCGCCTTTGGCGGCGCCGCTCTTCCAGGCGGTGCCGGCGATGTCCAGGTGGGCCCAGGTGTAGTTGCGGGTGAAGTTTTCCAGGAAGGCCGCCGCGGTGCAGGAGGCGCCGCCCGGGCTGCCGATGTTGGCCAGGTCCGCGAAGTTCGACTTCAGCTGCTCGTTGTAGTTCTCGCCGATCGGCAGGCGCCAGGCGGTGTCCCCGGTCTGGGCGCCGGCGTCCATCAGCTCGTCGGCCAGCGCGTTGTGGATGTCGTCATGGCGGGTGAACAGGCCCGAGTTGTGGTGGCCCAGGGCGACGATGCAGGCGCCGGTCAGCGTCGCGATGTCGACCACGGCGGCCGGCTTGAAGCGCTCGGCGTAGGTCAGGGCGTCGGCCAGCACCAGGCGGCCTTCGGCGTCGGTATTCAGGATCTCGATGGTGGTGCCGTTCATCGCGGTGACGATGTCGCCCGGCTTGGTGGCGCGGCCCGACGGCATGTTCTCGCAGGCGGCCACGATGCCGATCACGTTCAGCTTGATGTTCATCTCGCCGATCGCGCGGAAGGTGCCCAGTACCGAGCCGGCGCCGCACATGTCGTACTTCATTTCATCCATGCCCGGACCCGGCTTCAGCGAGATGCCGCCGGTGTCGAAGGTGATGCCTTTGCCCACCAGGACGGTCGGCGCGTCCTTCGGCTTGCCGCCCATGTGCTTGAGGACGATGAACTTCGGCGGCTCGTCGCTGCCGCGGGTCACGGACAGGAAGCTGCCCATCTTCAGCGCTTCGAGCTGCTTGCGGTCCAGGACCTCGACGTCGAAGCCGTAGTCCTCGGCCAGCTTGCGCGCGGTGTTGGCCAGGTAGGTCGGGGTGCAGACGTTCGGCGACAGGTTGCCCAGCTCCTTGGTCAGGTTCATACCGTTGGCGATCGCGATCGACTGTGCCAGCACGGCCTTCAGCTGCGGGGTGGCGGCAGGCACCGCCAGCGCCAGCTTGCGCACGCCGGTGATGGCCGGGTCTTTCTTGCTCTTTTGCGCGTCGCTGCGGAATTCGGATTCGTTGGCGGCGACGACGATGCTGCGCACCGCCCAGTTCAGGTCGCGGCCTTTCACATTCTCGAACGGGAATGCGATAATGGCATCTTGTGCGCCCAGCGAGGTGAAGGCTTTCAGCATCGCGGTGACGGCGCTGCCGAAGCTCTTCTCGCTGATCGCCTCGTCGGCACCGACGCCCACCAGCAGCACGCGGCTTGCCGCCATGCCGGCCACGCCGCGCAGCAGCAGGGTCGAACCGGGCTTGCCGGAGATATCGCCCGACTTGACGGCGGCCGAGATGGCGCCGTTCAGATCGAGGGCCTTCGCTGCCTCCGACAGTTTCTTGTTCTCGAATACCGCCACGGCGATGCAGCCCGACTTGGCCGCGCCCAGCGTGTTTTTGGTGTCGAATGCTTTTATGCTAAAGTCCATTTGATTCTCCGTTTCGTATTTTCGGCCGTGCTTGCGACGGACACTGCACTGCTCAGTTACTGCTCAGTTCCAAATTAACCTGCAATTATAACCATCGAATGATTTTCCGACGCGCCCTACAGCGTGAATTGGCCAGCGTGGCCGGCGCGACCTTCACGGTCCTGTTTTCGATCCTTGTCACCTGGACCCTGATCACCATCCTGGGCCGGGCCGCGGGCGGCAAGGTCGATTCGGGCGACGTGCTGGCCCTGATCGGCCTGGCGGTGGTGAATTATCAGCCAACCATCCTGATTCTCACCAGCTTTATTTCCGTCCTTGTGGTCATCACCCGCAGCTACCGCGATTCCGAAATGGTGGTCTGGTTCGCCTCCGGCCAGTCGCTCGCGCGCTGGATCGCGCCGGTGCTCACCTTCGGCTTGCCGATCGTGGCCGTGGTGGCGGCCCTGTCCTTCGTCGTGATCCCCTGGGCCCAGCTCAAGAGCAGCGAATTCAGCCAGCGCTTCGAAAAGCGCGAAGACCTGCAGCGCGTCGCCCCCGGCCAGTTCCGCGAATCGGCCGGTGCCAACCGCGTGTTCTTCGTCGAGAGCACCGGCGGGCGTACCTCGCCGGTGGTCCAGAACGTCTTCGTCAACACGGTCGAAAAGGGCTTGACCACCACCGTGGTCGCCAAGGAAGGCGTGATCGAGCCGGACGGCAAGGGCGGCCAGTACCTGGTGCTCAAGAACGGCCGCCGCTATTCGGGCACGCCGGGCCGGGCCGACTTCCAGTCGATGGAATTCGAGCGCTACCGCATGCGCGTGGCGACCCAGGTGCCGGTGCTGGGCGACGTCAAGGTCGGCGGCCTGTCCACGCCGGCGCTGCTGGCATTGCCGCCCAACCCCTACACCCGTGCCGAACTCCAGTACCGCATGACCGCGCCCATCATGTGCGTGGTGTTGATGCTGCTTGCGATCCCGCTCGGCTTCGTCAACCCGCGTGCCGGCGCCTCGACCAACCTGATCCTGGCGCTGCTGATCTTCTTTACCTACCTGAACCTGACCAAGGCGGCCGAGAAGGCCGTCGAGCAGGGCAGGCTGGCCTTCGGCATGGGCTGGTGGCCGCTGCACCTGATGGTGGTGCTGGCGGCGCTCGTCCTGTTCGCCTGGCGCATGAACGTCAACCACCGCCTGCATCCGATGGTGGTGCTGAATGCCTTGCGCCGCCGGCGCCTGCTGCAAAGCGCTTCCGCCAAGGGAGGCGCCCAATGAAGATCCTGCAACGCTATTTTCTGGTGAATATCAGCCAGGCGGTGGCCTTCGTGCTGATCGCCCTGCTGGCGCTGATCGCCTTCATGGACCTGACCCAGGAATTGCCCGACGTCGGCAAGGGCGGCTACATGATGCAGCATGCGCTGCTGTACGTGCTGATGCAGGTGCCCGGCAACATGTACCGCGTGATGCCGGTGGCGGCCATGCTCGGCACCATCTACACGATGGCGCAGTTCGCGCAGAGCTCGGAATTCACCATCATGCGCGCCTCGTCGATGTCGACCCGGATGGCGGCCACCATGCTGTTCAAGATCGGCCTGGTGTTCGTGGTCATCACCTTCATCTTCGGTGAAGTGATCACGCCGCGCACCGCGCCGCTGGCCGAGCGCATCCGCCTGTCGGCCAAGGGCGCCACCGTGTCGTCCGAATTCCGCTCCGGCATGTGGACCAAGGACACCGTCCATGCCGACGGCGCGCGCGGCCCGGTCACCGGCTCGCGCTTCTTCAACGCGCGCCAGATCCGTCCGGACGGCCAGCTGGTCGACGTGCGCCTGTACGAATTCGACGGCAGCATGCGCATGCGCGCGCTGATCACGGCGGCCAACGCCACCTTCAGCGGCAACGGCATCTGGCGCCTGCAGGACGTCACCGAAACCCAGTTCACCAACAGCCGCACGCTGCCGGTGCCGGGTTCCGCGGCGGCCAGCGGCGAGTCGATCCAGTCGCGCTTCGGCCAGGACACGGCCCGGGTCGAGACGCGCAAGCTGGCGACGCTCGACCTGGCCTCCGAGATCACGCCCAAGATCCTGTCGGTGTCGCGTTCCGACCCCGAGCGCATGTCGGCCAATGAACTGGCAGTGTACACGCGCCACCTGGCCGAAAACCGCCAGGAGACCGAGCGCTTCAAGATCGCGTTCTGGAAAAAGCTGGTCGATCCGCTGTCGATCTTCGTCCTGATGGCGCTGGCGCTGCCCTTCGGCTACCTGCAGTCGCGCAGCGGTGGCGTCAGCCTCAAGATTTTCGTCGGCATCATGATCGGCGTGAGCTTCCTGTTGATTAATTCGCTGTTCTCGCACATCGGCATCCTGTCCACGTGGCCGGCATTCCTGACGGCGGTGGCACCGAGCCTGTTGTTCCTGGCGCTGGCGCTCGTCGGCCTGCGCTGGGTGGAGAGACATTGATGACATCTGCACTCGTACTATTTGCCCACGGCGCCCGCGCCGCCTCCTGGGCTGTCCCGTTCCAGCGCCTGCGCGAACTGACGGCGCAGCAGCGCCCCGACTGCAAGGTCACGCTGGCCTTCCTGGAGCTGATGACGCCCACCTTGCCGGACGAGGTGGCGGCGCTGGTCGCGGACGGCGTGCCCGACATCACCGTGGTGCCGGTGTTCCTGGGGCAGGGCGGCCACCTGCTGCGCGACCTGCCGCAGCTGATGGACGGCTTGCGCGCCACCTATCCGGAAGTGCGCTTCTCGACCGTGCCGGCGGTGGGCGAAAACCCGGACGTGCTGGCCGCGATGGCCGCGTATTGCGCCGCGGCGCTGCCCTGAATCGCTCGACCTGATCGGAATCCGGTTCATTATCTGTGTTGCAGTGGAGTTAATCTTTTTCGTTAACTCCGTTGGCACCGGAGTAATCGAACGTTGGTTTTTGGCGTAAGCGCAGGCACGAAAATAATTTCATCATTGCATTTAGATTTGCATTGGGGAATTATGTTGCTCATCTATCCTGTGCTTGAGTAACACACGCCATGACCACCCCCGCCACCCTCATCAATGTCCGCCCGGGCTACGCCAGCACTACCTGGAACTATGCCGGGGCCACACCGACCGGCGCGTCGCCCGTCGCCGCCGTCGCCGTCGCCTTCGACGCTTCCGGCAGCCTCGGCCAGGCTGCCTCGCGCGGCGACCTGCAGTACAGCCTGGATGCCGGCAAGACCTGGAGCAACTATGCACTGCCGGTCGACGGGCAGGGCGCCTACATTGCCGCCAGCGGCGCCCTCGGTGCGACCCTCTGGCGCTTCCAGGACCGCCAGCCCGGCGACTCGGTCACGCCGGACAGCTTCAACGTGCATTACCGCCTGGCCGACGGCAGTATCGCCACGGTCGAAAACACGGTGGTGGTCGACAACCAGCCGGTCGGCCTGACCGGCAGCTACGACATCCTGTTCACGACCATGCAGGCCGGCGACGTGGCCGACGTGCTGCTCCCGGTCGACACCGGCGCGCTCACCGGCGGCCGCTGGGTGATCGACAGCCAGTCGCAGCCGGGCCTGTTCGCGGTCGCCTACGACCGCGCGGTCGATACCAGCGGCCGGCTGGTGATCGCCAATGCGGCGCTGTTGCCGGCCAGCGGCGGCGCAGCCTCGGCCACCCTCCATTACTATGACCGCTACCAGGTCGACGCGGGCGGCAACCCGCTGCCCAACACCGGCGTGACGCGCACGCTCACCTACACGGTCGAAGACGGCAGCACGCGCGACCTGGCCGGCTTCGCCAACGAAGCCAGGTTGGGTGCCGGTAGCGATGCCGCGAGCGCTACCCCGTCGGTGGCGACGTTGTCCACCGGCGGCTTCGTCACGGTCTGGCAAGGGCCGGACGCCGCCCTGTGGGCGCAGATCCGCGATGCCGCCGGCAATGCGCACGGGCCCAATTTTGCTCTGACCCCGAATGGCGGTGCCGCCGAGGGCCAGCCGGCGGTGAGTGCGCTGGCGGGCGGCCGTTTCGTGGTGGCCTATACGCTGAACGACGGCGGCGCCAACAAGATCGCCTACCGCGTGGTGGAAGCGGGCGGTAGCGCCGGCGCCGAGCATGTGGTGGATGGCGGCGCGGCCGGCGACGCGGCGATGCCGGCGATGGCGACGCTGGCGGACGGCTCGTTCGCGGTGGCCTGGCGCAGCGGCGGCACGGTGCACGTGCAGCAGGCCGCCGCCGACGGCAGCGCCATCGGCGCGGTGCACGACGCCGGCGCGCTGGGCTCGGCCTACAGCCCGGACCTCGTGGCCCTGAAGGAAGGCGGCTACGTGCTGGCCTGGGGCGAGATCAACGACGGCAACGTGTATGCGTCGATCAACGGCGGCACGCCCTTCGTGGTTAGCGGCGACGGCTACGCGGCCAGCATCACCACCGCGGCCCCGCTGCCGCACGTGACGGCGCTGGCCGGCGGCGGCTTCGTGGTGGCCTGGGACAGCTACATGAACGACCCGCACGGCTTCTCGATCAGCGACATCTATTTCCAGCGCTTCGACGGCGCCGGCCATGCGCTGGGCGAGCTGACCCAGGCCAACGTCGACTCCGGCGGCGGCCGCTACGACGCCGCGGCGGCCGCGCTGTCGGACGGCGGCTTCGTGGTCACCTGGCAGGGCAGCGACGATGCCGGCAACGGCATCTTCGGGCGCCGCTTCGGTGCCGACGGCAGCGCCCTCGACCCGCACGAGTTCGCGGTCAGCCAGCACCGCGCCGGCGACCAGGCGGGGGCCGACGTCAGCGCGCTGGCGGGCGGCGGTTTCGTGAGCGCCTGGGTCGACACCGCGGCCGACGGCAGCGTCGGCGTCGAGATGCGCGTGCTGCAGGGGCAGGTTGCGGATGGCGGTGCGGCCCACCTCAGTACAGCGCAGTCGTCGGCGGCGTTGACGGCAGCGGCGCCGCCGGCCATCGTCGGCGACACCGGCAATAACGTGCTGGGCGTTTCGGTGGGGATACACGCACTGGATGGCGGCGCCGGCCTCGACACCGCCGTCTACAGCGGCGCGCGCGCCGGCTACACGGTGGTGCACGACGGCAGCGGCTTCTCGGTGACCGACGCCCAGGGCGGCCACGCGACGTTGCAGAGCATCGAGCGCCTGCAGTTCGGCGACTGCATGGTCGCGCTCGACATCGACGGCACCGCCGGCCAGGCCTACCGCCTGTACCAGGCCGCCTTCGACCGCACCCCGGACAAGGTCGGCCTCGGCTTCTGGATCGACATACTCGACCGCGGCGCACCCTTGAAGGACGCGGCGCGCGACTTCGTCGGCAGCCATGAATTCAAGGACCTGTACGGCGCCAACCTCAGCGACGCGCAATTCGTGGACGCGCTGTACCAGAACGTGCTGCACCGGCCGGCGGAAGGAGCGGGCTTCGATTTCTGGATGTCGTCGCTGCAGGTCGTGTCGCCAGTGGAGGTGCTGGTGAATTTCAGCGAGAGCGCGGAAAACCAGGCGCAGGTGGTGGGCAGTATCCAGAACGGGATCGATTACGTCCACTGGGCGGGTTGAGCACGCTGTCGGCGCACTCTTTGCGCCGCGTCATGGCCCTCATCCCGTTCGCGGCATGGACAGAGTCGGCATCCCCGCCGACACTCGCCGGTGGCCCCTTACGCCCCGAATCTCTGCCCGCGACCCATGCCCACACCTCTTGCGCAACTGCTTGCCGCCTTCCGTAAAGCGCTGCCGCGCCCGCTGGTCGAGATCCTGTGCGCGCGCCGCCTCGACCGCATGGCCCTGCGCCTGCTGCGCATGCGTGCGCGCATCGACGCCATGTCGCGCAACATGGGCAGCGGTGCCCTCGATGGGCCGCTGCTGCGCATCGCCTCCGATGCCGACGGCAGCCTGCGCCGCATGCTGACCGGCTTGCGCGACGAGGTCGGCACCATGCGGCGCGACCTGGCGATCTGGCACATGCGGGAATGCGGCGGCTGCACCGGCACGCGGCTGGCGGCGGCACTGGCGCGGCTGAACGGGATCGCACTGGATACGGGGGCGGCGGCGTTGCGTTTGCAGCAGGAGCTGGACGAGCACGACCGGTTGCGGCGCGAGGGTGCCGGTTAGATTGCTGGCTTAAAAACCGTCGCCCCTGCCTGCGCAGGGGCGACGTTTTATGGCTAACGAAAATAAATCTGCTAATTGAATCTGGGCTCAAGCACCCGGCGCATGCGATGCATCCGGCGCCTGATGCTCACGCCGCTGCAGCGCCTCGCCGATCATCACCAGCATCGGCCCGTGCGACATCTCCAGCCCGTGCGCCAGCGTGGCCAGCGTCAGGCGCAGGATGCGTTCGTCGGCGCGGCTGCAGTTTTCCACCACCACCACCGGCAGGTCGGCGCGGCGGCCTTCCGCCAGCAGGCGTTCCGCCGTGGCCGCGGCTTCGCGGCCGCCCATGTATTGCACCAGGGTGTCGGTCTCGGGGAGGGCCGGGTGGTCCGGCTGGTCGGGCGCGGTGCTGGAGGTGAAGAAGGCGACGCTGCGCGCCACGCCGCGCTTGGTGAGCGGCTGCTTGGTGGCGGCGGCGGCGGCCACCGCGGTGGTGATGCCGGGGACGATCTCGACCTCGATGCCTTCAGCTTCCAGCGCACGCAGCTCCTCGTCGGCACGCCCGAACAGCATCGGGTCGCCGCCTTTCAGGCGCACCACGGTGCGGTAGCGCTGCGCGGCCTCGACCAGCTGGCGGTTGATGTCGGCCTGCGCGGCGGAGCGCTGGCCGGATCGCTTGCCGACCGAGATCAGGTCGGCCTGCCGGCACAGGTCCAGCATCTCGGGGGTGACGAGGGCGTCGTACAGCACGACCTCGGCCTGCGCCAGCAGGCGCGCCCCGCGAACGGTGATCAGGTCAGCAGCGCCGGGTCCGGCTCCGATCAAATACACTTTCCCCAGCACTGCGCTATCCGCCTTTCAGATTATTCAGCAATCCGAATCATACCGGCTGCGACGGTCTGGTGGGTAACTTCATCGATCAGGATGAAGGCACCGGTGGCGCGGATGTCGGCATAGGCGTCGGCGGCCAGCGGCTGCTGCACCACGATCTGGATGCGCGCGATGTCGTTCAGTTTGAGACCGTCGGCAGCGTGGCGCTGCTGGGTGTTCACGTCCAGGATGTCGTCGATCGACTTCACCTTGGCCATGGTCTGGCGCGTACCATGCTTGATCCAGTACTTGCGGCGCAGGTCGAGCGGCTCGTCGGCCATCCAGCACACGTCGGCGGTCACCTGCTTGAGCAGGGTGGCCGGCTGTTCGGCATTGGCCAGCACGTCGCCGCGCGAGATGTCGACGTATTCGTTCAGCAGCAGGGTGACGGACTGGCCGGCCACCGCCTGTTGCAGCGGGCCGTCGAAGGTGGTGATTTCCTTGATGGTCGCTTCATGGCCGGACGGCTGCACCACGATCTTGTCGCCGACCGCGATCTTGCCCGACTCCACGCGGCCCATGTAGCCGCGGAAGTCGTTGGCTTCGTGGCCGTTGTGGCGCGCCACCAGCTGCACCGGGAAGCGGAACGGCGCGGCGTGCGCCTCGTCGTAGACGCTCAGGCCTTCCAGCAGCTCGATCAGGGTCGGGCCGTCGTACCAGGCCATGTTGTCGCTCTTGTCGACCACGTTGTCGCCGGCCAGCGCCGACAGCGGGATCGGGGTGATGTCCTTCAGGCCGAGGCTTTGCGCAAACGCGGTGTAGGCGCCGACGATGCGGTCATACACGGTCTGGTCGTAGTTCACCAGGTCCATCTTGTTGACGGCGACGATCACGTGCTCGATCTGCAGCAGCTTGGCGATGGTCGAGTGGCGCTTGGTCTGGGTCAGCAGCTCCACGGAGCCGTCGTCACCGAGCTTCACCTTCGACACGTCGACCAGGATGATCACGGCGTCGGCGGTCGAGGCGCCGGTCACCATGTTGCGGGTGTACTGCTCGTGGCCGGGCGTGTCGGCGATGATGAACTTGCGCTTCGGCGTCGCGAAGTAGCGGTAGGCCACGTCGATCGTGATGCCTTGCTCGCGTTCGGCCTCCAGGCCGTCGGTCAGCAGCGACAGGTCGATGGTGTCGCCCACGGTGCGCTTGTGCTTCGAGCGCGACACGGCGGCCAGCTGGTCCGCGAAGATGCCCTTGCTGTCGAACAGGAGGCGCCCGATCAGGGTACTCTTGCCATCGTCGACGGAGCCGGCGGTGATGAAGCGCAGCAGGCTGGCCTGGCCGCTCGCATCGGCTTGGTGATTCAATTGTTCGGTCGGGGCATTCATCAGAAATATCCTTGCTTCTTGCGTTTTTCCATCGACGCTTCCGAGGTCTGGTCGTCCATCCGGGTGGCGCCGCGTTCGGTCACCTGGGTGATCGCGGTCTCGGCGATGATCGCGTCGACCGTCGCCGCATCCGAGGACACCGGGCAGGTGCAGGAGATGTCGCCGACGGTGCGGAAGCGGACCGTCTGCGTCTCGACCGTTTCGCCTTCGCGCGGCGGGGTCAGCGGGGTCAGCGGCACCAGCAGGCCGTTGCGCGGAATCACCTGGCGCTCGTGCGCGAAATAGATCGGCGGCAGGGCCAGCTTTTCGCGGGCGATGTATTGCCAGACGTCGAGCTCGGTCCAGTTCGAGATCGGGAACACGCGCATGTTCTCGCCCGGGTGGACGCGGGTGTTGTACAGATCCCACAGCTCGGGGCGCTGGGCCTTCGGGTCCCATTGGCCGAATTCATCGCGGAACGAGAAGATGCGTTCCTTGGCGCGCGCTTTTTCCTCGTCGCGGCGGGCGCCGCCGATGCAGGCGTCGAAGCCGTGCTCGGCGATGGTTTCCAGCAGCGTCACGGCCTGGGCCGCGTTGCGCGAATCGGTCTGCGGATTGCGCAGGCGCACGGTGCCCTTCTTGATCGAGTCCTCGACCGAGCCGACGATCAGGCGCTCGCCCAGCTCCGCTACGCGGGCGTTGCGGAAGGCGATCACTTCGTCGAAGTTGTGGCCGGTGTCGATGTGGACCAGCGGGAAGGGGAACTTACCCGGGCGGAAGGCTTTTTCCGCCAGGCGCAGCAGCACCACGGAGTCCTTGCCGCCCGAGAACAGCAGGGCGGGGTTCGAGCACTCGGCGGCCACTTCGCGCAGGATGTGGATCGCCTCGGATTCCAAGGCATCGAGGTGGCGTGCGTTGACGTCACCGAGGGCGCCGGGGGTGTCGCTGAAAGTCGTCATAATTAACCTTTTAATGCGTACCTGTCATTGCTGTGGCCGAAAAATCAGGCGGCCACGGATTTGATACGAATGAGTTTGCCGTCTACCAGGTGCAGGCCGCACTCCTTGGAGTCGGCGCTTTCCCACCACCAGCGGCCGGCGCGTACGTCCTCGCCCGGCTGGATCGCGCGGGTGCAGGGTTCGCAGCCGATCGACGGGTAGCCGCGGTCGTGCAGGGCGTTGTAGGGCACCGTATTGGCACGGATGTACTCCCACACGTCCGCCTCGCTCCAGTCGGCCAGCGGATTGAACTTCTGCATGCCGTGCGCGGCGTCGTCTTCCTGCACCGCCAGTTCGGAACGGGTGGTCGACTGCGAGCGGCGCTGGCCGGTCACCCAGGCCTTGTTGCCTGCAAGAGCGCGCCCCAGGGGCTCGACCTTGCGGATGCGGCAGCATTCCTTGCGCATCTCGACACTGTCGTAGAAGGCGTTCAGGCCGTTCTGCGTCACGTAGCGCTCGACCGCTTCCGGCTGCGGCTTGTACTGCTTGATTTCATGGCCATACTGGGCGCGCACCTTCTCGAGCACGTCCAGGGTTTCCTTGTGCAGGCGTCCGGTCTCCAGCGTGAAGATGGTGATCGGAAGCCCGGCGCGCAAGATCATGTCGGTCAGGACCATGTCTTCGGCCGCCAGGCTGGAAGCGAACACGGCAGGCGAAAAATCGCGCGCAATGCGCTCCAGGATGCCGCGGGTTTCTTCCACCCGCGCGTGCAGGTCACTCATTTGATTTCCTAAAGACTTTTAAATGCCGGCGCCGGTATCGACATGCTCGGGCGGCACGCCGCGCGCCTGGCGGCGGAACAGCGGCACCGGCTGGTCGACGGACGCCTGGTAGGTTTCCGAGAAGACGCTCAGGCCCTTCAGCGCGTCATGGATGTTGCGGTCCTGGCGCGTGGCGTAGGCGTCGAAGCCGCAGCGGTACATCTGGAACAGCTGGTCGCGCAGCACGTCGCCGATCGCGCGCAGTTCGCCGGTGTAGCCCAGGCGCTTGCGCAGGTTGTAGGCGATCGAATAGCCGCGGCCATCGGTGAACTTCGGGAAGTCGACGGCGACCACGGCGAATTGCGCCAGGTCGTCCTTGACCGCGTCCGCCAGCTCATCCGAGGCGAACCAGATGCCGATCTCGCCACGCCCGCTCAGCTGCGCGCGCTGGGCCAGCCAGACCGGCACCGGCACGATGATCTTGCCTTGCGGGACCTCGACGCTCTCGGGCGTCTGGCCCTCGTCGAGCTTCAGCACGCTCCAGTCGTCGTTGACCACGTCGCGACCCTTGATGATCTGTGGGTGGTGATTAAGCATAGTGGTCTTCTCCAGCCAGTTCGCCCGCCGGGATCGGCGTGGCATACACATATTCCTTGAACGGCGCGATGCCCAGGCGCTGGGCGACGTCGACGAAGCGTTCGCCTTCGACGCGGTTGCGCACATACACATCCAGCAGGCGGCCGACGACTTCCGGCATCTGCGGCGCCGAGAACGACGGGCCGATGATCTTGCCGATCGCGGCATTGTTGCCCTGGGCGCCGCCGAGCGACACCTGGTACCACTCGGAACCGTCCTTGTCCACGCCCAGGATGCCGATGTGGCCGACGTGGTGGTGGCCGCAGGCGTTGATGCAGCCCGAGATGTTCAGTTCGATGTCGCCGATGTCGTGCTGGAAGTCGAGGTTGTCGAAGCGCTCGGCAATGGCCGCCGCGATCGGGATCGACTTCGCATTCGCCAGCGAGCAGAAATCGCCGCCCGGGCAGGCGATGATGTCGGTCAGCAGGCCGATGTTCGGCGTCGCCAGGCCCTTCGATTTCGCCAGTTGCCACACTTCGAACAGTTTCGATTGCTCGACGTCGGCCAGCACCAGGTTCTGCTCGTGGGTCACGCGCAGTTCGCCGAAGCTGTACTTGTCGCCGAGTTCGGCCACGAAGTCCATCTGTTCGGCGGTGGCGTCGCCCGGCGGCACGCCGGTTTTCTTCAGCGACAGCACGACCGAGGCGTAGCCCGGCACCTTGTGCGGCTTGACGTTGCGCTGCAGCCAGTTGGCAAAGGCCTTGTTATCCGCCGCATTTTGCCCATTGGCGGCTTGCGGGTCGATCGCCGCCAGGGTCTTGTACGGCTTCGGATTGAACCAGACCGCCACGCGCTCGAGTTCCTCGGCGGTCAGCGTTTCCGGGCCG
Source organism: Massilia phyllosphaerae (assembly GCF_034659755.1). Classification (NCBI taxonomy): domain Bacteria; kingdom Pseudomonadati; phylum Pseudomonadota; class Betaproteobacteria; order Burkholderiales; family Oxalobacteraceae; genus Massilia; species Massilia phyllosphaerae. Next base: position 408,160 of record NZ_JAXSQX010000006.1, read on the forward strand.
TCCTTCAGGTCGGCGAACTCGGCCTCGACCAGGCGCGTGAATTCCTCGACGCCCAGCGCCTTGACCAGGATCTTGATGCGCGCCTTGTACTTGTTGTCGCGGCGGCCGAACTGGTTATACACGCGCATGATCGCTTCGGTGTAGGTCAGCAGGTGCGGCCAGGCCACGAATTCGTTGATCACGCTGCCCAGGATCGGGGTACGGCCCATGCCGCCGCCGGCCATGAACTTGAAGCCGACTTCGCCCGCTTCGTTGCGCACGGCGGTCAGGCCGATGTCGTGGATCGCGATCGCGGCGCGGTCTTCCACGGCGCCGTTGACGGCGATCTTGAACTTGCGCGGCAGGGCGATGAATTCAGGGTGGAAGGTGCTCCACTGGCGCAGGATTTCGGCGAACGGACGCGGATCGATGATCTCGTCGGCGGCGACGCCGGCAAACTGGTCGGTGGTAGTGTTGCGGATGCAATTGCCCGAGGTCTGGATCGCGTGCATCTCGACCGACGCCAGGTCGGCCAGGATGTCCGGCGTCTGTTCCAGTTCGATCCAGTTGAACTGGATGTTCTGGCGCGTCGTGAAGTGGCCGTAGCCGCGGTCATATTTGCGCGCGATGTGGGCGAACATGCGCATCTGCGCGGTCGACAGCAGGCCGTAGGGCACGGCGATGCGCAGCATGTAGGCATGGCGCTGCATGTACAGGCCGTTCTGCAGGCGCAGCGGCAGGAATTCTTCTTCGGTCAGCTCATCATTGAGACGGCGCTGTACCTGGTCGCGGTACTGCGCGATGCGTTCGCGCACGATGAGGTGGTCGTATTGGTCGTAACGGTACATGGTCAAGATCCTGTGGATGCAGTGGGCCAGTCCTGACCCAAACTAACGGAATATTAATAAAATGGAGCTTTATTCCAAACGACTGAGATTTTATTTGCTTATATGAGCCTGAGGTATAAGCAAGCTTGTAAAATGCGGGATAGGTATTGACGATTAGAAAAGGCAATGAATTTACATCAACTGAGGTTCGTACGTGAGGCGGTCCGCCAGAATTTCAATTTGACCGACGCCGCCAAGGCCTTGTTCACCTCCCAGCCGGGCGTCTCCAAGGCCATCATCGAGCTGGAAGAAGAGCTCGGGGTCGACATCTTTACCCGTCACGGCAAGCGTATCCGCGGCCTGACCGAGCCCGGCCGCCTGGTGTTGCAGTCGGTCGAGCTGATCATGCAGGAGATCGACAGCCTCAAGCGCATCGGCAAGGAATACGCGGCCCAGGACAGCGGCAGCTTCACGATCGCCACCACCCACACCCAGGCGCGCTACATGCTGCCGAAGGTGGTGCAGGCCTTCATGCAGCGTTTCCCGAAAGTGCGGCTGTCGCTGCTGCAGGGCAATCCGCGCCAGATCGCCGAGATGGTCAAGAACGACCAGGCCGACCTGGCCATCGCGACCGAGTCGATCGCCGCCGTCGACGGCCTGATTACGCTGCCGTGCTACCAGTGGGAACACGTGGTAGTGGTGCCGCACGAGCATCCGCTGACGCGCTCCAAGGCAATTTCGCTGGAAGAGATTGCAGGCTACCCGCTGATTACGTACGATGCCGCCTTTGCCGGCCGCAGCAAGATCGACCACGCCTTCGAGCTGCGCCACCTGAAGCCGGACGTGCTGCTGGAAGCGATCGACGCCGACGTCATCAAGACCTATGTGGAACTGGGGATGGGCATCGGCATCATCGCCGGCATGGCCTTCGACCCGGAACGCGACCGCAACCTGCGCGCGATCCCGGTCGGCCAGCTGTTCGGCATGAACGTGTCGCGGGTGGCGGTGAAGCAGGGCGCCTATCTGCGCAGCTATATCTATACCTTCATCGAGCTGCTGGCGCCGACGCTGAACCGCAAGATGGTGGAGTCGGCCATGCGTGGCACGAGCGACAATTACGAGCTTTAAGAATTAGAGAAGAATGATGGAACACAAGAACCAAGTTGCAGCCTTTTACGCGAAAACCGCCGCCGGCTACGATGCCGCCGCCAGCGGGCGCCACGAGCGCGCCAATGACCTCGGCCAGCTGCGCGAGATGGTGGCCCATCTGGCGCGCGGCCATACCATCCTGGAACTGGCTTGCGGCACCGGCTACTGGACCGAAGTCATGGCCGCCAGCGCCGAGCGCATCGTCGCCACCGACACCAGCGCCGAGATGCTGGCACTGGCCACGCGGCGCGGCCTGCCGGCCGACAAGGTGAGCTTCCGCGAAGCCGATGGCCTGAACCTGCCGGCCGACCTGGGCGACTTCAGCGCGGTCTTCATCGGCTTCTGGTGGTCGCACCTGCTGCGCGAAGAACAGGAAGCCTTCCTCAAGCAGCTGCGCGCGCGCGTGGGCAAGGACGTCTTGCTGATCGTGCTGGACGATGCCTACGTCGAGGGCAGCAGCACGACCATCGCGCGCACCGACGCGCAGGGGAATACTTTCCAGCTGGTGACCACGCCGGACGGCGAGCGGGTCGAGCTGCCCAAGAGCTACCCGACCGACAGCACGCTGCGCAAGCGCCTGGCCGATGCGGTGCGCGAGATCAAGATCGTGCGCATGGAGTATTACTGGCTGCTGACCTGCCGCCTCAAATAAACGGCGTCGGGTGAATTGAGGTAGGGTGGACGGGTTCCCCCGTCCACGCGTTCAACCGGCGTGTAAAAGACCGCCGCGTTTATGCCTGCGTGATGTGAACGCGTGGACGGCGAGCCGTCCACCCTACGGAAATATAGCGTTGACGCCATAAAAAACGGCGGCCTGATCATACCGGCCGCCGTTTTTACGTTCAGATCAAACGTTCGTTCAGAACGAGTGACGCAGGCCCAGCGAGAACACGTCCGGATCGCGGTTCACGGCGGTCGGGGTCAGGGTGACCGACGACGAGGTGATGCCGAACTGGCCGGTGCTGTTGTTGTCCAGGCTGGCATAGCTGGCGTACAGGTTGGTGCGCTTCGACAGCGAGTAGGTGTAGGCCAGTGCCCAGGTCTTGCCTTCGGCGTTGGCTTGCTTCTGCTGCTGGTAGTTGACGTAGAAGCGGTGGGCGCCGAACGGGATCGAGCCGCCGATGTTGGCCTGCTTGTAGTCGGCCACGGCCGGGCGCTCGGCCTTCATCCAGTTGGCCTTGATTTCGAAGCCGCCCAGCTGGTCGAAGCGGTAGCTGCCGCCGACTGCCATTTCCTTGTCTTCGTCAGCCGCCACGCGCTTGATCTGGTGGTAAGCGGCGCCCAGGTACAGGCCGCCCAGCGTGTATTCCACGCCGCCGCCCCACAGGTTGCCCTTTTCCAGGGAGGTGTTGACGTTGGTGGTGGTGGTCGGCGTGGTTTCGCCGGCGGCGAAGGCGGCCAGCACCCTGAGGCCGGCGAACGATGCGCTCTTGTAGTTGATCGAGTTGCCCAGGCGGCGGGTCAGGCGGTTGGTGCTGCCGGCCGGGGCCGCGGCGGCGGCGGTGTTCGGGAAGTTGGCGCCGAAGGCTGCCAGGTTCGAGCCGTAGAAGCCCTGGCCGAAAGCATCGGAGGCGGCGGCGATCGAAGCAATCGGCGAGTATTCGCGGCCCAGGGTCACGGCACCGAAGGCGCCTTCCAGGCCGACCACGGCGCGGCGGCCGAACAGCGCCGAGTCACCGGCGCCGGTGTCGATCGCGGTACCGGCTTCCAGGTTGAAGATCGCTTTCAGGCCATTGCCCAGGTCTTCGCTGCCACGGAAACCGAAGCGGCTGCTCGACTGGTTGCCCGAGTTGACCACGGTCTGACGGCCTTCCGGACCACCGAGGTCCTGCGACGACACGGCGGCGTCGAGGATACCGTACAGCTGGACGTTGGACTGGGCGGCAGCGAACAGCGGGGTGGCGGCGATCAGGGCGATGGCCAGGCGTTTGACTTGCATTCGGGTTTCTCCAATAAGGGTAAAGTCGGTCGAGTGAGGAGTTGCTTTTTATAAACTACTCTCTTGAATGACTGGCATCTTATCGAAGACGTATGTCCGTTTGATGACAAAGCGAAATGTTGTTTATTATCCACACTTGCTGGCCGACCCCGCTGTTCATACCAGGTGTCCGGCCACCGGCAGCACGATGTCGACGCGTGTGCCGGACGGTGTTTCGGCACTGATCGAGATTTCCCCGCGCATGCCCCAGACCCGCTCGCGCATGCCGATCAGGCCCAGCGAGGCCGCCTTTTCCATGTCTTCGGGACGGATGCCGACGCCGTCGTCGCGGATCGTCACCAGCAGGTCGCCGTTCAGGCGGAACAGGTTCATGGTCACGCTGGTGGCTTCGGCATGGCGCGCGATGTTGGTCAGCGCTTCCTGCACGATGCGGAAGATGGCGGTGCTGGCCGCGTCGTCCAGGCGCAGTTCGGCTTCGTCGGCGAGCAGGGTGCAGGGAATGCCGTAGCGCTCGACGAAATCGTCGCGCAAGCCCTGCAGGGCGAAATACAGGCCGCCTTCGTCCAGCGCGCGCGGACGCAGGTTGCTGGCGATGCGGCGCAGCGAAGTGATCGCGGTCAGCAGGTTGGATTCCATGCCGTGCATCAGGCGCAGGCTGTCGGTGGGCGTGCCTGCGGTCTGCTGCAGCAGGTTCAGGTCCATGCGCAGCGAGGCCAGGATCTGGCCGAGGTCGTCGTGCAGCTCGCGCGCGATGTGGGTGCGCTCTTCTTCGCGGATGGTCTGCAGCGCGGCCGACAGCTGGCGCAGCTGGTCGTGCGAACGCGACAGCTTTTCCTGCACCCGCTGGCGGTCCGAGACGTCGCGCATGATCACGGTGTAGTAGGGCGTGCCGTTGCTGGCGCGCGAGATCGACCCTTCGAGCGGGAAGCGGTGGCCGTCGGCGCGCAGGCCGGTGACGGTGTAGTCGGTGGCGCGGCGCCCGGCGCGGCCGTCGCCGGCACCGAAGAATTCGCCGGGACCGTCGTGCGAGCCCGCTTGCGACCCGCGCCGCGCCTCGATGTAGCGCTCCAGCGGACTGCCCAGCATCTGCTCGACGCTGGTGCCGAACAGGCTGGCGGCGGCCGGGTTGGCGGTGATGATGAGATTGCCGAGGTCGGCCGAGATGATGGCTTCGCTGGCGTGATGCACGATCTGGCGGCTGGCGGGCACGGTGTCTGCTCTCTTGTAAACGCGGCGGCCCAGCGCACGGCCGGCAGCCAGCCCGATCAGGAAACTTCCCAACTGCGAGGCTGTGGGCCAGCCAGGGAAACGCAGGCGGCGCGACGGGTTCATGGTAGGCCCTCGAAAAAACGACCCGCTTGCGGGTCCGGCATCTACCTTACGCGCCGCCGGCCATGGCCGGCTTGAGGCTCGACAGTATGATTTACATCTGCTTGAACAGGTGCAGGAAGCTGCGGCTGACTTCTAATTTATCCGGACGGCCCTTAATCAGCACCAGGTGGCGGCCGCGGATGTCGCGCGTGACGCCTTCGATGGCGTTGACGTTGACCAGCGTGGCGCGGTGGATCTGCCAGAACAGCGAGGGGTCGAGTTCCTCGGCCAGGTCGCGCACCGGCTTGCGGATCAGGGCTTCCAGCTTGTCGGTCTGGACGCAGGTATATTTCTCGTCTGAACGGAAAAACAGGATGTCCTCGACCGGGATCATGCGCAGGTCCTGGCCGATGCTGGCCTGGATCCATTGCAGGTATTTCGGCTTGGGCGCGGCGATCTTTTCCGCGAGCTGGGTCAGCATGGCGCTGACGGTGTCGCTCATGTTCACGGCCGCAGGCGCACCCGCACCCGGCGCCGCGCCTTCGGCCGTGCCGCTGCGTTCCTTGAGCCGCTCCTTCAGGCGCTCGACCGTGATCCGCAGGCGCTCCGGCTCCGGCGGTTTCAGCACGTAGTCGACGGCGCCGCGCTCGAAGGCTTCCACCGCGTACTCGTCGTAGGCGGTCACGAACACGACCTGGCTGGCGTCGCCGATCTCGCGCGCCGCATCCATCCCGGTCTTGCCCGGCATGCGGATGTCGAGGAAGGTCAGGTCGGGCCGCAGTTCGCCGACGAGCTGCACGGCTTCGTCGCCGTTTTTCGCTTCGCCGACGATCTGCAGTTCCGGCCACGCCTGGGACAGGCGGGTGCGCAGCAGGTCGCGCATCAGTCTTTCGTCATCGGCAATGATCGCAGTAGGCATGGTCGCAGTGGCCCGTCATGGGCTGGGTGAGGGAATGTCGATTATTCAACGAAACGTCGCCTGGGGCAATAGGCTGGATGCTGATTTCGCTGCGCCTATTTCGGCGCCAGCTGGTAGGGCACTTCGATCGTCGCGATCACGCCGCTCGGACTGTTGGCGGCGATGTGCAGGTGGCCGGCCTTGCCGTGCAACAGTGCCAGGCGGTCGCGGATGTTCGACAGGCCAAGGCCGGTGCCCTTGCTCGGCACGACGCCGAAGCCGACGCCGTCGTCGGCCACGGTCACGCGCAGGCGGCTGTCGAACACCTCGGCGGTCACGTCCAGGTGGCCGCCCTCGGGCTTGCATTCGAGCCCGTGCTTGATTGCATTTTCGACCATCGACTGCAGCATCATCGGTGGGAAGGCCGCGCTGCGCAGTCCGCTCGGCACCTGGACGTTGACGGTCAGGCGCTCTTCCATGCGCATTTTCAGCAGGTCGAGGTAGGCGTTGACCATGTCGACTTCGCGCCCGAGATTGGTGACCAGGGTGTTGTCGCGCATCTGCGGCAGCACCGCGCGCAGGTACTGGATCAGGGTGCGCTGCATGGCCGAGGCGCGCGGCGGGTCGGTCTCGATCAGGTGCTCGACCGAGGCCAGGGTATTGAACAGGAAGTGCGGCTCGACCTGCGCCTGCATGGTCTGCATCTTGGCTTCGGACAGCTGGCGCTGCATCGACTCGCGCTCGGCCGCCGCGGTGGCGGTCTGCATCTCGGCCTCGGCGCGCTTCTTGCCGCCGACCAGCGCCTTGGTGCCGAACAGGGCCAGCACCAGCAGCCAGACGAAGCTGGTGAACCAGGTCGAGGCCTGCTTGTGGTAGCTGCGCGCCTTGGCTTCGGCGGCGTCGTCGACCGCGGCCTCGATCGCGTCCGACAGCTCGTCGCTGATCTGCGGCGGCAGGTCGATGTGGACTTCGTCGTCGCCGCGCCCGCTCTTGGCGACGCGCGACGGCGTACCCGGCGGCGCGGGCGGTACGGGCGGCACCGGTACCGCCTGCGCAGCCTTGCCGGCAGCTTCGGCCTGGGCGCCGGCCGCCGCAGCATCCGCCGCCGCCTTGCCGGCCTTGCCGGCGGCCTTTTCGGCCTCGGCCGCCGCCGCGGCTGCGGCAGCCTCGGCCTTGGCGCCTTCGGCTTCCGGATCGATGTTGACGGTGGCGCCGCTGCGCGCGCGGCCGCGCGGATTCAGGTGGATGCCGCTGTCGTCGATGGTGATGGTGGGTTCGTCGCGGCGCGCGCTGCGCTCGGTGCGCACGATGTCTTCCTCGCCGCCGGAAAACAATTCCTGTTGCACGATGGTGCCGGCCGTCAGCAGCAGCGCGGCAAACAGCAGGAACTTCCACCATGACAGCTGCGTCACCCAGGTCGCCACCGCGTCGAAGGCACGGTACAGCGATGACAGGGCGGTCGACAAGGCCTGCTGGTTTGGACGCGATGTTGGCATGGAACTATTATTCTTGATAGAGCGCTAATGGACGGGTGCCGGCGAGTGTACTGCCTGCCGGCATCCGGCGGCGAAATGCCGGCCGCATCCACGCTTGCTGTTGGGATGTTACAACTGTAATTTGCCGGGCGTCCCAGTGCCAGTGCTTTGCGACAGCCCGCAGTATCCGGCGCCTGGACTGCAATCCTTCACCAAAAACTGTCATTTGGAAATATTGCACGGTATGATGATTTGGTCTCCACTTCGATGAAAGGGTGTGCCGATGTCTGCCGTTCCGCAACGCTACCGCCTCGTAACCCGCAGCGATTTCGACGGCCTGGTCTGCGCCGTCCTGCTCAAGCACCTGGACCTGATCGACGACATCCTGTTCGTCCATCCGAAGGACATGCAGGACGGGAAGATCGCGATCAGTGCGCGCGACATCACCACCAACCTGCCGTACGTGGCGGGCGCGCACCTGGCCTTCGACCATCACCTGTCGGAAACCGTCCGCAACAGCGGCCGCCGCGACAACCACGTGATCGACCCCAAGGCGCCGTCGGCGGCGCGCGTGGTGTACGACCACTACGGCGGCACGCGCGCCTTCCCGGCTGCCTGGCGCGACATGATGGCGGCAGTCGACAAGGGCGACGCCGCCCGGTTTACCCAGGAAGAGGTGCTCGACCCCAAGGGCTGGAACCTGCTGAACTTCCTGATGGATGCGCGCACCGGCCTCGGCCGCTTCCACGAATTCCGCATCTCGAACTACCAGCTGATGATGGACCTGATCGATTACTGCCGCAACCACGGCATCGAGCAGATCATGGCATTGCCGGACGTGCGCGAGCGGGTGACGCTGTATGAACAGCACAACGAACTGTGCAAGCAGCAGATCCGGCGCTGCGCCAAGGTGCATGCCAACCTGGTCGTGCTCGACCTGCGCGAGGAACAGGTGATCTATGCCGGCAACCGCTTCCTGATCTATGCGCTGTTCCCGGAAACCAACATCTCGATCCACGTGCTGTGGGGCCTGAAGAACCAGAACACCGTGTTCGCCACCGGCAAATCGATCCTGAACCGCAGTTCGAAGACCAACATCGGCATGCTGATGCTGGAATATGGTGGCGGCGGCCACGAAAATGCCGGCACCTGCCAGGTATCGAACGACATGGCCGAGGATGTGCTGGGGGCGCTCGTCAAGCGCATCACCAGCGAAGGCTGACAACGGAAGCAACGCCGGCCCTGTCCGTTCCGCCGCCGCTCCGGTATCATGCGGGGATGAATCAACATTCCTTTGTTCCCTTTGTGATCGGGGTCGCCGGCGGCAGCGGCAGCGGCAAGTCGACGGTGACCCAGCAGGTGCTGGCGTCCTTCGGTACCGAGATGGTGTCGGTCGTGATGCAGGACGACTACTACCGCGACCAGACCGACCTCAGCCTTGACGAACGCCGCAAGCAGAACTACGACCACCCGCAGGCCTTCGACTGGCCGCTGCTGGTACAGCACGTCCATGCCTTGCGCAATGGCGAAGCCATCGAGATGCCGGAGTACGACTTCACGATCAGCAACCGCTCGGGCAAGACCATCCCGGTCAAGCCGGCCCCGGTGATCGTGATCGAGGGCCTGTTCGCCCTGTACGATGCCGACTTGCGCAAGATGATGTCGCTCAAGATTTTCGTCGACACCGCGCCCGACGTCCGCTTCATCCGCCGCCTGCAGCGCGATGTGGCCGAGCGCGGCCGCACGATGGAGAGCATCGTCAACCAGTACATGAACACGGTGCGCCCGATGCACAAGCAGTTCATCGAGCCGACCAAGCGCCACGCCGACGTGATCCTGCCGCACGGCGCCAACGGCCCGGCGGTCGACGTGATCACCACCAAGGTCGCGAGCGTCATCGGCCAGCTCAAGCGCTCCTGATCCCATCCGGCGCTAGGCCAGCTGGCGTTCCTGCAGCAGCCGCTGCGCCGCCTCGGGCGGCAGCGGTTCGCTGAACCAGATCCCCTGCAGCTGGTCGCAGCCGAGCGCGGTCAGGAATTCCATCTGCGGCCGCGTTTCCACCGCTTCGCCGACCACCTGCATGTTGAGGTTGTGCCCGATGTCGACCAGGCTCTTGACGATCGCGCCGCCGCCGTCCAGCGCCGAGTGCGCAGTGTCGCGCGCCAGCTTGACCTGGGTCGCCGCCAGCTGTTCCAGGTAGCCGAGGTCGCACAGCCCGGCGCCGAAGCCATCCACCGACAAACCAATGCCCAGTTCGCGCAACTGCTCGGCCAGTTCGCGTCCGAGCGTCGGATTGCGGATCAGGCCCTCGATGCGCAGATCCAGCTGCAGGCTGCCCGGCGCCAGCCGGTAGCGTGCCATGCGCTCGGCCAGGCCGGCCACGAAGCCTGGCTGGCTGTATTCGCGGTAGGACACGTTGACCGTCACCGGCACGTTGCCGAAGCCGATGGCGGCGAGCTGGCCGGCAAAGGCGCAGGCCTGGTCGAGCACGCGCCGGCCGATCTCGACGATGGCGCCGCTTTCCTCGGCCTCGGTCAGGAAATGTCCGGGCGGCAGCACACCGTGCTCGGGATGGCGCCAGCGCAGCAGCGCCTCGAAGCCCGTCATGCGGCCGGAATGGGTGGCCACGCGCGGCTGGTACAGCAGGAACAGTTCGTCGCGCTCGATGGCGTCGTGCAGTTCGCTCTCGATCTTGCGCTTGGCCTCGGTGCTGGCCTTCATGTTGCTGGAGAAGAAATTCACGTCGTTGTGGCCATTGCCCTTGCCGTGGTACATGGCGACGTCGGCGGCGCGCACCAGTTCGGCTGCGGTATTGCCGTCGTGCGGATACAGCGACACGCCGACGCTGGCGCCGACCGGGATTTCGTGGCCGCCGAAGGCGACCGGGATCGCGAAACTGCGGCGCAGGCGCTCGACCATGCGCAGCGTGAAGCGCAGCGACGGCTGGTTGGTCAGCACCAGCACGAATTCGTCGCCGGACATGCGCGCCACCGTGTCGCTGTCGCGTACCGACGACTGCAGGCGGCGCGCGACCACCTTCAGCACCACGTCGCCGGCTTCGTGGCCGAAGGTGTCGTTGATCGCCTTGAAGTCATTGAGATCGATCAGCACGGTGGCCACCAGCGATTTCTGGCGCCCGGCCAGGTGCAGTGCCTGCTCCAGCCGGTCCCACATCAGGTTGCGGTTGGCCAGGCCGGTCAGCGCGTCGTGGTTGACTTCGTGTTCGAGGCGGGCGGTGCGCTGCTTGAGCGCGGTCACGTCGTTGATGACGCCGATGAAATGGCTGACCGCCCCATGCTCGTCCTGCACCGGCGTGATGTTCAGGTCGTTCCAGAACAGCTCGCCGTTCTTGCGCAGGTTGCGCAGTACCACGTTGACGCTGGTGCGCCGGGCAATGGCGTCGCGCAGCATGGCGCGCTCGTTGTCGTCCATGCCGGGCGCCGCCATGAAGCGCGAGTCGAGGCCGATGACCTCGTCGGCCGGGTAGCCGGTGATGCGCTCGAAGGCCGGGTTGACGTATTCGATCAGGTTGTCGGCCCCCGGCTCGCCGCTGCTGCGGGTGATGACGATGCCGTTGCTGGCCGCGTGCAGGGCGCGCTCGCGCAGGCGCAGGTGGGTTTCGCGCGCGCGCCGCTCGGTGATGTCGATGCCGAGGCCGAACAGGTAATCCTCGCCGTCGCAGCGGATGCGGCTGCCGCGCAGCAGGAAAGGGGTTTCCTTGCCGCTCTTGGAGACGTACTCGACTTCGAGCTGGAGCTCCTCGCCGTGCTCGAACACGCGCCGCATGCCGTCGATGAACTGGGGCCGCTGCGGCAGGTCGACCAGGTCGACCGCACGCGTGGCGGCCAGCTCGTCGGGCATGAGTTCCAGCATGCGCTCCATGTTGTGGTTCCACAGCACGAAGCGGCCATCGCGGTTGATGGCATAAAAGGTGCCGGGAAACAGGTCGACCACCGAGGATAGCGGCGCGCGCGCCACGCGCTCCGATTCGGTCGCATCGTCCATTGCGAACTGCTGTGCAAGGACCGCGACCGTGTGCTCGACCAGGCCGCCGCCGGCATCGAATTGCGGCACCAGCGCCAGGCTGGCCGGCAGGATGCGTCCGTGGGCGGCGTGCAGGTCGACGGCGAGCTCGCGTTCGTCATCCGGGGCGCCATGCAGGGCATCTTCCCACTCGGCCTGGCCGCCGGCGAGCAGCAGGGTGGCCGGCTGGCCAAGGACAGCGGCGGGCGTCAACCCGAACAGTTGGGTACAGCCGGCATTCCAGCCGGCGACGGTGCCCCGTGCATCGACCAGGAAAACGGCCCGTATCGGGGCCTCGAACTCGGACATGGGGCGTCTCCCGACACAAGGTCAACGGCCGTTGGACAGTGGCGCGGGCAATTCGTTCTATCAGGAATGGGAAGATTGAAATGAAAACGGCACGGAGATCCGCGCCGTTGCATTATCGCTTTACCTGGTTCAGGCCGCCGCTTCCTGCCGCGGCGGCAGGGCGATCTGGTTGTCCACGCTGAACTGGTAATCCTTGAACACGTGCTCGGCCGACAGGATCTGGTAATTGCCGTCGCCCAGCTTGTGGGTCGTGTCCTTCAGGCGGTAGGTGGTCGAACCGCAGGTCCAGCAGTTGAAGTTGCGCATGTGGGTGCACAGGCAGGTCTTGTCGAACACCTGCACGTTCTTCTGGTCCGGGTTGGCCTGCACTTCGCGGTTGTACGAATTGATGTAGGCGCAATTGCCGGTCGCATCCAGCAGGTAGCCGTAGGATTCGCAGCCCGGACGGATGCCGGAGCCGATTGCCGGGGTCTGCTTCAGCATGCGCATCGGGTAACCGGTCGGCGACACGCCGTTGACGATGATGTCGTCCTCGGTGGCGCGGATGTATTCCTGCTTGACGCTGTCCGGCAGGCCGCATTCGTGGGTCATGGTGAAGCGGGTCGCCACCTGCACGCCGCCGGCGCCTTTTTCCAGGAAGCTGACAGCATCGGAACCGGTGAAGATGCCGCCGGCCGCGATCAGTGGGATGTCCAGGTTTTCCGCCTTCATGTACGCGTGGATCTCGTCCATGATGGTGTGCAGGTCGTATTCCTTCCAGTCCTCGATGCCGAAGCCGAGGTGGCCGCCGGCCAGCGGGCCTTCGACGATGATGTAGTCGGGATTGCGGTTCAGGCGCGACACCTTGCGCAGGAACAGCTGCAGCGCGCGCACCGAGGAAACGATGATGCCCAGCTTGGCGTCGCGGAAGCGCGGGTGATCCTTGATCAGCTCGAACGAACCGAGGTGCAGGCCGGCCGACATGGTGATGCCGTCGATACCCGCGTCCAGCGCCGCCGACAGGCGGGTGCGCAGGGTTTCCTTCGGCGCGTTCATGGTCAGCTTTTCCATGCAGTTCACGAAGATCAGGCCATCGCCTTTTTTCGCGGCCATGGTGGCGCCGACGTGCAGGCGGGTCGCCTCGGCCAGGCGCTCGAGGTCGAACTGGACCACCGATTTGTCGGAATTGTTGATGTTGAACTTGTAGAGCTTGGTTTTTTCCTTGACGAAGCTGGTGTCGAACTTGCGGTCCGAAACATCCTGCACCATCGCATCGGAAATGTGTCCGATACCGCCGAGGCGCGCCGCTTCCAGCGCCAGCTCGGACGTCGAGATGTCCACGCCCATGCCGCCGATCATGATGGGCACATATTCCTTGTTGCCCAGACGCAGGCGGAAATCATCAACTCGTTTCATTGCTATCCTTAGACTACCAATCACTGTTTATCGCAGAGCAACGTCGCTATATGACGTATTTGCGCACTCTCCATTTTACCGCAAGGAGAGGAGGGGGCCGAGCACCATTTACCGAACGGTCGTGCGATCCGGCGTGCAAGCATGCCACTACGTCGTCCCTGCGAAGGCAGGGATCTAAGTTTGCATGCGCTGTAGAGACGCGTACAACTTGGACCCCTGCCTTCGCAGGGGCGACGGTCGGATTAATCCCGGAAGTTATTGAAAGCCAGCGGCAAATCCTTGACGTCCTTGCGCAGCAGGGCGATCGCTTCCTGCAGGATATCGCGGTCCTTGCCGGTGACGCGCACGGTGTCGCCCTGGATCGAGGCCTGCACTTTCATCTTGCTTTCCTTGATCAGCTTGGTGATCTTCTTGCCGTCCTCGGTCTCGATGCCGTTGCGCACCTTCATCACCTGCTTGACCTTGTCGCCGCCGATCTTCTCGATCTTGCCTTCGTCCAGGAAACGGACATCGACCTTACGCTTGGTCATCTTGTTCAACAGGACGTCCTTGACCTGGCTGATCTGGAAGTCGGAGTCGCCGTACAGGGTGATTTCCTTGTCCTTCTGCTCGACCTTGGCCGAGGTGCCCTTGAAGTCGAAGCGGGTTTCGATTTCCTTGCTGGATTGATCGACGGCGTTCTTGACCTCGACCATGTCTGCTTCGCAGACCACGTCAAATGATGGCATTGTGTTTTCCTTTTCTTATGCTTGGGGAAGAATGGCGGTATTGTAACGGACATGGCATGCGGCTTCCATCGGGCTGTGCCGCTATATAATCGGCACAAATTACTCGATGCCCGCCATGTCCGACCTGTCCCTGTCCACCGACGTTTCCCTGCAAGCCTTCAATACCTTCCGCATCGACGCGCGTGCGCGCCGTTACCTGCGCATCACCGACCCCGGGCAGTTGACGCAACTCGCCGCCAACCCGGCGCTGGCCGCACTGCCGCGCCTGGTGCTGGGCGGCGGCAGCAACCTGCTCCTGACGCGCGACGTCGAGGCCCTGGTATTGCACATGGGCCTGCTCGGCAAGGCCATTGTCGGCCAGGACGACGAGGTGACGCTGGTGCGTGCCCAGGCCGGCGAGAACTGGCACGGCCTGGTCGAATGGACGCTGGCGCAGGGCCTGGGCGGCCTGGAAAACCTGGCGCTGATCCCGGGCACGGTGGGCGCCTCGCCGATCCAGAACATCGGCGCCTACGGGGCCGAGATCAAGGATGTGTTCCACGCGCTGACCGTGTTCGATTTCGCGACCGGCAAGACGCGCACGATGACGGCGGCGGACTGCCGCTTCGGCTACCGCGACAGTGTGTTCAAGCACGCCGAGGGCCGCGACCTGGTGGTACTGGACGTGACCTTCGCGCTACCGCGCGCCTGGGCGCCGAACCTGCGCTACGCCGAGCTGGCCCAGGCGCTGGAAGGCATCGCCGACCCGACCCCGCGCCAGGTCGGTAATGCCGTGATCGCGATCCGGCGCCGCAAGCTGCCCGACCCGGCAGAGATCGGCAATGCCGGCAGCTTCTTCAAGAATCCGGTGGTGTCGGGCGCAGAGTGCGCGCAGCTGCTGCAAGCCTGGCCGAACCTGGTGCACCATCGCCAGGCGGACGGCAGCGAGAAGCTGGCGGCCGGCTGGCTGATCGACCAGTGCGGCTGGAAAGGGAAGAGCCTGGGCCGCGCCGGGGTCTACCCGAAGCAGGCGCTGGTGCTGGTGAATAACGGCGGCGCGAGCGGCGCGGAAGTGATGGCGCTGGCGCGGGCGATCCAGCAGGATGTGCGGGCGCGCTTTGGGCTCGAGCTGGAACCGGAGCCGGTTACCGTCTGACATCCACCCGTCGTCCCCGCCTGCGCGGGAACGACGGGTTAGCGCCGGAACGACGGGTGAGCGCGGAAGCGACGTGGTAGCGCAGGGCCGGCTCAAGCCCCGCGCAGCGCCGCCAGCTCCGCCTTTACCTGCGCCAGCTCGGCCTGGACACCGGCCAGCTTGGCCTGGCAGGCCTCGCACTTCAAGCCCTTGATGTAGCCGCTGGAATGGTGGCGGATGCGCGCCACCAGTTCCAGCTGGTCGGGCAGCTTGACCAGGTAGTCGTTGGCGCCGACCGCGAAGCCGTGGGCCTTGAGCTTGGGTTCGTCCTTGGTGGTGAGGACGATCACCGGCACTTCGCGCAGCGCGGGGTCGGCGCGGTATTCCTGGATCAGGTCGAAGCCGTCGACGCCGGGCATCACCAGGTCCTGCAGGATCACGGTCGGGCGCAGCGCCTGGGCGCCGGCCAGCGCCGCATGCGGGTCGGTGACGTAGTGGTATTCGATGTCCGGATGGCTGGCGAGCATGCGGCGGACGGCTTCGACGATGATGAGCTGGTCGTCGACCAGCAGGACACGCACCTTGTACTCGGCGCTCGTTGGTTCGTCGGGGTGCGGGCTGGCTGCGGACATGTGTGGTTCTGGGCTGGAAACGGAGCGTTGATTCACGCGAAACCTGACATTCTACCCAACAACATCTGGCCGATGCTGTCGAGCGCTAAAATCTTTTCGGCGGCACCCAGTTCGGCGGCAGCCTTGGGCATGCCGTACACGGCACTGCTGGCTTCGTCCTGGGCGATGGTGGTTTTGCCCGACCGGCGCAATGCCAGCAGGCCGTTGGCGCCGTCGCGGCCCATGCCGGTAAGCAGGATGCCGGTGGCGGCGCGCTCCCAGTGCAGTGCGACTGAGCCGAAGAACACGTCGATCGAAGGGCGGTAGATCTCGTCGCGCGGATGGCTATCGTAGCAGAAGCGGCCGCCCGGCGTGATGTACAAATGGTCGTTGGTGCGCGCCAGCTGGACCACGCCGGGTTCGGGCGCCTCGCCGCCGGCGATGGCGCGCACCGGCACGGGGACCTGGTCGCCCAGCCATTTCGCCATCTGGTCGGCAAAGGCGGCGTCGATATGCTGGACCACCACCACCGCGGTATCCGCCGGCGGCTGCCAGCGCGACAGCAGCCTGGCCAGCGCCATCGGGCCGCCGGTCGAGGCGCCGATCGCGACCAGGTGCTTGACGGCGTCGCCGCCGGCCAGGACCGAAGCCGGACCCTCGGCGGCTGCACCGATGATGGTCCGGCCGCCCCCAATCAGTTTGCCGATGGTACGGATCTTGGCCAGCAGCGCCGCTTCGCCGCCGGGCTGCCCGAGCAGCACCGGCGTCGCGGTGACGTCGAGGGCGCCGGCGCCGAGCGCGCGGAACACCGCGTTGACGTTGTCCTGCGGCGCCGCCGTCACCACCAGGATCGCGCACGGCGCGCGCTGCATGATCTGGCGGGTGGCCTCGATGCCGTCGAGTTCCGGCATGTTCAGGTCCATCAGCACCAGGTCGGGCGGCAGGTCGGCGCACAGGCGCACCGCGTCCAGGCCGTTGCGGGCGATCCAGGCCACCCGGTGCGCGCTGCTCGAGCTGACCACCCGGCGCAGCGCCTCGGCCGCGGTCGGGCTGTCGTTGGCGATGCCGATCCTCATGATGTCCCCCGATGGTAGGCCGGACCGATCAGGTCGAGCACCGCTTCCAGCAGGGTGGCGTCGTGGAAGCTGCCCTTGGCCAGGTAATAGTCGGCGCCGGCTTCCATGCCGCGCGCGCGGTCTTCCGGCCGGTCCTTGTATGACACGATCATCACCGGCATGCGCTGCAGGCGCGGGTCGTGGCGGATGCGCTCGAGCAGGCCGATGCCGTCCAGGCGCGGCATGTCGATGTCGGTGATCACCAGGTCGTACTCGCCGGCGCGCAGGTTGTTCCAGCCGTCGATGCCGTCCAGCGCCACCTCGACCCGGTAGCCGTGGCCGGCCAGCAGCTTGCGCTGCATCTCGCGCACCGTCAGCGAATCGTCGACCACCAGCACGCGGCGCACCGTCCCCGCTTCGGCGGCGCGCGCCGGCTGCAGGCTGGCGCCCTGGTCGAGCAGGCGCCCGATCGAGACCAGCAGGTCGGGCACGTCGATGATCAGCACCGGGGCGCCGTCTTCCAGCAGGGCGCCGGCGGCGATGTCGCGCAGCTTGCCGAACACCGGTTCGAGCGGCTGCACGGTCAGGCTCTGCTCGCCGACGATGGCGTCCACCACCAGGCCGTAGCGTTCCGCCCCGGTGCCGACCACGACCACCGACAGGGTGTCGTCGCGCGTGCCCGCCGCATCGTCCAGCTCCAGCACCTGGCTGGCCGCCACCAGGCCGAGGTGGACGCCGTCCAGGTCGACGTACTCGCGGCCGGACAGGGTGCGCGCCTCGCTGCGCTGCAGGCGCAGCACGTGTTCAACGCGCGTGATCGGCATCGCATACGCCTCGCCGGCCACCTCCACCACCAGCGCGCGCATCACCGACTGGGTCAGCGGCAGCGTGATCAGGGTGCGAAAACCCGCGCCGGGCGTCGACTCGGCGCGCACGGTGCCGTTCTGGCGCTGCACCGCTTCGTGCACCACATCCATGCCGACCCCGCGCCCGGAGATGGCGTTGGGCGTCTCCTTCAGCGAAAAGCCGGGCAGGAACAGGAATTCCATCAGCTCGCCGAGACTGAGTTCGGCCGCAATGGCCGGCGTGGCCGTGCGCCGCGCGGCGGCCTGGCGGATGCGTTCCGGATCGACGCCGCGGCCGTCGTCGCGCACTTCCATCACCAGCATGCCGCCGCGGTGGCGCGCGCTCAGGACGATGGTACCGGTGGCCGGCTTGCCGGCGGCGAGGCGCTCGGCCGGCGTTTCCAGGCCATGGTCGATGGCATTCCGCAATAACTGGTTCAGCGGCGCTTCCATGCGCGCCAGCACGGCGCGCTCGACCAGCGTGGCGCTGCCTTCGATGACCAGCTGCGCATCCTTGCCCAGGCTGCGCCCGAGGTCGCGCACCATGCGCGGCAAGCCGTGCACGCCGTCGCCGAAGCGGCACATGCGCAGCGCCAGCACTTCGTCGGCCAGGCGCGCCGACACGTTGGAGGCCTGGCGCTCGTAGTTCTCGGCGTCGCGGATCGAGCGCAGCAGGAACCCGGGCAGCGGCTGCATGCGATCGCGCAACGCCAGCGCCAGTTCCAGCAGGCGCGGGTCGTTGGCGGCCACGATCGCCTCGTGCAACTGGTCCAGCGCCCCCAGCACGCTCCTCTGCTGGCGCTTGTAGCGCTGCATGGCGTCCAGCCACGGGCGCAGCTGGCCGGCATGCACGCGCGCCTGGCTGGCCAGCGTCAGCAGTTCGTCGCTGGCGGCCGCGAGTGCAGAGGCAGGGACGGGCACGGATTCTGCATTCGCGGGCGCCTTGTCCGCCTGTGCGGGCGCGCCCGCGGCTAGTGGTGAGGCCAGCGCTGCCGGTGCTTCCGGTTGCTGCAGCGCTGCAGGACTGGCTACCGCGGCCTTGGGCGCAGCAGCGGCCGGCGATGCGGCTGGCCGCGCTAGCAGCGCCGCCAGCGCATCGATGCGCGCCTGCACCGCCGCATCGGTGCCGGTGTCCTCGTCGGCGCCGGCCAGGCGCTGCATCAGGTCGACGCTGTCGAGCAGGGTGTCGGCGGCGCCGGCGTCGACCGTCGTCCGGCCCTGCTGGGCGGCCACGAACACGTCTTCCATCGCGTGCGCCAGGCCGACCACCGCCTGGCGGTCGACGATGGCGGCGGCGCCCTTGATCGAGTGGGCGGCGCGCATCATCGCTTCCAGCAGCACCGGATCGGCCGCGCCGCGCTCGAGCTGCAGCAGGCCGTCGGTCAGCACGCGCGCCTGCTCGCCGGCTTCCATGCGGAACAGGTCGAGCATCGAGAAGCTGCTCAGGTCACCGCCCATGTGGTCCAGGCTCATCGCAGCAATCCCTTCAGCGCCGTCAACAGCAGACGGGCGTCGAGCAGGCCGGCGGCGCCGCTGTCCGCTAAGCCGTTGCCCGCTGCAGCGCGCACGGCACCCGGCAGCACGCCGCTCACCAGCGGCGGCGGCGCGCGCCCGACCGTGGCCGCCGGCGGCAGCAGGGCGGCGCCGGCGTAGCGCACCACGCCCTGCACCTCGTCCACCGGCAGTGCAAACGCGCCTGCGCTGCGCCCGGTGCCGCGTTGCGGGTCGGATTCGGCCAGTACCAGCAGGCGTGCAAAGGCGTGGCGTCCGGCCGGGACGGCGGCGCCGGCGTCGATCTCGAGCAGGCGCGCCAGCGACACCGCCGGCAACAGCCTGCCGCCGGCGGCGACGATGCCGAGCAGCGGCCCGCCGCCGCCGCGGTGCGGCAGTCGGTGCACCGGCGCGATCGGCGCCACCGAGGCTGCCAGCGCCAGCGGCACCGCCAGCCATTCGGCGCCGATCCTGAACACCATCGCCGCGGCATCGGTGCTGCCGCTGCCGCTGGCCGGACGCGCCAGTTCGCGCGCCCACTCCTCGCCATAGTCCGCATCGACCGGACGCGACAGGCTGTTGCGGGCAGCGATCCCGGGCTTCAAGGCGGTCATGCGAGTGTCCCCCCGCGGCGTGCATAGATGCGCGCGGCGCGCTGGCGGAAGCCGGCGCCGGTGGCTGCATCGCCCAAACCTTCGTGCAGCAGCGCCAGGCTGCACAGGGCTTCGTAATGGTCGGGCGCGAGGTAGACGCAGCGGCGCCAGCTGGTGTCGGCCGCGTGCGGGCGCGCGGCGCTGGCCTGCACGGTCCCCAGCAGGAACCAGGCGTCGGCGCTGTCGGGCGCGATGTCGAGCAGGGCGCGGCAGGCGGCTTCGGCTTGCTGCAGGCGGCCGGCGTCGGCGAGGCTGCGCGCCTGGGCCAGCAGCTCGTCGGGCGCCGGCGGAGACGGCCGCGCGGGGGGCGCCGGTGGCGCCGACGTGGCGGCCGCCGGGCGATGCGGCGGGATGGGCAGCGGTGCGGCACGCGCGCGGCGGCGCAGCGGCGGCAGGTCAGCCAGCGCCGCCATGGCGGCCGCCGGCTGGGCCGGACCGATCCGCTTGCGCAGGACGAAACCCGTATGCGCCGGCACGAAGCCGTTGGCGCAGAACGAGGGCGCTTCGGCGTGGCCGGACAGCAGCAGGCCATCGTCGGCCAGCACATTGGCAATGGCCTGGGCCGCGCGGGTGCGCGTGGGCGCGTCGAAATAAATCAGCAGGTTGCGGCAGAACACCAGGTCGTAGGGGGGCAGGACGCCGGCCGCCGGGACGCCGGCCGCCGGGACGCCGGCCGCCGGGACGCCGGCCGCCGGCAAGCCGGCGCGTTCGGCCATCGCCAGCAGGTTGCCCTGGCTGAAGCCGACATAGGCGCGCAGCGCGTCGTCGACCAGGTAGTCGTCGCCCTGGCGCGTGAACCAGCGCTCGCGGAAGGCCAGGTCGGCGCCGCGGAAGGCATTGCGGGTGAAGCGTCCGCTGCGCGCCCGTGCGATCGCGGCCTGCGACAGGTCGATCGCGTCGATGCGGCAGCGGCTGGCGGGAATACCGGCTTGCGCCAGCACCAGCGCCATCGAATACGGTTCTTCGCCGCCGGCACACGGCACCGACAGGATGCGCACGGAGCGCTGCGGCCGGGCCGCCAGGCGCTGCTGAACGAAGTGCAGGGCTTCGGTGAACACGGCCGGATCGCGCAGGATCCAGGATTCCGGCACCACCAGCTGGTCGACCAGCGCCTCGAACTCGGGCGTGCCGGGCAGCGGGGCGTACTCCTCGGGCGCCGGCAGGGCGCGCGGGCCGCCGGCGGCATCGCGCAGCGCCCGCTCCAGGTCGGCGTCGGTCGGCATCAGGCCGGTGCTGGCGTGCAGCGTGTCGCGCAGGCGGTTCATGCGGCCGCTCCCTCGCTGCCGAACAGCAGCGCCGCCACTTCCGGCGCCAGCAGCCGCGCCGGCTCGATCAGTTGCAGCATGCCGCCGGCGGCGCCGCGGGCCACGGCGCCAAGCCAGGGCGCCGCCAGCACGCCGGGGTCGAGCGGTGCCTCGAGCAGGGCTTCCACGCCGGTCACGCGCTCGGCTTGCAGCCCCAGGCGCCGGGTGGCGCCGGCGGCCGGCAGGTCGACCAGCAGGATGCGGGTATCGTAGCGCACTGTCTCGGCCGGGCTGCCGCCCAGGCGCGACAGGTCGATCACCGGCACCGGCTCGCCATGCAGGTCGAGCAGGCCGGCCACGTAGTCCGGTGCACCGGGCAGCGCCTTCAGGCGCGCGGCCGGCAGCACCCGCAGTACGGCGGCCAGCGGCAGCGCATAGCGTTCGGGACCGATGTGGAAGACCAGCACGTTCATGAGTAGACCAGTGCGTCGCTGCGGCGCTTACAGGTTGACCGCGAAGCTGGCCACCGACTGCTGCAGGTCGCCGGCGGCGTACTGGAGCTGGTGCACGGCTTCGCTGGTCGCCTTGAGCGAATCGACGGTCTGCTGGCTGGCGTCGGACAGCTGCGTCATGGTTTCCGTGATCTGCGACGCGCCCACCGCCTGCGACTGCATTCCCTGCAGCACCAGGTCGAAGCGCGGCGCCAGCTTGCGCACCTGGTCGGTCATGCCGGACAGCTGTTCGGCCACGCGGCGCGCCTCGCCCACGCTGCGGCGGATCTCCTCGGCGAACTTGTCCATGCCCATGACGCTGGCCGAGACCGCCGACTGCATCTCCTTCAGCATCTGCTCGATGTCCCAGGTCGAGACCGAGGTCTGGTCGGCCAGGCGCCGGATCTCGCTGGCCACGACGGCAAAGCCGCGGCCCGCCTCGCCGGCCTTTTCGGCTTCGATCGCGGCGTTCAGCGACAGGATGTTGGTCTGGTCCGCCACCTTGGTGATGGTGGTCAGCACGCCGTTGATGTTGCTGGCCTTTTCCGACAGGGCCGCCAGCTTGGCGCCGATCGAATCGGTGGCCGCGACCATCTGCTGCATGGTCTGGTCCATGCGCTTCAGGTTGTCCTGGGCGTCGACGGTGGCATTGGTGGTGTAGTCGGCGACCTCGGTCGCTTCTTCCATCGTGCGCAACAGTTGCGCCGTGTTGGCCGAGATCTCGCGCGTGGTCGACAGCACTTCGACGCTGGTCTGGGCCTGCTCGACGCCGGTCGCTTCCTGCTGGCGCGCGGAGGCGGCAATCTGGGTGGCCGAGGTGGTGACCTGGATGCCGGCGCGCTGCACGTTGTTGATCAGGCTGCGCAGGTTGCCCAGCATCGTGGCGAGGCCTTCGCCGAGGCGGCCGATGGCGTCGTCGCCGCGGATCGTGACGTCGGCGGTGAGGTCGCCGCGCGCGGCGCGCGACACCACGTCCAGCAGCGTGTCGACCTTGGCGCGCAGTTCCTTGCTGGCCGCCAGTTCCTTGGCCTGGCTATCCTCGATCGCCTGCGCCATGCGGTTGAATTCGAGCGCCACCTGGCCCAGCTCATCCTTCGACATCACCTCGGCGCGCGAACCCTGCACGCCGGCGCCGAGCTGGCGCGCGGCGGTGCTCAGGCTGGCCAGCGGGCTCGATACCGCGCGCACCAGCAGGGTGCCGATCACGATCGCCAGCAGCACGCAGGCCAGGCCGCCGAAACCGAGCAGGCGGTCCATGCCCAGCTTGAGCGCAGCGGTTTGCTGCTGGCGCTGGGCCAGCAGGCGGTTTTCCTCGGCTTCGACCTGTTCCAGCAGGCGCCGTACCGAGGTCATCGCTGTGCTGCCCGCCACCACCGTGCTTTCGACCTGGCCCGCCACCGCGGTCAGTCCGGCTGCGCCGGCACGCCGCCGGGTGGCGATCTGCGGGTGCACGGCGTTCGTCATCCAGTTGTCCAGGATCGGCATGAGCTGCTGCAGGCGTCCCTGCTGGGCGCTGTTGTCGCGCGTCAGGTCGATTGTGCGCTGCAGGTGCTGGCGTGCACGCCCGTGTTCGGTCTCGACCGTCTCCAGCAAGCCATCGTTCCCGGTCAGCAGGTAGCCGCGGACCGAGGCCTGGACCTGCAGCATCGAGGTCGCGATCTTGTCGGTTTCCAGCAAGACCTCGAGCGTATGGCGGTCCCAGTCGCGTGCTTCCTGCAAGCGGGAAAAATTGTTATAGGCAAAGCCCAACAGCAGCAGAAGGACGGCGACGATGGCACCGAAGCCGATGCTCAGTTTGCTCTTGAGGCTCAGGTTGGAAAGCATGCATGCTCCGTGTAGCAAGGAATCTTCGCAAATGTAACATTTTGGCGACGCGCACGGCGGTATAAGCGTTCATTAACGCAATAAAAATCTGCTTTGCATGCCTAAACGGGTGTTTTCGAGGCTGTCAGGCCGTAGCGGCTGCGCGCCCGGCTGCATTTGTCGTCGCCTGTCTGAATTCGCGTCACGGCCTTGATGCTTAACGCAAATGATAATGATTCGCGTTTACATTATGGGAAATCCTTGCTAGAGTGCGTGGCGTTCGAATAACTATTCCAAAACGACATCACCCAGACCACATGAAAACTTCCAGTTATATCACCCACCGCAAACATGCCGTTGCCGGTACCGCATTCGCCATGCTGTTGCCCCTCGCCGCCCACGCGGACGATGCCGGCACGGCGGCTGCCGCCGCAGCCGACGGCGATCGCCACCAGAAGGTGCACATCGTCGGCGAGCGCGAAAACGAACTGAAGGCCGACCGCGCCGCCTCGCCCAAGTACACCGAGGCGCTGGTCGACACGCCGCAGACCGTGGTCGTCATCAAGAAAGAGCTGTTCCAGCAGCAGGGCGCCACCACGCTGACCGAAGCGCTGCAGAACACGCCGGGCGTTGGCACCTTCTTCCTCGGAGAAAATGGCAGCACCAACACCGGCGACGCCATCTACATGCGCGGCTTCGACAGCTCGGGCAGCATCTTCGTGGACGGCGTGCGCGACATCGGCTCGATCTCGCGCGACATCTTCAACATCGAGCAGATCGACGTGCTCAAAGGGCCGGCCGGCACCGACACCGGGCGTGGCGCGCCGACCGGCTCGGTCAACCTGAGCACCAAGCAGCCGCTGCTGCGCCGCTTCGGCAACGCCAGCGTGAACGCCGGCAGCGCCGACCGCCTGCGCGCCACGGCCGACCTGAACACGGTGCTCGACCATCGGCGCGGCATCGCCTTCCGCCTGAACGCGCTCGACCAGGACAACGGCAACCCGGCCCGCGATACCGTCAAGGCCAAGCGCTGGGGCGTGGCGCCTTCGCTCGCCTTCGGCTTGAACAGCCCGACCCAGCTCTACCTCGACTACCTGCACGTCAAGCAGGACAACCTGCCGGACGGCGGCGTGCCGACGGTCGGCCTGCCGGGCTACACCAATCCGACCATCCCGAGCCGGACGGCGGTCAACCCTCCACCGATCCGGCACGAACTGGACAATCCTGCGCCGGTGGATCCGCAAAACTTCTATGGGAACAAGAGCGACTTCGACCGCGTCAAGGCCGACATGTTCACCGCCATCCTCGAGCACGAATTCAGTCCGCGCATGCGGGTGCGCAACACCACCCGCTACGGCAAGACGAAGCAGTTCTACCTGCTGAGCGCCTTCATGAGCAGCGGCGCCAACGTCATCACCCGGGAAGCGCCAATCGCGCCGGCCACGGTCCGCTATCCGGGCGTGCGCGCCGACGACCCGTCGACCTGGCTGCTGTTGCGCGGCAACCGCACCATCAAGGACCAGGAAAACACGGTGCTGGCCAACCAGACCGTGGTGACCACCGAATTCGATACCGGCCGGCTGCGCCATACGCTGGTCAGCGGCCTTGACCTGAGCAACGAGAAGCAGGTCAACTACAGCTACGTCAACAATGCCACCAATCCCGCCCTCGGCAACCTCGGCATGCTGCCGCCGGCCAATCTCTACAACCCGGACCCGAACCTGGCGCCGGCCAACCTGAAGCTGGTGCGCAGCGGCGCCCGCAACCAGGGCGAGGTGACGACCGAGTCCGCTTATCTGCTGGACACGATCAGGCTGGGCGACAAGTGGCTGTTCGGCGCCTCGCTGCGTGTCGACCATTTCGACGTCAATTACGATGCGCTGCCGGCCACCGGGGCCACGACAGCCGCGACCCACCTCGAACTGAGCGACAGCGTCACCAGCGGCAAGGTCTCGGTGCTGTACAAGCCGACCGACTTCAGCAGCGTGTACGCGCTCTGGGCCAATTCCAAGCAGCCGCCGGGCTCGAACCTGACGCTGACCGGCAACGCCAACAGCGCGGCCAACCCGATCTACGACCCGCAGGTGAGCACCACCACCGAAGTCGGCACCAAATGGGACCTGCTGCACCGCAAGCTGGGCCTGAACGCGGCACTGTTCCGCACCGTCGTCAAGAACGAGGTCGAGCAGGATCCGGTGAACCCGACCACGTATTACCAGACCGGCCGCAAGCGCGTGCAGGGCGTGGAACTGAGCGCGGTCGGCCAGATCACGCGCGACTGGTCGCTCAGCGCCGGCTATAGCTGGATGGACACGAAGGTCGAGCAGGGCAGGGTGATCACGGCCGGCGGCGAGAATGCACTGACCTACACGCCGAAGACGGCCTTCACCAGCTGGACCAACTACACCTTCCCGTTCGGCCTGCGCATCGGCGGCGGCGTGCGCTACGCGGGCCGCCTGCTGCGCGGCACCGATGGGGCGGTGGGCACGCCGGCCTATACCGACGATTACTGGGTGGTGGATGCGGTGGCCGCGTACAAGGTGGCGCGCTGGCTGGATCTGCAGCTGAACGTGTACAACCTGGGGGACAAGCGCTATGTGGCGGCGATCAACAAGAGCGGATACCGGTACACGCCGGGGGCGCCGCGGTGGGCGAGCCTGACGGCGAACTTCCACTTTTAATCAAGGTGTAATGAGCACACCGGTTTCGCTCTAGCCGGAACCGGCTTCCCTCGGTGCTTGCCTTAGCGGCCGACCGGCATGATGCTGCCGAAGCGGACGACACTGTGCAGCGTGGCTCTGACCTGCAAGCCAGTCTTGCCATTCGGGTCGATAAAAGCTCATTTTGCCGGCAGAGGCAAAGTCACCGTTGTATTGTCAGGATCATCCTCTGTATCCGCATCGAAGGGGCGCCAGTATTAGCGTTTTATTGATATCGTGCCTGACGATATTGAGCGCGGACCGTCTGCCTGTAATGGATGGATCGGCATTAGAATACCTCCGATGCGGTCTCTAAAAAATGCGCACGTTACAATTCGCGAGTTTCCTATAATTCTTTTAAGGCAAAATGGTGCATTCAGGTCGATGCGCCTTGCACATTAACAGCGCTTAAGAACCATCCTGTACCGCAGGTAACATTGCTTTTGCCACTGTTTTCTATCTTGCTATGACATCAGGTCTGATGGAATGGCAATTTCTAAATTGATGCACGCGTCTCCGATAAAAGCATGATTTTGATTTGGGGGAAGTGTGCAATGTTGAATTGATGCATGATCAGAATATTTATCAAGTAGGATCAACTGCAGCAACTAATGTTGGTATTCGCGTTACAGGCAGGATTCTCTCTTTTATCCGAAAGCCGAGTTCTCTTAATGAATATTATTCGTACTGCGCTTGACTTCGGTATAAAGATCGACGCATGGGTACAAGTGGTGCGCGACATTGGTCATTTCATGTTATGCACTTGCAAGATAGGCTGGCGCCTTCGCCGTGCATTCGCGGCATTGGCGCTGTTCGGCTTGATCTTGGGTGTAGACCAAGCCAACGAATATTTCGACAATATCCTGTATGCGTGTATAGGACAAGCGGACGACTGTCCCAGTCCACTGGGTATTCGCGTCACTCTGATTCAAGGTGCTGTTCTGACAGCGAGCATCATCTGGTTCGCCTATCTAGTACGTGACACTGCCCTCTTCGCACTCAGGTCGAGCTCCGCCTGGGATGCGGCTCGTAGCAAATATCTGATCGTGTTTGCGACTTGGCTGGGAGCGGTGCCCCTGCTGCTGTTCTCGCATCGCGCGTTGACGTCAACCGGCTACGGGAATCAGCTAGTCGTATTTCCGGTGTTGATAGGCATTTTTCTGCTTGCGAGCATTGTCCAGGCCGCTCTCGCTTCCGCACCGCGTGTATCCAGGCTCGCGGCGGGAAGTTTGTTTGCCGTGGCGGTCACCGCGATGTCTTTCGGCTCTTTTCACGCTGAGTGGGATACAGCGGTATTCTTCGCGGCATGGTTGCTTTTCACGGCCGTGCTGGTGTTCGCCGCGCTCAAAGGCGGCTGTCCGCGAACCTACTACTGGTGGATCATCGGGATCAGTGCAAGCATCGCGTTCGCGCTCGCTCTACAGTTGCTTACAATTGGCGTCTCCCTCATGTACCGCACTCATCGGCTCGGCGTCGCGATTGCTTGCCTGCTCCCGCTTGTACTACTGTTGATACCGGCCCGGATACCGAAGAGCGCCCAAATCCATGTTTACGCTGATGAGCCGCGACAAGCACGCCTCTGGCGTCATTTCCGTGGACTACCACCGCATATGCCGCCCCTGTATTTGTCGGCCCTGGTGGTGTCAGTGGTCGTTCTTTTTATCGCGGGCGACAAGCCTCTGGTTTTTGCCGATTACATGATCGCACCTGCGACACTGATTCTGGTACTGGCGACAGCCGGGGTGTGCTACGTGCTGGCGATGTCCGTATTGGGCCGTCCGGTCTTCTGGTGCGGCGCGATCGTGCTCGCAATGGTTTCCTGGAGCAATATTGCGCCTCCAGCACCGCTTGCTGCGCCAGAAAAAGCCTTCGTAAAGGGCGATTGCCGCAATGCGGTCGCATTTTGCTCGATGGATGAGCGCATTTGGGAGCGGTATCAGCGATGGGCCGCAAAGCCTGGCCGCCGCAAGGACGATCCCATAATCCTGGTGGCAGCGGCCGGTGGCGGGAGTCGCGCCGCAGCCCATACCGCAACGTCTCTTGCTGCGGTCGATGCGGCTACCTGCGGCGCGTTCGGTGACCAGATCTTCGCGATTAGCGGGGTGTCCGGTGGTGCAATCGGCAGTTTGCTGTATGCCGCTAGCCGGGTCGACGCTTACAATCCGGTCCAGCGCGCGCTATGCCGCAATACCAAGCCTGATGAGCGAGCTCTTCCTTTAGTGAATAGTCTGCTGACTGCGGCAAGTGCAGACCACCTGAGTCCCGTGGTGTTGCGCGGTGCTACCCATGATCTCATCCGCAGCGCAGTGAATCTTGCTCGCATTGATGGTTCGGCCTCGCAAAGCGATTTTTCGACGCGCTCTGGCGTCCTAACGATGAGCTGGTACTACCGTTATGAAGTATTTCTGAAGGCGAACAAGCTCAAGATCGAAAACAATGCTCTGGCGCAAGAAGACCGATTGCGTAACGATGCGCAGCCCTTGCTAGTATCCAATGCGACGAGTGTCCAGGACGGCCATCGCGTGCTATTGAGCTTTCCTTTGCTGTGCCCGCGGGATGGCTGGTGTGGTGAGCATATGAGCCCGCTTTCCGACGCCCTTGATAGCGCGCGTTTTCCGCTGGTTAGTCCTGCGCACGCACGCAATGTCTATCATTGGAATCCATGGCTCAAAAAGGAAGCTGTCAGCGAACGGGCAATCGTCGATGGCGGCTACTTCGACAATTCGGGTGGACAAACCATTCTCGATATTGCGAATGTACTCGAGCAACATGGCATACCGCGCAGCCGTATGTTCGCGCTGTTGATTAGCTCCGATCCCGATGAAGGTTTTGAAGCGAAAACCGTCCCCGATTACACTGTATCGGGAGGCCTGACGCAACTGGCGGTTCCTGTACATTCGCTGGTAGCCGTGCGCGACGGACGGACTGCGATCTCGTTGAATGACATGCAGCAGCGCCTTGGCGAATGCCAAGTCATCCATTGGTCTATGTCTTCGCGTTCCCTTAACCCGGAAACTGCGGAAAGCAGCGCCGGCACTCAACCCGATCCTGCCTCGGACGCAGCGAAGGAACTCCACCAGGGCAAGGAGCAGGATCTAGAAGCGAATCTGCGTCGTCTCAAGCGCTCGCCGGCCCTTGGTTGGGCACTGTCGGAACGCTCGGCAAACGGTCTCTTGGGACTAGCGTATGGGCACGGCATGTCATTCGGAGAGGCATCGTTCCGATACAAGAACGAGATGCTGCTCGCGTCCCGGCTACGTTACAACAGCGCTGTCGATCAGCAGCGCCTGGCGAATGGCATGAAGAACAACGATTGCATGGCGATGAAGTAGTGGCTACCTTGCAGGACGCTCAGTTGAGGAAATAGTGGTCAGGCGCCCAAAAGAAAAGCCACTGGTCACCATGACCAGTGGCTTTCAGCCTTACACGTTCGTGATTACTGCCCGCGCTTTGCCTTCGCCTTCGCAGCAATCCGCATGCGCAGCGCATTCAGCTTGATGAAGCCGCCCGCATCCGCCTGGTTGTAGGCGCCGCCGTCTTCGTCGAAGGTCGCGATGTTCATGTCGAACAGCGAATCGGTCTTCGAATCGCGCGACACCACGATCACGTTGCCCTTGTACAGTTTCACGCGCACCCAGCCGTTCACACTCTTCTGGGTGTGGTCGATCAGCGTCTGCAGCGCGACGCGTTCCGGAGCCCACCAGTAGCCGTTATAGATCAGCGAGGCGTAGCGCGGCATCAGGTCGTCCTTCAGGTGCGCCACTTCGCGGTCCAGCGTGATCGATTCGATCGCGCGGTGGGCGCGCAGCATGATGGTGCCGCCCGGGGTTTCGTAGCAGCCGCGCGACTTCATGCCGACGTAGCGATTCTCAACCAGGTCAAGCCGGCCGATGCCGTGCTTGCCGCCCAGGCGGTTCAGCTCGGTCAGCACCTGGGCCGGGGTCATCTTGGTGCCGTTCAGGCCGACGATGTCGCCGTGCTCGTATTCGATGTCGAGGTACTCGGCCTGGTCGGGCGCCTGTTCCGGCGACACGGTCCAGCGCCACATCGATTCCTCGGCTTCGGCGCTCGGGTTTTCCAGGTGGCGGCCTTCGAAGGAGATGTGCAGCAGGTTGGCGTCCATCGAGTAGGGCGCGCCGCCGTTCTTGTGCTTCATGTCGATGTCGATGCCGGCGTCTTCCGCGTACTTCAGCAGTTTTTCACGCGACAGCAGGTCCCATTCGCGCCACGGGGCGATGATCTTGACGTCGGGCTTGAGCGCATAGGCGCCCAGCTCGAAGCGCACCTGGTCGTTGCCCTTGCCGGTGGCGCCGTGCGACACCGCGTCGGCGCCGGTTTCGTTGGCAATTTCAATCAAGCGTTTCGCGATCAGCGGACGCGCGATCGAGGTGCCCAGCAGGTACTCGCCTTCGTAGACGGTATTCGCGCGGAACATCGGGAACACGAAGTCGCGCACGAATTCTTCGCGCACGTCGTCGATGTAGATGTTTTCCGGCTTGATGCCGAACTTGATCGCCTTGGCGCGCGCCGGCTCAAGCTCTTCGCCCTGGCCGAGGTCGGCGGTGAAGGTGACGATTTCGCAGTTGTAGTGATCCTGCAGCCATTTGAGGATGACCGAGGTGTCGAGGCCGCCGGAGTAGGCGAGGACTACTTTTTTAATGTCGCTCATGGGGTTCCAGTGTTTTGGAGGGGGATATGATGGTCAGCCGGCCCCTGCGGGCCGACGATCAAGCTAAAGCGTGATGATAAAACTTATTTGTCTTCGATGCGACCGAGCAGCAGATATTCGATCAGCGCCTTCTGCACGTGCAGGCGGTTCTCGGCTTCGTCCCAGACCACCGATTGCGGGCCGTCGATGACCTCGGCCGCCACTTCCTCGCCGCGGTGCGCGGGCAGGCAGTGCATGAACAGCGCGTCGGGCGTGGCGCGCGCCATCTTGGCGCCGTCGACGATGAAGCCGTCGAAGGCCTTCAGGCGCTCGGCGTTTTCCTTCTCGTAGCCCATGCTGGTCCAGACGTCGGTGGTGACCAGGTCGGCACCGGCACAGGCATCCGACGGGTTCTCGAACACCGTGTAGTTGCTGGTCTTGACCATGGCCTGGTCGATGTCGTAGCCCTTCGGCGTCGACACGTTCAGGTGGAAGCCAAACACTTCGGCCGCCTGCAGCCAGGAATACAGCATGTTGTTGGCGTCGCCGATCCAGGCCACCGTCTTGCCGGCGATGGAGCCCCGGTGTTCGTAATAGGTGAACACGTCGGCCAGCACCTGGCAGGGATGGTGCTCGTTGGTGAGTCCGTTGATCACCGGGACCCGCGAATGGGCCGCGAAGCGCTCGATGATGTCCTGGCCGAAGGTGCGCACCATGATGATGTCGCACATGCGGCTCATGACCTGGCCTGCATCCTCGACCGGCTCGCCGCGGCCCAGCTGGCTGTCGCGGGTGTTCAGGTAGATCGCGGCGCCACCCAGCTGGTGCATGCCGGCTTCGAAACTCAGGCGGGTGCGGGTCGAGCTCTTTTCGAACACCATGACCAGCGTGCGGTCGACCAGCGGGTGGTACACCTCGTAAGCCTTGAACTTGCGCTTGATGACCTTGGCGCGTTCGATCACGTACTCGAATTCGTCGCGGGTGAAATCGGAGAACTGCAGGAAGTGCTTGATGGGAGTCTGGCCAGCCATAGTCTGTCGAAGTTGCGTGTCGGAGATGCGGTGATCTCCTGAATTATAAGCGGTATCGCTTGTGTTTCAGAAAATAAAAGTTCGGCGCGTCAGGACAGGCGGTTAATACAGCGTCTGCGCCGATTCATGCAGCAGCTGCCCGTACAGCTCGTGTCGCATCTTGCTGATCTTGCCGGCGGCCACCGCGTCCAGGATCGCGCACTGCGGCTCGGCCAGGTGGCGGCAGTTATAGTACTTGCAGCCGCCCAGGTAGGGCTTGAAGTCGACGAAGGCGCGTTCCAGCATGCCTTCGCTCAGGTGGTACAGGCCGAATTCCTGGAAGCCGGGCGAGTCGATGATGGTGCCGTCGCCGCCCGGCAGCTTGTACAGCCGCGTAAAGGTGGTGGTGTGCTTGCCGGTATCCAGTGCTTCCGAGATTTCGCGCACGGCGATGTCGGCGTCCGGAATCAGGAGGTTGACGATGGTCGACTTGCCCATGCCGGACTGGCCGATCAGGATCGAGGAATGGCCTGCCAGCAGCGGCAGCAGGGTGGCGACCGTGCCTGCCGGGTCGGACTTGGCCGAGACTTCGTGCAGCGGGTAACCCATGCCGGTGTACAGCGCCGCACGCTCGCGCGCACGTGCCAGGCCTTCCTGCACGTCGACCTTGTTCAGGATCAGGTGGGCCTCGATGCCTGCCGCTTCGCAGGCGACCAGCGCGCGCGACACCAGGTCGTCGGTGAAGCCAGGCTCGGTGGCGATGACGATGAACAGGCGCGAGATGTTGGCTGCCAGCAGTTTCGATTTGTACTGGTCCGAGCGGTACAGCAGGGTGGTGCGCTCGGCGATCTTTTCGATCACGGCCTGGTCGGGCGAGGTGCGCTTCAGGTGGACGATGTCGCCGACCGCCACGTTGGTCTTCTTGCCGCGCGTGACGCATTGCAGGAACTGGTGCTGGCCGTCGGCCTCGACGTCAGCCAGGTAATGGCGGCCGTGGGCCGCGACGATGGTGCCTTGCAGGTCGCTCATGCGCTCGCCCGTTCCGTGTAGATGGCATCGGCCTTGGCCGCGCAGATGAAGTCGTTTTCGCTGATGTGGTTGCCGGCCGAGTGCGTGGTGAAGGCGACGCCGCAGTGGCGGTAGCTGACCAGCAATTGCGGGTGGTGATCCTGCCCGTGGATCATCCAGGCCAGCGCGTTCACGAAGGCGATGGTCTCGTGGTAGTCGCGGAAGGCGTATTCGCGCTGCAGGTGGTCGTCCTCGACATGCCATGCGGGCACCTGCGGCAGCAGGGCGGCGATGGCAGCATCGTCCAGGGCCGGTGCGCCGTGGCTGCAGTGTCTGGCGAGCAGCTTCATGCGGCCCCCGCCATCTGGTTCTGCAAATGCTGGACCCGTACCCAGGCCGGCGGATGCGAATCGTAGAAGGCCGAATGCAGCGGGTCCGGCGTCAGCGTCGAGGCATTGTCCTCATACATTTTGACCAGGGCCGAGACCAGGTCGCGCGCGTCGCTATGCTGGGCGGCGAAGGCGTCGGCTTCGAATTCGTGCTTGCGCGACGTGAACGAGCCGAGCGGGGCGAACGGGAACAGGAACACCGGCAGCACCAGCATGAACAGCAGCAGGGCCATGGCGTCGTTGGCACCGTTCAGCAGCGGCATGACGCCCAGGCCGGTATAGAACCATTCCTGGTCCTTCAGGTAGCCGAGCAGCGCGAGGAACACCAGCGACAGCGCGAACATCACGGCGATGCGCTTGACGATGTGCTTCAGCTTGAAGTGGCCCAGTTCGTGCGCCAGCACGGCCTCGACTTCCTGGGGCGCCAGGCGCTCGATCAGGGTATCGAAGAACACGATGCGCTTGTTGGCGCCGAAACCCGAGAAATAGGCGTTGCCGTGGGCCGAGCGTTTGCTGCCGTCCATCACGAACAGGCCCTTGGAGGCGAAGCCGGTGCGCGCCATCAAGCCTTCGATGCGCGCCTTGAGGCTGTCGTCGGCCAGCGGCGAGAATTTATTGAACAGCGGCGCGATGACGGTCGGGTACAGCACCATCATCAGCAGCTGGAAGCCGCTCCATACCAGCCACGCGTACAACCACCACAGCGCGCCGGTTCTTTCCATCAGGGCGAGCACGACCCAGACCAGCGGCAGGCCGATAACGGCGCCGATCAGCGCGCTTTTCACCATGTCGCTCAGCCACAGCTTGACGCGCATCTTGTTGAAGCCGAAGCGCTGCTCGAGCACGAACTGGCGGTAGTAGTCGAAGGGCAGGTCGAGCACGCCGGAAACGACGGCAAAGGCGACGACCAGGCCGATCTGGTGCGCCATGCCGGGCCCGAACAGGTGCAGCGACAGGGTGGACAGCGCCTGCAGGCCGCCCAGCAGCGTGAAGCCGATCAGCACCAGGCCGCTCCACAGCGCGTGGAACAGGCCGAAGCGGGTGCGGGCGACGGTGTAGTCGGCGGCCTTGCGGTGGGCCTCGAGCGGGATCTTGGCGGCGAATTCGGCCGGCACGTGCTCGCGGTGGCCGAGCACGTGGCGGGTATGCCGGCTGGCCAGCCAGTAGCGCAGGACCAGGGTCAGCATGAAGAAAAAGACGAACAAAACCGAAAACGCGAATGAAACCATTCTATGCCTGTGAGAAAATCCTAAAACTTCATTTCGGGGTCAGAGCACGGTGTTCACGTTTGTGCTCTGACCCCGACTGATTCTGATTACCGATTCGAATTCGGGGTCAGAGCAGATTGCTGATTGTGCTCTGACCCCGAATTTGAACCCGTTGTTTACTGATTGAAGAGAGAATTATGTCACAACAGAGCACGCCGGCAGCCAACGCCCGCCCGAACGAATTCAACCTGGTCTGGCTCGACATGGAAATGACCGGCCTCGATCCGGACAACGACCGCATCATCGAAGTGGCCGTCGTGGTCACCGACCCGGACCTGAACGTGATCGCCGAAGGCCCGGTGTTCGCCATCCACCAGAGCGACGAGACGCTGGACAAGATGGACAACTGGAACAAGGGCACGCACGGCAAGTCGGGCCTGATCGACCGCGTCAAGGCCTCGACCGTGACCGAAGCCCAGGCCGAGCAGGAACTGATCGCCTTCCTCAAGCAATACGTGCCGGCCAACAAATCGCCGATGTGCGGCAATTCGATCTGCCAGGACCGCCGCTTCATGGCGCGCGGCATGCCGAAGCTGGAAGCCTTCTTCCACTACCGTAACCTGGACGTGTCGACGCTGAAGGAACTGTGCCGCCGCTGGAAGCCGGAACTGGCGTCGGGCTTCAAGAAGGCGCAAAAGCACACCGCGCTGGCCGACATCGTCGAGTCGATCGAAGAGCTGCGTTACTACCGCGAGCACTTCATTAAGCTGTAACAAGTAAAACTGCAAGAACGTGTCGTGCCCAAGTGTCAAAAGACAACACTTTTCACGACACGATGTTGCAATTGTGAATCTACGCGGCAGGTATGCGAAAATCATCCCATGGCTGATATTCTGCGTACCACCGCCGGCGTAGGCGGCGACAGCGAAGCAAGGCGCCTCCTGCGCGAACGTGACTGGAGCGCCACCCCGCTCGGGCCGGCGGACAGCTGGCCGCCCGAGCTGGCCACCGCCGTCTCGATGGTGGTCAGCTCCACCTTCCCGATGTTCCTGGCCTGGGGCTCGGGACTCACCTTCCTGTACAACGACGCTTATATCCCGGTCCTCGGGGACAAGCACCCGGCCGCCTTCGGCGCGCCCTTCCACGAAGTGTGGTGGGAAATCTGGCATGACCTCGGTCCGATCGCCGACCGTGCGCTGTCCAACAAGTCAGCCTATTTCGAAAACATGCCACTGCTGATGGAGCGCAAGGGCTACAGCGAGCAGACTTTCTTCACGTTTTCCTATTCGCCCCTGCAGGATGGCCGTGGCCAGGTACAGGGCATGTACTGCACCTGCATCGAAACCACCGGCCGCGTGCAGGCCGAACGGCGCGCCGCCTTCGAGCTGGCGCTGGCCGACGCGCTGCGTCCGCTGAAGACCAGCGCCGACGTGATCCGCACCGCCAGCACGCTGCTGGGCGAGACACTGGGCGTCGACCGCGTCGTCTATGGCGAGATTGACCTTGCCGGCGGCGCCTTCGTGGTGGAACGCGACTGGCACCGGCCCAATCTGCCCAGCCTGGCGGGCAGCCGCTACGCGTCCGGCGTCTTCGGTCCCGAGGTGGCGCGGGCCGGACGCAGCGGCGAGGTAGTGGCGGTCGCCAACGTCGCCGTCGATAGCCGCACCGCCGCCTTCCGCGATGCCTATGCCGCGCTGGGTGCGGTCGGCTACCTGCTGGTGCCGCTGGTCAAGGCCGGCCAGCTGGTGGCCTTCCTGGCGCTCGCGTGCGGACGTTCGCACCGCTGGAGCGACGTCGAGATCGCGCTGGCGCGCAGCATGGCCGAGCGCCTTTGGACCGCGGTCGACCTGGCACGCGCCCACGCCGCACTGCGTGCGGAGCGCGACCACAGCCAGACCATTTTCGACACCATCGCCGAAGGCTTCGTCCTGATGGACCGCGACTGGACCGTGCTGCAGGTGAACGCCGAGGGCTTGCGCCTGTCGGGACGCAGTGCCGGGCAGGCGCTGGGGCGGCATCACTGGGATGTGTGGCCGGAAGCGCTGGACACCGATGTCGGCCGCATGTACGTGCGGGCGATGAACGAGCGTGTGGCGGGCCGCACCGAGTACCTGCATCCGCTGCCCGGCGGCGGGCAGGTCTGGCTCGAAGTACGCGCGTATCCCTCGCACGACGGCGGCCTGGTCTGCTTCTTCCTCGACATCAGCGAGCGCAAGGCAGCCGAGGAAAAGCTGCGCGCCGCCGACCAGCGCAAGGACGAGTTCCTGGCGATGCTGGCGCACGAGCTGCGCAACCCGCTGGCGCCCATCAGCGCCGCCGCCGACCTGCTGAAGATCGGCCGTCTCGACGAGGCGCGCGTGCGCCACAGCAGCGCCATCATCGGGCGCCAGGTCAAGCACATGACCAGCCTGGTGGACGACCTGCTGGACGTCTCGCGCGTCACGCGCGGGCTGGTCACGCTGGCGCGCGCGCCGGTGGCCGCGCGCACCATCGTCGACGAGGCGATCGAGCAGGTGCGGCCGATGTTCGAAGCGCGCCGCCAGCACCTGGCGGTGGACCTGCCTGACCCGGACGCCACCGTCATGGGCGACAAGGCGCGCCTGGTGCAGGTGCTGGCCAACCTGCTGAACAACGCTTCCAAATATTCCCCCGAGGGCCGCCGCATCGAGGTGGGGGCACGCAGCGACGGCACCCGGCTGCTGCTGAGCGTGCGCGACGAGGGCATCGGCATGGAAGCGGCGCTGACTACCCACGTGTTCGACCTGTTCACCCAGGCGCAGCGCTCGTCCGACCGCTCGCAGGGCGGCCTCGGACTGGGCCTGGCGCTGGTCAAGCACCTAGTCGAGCTGCATGGCGGCACGGTTGCCTGTTCCAGCGCCGGACCGGGACAGGGCAGCCGCTTCGACGTCGCGCTGCCGCTGGCGGACATCATGAAAGAAACCGCCGCCGGTGCGCCCGAAGGCGGCCTGGCGCCGGCCGCCCCGGCGCCGCTGCGCCTGCTGGTGGTGGACGACAACGTCGACGCCGCCGCCACGCTGGGCATGCTGCTGGAAGCCTGCGGTTATGCGGTCGAGGTGGAAAACGATTCGCGCAGCGCGCTGGCAAGGGCGCTGGCCGCGCCGCCGCAGGCGGCCCTGCTCGACATCGGCCTACCCGACATGGACGGCAACGAACTCGCCCGCCGCCTGCGCGCCGATCCGGCCACGCGCGATATGGTGCTGGTGGCGGTAACCGGCTACGGGCAGGAACAGGACCGCAAGGCGGCGCTGGAGGCGGGCTTCGACCATCATCTGGTGAAGCCGGTGGATATGGAGAAGCTGACCGAGGTGCTGGCGGGGATCGGGCGCTAGGGCCCGGATCGAACAACAGAATAGTTGGCTTATGCCCGTCATCCCTGCGAAGGCAGGGATCCAAGTTTGCCTGCGCTGCCAGTAGCACATGCCAACAGCCTGCGATGAACTTGGACCCCTGCCTGCGCAGGGGCGACGTGCACGTGTCGCTGGTACTACCAATGCTCGCTCAGTGCATCCGGAAGCTCAACGCATCTGCGTATAGTTAACCGGAATCCAGCGATACCCCTTGCCCTGGCTGGCGATATGCCCCAGCCCCGGGAACTGCAGGTGCGCGCCGCCGACCAGGTAGCCGTTCTTGGCGGCGTCGTCGAACACCTTCTTGCGCGACGCGTAGGCCGCTTTTTCGTCGCTGTCGAAGCCGATCGTCACCTGCGGATTGTCGAACTGGACCGATGCAACGTGGATCAGGTCGCCGATCAGCACGAGCTTCTGGCCGCCGCTCTCGACCACGTAGGTGGTGTGGCCCGGGGTGTGGCCCGGCTCCGGCAGGGCCGAGACGCCCGGCACCAGCGGGCCGGCGGCGTCGATGGTCTTGAACTTGCCGGCCTGCACGTACGGATTGATCGAGGCCATCGCGCCCTGGAAGCCGCCTTTCTTGTCGGCCGGGGCCTTGTCCATGTTGGCCTTGTTCAGCCAGTAGTCGGCGTCGCCCTTGCCGGCGCGCACGATCGCATTCGGGAAGGTGCGCTGGCCGTTGCTGGCCAGGCCGCCGACGTGGTCGCCGTGCATGTGGGTGATGTAGATCTCGTCGATCTGCTCGGGCTGGTAGCCGGCCGCCTTCAGGTTGTTGACGAACTTGCCGAGCGTCGGGCCGAACAGGGCGCCGGCGCCGCTGTCGACCAGCACCAGCTTGGTGCCGGTATTGATCAGGTAGGCGTTGTCCGAGGTTTCGGTCGGTGCCTTCATGAAATTCTTTTCCAGCGTGGTGCGCGTGAGTTCCGGCTTCTGTTTCAGCAGCTGGTCCATCGGCAGGTCGACGGTGCCGTCGTTGATCGGGGTGACTTCGATGTCGCCGACCATGATGCGGTAGAAGCCGGGGGCCGGGGTCTTCACCATCGGGGCAGCGGCATGGGCCGAACCGGCCAGCAGGGCGGCGGCGACCGCCGCGAACAAGGTGGTCTGGAATGTCTTTTTCATGTTCTTGTCCTTCATGTCGAGAGGGGAGGGTGTTTACGCGATCGCGCTCATCGTACATGAATGCGGGCACGGCCGTCGGCAAGGCTGAAAATTTGGCTTTGGATAAGGGGCGGGTACAATGACCACCCCCGATATCCTCGATTTTCGTATGCTGGACAAAAGTGTGGACTGGCTGCGCACCTTCGTGCCGCAGCCGACGACGATTTCACGCGCCGAACGCGCACGCGCGGTGGCCGGCGCCATGGTCGGCCTGTTCGTGACCTTCATCCTGAGCGAGATCGTGGGCAGCGCCGCCGGCACCATGCCGGCCGCCCTGGTCGCGCCGATGGGCGCCTCGGCGGTGCTGCTGTTCTGCGTGCCGGCCAGCCCGCTGGCCCAGCCCTGGTCGGTGATCGGCGGGAACACCATCGCGGCCCTGATCGGGGTTGCCTGCTACAAGGCGGTCGGCAACCCGGTGCTGGCGGCGCCGCTGGCCGGCGCGCTGGCGATCTTCGTGATGTTCTTCCTGCGCTGCCTGCACCCGCCCAGCGGCGCGGTGGCGCTGACCGCGGTGCTGGGCGGTCCGGCGGTGCAGGCGGCCGGATTCGGCTTCGCGCTGCTGCCGGTGTGCCTGAACTCCGCGCTGATCGTGCTGGTGGCGCTGGTCTACAACAACCTGACCGGACGCCGCTACCCGCATCCGCAGGGCACGGCGCTGCGCAACGTGCACGCCACCCAGGACCCGGTGCCGACCGCGCGCCTCGGCTTCACCAGGGAAGACCTGGACGCGGCGCTGGCGCACTACGGCCAGGTGCTCGACGTCAGCCGCGACGACCTCGAGGAAATACTGATGGAGACCGAAATGCGCGCCTTCGAGCGCCGCTTCGGCGTCGTCACCTGCGCCGCCATCATGTCGAAGGATGCGGTGACCGTGGTGCCGGCGCTGCCGCTGGACGCCGCCTGGCACATGCTGCGCCGCCATCGCCTGCACGCGCTGCCGGTGCTGGACGCCGAGCGCCGTGTGGTCGGCATGATCGGCCAGGACGATTTCCTGCGCCACGTCGGCATCGACGACTACCAGACCCTGCGCGCCCGCCTGCGCGGCCTGCTCGGCCACCTGCTGGGCATCCGCGCCGACCGCCCGGCGACCGTGGCCGAGATCATGCAGTCGCCGGCCAGGACCGTCCGCTTCGACGCGCCGATCGCCGAACTGGTGCCGGTGATGAGCAATCGCGGGCTGCATCACATCCCGGTGGTCGATGCTGACGAGGTGTTCGTGGGGATCGTCAGCCAGTCCGACCTGCTGGCGGCCGTCTATGAAAGCCGTCTGCGCAGCAGGGGTCAGAGCCCGGTTTCGGCGGGTGGGCTCTGACCCCGGTGGTCAGTGGTGCATCCTTATTCAGTTAGCCCAGACGCATGAACCGCAAACCCCTGATCGCAGCGCTCGTATTCGGCGCCGGGCTGGCCGCCGTCGCCGGCCTCTACTTCGTCTTCGACTACCGCCAGCCGCCCACGCCCGGCCGCCCGGTCTGGCTCGCCGCCGAAGCCCCGACCCGGACCGCATGGTCCGCGCGTGTGGCCACGCTGGCCGGCGACGGCATCGAGGGCAGCGCCGACGGTGCCGCAGCGGCCAGCCGCTTCAGCGACCCCTTCGGCACCGCGGTCGACGCCCACGGCAACGTGTACGTGGCCGACGGCAATCGCATCCGCCGCGTCGGCCCGGACGGCGTGGTGAGCACCTTCGCCGGCGGCCGTGCCGGCTTCGCCGACGGCCCGGGCGCCACCGCCGCCTTCGACACGCCGTCGGCGCTGGCCATCGACCGCCTCGGCAACCTGGTCGTGGCCGACACCGGCAACAACGCGATCCGCAAGGTGGCGCCCGACGGCAGCGTGAGCACGCTGGCGGGTGGCGGCGAAGCCGGCTACCTCGATGGCGTGGGGCGCGCCGCCCGCTTCGACGGCCCGGTCGGCGTGGCGGTCGGCCGCGACGGCACGGTCTGGGTAGCCGATACCTACAACGACCGCATCCGCCGCATCGGCCGCGACGGCAGCGTGACCACGGTGGCCGGCAGCGGCACGCCCGCCAGCCTGGGCGGCATCGGCACGGCGGCCGCCTTCGACACCCCGACCGCGATCGCAGTCAGCAAGGAGGGCACGCTGTTCGTCGCCGATACCGGCAACGACGCCATCCGCCGCATCGACAAGGATGGCAGCGTGAGCACGCTGGCGGTGCCGCTTGAAGACGAGCAGGGCGCCAACGTGCAGCGCGCGCTGCTGCGGCGCCCGGTGGCGGTGGCCCTGACCCACGACGGTTACCTGTACATCGGCGGTGCCGGCGGACGCATCGTCCAGCGCGCCCCGGACGGCCACTATCGCGCGCTGGCGGATGCCGACCGCCCGCCGCAGACAAGTTATGCCAGCGACGGCAGCGTGCGCCTGTATGCCCCGCGCGCGATCGCCGTGCGGCGCGACGGTGCGCTGGTGGTGTCCGATGCACAGGCGCTTCGGCTGTTTTCGCTGGCGCCGCCGCGCGCCACATCCGGGGCCACTGCTGCGGCCGCGCCGCGCTTGTCGGCGATGGCGCCGGCAGCCGCCGCGGCGGCAGTGGCGGCCATGCCGTGGCCGGTAGGACCGCAGGGAGAGCCGCACGAAGTCGTCGGGGTGATGGGCGAGGTGCGCGGCAATTACAGTGGCGAGAGCCGCGACCACTTCCACGCCGGCCTCGACATTCGCGCCGACATCGGCACGCGCGTGCTGGCGATCCTGCCGGCGACGGTCAGCGATCCTTATCCGAACTGGGCGCTCGGCGAACTGGGAGAGGGCATGAGCCTGGGACCGCTCAACTATATTCATATGCGCGTGGGGCGCGACAGCGGCGGCAAGGCCCTCGATGGGCGCTTCCAGCTGCTGCGCGGCGCCAACGGCAGCCTGGTGCGCGTGCGCGTGCGGCGCGGCACCCGCTTCGCGGTCGGCGACGCCCTCGGCACCATCAATCCGATGGCGCACGTGCATATGGAGTACCACCCGGGCGGGGCAATGGTCAATCCGCTGACGCTGCCCTTTGTCGGCCTGCGCGACACGGTGGCGCCGCGCATCCAGGGCATCGCCCTGTACGATGCAGCCGGCCGGCGCCTGCCGGCGAAGAAGGACCGCCGGCTGGTGGTGGCGCGCGCGCTCGGCCAGGTCGCGATCGTGGCCGACGTCTACGACCAGATGGACGGCAACCTGGCGCGGCGCCGGCTCGGTCTCTATAAACTGGGTTACCAGCTGCTGCAGGCGGACGGCAGTCCGGTGGCCGGCTTCGAGGCGCCGCGCATCACGCAGGTGTACGACCGCCTGCCGCGCGAGCACGAGGCGGTGAAGCTGGTGTATGCCGACAGCAGCGGCATCACGGTGTACGGCAGCAAGGCGACGCGCTTTGCGTATGCCGTCAACAACACCTTGCAGGGCGGGGTGGCGCTGCCCGGCAGCTGGCAGGTGGATGCGCTGGCGCCGGGCGACTATATCCTGCGCATCTACGCCGCGGATTATGGCGGGCAGGTGGCGCTGGAGGGGCGGGATCTGGCGATTACGGTGGAATGAGTGGTGGTGGCTGGGTAGCGCGGCTGAAAACCGGGGTCAGAGCCCAACCGTCAAAACCGGGCTCTGACCCCTACGCCAACTCTACACCCGGGTCAGAGCCCACCCCGAGAACCGGGCTCTGACCCTAGCCGCAGCATTTCTTGGATTTCTTGCCGCTGCCGCAAGGGCAGTTGTCGTTGCGGCCGACCTTTGGCTCCTCGCGCTTCACGGTCTCGACCGCGCCCTTGCGGCGCGGCAGCCAGAAGCGGTAGATGCCCGGCAGGTTGGCCTCGATCTCGAGCGCCAGCTTGTGCACCTTGCGCGGGTCCTCGACTTCGGCCAGTTCCTCTTCCTCGATCTCGTCGGCGCCCAGCAGGTAGATCGGGCGCATCAGCGGGCCGGCTTCCGATTCCCAGACCGGGTTCCAGGCGTCGGCGCGCAGCTCCAGGCCTTCCCAGAAGCCCCAGCACCAGCCTTCGGGATCGATTAGGGTCTCGCCGTCAACCTCGTGCTCGACGTACAGCGGCTCGAATTCCTTGGGTGAGACTTCGAAGGTGATCAGGATCTCGTTCATGAAGCGCATGATCAGGTTGACGATGCGCTGTTCTTCCTTCGGGTTCTTCCATTGGGGCGCGGTCTTGTCTTCGCCCCACACGCGCGGCAGCCATTCGGCCGGCATGATGGTTTCCGGACCCACGGCGACCGCGGTCAGGTAGCCGTGCAGCGTGTCCAGGGTCATGGCGTCGTCGGCGCAGCGCTCGGACAGCAGGAAGTTGTCGAGGTCGTCGAATTCTTTTTCGGAAAGGGGTTGTTCGAGGTTCATTATTGCGTGATGTCGGTGCGTTGAATCCGCAAGTGTAACGCTTGCGCCCGCGGATGGGCATAAAAAGCGCATCCCATCCGCGGCGCTGCTGCTGGTTGATGCTAGTTGATACTAATTAGTGCTTGGCTGCGAAAGCCTTCTTCAGGGCGTCGGCGGCGTACTGCTCGGCATCCTTGGCCTTAGGCTCGACCGCGCCCATGCCGAAGAATTCGTGGGTCACGCCGTTGTACAGCTTGTAGTCGACCTTGACGCCGGCCGCCTGCAGCTTGTCGGCATAGGCCTTGCCTTCGTCACGCAGCGGGTCGATCTCGGCGGCGATGACGGTTGCCGGCGGCAGGCCGGTCAGCGTCGCGTTCTTCAGCGGCAGCGCGTACGGGCTCTTCGGGTCGCCGCCGTAGTGCTTGAAGAACCAGGCCATCATCGGCTTGTTGAGCGGCTTGGCGTTGGCGTTCTGCTGGTACGACGGACGGTTCATGTCGTTGTCGACCACCGGGTAGACCAGCAGCTGGTGCACCGGCATCTGCGCCTTCTTGTCGCGCGCCATCAGCGAGACCACGGTCGCCAGGTTGCCGCCGGCCGATTCGCCGCCGACCGCCACCCGCATCGGGTCGCCGCCCCATTCCTTGGCGTGCTGCAGCGTGTAGGTGTAGGCGGCGTAGGCGTCTTCCGGCGCGGCCGGGAATTTATGCTCGGGAGCGCGGCGGTAATCCACCGAGACGATGATGGCCTTGGCCATCTTTGCCAGCGCGCGCGGCGAGGCGTCGTACACCTTGGTGTCGGCGATCACGAAGCCGCCGCCGTGGTAGTACATCATCACCGGCAGCGGACCCGAACCCGCG
The DNA here is from genome assembly GCF_034659755.1 of Massilia phyllosphaerae. Lineage (NCBI taxonomy): Bacteria > Pseudomonadati > Pseudomonadota > Betaproteobacteria > Burkholderiales > Oxalobacteraceae > Massilia > Massilia phyllosphaerae. The sequence continues at coordinate 452,154 of NZ_JAXSQX010000006.1, forward strand.
CCGTCCGGCACGTAGACGTGCAGCGGGATGGTGCCGCCGCCATTGGCCGGGATGTTCAGGTCCTTGACGGTCACGCCCGGCTCCGGCGCGGTGCTTTTCTTCATGTCGGTCAGCACTTTCTTGACGCCGTCGGCCGGGGTCGGCTGCAGGCGCGCCTGCTCGGGCGACAGGGTCTCGATCGGCTTCGGTTTCAGCGAGGCCTGGGCATCCAGCACTTTTTGCATGGCTGCATCCGCCTTCGGCGGCTGGGCCGCATCCTGGGCGGCGGCGAAGTTGCAGGCGAGGGCGGCGGCGAGCGCGGTCAGTGGGAGCGCTTTGTTCATGGTTGTTCTCCTTGTGGGGTTGGTTATGCCATGAAACCGCAGACGGGCTGGACAGTTCGGTGCGTCCACGCACCTAGCGGCTGCAATGATTGCTGTTTTCGTCATTATTTTTGGGTGGGGCCCGCGTCGATGTGCGTAGAAGCCGCATTTCTTGCCAATTTAGTGGATTAAATTCGTCAAATCGTGCCTGCCGATGCGCAGCGGCGTCACCCGCCTTACAATGTCAACATGGATATTCAGCTTGATAATCAACCGCCGGACGGTCGCGATGGCGGCCATCCGTTCTCCCGGCTCGACCCGCAGATGGTGCTCGAGGCCGTCGACAGCGTCGGTCTGCGCGGCGATGGCCGCCTGCTGGCGCTCAACAGTTACGAAAACCGCGTCTACCGCGTCGGCCGCGAAGAAGGCCAGCCGGTGGTGGTCAAGTTCTACCGCCCGGAGCGCTGGAGCGATGCCGCCATCCTCGAAGACCACGCCTTCGTGCAGGAACTGGCCGACGCCGAAGTGCCGGTGGTGCCGGCACGCATGCTCGAAGGACGCACCCTGCACGGGTTCGGCGGCTTCCGCTTCGCCGTGTTCCCGAGCCGCGGCGGACGCGCCCCCGAGCTGTCCGATCCCAGCACGCTGGAATGGATCGGGCGCTTCATCGGGCGCATCCACGCGGTCGGCGCGGTGCGCGCCTTCACCCAGCGTCCGGCGCTGAACCTGGATACCTTCGGCCGCGAACCGCGCGCCTTCCTGATCGGCCACGGCTTCATCCCGCCGGAACTGCTGACCGCCTATACCAGCGTGCTCGACCAGGCGCTGGACGGCGTCGCCCGCTGCTTCGAGCGCGCCGGCAGCATCGAGCACATCCGCCTGCACGGCGACTGCCATGCCGGCAACGTGTTGTGGACCGGCGACGGTCCCCACTTCGTCGACTTCGACGACAGCCGCATGGGGCCGGCCGTGCAGGACCTGTGGATGCTGCTGTCGGGCGACCGTCCCGAGATGGTGCGCCAGCTCGGTGACGTGCTGGCCGGCTACGAGGATTTCCGCGAATTCGACCCGCGCCAGCTGTACCTGGTGGAAGCCTTGCGCACACTGCGCCTGATCCATTACTCGGCATGGCTGGCAATGCGCTGGGATGACCCGGCCTTCCCGGCGGCGTTTCCGTGGTTTAATACTCAACGTTACTGGCAAGACCGCATCCTGGAACTGCGCGAGCAGGTGGCGCTGATGGATGAGCCGCCGCTGTGGCCGGTGTGACCCAAACGCCGAATTGGCAGGGGTTTACAGTTCAGCTCAGCGTGACGGCATCGGTGCGCATCCTGCATAATCGTAACAAGGCCCAGTCCGGGGCCAGAATCACAAACACGAGCCCGCCATGACCGACCGCCACGATCCACCGCATGACGCTACCGCCCAGGACGACACCGATTTCACCATCGACCTGAGGCCGGCTGCACCGATGCCGCCCGCCGCCGCGCCGGCGGCGCCGGTCCAGACTCCGGTGGCGGCTACATCCGCGCCGGCAGCGGAGCCGGCGGCAGCCGAACCGCAGCGCGAGCAGCTGGAAAAGCGCGCGATCCAGGAAGGCATCGCGCGCGTGGAAGCCGAAGCCAAGGCGGCGGTGGCGGCCGAGAACCGTGCCCATGCCGAGGCGCGCGCCCGCAGCCTGGCCGAGGAGCGGGCCGCGATCGACGCCCAGGCCGCGGCCGCCGCGCTGGCCAATGCCCAGGCATCGGAAGAGGCGATCGAAGCCAACCGCGATCGCATCGAAACCCTGCGCGCCGCCGCCCGCGCCGCGGCCGAGCGCCTCGATGCGATGCGCCAGGAAACCGCCGAGCTGCGCGCACGCGTGCAGTCCGACACCGAGATCCGCCTGGCGGCCGAAGCGCGCCTGCGCGCCGCCGACGAAGCCCGCAAGCGGGCCGAGGAACAGGCCAGGGCGGACGCCGAGCTGGCCCTGCGCGCCGTTCGCGAAGCCGAGGAACTGGCCCAGCACACCGAACAGGCGCGCCTGCAGGCGGCCGAACGGATGGCCGCCGTGCATGCGGCGCGCGAAGAAGTGTCGTACAGCGCCAGCGCCGATGCCCGGGTGGCGATCCTGGCGCGCGAACGCGAGCGCGCCGAAAAGGCCGCGCGCCAGACCGCCGAGAAACTGGCCGCCGCCGAAGCCGAAGCGCTCGACTTGGCCCTGGCGCGCGAGCGCGCCGACCAGGTGGCGCTGGCCTCGAGTTTTGCACGCGCCGCCGCCGAGGCGCGCGCGCTGGAAGAAGCGCGCGCGCTGGCCCATATCGAGCAGGAACGCGAAGCGATCGCGCTGGCCCAGGCCGCCTCCGAGCGCACCGCCGCCCAGTCGCTGCGCATGCGCCTGGAAACCGAAAAGGAATTGCGCGACGCCGCCATCTACCGCGAGCGGCTGGAACAGATGGCCGAGGACGGCGCCCAGGCGCGGCGCGATGCCGAAAGCCGCATCCTGGCCGCCACCGAGGCGCGCATCGAGGCCGACCGCAAGCTGCGCGAGGTGGCGCTGGAGCGCGCCCACGCCGAGGAAACCGAGGCCCAGCAGTCGCAGGCACGCCTGGCCGCTGAACGCGAAGCCGCCGAAGCGGCGCGCCTGCGCGCCAGCGCCGACGAGCACGCGCGAGAGGCCGCGCTGCGCGAAGCCGAGGAACACGAACGCGCGCGCCGCCTGGCCGAGCAGAGCACGGTGCAGAGCCTGGCCCAGGCCGAAGCCTTGGCGGCGGCCAACGCTGCTGGTGAAGCCGCCCTGGCCGCCGCCACTGCCGATGCGGAAGCGGCACTGGCTGCTGCCAATGCCGGCGCCGAGCAGGCCGTCGCCGCGGCTACCGCAGCCGGGGAACAGGCGCTGGCCGCTGCCACCATGGCCGGCGAACAGGCGCTGGCCGCCGCACGGGCCGCTGCGGACGAGGCGCTGGCGGCAGCCACCGCCGCCGCAGACGAATCCCTGGCTACTGCGACCGCCGCCAACGAAGCGGCGCTGGCCGCCGCCGGCGCGCTGGCGGAAACGCAGCGCCAGGCCGCCGAGGCGGCCCAGGCGCGCGCAGCCAGCGCCCAGGCGCTGCTCGACGCCGAGCGCGAGCGCCTGCGCCTGGAGCAGGAAGCGCACGATGCCCAGCAGGACCGTATCGAAGCCGAGCGCATGCTGGCCGCCGCGGCCCAGGCGCGCATCGCCGCCGACGAAGAGCAGGCGGCACTGGCCCGTGCCCAGTTCGAGGACGAGCAGCGCGCGCTGGAAATGCGTCAGGCCGCGCTCGACGCCCAGCGTGCCGCCGCCGCCCACGCTGCCGAACGCGCCGCGCACGAGGAGGCGCTGGCCGACGCCGAGCGCGCCCAGGCCGAACGCATCGCCGCGGAAGCCCGCGCCGACGCCGAGCGCCTGGCCGAACTGACCCGCAGTGAAGAAGCCCAGGCCGCCGCCCGCGTGCGTGCCCAGGCGGCGCGTGCGGCCGAGGTGGCGCGCGCCCAGTCCGAGCGTGCCGCGGCCGAAGAGCGCCAGCAGCGCATGGCCGAGGAAGTCGCCGGCGCCGAACGCGAAGCGGCGGATGCCGCGCGCAAGGCGCTGGCGCTGCTGGAACAGAAACTGTCGGCGCAGCGCCAGCAGGCCGTGCTTGACGCCCGCGCCAGCGAAGCGGCTGCAGCGCGCATGGCGTCCGAACGCGCTGCAGTCGCCGCTGCCGAGGCGCGCGCCAAGGCGGAAGAGGAGAGGGCGGCGCTGGCCCGCGCGCGCGAACTGGCCGAGCAGGCCGCCGCCCAGGCAGCGGCGGAAAAGCGCGACGCCCAGCGCTCCCTGCTGGAACACGCCCAGCACGCCGCCGACATGCAGCGCAAATCGCTGGAAGCGACGCGTGAGATGGCGGAAGCCAAGCGCCGCCTGGTCGAGCTGGAAGCCGGCCGCCAGGACGAGCAGGTCGCCGAACTGGGCGCGCTGCGCAGCCAGATCGAGGCGCGCCAGGCCGAAGCCAAGCAGCGCGCCGAATCCGAAGACCTGGCGCGCGAGGTGATCGGCCGGTTCTCGACGCAGCCGTCGGCGGCGCAGGCGGCGGCCAGGCTGGCGGATGCGGTGGCAAGGCAGCGGAACAATAGCTGAGCAATGGCGGGCCACGCAATCAGCGCGAGGCCCGCGCCAAAACCGTCGCCCCTGCGAAGGCAGGGGCCCAAGTTATATGCGCTGACGTAAGGCTTGCAAACTTGGACCCCTGCCTGCGCAGGGGCGACGTTTCAAGTGACGGGGCCGACGTGAGCGTCGCTGATTATTCTGCGACCCGGCCCCGCAACGCCTTGATCCTCCCCGCCCGCACCTTGCCCTCCACGCGCCGCCGCTGCGACCCCAGGGTCGGCCGCGTCGCCTTGCGCGCCTTCACCACGATGCTCGCCTGATCGACCAGTTCCTGCAGCCGCCGCAAGGCATCTTCCTTGTTGCGCTCCAGGCTGCGCGACTCCTGTGCCTTGACCACCACCACGCCGTCGCGCGTGATGCGGCCGTCGTGCATGGCCAGCAGCCGTTCCTTGACGGCGTCCGGCAGCGACGACGCCTTGACGTCGAAGCGCGCATGCACCGCGCACGACACCTTGTTGACGTTCTGCCCGCCCGGCCCCTGCGCCCGGATCGCGATGAACTCGACCTCGGCAGGATCGATCGCCCTGGTCATGGCTTGATCTGCGCGCGCTTGTCGCGGAAGAAGATCCAGGCTTCTTCGGCCAGGTCGACGTCGCGGTTCATGTTGCCGACCAGCTTGCGCAGCCACCACGGCAGCTCGTCGTTCCGCGAGGCGGGCACGTGGCCGCCACCGTCGATGCGCAGGAATTCGACCTGCACCCGCGCCGGATCGTGGCCCCAGACGTAGCGCACGGCGGACGTGGGGTCGGCCGATTGCAGGTGCGGGATGCGGAAGGATTGCGCCGCTTCCGGAAAGCCGGCCAGGCGCCGCCAGACCGCCACCGATTCCTCGGCGCCGATGCCGGAGCCGCGTTCGCGCAGTACCCAGTTGCCGACCTTGCCGCCGCCGTAGGGCATGACCGGGTCGGCGGTGCCGTGCGACACGAACACCGACACCGGCGTGACCGGCGCCTTGCAGCGGCTCTGGGCCGGCATCAGCGCGCTCTGCACGCCGATCGCGGCCAGCCGCGGCGCCAGTTCGATGGCGAGGCGGTAGGCCATGGCGCCGCCGTTGGAACTGCCGAACACGTAAATACGGTCGGGGTCGGCGCCGAGGCGGGCGACGGCGGTGTCGATCAGCTCGGCGATGAAGCCGACGTCGTCGCTGGTGGTATTGGTGGGAGCGTCTGCGCGGCAATCGTTCCAGGCGCGCTTGCCGTTGCGGGCCTTGCTGCCGTCGGGTGCGATCAGCATCACGCGCTCGCGCTCGGCGAGGCGGATCCAGTCTTCGGAGCGGTAACCGGCGATCGAATCCATGCCGATCATCATCTCGGCGCTGGAACCGTTGCCGTGCAAGAGGATGACGAGCGGGCGGTTGCTGCTTGCCAGTTTATCCGGCTGCACCACGAGATAGTGGCGCAAGCCCTCGGGCCGCGTCAGGCTGAACTCGTCGATCGTCGATGCGCGCGCAGCCGGCATCACAGCCGGCACTGCGGCCAGCATGCAGGCTGCCAGCGCGGCCGCGCTCGCCATCCGTACCTTCATATGCCACCTTTCTTTTCTACAAGCAGCATATGGTGGCACAATGTTTCCAACTTGTCATGTTGCGCACGTGCGAACGTACGCCGGCGCCGCGGATTACATGCCGCTCGGCGCCACCGGATTGCTGCCGCCGACCACCGCCTTGTCGACGAAATACGAGGTCTCGCCGAAGCAGCTGGTCGGGATGCCGACGTGCTGCGAATAGCTGAGCTGCACGCGCTGGCCCATGGCCGACTGCAACTGGCGCACCACGGCGTCGTCGCGCACCGTGAACGCGAAGCGCTCGGGGATTGCCCCCGGCATGCTCGACAGCAGGATCTCGCCCTCCCAGGTCTTGCACAGCCAGCCTTTCTTCGACAGCTTTTGCAGGTAGCCGGCACGTTCGCCTTCGGAATACGACCAGCTCAGCACGGTCCAGACATACAGCGCGCACAGCGCAGCTGCGATCACGAGGATGGAAGCGATGATGAGGCCGGGGCGGCGCGGGCGGGTGATCGGCATGGTCGTGTTCGATTTCGATGATGGGATGAGCTGTACGGACAACAAGGGCGCGCCCATCATTACCGATGGGCGCGCCCTTGTCAAAAGATTCAACCGGTGAAACGTGCGAGGTTTACACGTTGACGCCGAACGAGCGCGCCAGCGGCCCCAGGCCGCCGTTATAGCCCTGGCCGACGGCGCGGAATTTCCACTCGCTGCCGTAACGGTAGAGTTCGCCGAAGATCATCGCGGTCTCGGTCGAGCTGTCCTCGGACAGGTCGTAGCGCGCGATCTCGCGTTCGCCGTCCGCGTTCAGGCAGCGGATGAAGGCGCGGCTGACCTGGCCGAAACTCTGGCGGCGCTGGTCGGCTTCGTGGATGGTGACCGCGAACACGACCTTCTCGACGTCGGCCGGCACCCGGGTCAGGTCGATCTCCAGGCGCTCGTCGTCGCCTTCGCCCTGGCCGGTGCGGTTGTCGCCGGTGTGCTTGATCGAGCCGTCGGTCGAGCTCAGGTTGTTATAGAAGATGAAGTCGGCGTCGCCGCGTACCTTGCCATCGCCGCGCAGCAAGAAGGCGCTGCCGTCGAGGTCGAAGGTGGCGCCGTCGGTCGCACGCGGATCCCAGCCCAGGCCGATGATGACCTTTTTCAGGTTCGGATCTTCCTTGGACAGGTTGACGTTGCCGCCTTTTTGCAAACTGATTGCCATCGCGATTCCTTTCAGGTGTTATAGGTTGCGGCTCAGGTACCCTGCAACGCCGCGCGCCGCTTCCAGCGCACGGACGACCACAGCGATACCAGGATGAAGGCCACGCCGGACAAGCCGGTGAACCATTCGGGGATATGGTACTCGACACTGGCGAACATGATCAGGGCCAGGATGCCGATCGCGTAGTGGGCGCCGTGTTCGAGGAAGACGAATTGTTCCAGCGTGCCCTTGTGCACCAGGAAGACCGTCAGCGAACGCACGAACATGGCGCCGATGGCCAGGCCCAGCATGATGATGACGACATCCTTGGTGATCGCGAAGGCGCCGATCACGCCGTCGAAGCTGAACGATGCGTCCAGCACTTCCAGATACAGGAAGCCGCCGATGCTGCCCTGCGAGATGATCTTGCCCACCGATGGATCGGATTCCTCCTCTTCGAGCAGGCCGCTGAACCAGTTGACGCCGACGTACACGAGCACGCCGATGACGCCGGCCATGAGCACCGCCAGCTTGCGCTCTTCGGGCATCAGGCTCATGCAGCCGAACACGGCCAGCAGAGTCAGCAGGATGGCCAGTCCTTCGCTGCCGTACTTGCCGATCTTTTCTTCGATCCAGCCCAGCCAGTGAAGTTCCTTTTCTTCATCGAACAGGAAGTTGAGGAAGACCAGCAGCAGGAAGGCGCCGCCGAAGGCCGCCACTTCGGCATGCTTGGAAGTCAGGTTGCGCGCATACTCGTCGGGGCTGTTGACCGCCATGTGCCAGACGTCGACCAGCCCGAGTCCGGTCGCGACCGAGACGATCAGCAGCGGGAACAGCAGGCGCATGCCGAACACGGCGACCAGGATGCCGATCGTCAGGAACAGCTTGCGCCAGAAATCGTTCCAGTTGCGCAGCACGGAGGCGTTCACCACCGCGTTGTCGAACGAGAGCGAGACTTCTAGCACACCCAGCACGGCGGCGATCCAGAGCGCCTGCAGCAGCCCGGCGCTGCCCCCGTGGTCGTATCCCCACCATGCGGCCAGCGCCAGCAGGATTGCCGTGACCACGAACGACAGCTTGAAATGTTGCATCCAATGACTCCTTGTCGGAAATACCACACTGGACTGCAGTTTAACCGCAACTCCGGCCACGGCGGCGCATCGGATGTCGCCGTGGGCAAGGGCTTCTGCGATAATTCCGCCCGGAATTGACTCTGTACTATTTACTGGATAACACATGGACCTGACATATCTGCTGACCCCCGTGCTGACCTGGCTGGTGGTCGGCCCGATCAAATTTTTGATCACCAGCGCGCGCCAGCGCCGCTGGGCTTTCGACCTGGTCGGCAACGGCGGCTTTCCCAGCAACCACAGTGCCACCGTCACCAGCATGGCGACCCTGATCGCCCTGCGCGAAGGCATGGGTCACCCGGCCTTCGGTGTCGCCGTGACCCTGTGCTTCATCGTGATGATCGACGCCAACAACCTGCGCCGGCACGTGGGGCGCCAGGCCGCGGCGATCAACCGCCTGGCGGCCGGCCAGGCCGGGCACAAGACCCTGCGCGAACGCATGGGGCATACCCTGGTGGAGATCGGCGGCGGCATCGTCACCGGCATCCTGATGGGCAACCTGGTCTATCACCTGTTCGTCAAGTGACCGCGGCGCGGGCGTTCTGTCGCGTATTTTGAACGCCCGCAACTGCAGTTCATCCCCAAAATCCGCAGTTCATCCCACGAATTCCACGGTTTGCCTGACCGTGATTGACGCTCAAGTCGGCCTCGCCGATACTGCCCGCTGGCTTTTTGTATCCAACTATTCCAATAAATAACGAGTCCAATTCTCGGGAGATCCACCCATGCTGCGCAAAACCCTGATCGTCCTTGCCCTTGCCTCGGCGCTGTCTGCCTGCGGCAAACCCGGCGCGGACGCCGCCAAGCCCGATGCCAACAAGCCGGTGCAGTTGCTGGTGTCGGCGGAAGACGTATTGACGGTGCAGAGCGATGCGCTCGCATCCGGCCCGGTGATCACCGGCTCGATCCAGCCGGAACGCAAGGCCGACCTGCGTGCCGAAGTCTCGGCCGTCGTGCTGCAGGTGCTGAAGGAAAACGGCGACCCGGTCAAGCGCGGCGACGTGCTGGTCAAGCTCGACGAAACCTCGATCCGCGACAGCCTGCTGTCGGCCGAGGAATCGCTGCGCGCCGCCACCCAGGCGCTCGACCAGTCGCAGCGCGCGCTGGAGCGCTCCAAGACGCTGCGCGCCTCCGGCATGACCTCGGCGCAAGCGCTGGACGATGCCGAAGTGCGCCGCAATTCGGCCCAGAGCGAAGTCTCGGCGGCGCGCGCGCGCCTGGCGACGGCACGCCAGCAGGTCGGCCGCACCGTGGTGCGCGCCCCCTTCGACGGCATCGTGTCCGAGCGCAAGGTCTCGAACGGCGACACCGCCTCCATCGGCAAGGAACTGCTGAAGGTGATCGATCCGACCAGCATGCGCTTCGAAGGCCAGGTCTCGGCCGACAAGATCGCGTCGGTGAAGGTCGGCCAGCCGGTCCTGTTCCGCGTCAACGGCTACGGCGAGCAGCAGTTCAGCGGCACCGTGCGCCGCATCGATCCGTCCGCCAACGACGTCACGCGCCAGGTCGAGGTGCTGGTCGGCTTCGCCGGCGGCAACCAGCCGCGCGTATCCGGCCTGTATGCGGAAGGGCGTATCGATGCCGAGGTGGCGGACGCGCTGACCCTGCCGGAAAGCGCGCTGGTGAGGAACGGCGACAAGACCTATGCCTGGAAGGTCAAGGGCAATGCCCTGGTCAAGGCCGACCTCGGCGTGGGCGCGCGCGACCCGCGCACCGGTAATTTCGAGATCCGCAACGGCCTGGCGGCCGGCGACACCGTGCTGCGCCACCCGGGCTCGAACTTGAAGGATGGCCAGAAGGTCGAGATGGCGGCGGCCAAAGTCGCCAGCGCCGGCAACGGCGCGGCCCAGGGTAAATAAAGGATAGCGCCGCCATGTTCCTGTCCAATTTCAGTGTCAAGAAGCCGATCGCCACGCTCGTGCTGATCATCGGCATGATGTGCATGGGCCTGATCGCCCTCAGCCACCTGCGTGTGAACCAGAACCCGGACGTCGAGATCCCGATCATCGTGGTCAACGTGCCGTACCCGGGGGCGTCGCCGGAAACCAACGAACGCGAGATCATCGAGCGTCTCGAAAAGCAGATGCAGGCGATCACCGGCGTCACCGAGGTCAATTCCTACGGTAACGAAGGCAGCACGACCATCGTGTTGCAGTTCGACTTCAAGCGCAACCTGATCGAAGCCTCGGACGACGTGCGCAACGCCATCGCCTCGGTGCGCTATAAATTGCCGATCGAGATGCGCGAACCGATCCTGCAGCGGGTCGATCCGTCGTCGCAGCCGATCATGAACCTGTCGCTGTCGTCGAGCGGCCAGAGCCTGGCCGAGATTTCGCGCCTGGCCGAGGACCAGCTGGCCGATCGCTTCCGTGCCATCGACGGTGTCGCCAACGTGCAGGTCAACGGTTCGCTGCGGCGCGAGCTGTCGGTGCTGCTGCACGCGGCCAAACTGCGTGAGTACAATGTGTCGGTCAGCGAGGTCACCAATGCCCTGAGCCGCCAGAACACCAACGCGCCGGTGGGCAAAGTACGCAGCGAGCTGGACGAGAAGGGCATCCGCCTGGTCGGCCGCATCGAACATCCGCAGGACTTTTCCCAGATCGTGGTCAAGCGCAACGGCGACACCATCGTGCGCCTGAACCAGGTGGCCGACGTCAAGGATGGTTTCGGCGACATCAACAGCGTGTCCATGCGCAGCGGCAAGCCGAACGTCGGCATCCAGATCATCCGCTCGCGCGAAGCGTCCACGGTCTCGATCGCCAAGAAGACCCGCGAGATGGTCGCTGAGATCCAGAAGGAACTGCCTGCCGGCACCAAGCTGGAAATCACGCGCGACGGCGGCGACGAAGCCCAGCGCAGCCTGAACAACGTGATCGAATCGCTGGTGCTGGGCGCCGGCCTGACCATCTTTGTCGTCTACGCCTTCTTGAATTCCTGGCGCTCGACCCTGATCACGGCGCTGTCGCTGCCGACCTCGGTGATGGCGGCCTTCATCGCGGTCTGGCTGTGCGGCTTCACGCTCAACTTCATGACCCTGCTCGGGCTGTCGCTGGCGATCGGCGTGCTGATCGACGACGCCATCGTGGTGCGCGAAAACATCGTGCGCCACATGGAAAACGGTGCGGACCGCCGCACCGCGGCCCTCGAGGGTACCGCCGAGATCGGCATGGCGGTGGCCTCGACCACCTTCTCGATCATGGCCGTGTTCATTCCGGTGGCCTTCATGCCCGGCATTTCGGGCGAATGGTTCCGTCCGTTCGCGCTGACCGTGGCCTGCTCGGTGATCGTATCGCTGTTCATCTCCTTCACGCTCGACCCGATGCTGTCGGCCTACTGGGGCGACCCACCGGGCCACCACCATGCGCCGAAGAAGGGCATCGAGAAAGTACTGGCGCGCTTCAACACCTGGTTCGACCACCAGGCCGACCGCTACGGCCGCGTGATCGCCTGGGCGCTGCACCACCGCCGCTGGATGGCCGTCATCGCCCTCGGCAGCCTGGTCGCGGCGCTGGCCCTGCACGTGAACTTCGGCGGCTCCGCCTTCCTGCCGAAGATGGATGCCGGCCAGCTGGCGATCGAGGTGCGCACCCCGGCCTCGTCCTCGGTCGGCTATGCCAAGCTGAAGATGGAAGAGGCGGCCGCGCTCGCCCGCACCCTGCCGGAAGCCAAGGAAACCAACAGCAGCATCCAGTCGAGCGGCGGCCGCATCTACGTCGATATCGGCAAGCGCGCCGAACGCAAGCGCAGCGCCGCCGAGATCGCGGTCGAGCTGCGCCAGAAGATTTCTCGCCTGGTGGGTGCCGAGTACGTGGTCATGGATGAACTCAACGGCAACGGCAAGCCGGTGCAGATCGAGTTCACCGGCCCCGACACGCGCAAGCTGATGGAACTCACCAGCGCCTACATGGACAAGCTGCGCCAGGTCCCGGGCGCGGTCGACGTCACCTTGTCCCAGCAGGATCCGAAGGACGAACTGCAGATCGAACTCGACCGCGGCCTGTCGAACATGATGGGCATCTCGGTGGGCGACGCCGCCACCGCGCTGCGCGTGGCCTTTGCCGGCATCGAGGTCGGCGACTGGGTCGACCCGACCGGCGAGACCCGCGACGTGGCGGTGCGCCTGGCGCCGGAAGACCGCGTCGGCACCGAGAACATCGAACGCCTGCCGATCGCCGTCACCGGTACCAACACCATGGTCCCGCTCGACCAGATCGCCAAGATCACGATGGGCAAGGGGCCGTCGGCGATCGAGCACAAGGACGGCAAGCGCGTGATCACGGTCTCGGCCAACGTGCAGGGCCGCTCGAACGGCGAAGTGACCGAAGACGCCATGAAGCTGGCCAAGTCGATGGACTTCCCGCCTGGCTACGGCCTGTCGCTGGGCGGCGCCGGCAAGGACCAGGCCGAGCTGTTCCAGCAGATGACGATCGCGCTGGTGTCGGGCATCGGCCTGATGTACCTGATCCTGGTGATGCAGTTCGGTTCCTTCACCGCGCCGCTGGGCGTGATGATGTCGCTGCCGCTGTCGCTGATCGGCGTGGTGGTGGCATTGCTGCTGACCCACGGCACCCTCAACCTGATGAGCTTCATCGGCATCATCATGCTGATGGGCCTGGTGGCCAAGAACGCGATCCTGCTGCTGGATGCTGCCCGTTCGCGCGAGGCCGAGGGCATGAAGGGCAGGACCGAGATGACCACCGAGGAGCGCAACCGCCTGCGCGAGGAAGCGCTGATGGAAGCCGGCCGCGCGCGCCTGCGTCCGATCCTGATGACCACCTTCGCGCTGATCGCCGGCATGTTCCCGGTGGCGCTGGCGATGGGCGATTCCGGCCAGTTCTACCAGCCGCTGGCGATCGCGATCATCGGCGGCACCATCACCTCGACCCTGCTGACCCTGCTGGTCGTGCCAACCTTCTACGACAGCATCGAGATCGCACGCGACCGCATGGGGGCCAAGTTCCAGCGCCGCGCGGCGCGCCTGACGCCTTTGCCGGCCTTCGTGATGACCTTCATCGAAGCGATCCTGACCCTGACCTTCGGGCGCCTGCTGTTCCGCATGGTCATGCGCGGCATACGCTTCATTTTCCGCCGTGCACGTCCGGCGGCGGCATGATCGAGGGACTGGTTGCGTTAAGTAAGAGCCGGATGTAAAAAGGGCCTGCGTGTTGAACGCAGGCCCTTTTCTTTATAAAGCGCCGCCGAGGCGGCATGCACTAGGGCCGCATCTGCCGCGCCCAGTGCATGCAGCAAGGGCGAGGACGCAGTCTGTCGTAGCGCAGCACGACCGTTGCCAGCTAAATGGCTGGCAAAGCCGCTGCGGCTGGCAAAGCCGCTGCAAAGGGCCGTGATCGACCCTTTGCCGATGCGCCATGGCGATCAGCGACCGGTGCCCGAACCGCTGGTGCTGGTGCCGCCGGTGGAACCCGAGTTGGTGGTGTCGGCGCCGGTGCCGCTGCCAGCCGTGCCCGAGGTACCCGAGGTGCCCGAGCTGCCGCTCGTGGTGCCGGTGCCGGTCGTGCCGGTGGTGCCGCCCGTGGTACCGGTTGCGCCGGTGCCCGTGGTGCCGGTGCCGGTTGCGCCGGTGCCGGTATCGCCGGTGGTGCCGGTCGCGCCGGTCATGCCGCCGGTGGTGCCGGTTGCGCCGGTGCCGGTGCTGGTGTCACCCGTGGTGCCAGTGCCGCCGGTGCCGCTGGTACCCGACGTGGTCGACGGTGCGGTTGCCGACGTGTCGCCAGTGCCGGTGGTGCTGGTCGTGTCGTTTTTCTTGCAAGCGGCGAGGCTTGCCATCAGGGCTGCTGCGAACAGAATTTTCGATGCGTTGTTAAGCGTTTTCATTTGTTTTACTCCTCGTTCACGTCTATCTTGTGCCGCCGTCTCCAGGTGAGGCGCTGGAGGGTCGGTGGCGCCAGTTGGGTTCGCTTCCAGGCCAGACGGCATGGCTGCGGAACCTTAGGGAACCGACGCAATACGCGGCCCCGTTCGGTGCACGAATTCGACGGTATTAATTAGACCAGCACGCTGGTTGCCGGTTCGCCGAACTGCCCACCTCTTGCTTTATCCGCGATACGACATGCGGATTAGATAAGAGCGAACTTTTAATGTTCAACCCTTAACTTCCACCGGCGTGCTGCCGGATAGTCTGTCTGCCGGGGCGGCCTTGCCGCCGGCGGCTTGTTCGAGCAATGCAGGAATTTCTTCAGGCAATTCCCGCGCGAGATAACCCAATGTTCCCAAACGTTCCGCCAGGCGCACGCCGGCACGCGCATGCAGCGCCACGCCCCAGCTGACCGCCTGCGCCAGGTCGGCGCCGCGTGCCGCCAGGCCGGCAATGATCCCGGCCAGCACGTCGCCCGAACCCGAGGTGGCCAGCCCGACGTTGCCGCCTTCGTGCTGCCAGCAATCGCCGTCCGGCGTTGCGATCACGGTGCGGGCGCCCTTGAGTGCCACCACCGCGTTCCAGCGCTGCGCGGCTTCCAGCGCGTGGCGGTCGGGATCGTCCTGGATGGCATCCTTGTCGATGCCGGTCAGGTGCGCCATCTCGCCCGCATGCGGGGTTAGCAACACTGGAACGTTGAAGCGGAAAGGTGCGTTGACAGCGGCGCCGGCTTCCGTGCCGGCCGCGGCGTCCGGCGGCTGCAGGATCGCGCCCATGGCTTCGGCGTCTAGCAACACGCTGGTATTGCTGCCTTCCAGCCGCGGCAACAGCGCATGCACCAGGCGCGCGGTGGCGGCCTCGTCCTGCATGCCCGGCCCGACCAGGATGGCGTTGATCTTGTCGGCCAGCGGATCCAGCGCAGCAACGGCCTCGACCGTAAAACCGCCGGCCTCGTTCTCGGCCAGGCCCAGTACGCGTGACTCGGGAATGGCGAGCGCCACCAGCTGGGCCACGCTGCGTCCGGTGGCGATGGTCAGCTTGCCGGCGCCGGCGCGCATGGCGGCGGTGGCGGCCAGGATCACGGCGCCCGGCATTTCGCGCGAACCGCCGAGGATCAGCACGTGGCCGCGCACTTCCTTGTCGCCTTCGCCGGACGGAACGGGCAGCGGCCAGCTGCGCAGCAGGTTGTCGTCGATATCGCGCGCTCTGGCGTGGGTCTGCGTCATGGTGGGTGTCGGTGGGTGGGCGGATCAGGCCTTGGGTGCGGCAGGCATGTCCTTGCTGGCCGTGACCGGGGTGCCGGACGCTTCCAGTGGCGCGACGAAATTGATCAGCTTGACGGCCAGCTTGCCGCGCTTGCCGAGCGAGCGGTCGAATTCGTAGGAAGTGACCGAGCAGTTGGGCACGTCGCCGGCGCGGTCTTCGGCCAGGATGCGGGCCTCGTCCATGCGCTCGAGCAGGTAGCGGAAGCAGTTGACGATGACCTGGTGCGCCACGATCAGCACGCGTTCGCCGGCATACTCGCGGGTAATGGTGTCGAGCAGGCTGCGCAGGCGCAGGATGACGTCGCACCAGCTTTCGCCGCCGGGCGGCCGGAAATAGAACTTGCCGACGTGGTGACGCTGTTCGTGCAGGTCGGGAAACTGTTCGGCGATGCCGCGCACGGTCAGGCGGTCGAGGATGCCGAATTCCTTTTCGCGCAGGCGTTCGTCGGCGTGGATGGCGATCATCTCCTCGCGGTCCATGCCGGCCATGACCAGGTCGGCCGTCTGGGCGGCGCGCACGTAGGGCGAGTGCAGCACCACGGTCGGCTGGCGCTCGGGACCGAGGGCCGCGAACCAGCCGGACAGCGCCTGCGACTGGCGCACGCCGAGCTCGGACAGGGGCACGTCGACGTCGCGCTCGGCGATATCGATGCGCAATCCGGCGGCAGCTTCGGCGGCATCGCGCGCGACGTTACCCGCACTCTGTCCGTGTCGTACCAACCAGATTTCCTGAGGCCACTTCTGTTCCATCACCCGCCCGTTTGTTTTTTTGACATGGGGGCATCATAGACGGATTCTGCGGGAGCTCAGCGCACGATTCCGGCTGAAAACGTGTAACGAATTGTCGTGTAGGAGGGGGCTTACGGCGGACGTTCAGGCCATCAAGAATGCTTTCCTGATGGCCATGACAAAATGGGAATTCAGGCGACCAGCTGGTCGCCGTCGAGGTTCACTTCGGCGTCGCTGTTGAAGACTTGCACGTCGGTCTGCCCGAGCAGGCGGCTGGCGACGGTGCCGGCGGTGATCGAGCCGCTGACGTTGAGCGCGGTGCGGCCCATGTCGATCAGCGGTTCGATCGAGATCAGCAGCCCGGCCAGCGCCACCGGCAGGTTGAGTGCCGACAGCACGATCAGCGCGGCGAAGGTGGCGCCGCCGCCGACGCCGGCCACGCCGACCGAGCCGATGGTGACGATGCCGATCAGCGGCAGCAGGAAGTCGACGGTGAACGGATCGATGCCGACGGTCGGGGCGATCATCACCGCCAGCATGGCCGGGTAGATGCCGGCGCAGCCGTTCTGTCCCATCATCGAGCCGAACGAGGCGGCGAAGTTG
Organism: Massilia phyllosphaerae; assembly: GCF_034659755.1. NCBI lineage: Bacteria > Pseudomonadati > Pseudomonadota > Betaproteobacteria > Burkholderiales > Oxalobacteraceae > Massilia > Massilia phyllosphaerae. Next base: position 468,894 of record NZ_JAXSQX010000006.1, read on the forward strand.
GCGATGCCTTCGGGCGTCCCGAGGCGCCCGGTCTGGGTCTGCACGCTCATCGGGATCGAGCCGGCCGAGGTGCGCGAGGTGAAGGCGAAGGCCAGCACCGGGAAGATCTTCTTCACGTAGCGCACCGGATTCAGGCCGATGCCCGAGATGATCAGCAGGTGGACGCCGAACATCAGCAGCAGGGCGCTGTACGAGGCCATCACGAAGCCGATCAGGTGCAGGATGTCCTGCAGGCTGGAGCTGGCCAGCACCTTGGTGATCAGCGCGAACACGCCGAACGGGGTCAGGCGCAGCACCAGGGTCACCATGCGCATCACGATCACGTGGGCGACGTGGACGAAGTGGCTGAAGGATTCGAACACTTCCGGCTTCTTGCCGGCGATGCCGGTGGCGGAGACCCCGATGAAGATCGAGAACACGACGACGGCGATGGTCGAGGTGTTGCGGGTGCCGGTCATGTCGAGGAAGGGGTTCTCCGGGATGAAGGAGAGGATCATGTTCGGGATCGACAACTGCTGCGCGGTCGACAGCTTGCCTTCGAGGTAGTGGCCGCGCGCGATTTCGGCGGCGCTCGAGGTCAGTCCGACGGCGCTCAGGCCGTACAGCTTGGCCATCAGGATGCCGATCGAGGCGGCGATGGCGGTCGTGACCATCAGCGTGCTGATGGTCAGCGCGCTGATCTTGCCGAGCGAAGAGGCGTCGCGCAGCTTGAGGATGGCCTGGATGATCGAGACCATGATCAGCGGCATGATCACCATTTGCAGCAGCTTGACGTAACCCTCGCCGATCACCTTCAGGTATTCGTTGGTGGCGGCGATCACGGGCGCGCCGTTGCCGTAGACCGCCTGGAAGGCGGCGCCCAGCACGATACCCAGGCCGAGGCCGGTGAACACCCGCTTGGTGAAGGAAACGTGGCGCTGCTGCATGACATACAGCAGCACGCACACGGCAAGGGCAATCGCCAGGTTCAGGATCAGTTGAATGCTCATGGAAGCCTCAAAATTCGTTCCGGACGTCGTATATGCGTCTGAGAAATATAAAAACCGCATTTTATAACCAAACCCGTGTGTTTGCATGGGTTAAGCTTTTATAGCAATAAACGCGGCCAAGACGTCGCCTGGGCGCGGGATCGGGAGCAGGAATGGAGGCGGGCGGGATGGCAGCCGACGCGATGCCGGCACGGCCAGCTTGGAGGTGCGCGCCGCCGGCATGGTGCCGATGGCGGCGTAGGGGCAGGAGATCAGCCGGCGTCGACCTTGTCGAGCAGTAGCGGCGGTTCGCTGCCCATGTCGACCAGCGGCGCCGTTGCCGTAGGCGCATGCAGGTGCGAGTACAGCGGCGAGTCCGAGCGGTAGGGCACGCGGCCGGACGGCACGTGCTTGGCGGCCGGGTCGAGGTGCAGGTCCTGGTCGTCGAAGAAGATGTGGGCGCGGAAGGCCTTGACCACTTTGGTCTTCTGCACGCCGCCGAGGAAGAAGATCTCGTTGACGTACACGCCCCAGTGGCGCAGCGTATTGATCACGCGCATCTCGGCCGGGGCGCTGCGCGCGGTAACGATCGCGATGCGCACCGGCGACACATCGGCCCCGAACGGCAGTCGCTTCTGCAGGCTGGCCAGCTTGCGCAGCAGGATGGCGTAAGGACCGTCGGCCATCGGCTCTTTCTGCTTTTCGTTCTCGGTGGTGTGGAAGCGCTCGAGGCCCTCGGTCTTGTAGACCAGTTCGCTGGCATCGTCGAACAGCACGGCGTCGCCGTCGAAGGCGATGCGCACTTGGTCGTCGGGCGGCGCATCGCCGCCCTGGGGAGGCGCCTTCAACACTGCCGCGGCGGCCGCCTTGGCGTCGATCACGCGCTGGGCATCCTCGACGTTGGTGGTCAGGAACAGGTCGACCGCGAAGGCGTCCAGGTAGTCGACCACGGAATGGCCGCCGGTGAAGGCATGGCGCGAGATGGAGAGGCCGCGCGAGCGGATATTGTTGAAGACGCGCACCCCGGTCTCCGGGCTGTTGCGCGACATGACAACCACCTCGACCAGCGGCTTCGATTCCGACGGCGCGTAGCGGTTCAGGCCGAGCAGGGCGCGCACCAGCGCCATGCCGGTGCCGTCGCGCAGTGGCTCGTTTTCGCGTTCCAGCATGTAGGCGCGGTATTCGTCGAGCGCATTGTTGGGGTTTTTCGCGTATTTGGCTTTGTAGACGGCATCGGCTTCCGCCAGGTCGAACAGGGCGGTAGCGGAGATGCCGACCACGAGGGTCTCTGATAGGTCGAGGGGCATGGCAGCGATGAGGTCAGGAAATCGGTGGGTGTCGGATGGTAACCGACGGGCGGGTCGGATGAATGCGTGACCTCGTAAGAATATTCCTTTAGGAACGGGAGAGGGCGGGAGTGTCTCGAATTGTTGAGTTGCTGCAACTATGACTAGATGGCTTGCGATTTAATGATAATGATTCTCATTTACATAGGCGCCGAACTGGGGTAGAGTAAAACCGTCTCCTTACCGAGGGCTGCCATGACCACGTCTCATTCTTCCTGCAACTGCATCGTCCTGTCTTCCGGCCCGGCCGGCCAGGTGCTGGCCTGCCCCGAGTGTGGCACCATTCACCTGCACCTGTCCCAGCTCACGCTGCGCCTGGCACCTGACCGCTTCAGCGAGCTGAGCGTCATCGTCGCCAAGGCCCAGCGCCTGCTGGACGAAGCCCGTACCCAGCTGGCGGCCAAGGCCGAGCGGCCGGCCCTGCACTGAGGAGGCGGCCATGTGCGAACACACTGTCAAGGATAGCGGCCCGGATCAGATCGAGGCTGCCGGATCGCGCCGTCGGCGCCTGTGGGAGCTGCCGACCAATTGCCACTGCCCGCTGGTCGGCGTCTGCCTGCCGCTGGCAATGCTGCGCCGCCTCGTCAACAAGCTGCTGGTACGGCCGCTGGAAGGCGACGACTACGATGTCCACGTCTGGGCCGTACATGAATGCGCGAGCCGCAACCGCATGTCCGAGCTGCTGCAGCGCACCCTGGACGAGCGCTTTGCCACCGTGCTGCGCCAGTTCCGCGGCCTGCGCGACGCCGCCGCCCTGCACGCGGCCTGGCGCCAGGCGGTCGAACGCGGCGACGTCGCCGGTCCGTTCTGGGCCACGCTGACCCATCCACGCTGCGACCTGGCCATGGTCGAAAACGTGGTGCGCGACATGCACATGATCCAGCACCAGGCCGGCGCCAGCGCGCGGGTCGACATCCAGCGCTTCGAAGAACTGCAGAAGCAGAGCGCCGGCCTCGGCCGCGAACTCGACCAGACGCGCGACAAGGCCGCGCGCGCCGCCGACGCCCGGGCACGCGAGCTGGCCCGGCTGACTGGTGAGGCCTTGCAACTGCGCGCCGAACTGGCCCAGCGCGACAGCACGATCGAATCTCTGCGGCGCGAACTGGACGCGCTGCAGGCCGCGCTGCCGGACCTGCGCGACCGCGAGCGCCTGGCGCGCCGGGTCGAGGAACTGGAAGCGCGCGAACAGGCGCTGTCGGACAAGATGGCGCAGCTGCGCCAGCGCTTTGCGCGCGAGCGCCAGGAGGCGGCCGCGCCACTGCCATCGCCGTCCCCGTCGATGCCGCCTGTGCCTGCTGCTGGGTCCGAGCCGACGCTGGATCTGGCCGACAAGACCGTGCTGTGCGTCGGCGGGCGCAGCGGCAACGTGCCGAACTACCGCGACCTGCTGGAAAAGGAAGGCGCCCGCTTCATGCACCACGACGGCGGCCTCGAGCAGGCCAGCGAACTGCTCGACACCAGTCTGGCCGCAGCCGACCTGGTGATCTGCCAGACCGGTTGCATCAGCCACCAGGCTTACTGGCGCGTCAAGGATTTCTGCAAGCGCAACGGCAAGCGCTGCGTGTTCGTGGATAACCCGAGCACATCGAGTTTCTCAGTGTGCCTGCGCAAGGTAGCCATGCCGGTGGCGGACGGCGTGACCTGAGCTCTTGTCCGGTACGGCGATCCGCGCTGCATTGGACAGGTTCCGCCATCGTCCCCGAGGCGTCTGCTGGATGCCACGGATTCGCCGGCTTTTCCGTTGCACGACACGGAAAATGACGTTGCGCAATTGTTCTACAGAACCGTAAGGTAGCTTGGCAAGGTTGTCGACGACTTGCCAGGGGAGCCCATCGGGTCATGAGTACTGCGCTGAGGGAACGGATCGTCACCGCGCTGGTGGCATTTGCCAGTAGCAGCCGCTTGTATGCGCTGACGGTGGGTGACGATGATGACGATGGCACGCTGCTGGTCGAGGCGTTCGCCGCCGACGACGCGATCGACGCCATCGGCACCCGCGACGTGATTGTCCTGTCGACCAGCGCGCACCTCGATGCCGACACCTGGCTCGGCCAGCCGGCCGCACTGGACATCAGCCTGGCCGACGGCACCCGCACCCGCTTCGCCGGCGACATCAGCGAGGTGGACATGCTGGGCAGCGATGGCGGCCTGGCGCGCTACCGCATCCGCATTGCCTCCTGGCTGTGGCGCCTGGCGCATGTGCGCAGCAGCCGCGTATGGCAAGAGCGCAGCGTGGTCGAGATCGTCGACAGCGTGTTCGAAGCCTACCAGCCGCAGGCACGCTGGCGCTGGAGCGACGACGTCGCGACCTGCATGGAAGGTGTCCCGCCACGCAGCTATTGCTGCCAGTACCGTGAGTCGGACCTCGACTTCGTACGCCGCCTGCTGGCCGGGGAAGGACTGTGCTGGCGCATCGAACAGGGCGAATACGGCCCCGGTATCGTGCTGTTCGCCGACAGCACCCGGTACGCCGCGGTACCCGAGGACGCGACCAGCGCGGCAGATGACGGCATCCGCTACCACGGCGCGCGTTCGGTCGAACGGCAGGACACGGTACAGGCGCTGGCCGCCCGGCGCAGCCTGCACGTTTCTCTCACCACTTTACTCAGCAGCGACTACAAGGCCAAGCAGATCGTGGCCGCCAGTTCGCCGTCGCTGGTCCGTCCCGGGCGCAATCTGCCTGTGCTGGAATCCTTCGATACGCCGCGCCCGTATGCCTTCGCGACGCGCGAGCAGGCCCAGCGCCATGCCGACATGCGCATGGAAGCACAGGAAGCGCGCGGCCAGCTGTGGCAAGGGCGTTCCACCGTGCGTACGCTGCGTGCCGGTACGCGGATGACGGTCACCGGGACGCCCTTGCGATCGCTGGGCGATGCACCGTCGTTTACAGTATTGCGCGCGACCAGCTTAGGCGTGAACAACCTGCCGACGGTTGCCGAGCAGGCACTGGCCCAGCTGTTCGGACCGCTTGAAAACTTGCTGCAATCGCTTGTGTCTGCGGACCGGCCCGACGACCTCACGCAGGCACTGGCGCAGGCGCGCGAGACCGGTTACGCCAACTGCTTCGATGCGCTGCCCGCCGACATTGTCTGGCGCCCCATCCCCGACGACCAGCCGACCGCCTTCGGCAGCCAGAGCGCGATCGTGGTTGGTGCCGACGGCAACGACCAGCCCAACGGCGCCGACGAACTGTATTGCGACCGCCTGGGCAGGGTGCGCATCCGTTTCCATTGGCAGGACGACGACTCCAGTTGCTGGGTCCGTGTTGCCCAGCGCGTGGCCGGCGGCGGTATGGGCACCCAGTTCCTGCCGCGCATCGGCCAGGAAGTGCTAGTGCAATTTCTTGAGAACGATATCGACCGGCCGATCATTGTCGGCGCGCTGTACAACGGCCGCGGTGAAGGCGGCATCGCGGCGACGCCGGGTGGGCGGTTCGATGCCGACAGCAATGCGGCGGTCTTCGCGCCTGCCCACGATCAGGCGCGCTCGGGGCAGGGCAATCTGACTGGGGGCAATAGCCCGGTGTGGCATGGTACTTCGGCCGAAAATAGTGGTCATCGCAACTCAGCTGCGCAATGGGGCGTGCGCAGCAAGGAGTTTGGCGGGTCGGGGTACAACCAGTTGCTGTTCGATGATACCGATGGGCAGGGACGGGTGCAGCTCAGGTGTACGCATGGGGCGTCGTCGCTTGATCTGGGGCATTTGATTCATGCGGCTGACAATTATCGCGGCAGCTTTCGGGGGAAGGGGGCGGAACTGCGTACGGATGCTTATGGCGCAGTGCGGGCGGGGAAGGGGTTGCTCGTGTCGAGTTATTCGATCAGCCATAACGCATTGACGCACGATCCGGCTGCGGAAAATGCCTCAGGTGTCTCGCTCCTTGATCAGGCATCTGAATTGATAAGAACACTTCACGGGACAGCCCAAGTCCACCAGACGGTAGGTTTGGCTGCCCATATTGGAGCGGCTAAATTGAATGCAAGTGTCGTTGATGATCAGGCGGCGCCGTTGAAAGCTATAGCGGCATCAATGCGCGGCATATTAGATACCAAAGTGCTCTATGCCAACGCTCCAATCATCATGACCACCGCCATAGATAGCTTAGGCGTAAATGCCGGACAAAGTTTGCAGTTGGTCAACAACGAAACTGCGCTTCTGGCGAGCGGACAAGATACCCAATTCGCCACATGTGGTCGGCTACGAGTACATACGGGGCAGGCTATTGGTGTACTTGCCGGAGCAATTAGGACATCTGAACAAGGAATTGGTCTGCAGATGATCGTTGCGAAGGACGTTATCGATATTCAGGCCCAAGCAGATGAGATAAAGGTGCAGGCGCGGGACGAAGTTGATGTCACTAGTGCGAATGCACATATAGATTGGGCTGCTGCAACGCGAATAAAATTGTCTACGGCTGGGGGCGCGAATATCACGATTGAAAATGGAAGTATTACAGTTCAGTGTCCAGGGAAAATAACAGTCTATGCTGGAAAGAAGAGTTTCACTGCCCCAGTTAAGCTTGGCTATCCATTGCCGTCTATACCCACTAGCATATGCGTTGAGTGCCTCATGAAAGCGCGTGACGCTGGTTCTCCTTTCGTCATTAGGTCAGCATGAGTTATCAACTAGATCTCAAATTAGTTTTAGAGGAAATTATCGCCGCTGAACCAGAGTTGAATCTGTATCTTTTGCTTGATTCTGGCGGATTGCCTGGAGTGCAAAAGCAATTATCAAAATATTTTATAAAGTGGAAAAGTCTGTTTGACTGTACAAGAGAAACGAGTGACCTAAGTGCAGCACCTATTCTTATTTTGGTCGGCGCCAATGGCAACCTACTAATATCACGATGTTTTTTAGATTGGCTTGGGGAGGCTGGTGCCTATACGTCCAGTGTTAGCATTCTGTCCTCTGTTCTGAACACTGCTGCTCTGTCGGAACGACTAGTGGCACGTCTTCACGTGAAGATTTCGGAAAACATGGATGCCATGCTCCGATTTTTTGATCCAAGGGTATTCGAAAGCCTAACCAAAGTACTTACTGCAATGCAGGCAGACGAGTTTTTTAGTCCAATTAAAATATGGCGGTATTTGAACCGAATGGGGGAGATGAAGAGGATCGATACAAATTTTAGCTTGATTGAAAATATTTCATCTCCCTTAATAATTGGTCAGAATCAAGAGTTTGCATTGCTTGAGGCATCTGAAGTTGATCAAGTTTTTGCATTGCTCATGGATAATTTCCCTGAATTGCTTGCGCCAATTTCAAAAGATCGGCGACACCCACTGATCAATGAGAGCATGGCTTTTGCAAAAGAATGCGGCATAGATTCCATCGCAAAATTTTCAATATATATTGCAATGATATTGAGTAGTGAAGGTAATGAGAACGAGGCATCGCGCCTAGAACTTATACGGCGTTTGAAATCGGACGATTTCGAGTTGTCCTGGATCTTTCAAAATGGATTGTAAGCTGAGTCGGGGTGAGTGTGAAAATATTATTTGAACAGCGTTATTTTAACGAATATTTAATCCGTATTGCAATAACTCTTGTATTGGTTTGCATGCAAACAGGGTGTCATGCGCAGGATCAAAAAGAAAGGTCTGCAGAAAAACGCAATAAAGATTATCTGTTGTTGGGATTGGTTGGATTTAATTATACAGATCGATATATTAATAACTACAGTATCAATGGGGCTGGCGGTGGGAATGTTCAAATAAGCTCGTCCGATAGTGGGGGAAGTGGCCAGACTTGTTGTGTAAGGGTTTGGAAAAAACATATTGAGCCGCTTTATGTACTGGTTCGATGGCAAGTCGACGGTTGCAAGTATGTTGTAAGAGATCCGAAAACGGGGGCAGTGGCAGAAGTAAAGCACTTTCATTATAAAGAAGCTGAGGTCGCTGTCCAAGATATTGCCAAAGATAATGCAGGGTTTATCGAGACCCATTTTTATCCTGACGGTTCTATAAAGGTTCTGCTGACAGAAGCTGAATCTGATCCTGTTCTGATTTTAGACGAAAAACGACCTGACAAATCTTCTTTTCCGAGATGCAAAAATGACGAAAAGCCATAGCGGTAACCAGGTTGGGGATTCAAGAGCACCTACATTGCTTGCGTCGAAGTCTGATCTTCGGCAAGGAGTCGATCAAGCAGAACAACTATCCGCCAATCATCCCGAGAAAGCGTCGACTCCAAGTAGACTTAAAGATATTAGCGCTGTACTAAACGCCGCTACCGAGCAAAAAGGTGTATCTACGAATTGTAAGCAAAATATTTGGATTTCTTTCTTTTTTGACGGGACAGGCAATAATCTGGAGGCTGATATCGACTTGCAAAAGCATAGCAATATAGCGAGGCTTTATCGTGCGCACAAAAAAGACAACAAAAAGAATGGAATATACTCCGTGTATATTCCAGGGATTGGTACCTATTTTCCTGAAATCGGCGATGATGGTGGCAGTACGTTAGGCTTGGTTTGCGCAGCGAAGGGAGAAGAACGACTGGATTTTGCTATTGAAAAATTTGATAATATTCTGAAGGAGCCGTTAGCACGCGCTAACGCACCAATCAATGCGATACAAGAAATCAACATTGCGGTATTCGGGTTCAGTCGTGGTGCTGCACTGGCTCGCGTATTTTTGAACAGAGTTATGGATAAGCGCTGTAAACTGGTAAATAATAAATGGATTTTAGTTCGTGGTGAATGGTCGGTAAGATTTCGCTTCCTAGGGTTGTTTGATACCGTAGCTTCAGTCGGCTTGTCAATGAGTTCAAATACGACAGGTTTAAAAGAGGCATACGATGGAAATACAGCTGGTATGATTAAAAAGCGCTTGAGAAAATACCAGATGACCAGGCCGGAAGTCATTGCATTTAATGAGAATGCCGTACCTGGAGCAGATCCTGCACCCGGTGACGAAAACGGGCATCGCGACTGGGGCAAGAATTTGATGGTACGCGAGTCGGTAGAGGAAGTGAGGCACTTTATTGCGGCTCACGAGATCAGAAACTCATTTCCTGTAGATAGTATCAGCATCTTCACCAAGGGGCGAGTAATCAGGCCAAGCCATTTTTTTGAAACTCTCTACCCAGGAGTACACTCCGATGTCGGAGGAGGTTATGCGCCGGGCGAAGGTGGTAGAAGCATCATCCCCACAGCGCAATTATGCTTGATTCCATTGAATCATATGTACCAGTTTGCATTGCAACGGGGGGTGCCGATGTTGCCGAGACTGCAGCCAGGTAACGAAGAGGATTTTAGAATCGACCCCGAGTTGTGTAAAACCTTTAATTATTATTTAAAGGATGTTGGTTCTTTTGCCACCTTAGGTGAAGGTTTCAATAAGCACATGAAGTTTTTTTACGCGTGGCGTTTTATGTCAATCAGACGTAAAGCAGCTGGCGACAAAAGCGAAGCTAAAATCATACGAGATTACGATAATAAATTCAGTCGGGCCAATGCTATTTTTTCCAAGGAGGTCGATGCACTTACAGCCCAGGAAAATATGGCCCAGCTTTCCTTAAACGCGCTAGTACACGTACGAGATACAGATTCAGATTCAGGAGAACGTGATCCAGCACAGCAGGCTACGTTAGTGCATGACTTGGATGTCGAAAAAGGACGTCAGAAATATTCGGCGGAACATGACAAGAGGCTACGTGCTCAAGCGAGAAAAGATGCCCTTCCAAATATGACAAGCCTTCAAGATATGTTGAATCTCTATGAGAGGCAGTTGATGCTAGACACTGTGTCGATACGTGTCGCAATAAATAACGCGATTAGCGGAAAAAGAATAGGTGATATAAGGCCCCATTACAAAGCTTTGATGGAGGCTTATGAAGACGAATTTTTGAAAAACAGAGGTTTGAAAGACGCAAATATCATCGCCCTTTTTGAAAATCATGTTCACGATTCCCTTGCTGGATTTGGGAAGGACGCTACACTTCCATCCGATCCGCGTGTCGTTTACTTGGGTGGAGATGAGAAGTACGGGTATGCGAGTTCGGAAACTCAAGATTTGTTGCAGGAAGACCAAACAAGGCTCGCCTGACAGTTTTGCATACGTGTCAATCTTAGGGAATCAATGCGCAACGTAGGCAAAACAAAAAAGGCACCATGATCACTCATGATGCCTTCAATGCTGCTGCTAAATTCGTGGTAGGCCGTGCGGGATTCGAACCTGCGACCAACGGATTAAAAGTCCGCTGCTCTACCAGCTGAGCTAACGACCCGAAAGAAGCAGAATTATAGTGCCGATCCGCAGGGCTGTCAAACGTTCATGAACCGGCTCGACATGAAAACGGATCGCGCAACTATCACTTCAGCGCTGCCAGCCGGTCCTTGGCCGCCTGGGCAGCATTGGTATCCGGGTATTTCTTGACCAGCTGCTGCAGGGTCTTCTTGGCGTTTTTCAGGTCCTTCAGTTCGGCGTAGTTGCTGGCGATGTTCAGCATCGAGTCCGGCGCTTTCGGGCTGGTGCCGTAGTTGCTCAGTACGGCTTCCTGGGCGGCGATCGCGTTCTTGTAGTCGCGCTGCATGTAGTAGGCGTTGCCGAGCCAGTACTGGGCATTCGGGGCGTAGGCCGAGGTCGGGAAGCGGCGTACGAAGTCCTGGAAGGCGCTGATGGCGCCGGCGTAGTCGGCCGAGGTGAAGCGGGCGTAGGCTGCGTCGTAGGCCTGTTTTTCGGTCGGCAGCACTTCGGCGGTCTGGCCGTCGATGGTTTCCTGGCGCGGCTCGAGCTTCTTGATGCGGGCGTCGAGGTCGGCGTACAGGTCTTTCTGGCCTTTCTGGGCCATGGCGATCTGGTTGCCCAGCACTTCGATCTGGCCGCGCAGGGCGGCGATTTCGCGCATTGTCTGCTCGTGCTGGTTCAGCATGTCGACCGTGACGTTCTTGTCGGCTTTGGTGTCGATGCGTGCACTGAGGTCGCGGGACATGGCGTCGACCTTGGCGCGCAGGTCGAGGATGGCGCGGCGGGCTTCGTCGTCATCGAGAATGCCGGCGCTCGCCTGCAGGGGCATCCAGGCAGCCAGGGCGAGGGCGACGGCCGCGAGGCGGAACTGGGACAGTGTGATCATCTTCGAGTCTTTCATGGGGAAACGGGGCGGGAAGCAGTCTGCACCGCTTCCCGCCCCGCTGTCAATCAGCCGCAGACGGCTCGTTGCGGACGAATACGCCGCGAAGGATTGTCCGATTACTGATAGACGATGTCGGCACGACGGTTCTCGGCCCAGACGGATTCGCCCGAACCGGTTGCCTTCGGCTTTTCTTCGCCCAGCGAGACGGCTTCCATCTGGCTGTCGGCCACGCCCAGGGCGGCCATCGACTTGCGCACGGCTTCGGCGCGCTTCTGGCCCAGGGCCAGGTTGTACTCGGTGCCGCCGCGATCGTCGGTGTTACCCTGGATCAGGATGTGGCGCTGCTTGTTCTTGGTCAGGAACGCCGAGTGGTTTTCGACGACCGCCTTGCCATCGTCACGGACGACGTAGCTGTCGAAGTCGAAGTACACGCTACGGTTTGCCAGGACGCCTTTCGGGTCGTTCAGCGGATCGACGTTGCCGGTTTCGACCGGGCGGATGTCACGGCTGGTGTCGGCCGGCGGGGCGGTGTTGGCGACCGGCGGTTTTTCGACAACCGGGGTTTCCTGCAGTTTCGGGGTCGACGAGCACGCCGACAGCAGGGCGGCTGCCGACGCGATGAAAGCTACACTCTTGAAGTTGCTCATGGGGTTTTTCTCCTGGTCAAAAAATATTTACTTCTTCACTTCATAAACGGGCCCCAGCTGGGCTCCCGGATATTTCCCGCCTGGGTCGTCAAGCGCTGCTTGACGCGTCCATCGACCGATACCACGGCCAATGCGACGCGACCGCCGCCCTTGGTCGCATACATGATGTACTTGCCGTTCGGCGAAAAACTCGGTTCGGAAGCCCCGTCGGCCAGGCGCAGTTCCTGGCCGCTCGCGAGGTCCATCGCATACAGGGAGAAACCCCCTTCGCGTTGTGAAATCCACGCCAGCGTCTTGCCGTCGGAGGATACACGAGGACTGATGTTGTAGCTGCCTTTGAACGTGACGCGGGTGGCCTGGCCACCGCCCACGCTCATCTTGTAGATTTGCGGTCCGCCGCTGCGGTCGCTCGTGAAGTAGATGCTCTGGCCGTCGGCCGAGAACTGCGGCTCGGTGTCGATGCCGTTGCTGTTGGACAGGCGGCGCATGCCGCTGCCGTCCGCGTTCACGATAAAGATCTGGGTATTGCCGGTCTTCGACAGCGCCAGCGCCAGCTTGGTGCCGTCGGGCGACCAGGACGGGGCCGAGTTGCTGCCGCGCTCATTGGCGACCACGGTGCGCTGGCCGGTCACCAGGTTCTGCACGTAGATCACCGGCTTGCGCAGCTCGAACGATACGTAGGCGACCTTGGTGCCGTCCGGCGACCAGGCCGGCGAGATGATCGGTTCCTTGCCGTGCGCGGCGATCTGTTCGCCTTCGCCGTCGGCATCGGCCACCACCAGCTGGTAGTCGCGGCCGGCGCGGTTTTCCTTCACGTAGGCAATGCGGGTCGAGAAGATGCCGCGGCTGCCGGTCAGCTTTTCGTAGACGTCGTCGGCGATGCGGTGCGCTTCGAGGCGGGTGTTGCGCGGGCTGACGGTATCGCCCAGCTGCGACAGCTGGCTCTTCTTGACGGTGTCGTACAGCTTGTAGCGGACTTCGAAGCGGCCGTCGGCGGTTCGCTTGACCGAGCCCACCACCAGCGCGTCGGCGCCGCTGGCCTTGAAGGCGGCCATGTCGACGCTGGCGCCGTCGGATATGGTCTGGCGCGCGTCGATGACCTTGAATACGCCGCTGCGCTGCAGGTCAGCGCGGATGATGGCGGACACCTGTTCCGGTGCCACCGATTCATCGGCAAAAGCGGCCACCGCGACCGGGATCTGGTTCGCGCCCACGCCGGCGATTTCGACGTTCAGTTGGGCGTGTGCGGCCGCGCCCATCAGCAGGCTGGCCGAGAACAGCAGGGTATGTAGTTTCTTCATGAGTCTCTCGGATAAGTTAAGGTCGAGTCATTTCAGTTCAGGTCCTTCATGTGGAAGTTGACTGAAAGAGAGCGCTCTACCGTACCATCTTTCTTCTTCGGTAGTGGTGACGATTTGTTAATACTGCGTTCCACGGCGTCGTCGAACTCGGGAATGCCGCTGCTCTTGACCTTCCTGACCGACACCACTTCGCCGGTCGGCAACTGCTCGACCTTGAAGCTGACGGTCGGATTGCCCGGCACGTCGGTGTCGCCCGCGTAGTTCGCATTGCTCTTGATCTTGGCTGCGATCGCGGCCTGGTAGCCGGCGTCGAGACGCGGTGCCGTCGACTTCTCGGCGGTGCCGGTGCTGCCCGGATTGCCGCTGCCGGTGATGCGTTTCGTCTCTGCGTCACGCGTCGCCTTGGCGAGCTTGGCCAGCTGGTCGGCTTCGGCTTTTTCTTTCGCAGCCTTGTCCTTGGCAGCTTTTTCCTTGGCCAGTTTCTCTGCCTTTTCCTTGTCGGCTTTTTTCTTTTCCGCTTCTTCTTTCTTGGCCAGCTCCTGCTGCGCTTTCTTGTCGGCGGCTTCGCGTTCTTTCTTCTCGGCGAGTTCGCGCTCTTTCTTCTCCGCCAGGTCGCGTTCCTTCTTCTCGGCCAGGGCCTTGGATTTCTTTTCGTCGGCCCGCTTTTGCTCCGCGCGCTGTTCTGCCAGCTCGCGTTCGCGTTCGCGCTCCTCTTCCTGCGCCTGCTTGCGCTTCAGCTCTTCCTTGCGCTTCTTCTCGCGCTCGAGGGCGATATCAGGCGTCTTCGGCTCAGGCTTGGCGACCGGCTCAGGCTTGGCGACCGGCTCAGGCTTGGCGACCGGCTCCGGCTTGGCAACCAGCGGGGGCGGGGGCGGCTCGACCGCGCGCGGCGTCGGTTCCGGCGGCGTCGTCTCGGGTTCCGGTTCGGGTTCGGGTTCAGGCGCCGGCGGCGGTGGCGGCGGGGCGGCCGACTGGACCTTCATGTCCCAGACTTCGGCTTCGACCTGGATCGGCGCAGTGGTCTGCCAGCTCACGCCGATATACAGGAAGGCCAGCAGCAGGGCGTGCACGCCCACCGCCAGGCTGATCGACGGCCAGCGTTTCGGTTCGGGCGGCACCCGGTAGGGCGAGCCGGCGGTGTCGTGCTTGGTCGTCATTTTGTCGCAAGGCCGACGCGATTGATCCCCATCTTCTTGGCTTCCGAAATCAGCTGGATCACGTCGTCGTATTTACTCTCGCGGTCGCCCGAGATCAGGACCGGATAGTCGGGATGGTCTTCGTGGGTGGCACGCAGGCGCTCGATCAGCGCGGTGCGGTCGGCCACGTCTTCCAGGCCCTGCGGGGTCTTGCCGACGATGCCGATTGACAGCACGCCCTTTTCCTTGACGGCGATCTGGATGTAGTCGCTTGGCGGCTGGGTGGTGCGCTCGGCGCTCGGCAGGTTGATCTCGCTCGGATTCTGGGACGGCGGTACCGCCATGAAAATGATGAGCAGCACCAGCATCACGTCGATGTAGGGCACGACGTTGATTTCCGATTTGAGCTTGCGGCGGCTGCTCCGCAAGTTGCTGTTGAAGGCCATGTGAGTCCTCGACGCGGCGATCAGCGCGACTGGCGCTGCAGGATGTTCGAGAATTCCTCGACGAAGCTTTCGAAGCGGATCGCGAGGCGGTCGATGTCGTGGGTGAAGCGGTTGTACGCGACCACGGCCGGGATCGCGGCGAACAGGCCGATGGCGGTGGCGATCAGCGCTTCGGCGATACCGGGGGCGACCGTGGCCAGGGTAGCCTGCTGCACGCTGGCCAGGCCGCGGAAGGCGTTCATGATGCCCCAGACCGTGCCCAGCAGGCCGATGTACGGGGAGACCGAACCGACCGAGGCCAGGAAGTTCAGGTGGGTGTCGAGCGAATCGAGTTCGCGGTGGAAGGCGGCGCGCATTGCGCGGCGGGCGCCGTCCAGCACGGCATTGACGTCGAGCGAGTCGCGCGCGGCCTGCTTGCCCTTGATGAATTCGCCCATGCCGGCTTCGAAGATGCGGGCCAGCGGGCCGCTCTGGTCACGCTGGCTGCTGGCGCTCTGGTGAAGGGTGTGCAGATTGCCGCCGGCCCAGAAGCTGCGCTCGAACTGCTCGGTCTGGCGGCGTGCGGCGCGCAATGCGAATACCTTACGGAAGATGTAGGTCCAGCTGAACAGCGACACGGCAAACAGCAGGGCCATGATCAGCTTGACGAGGATGTGGGCGTGGCTGATCAGGTCAACGAAGGAAAGGTCGGGGACTGCGTTCATCGGTGTGCGGTCTCTTTATTCAAATGGAATTGTTCAGGCGGCCCGCATTTTATCAGCGGCGATGTCAGGAATGGAACGGGGACGCAGTGTGGCGGCGTCGACGCAGCCGACTTTTACGCTGGCGCTGGCCAGCAGGGTGTCGCCGCGCCAGGCTTGCTGGGCAAACTGGACCGAGGCACGGCCGAGCTTTTCGATGTTCAGGCGCAGGGTCAATTCATCGTCCAGGCGCGCTGCACCGAGATACTCGACACTGGCGCTGCGCACGACGAAGGCGGCCCCTTCGGCGCTGAGCAGGTCTTGCTGGTGAATGCCGAGCGAACGCAGCCATTCCGTGCGTGCCCGCTCAAAGAACTTCAGGTAATTGGCGTAATAAACGATCCCGCCGGCATCGGTGTCTTCGTAATAGACCCTTACCGTCCAGGTAAAAACTGAAGGCATTTCAGCTGCCATAAATGATAGTGGGAAACATTTTACGCCATTTGATTATCTATATGTACTCTGGCGTACATAGCTATCAGCGTGAAATGTGAAGTAGTAGACGGGACATCTGGATGTCAAGCCAACAACTGTAACACTTTCTCACAACATGCGCCGCTAGCGAAACAAACCTGCGATTCGGGGTCAGAGCACATTCCTGGTGAATATTTTGACAAAAACATCTTCGCGGCGTCGCCGCGCACGACCTCGGTGCCGCGCTATAGCGACGCCTGCAAGAATTGTGCTCTGACCCCGAATTCGAATATCAGCTGCGCTTGACGTTGAACGGCGCGAAGCCCTGGCAGGTCGGCATCATCTCGATGGAATTGATGTTGACGTGCGGCGGCAGGGTGGCGATCCAGTAGGCGGTCGCGGCGATGTCGTCGGCGGTCAGCGGCTGGGTGCCTTCGTAGACCTTGGCGGCGGCCGCGTCGTCGCCTTTCAGGCGCACGTTCGAGAATTCGGTGCCGCCGCACAGGCCCGGCGCGATGTTGGTGGCGCGCACGCCGGTGCCCACCAGGTCGGCGCGCAGGTTCAGCGTGAACTGCTCGACGAAGGCCTTGGTGGCGCCATACACGTTGCCGCCCGGGTAAGGGTAGTGGCCGGCGACCGAACCCAGGTTGATCACCAGGCCGCTGCCGCGCTCGACCATCGACGGCAGCAGCGCGTGGGTCATGGTCACCAGGCCCTTGACGTTGGTGTCGATCATGGTCTCCCAGTCGGCCAGCGGCACCTCGTGCGCCGGCTTGGTGTTCAGGGCCAGGCCGGCATTGTTGATCAGCACGTCGATCTGGCGCCAGGATTGCGGCAGCATCGACAGTGCTTCTTCGATCGACGTTTTGTCGGTGACATCCATCTCGACCGGCAGCGCCGATTCGCCCAGCTCGGCGGCGAGCGCTTCCAGTCGCTCCTTGCGCCGTGCCGCCAGTACTACCTGATGGCCGTTCTTGACGAAGGTGCGCGCCATCGCGGCGCCGAAGCCGGCCGATGCGCCGGTGATGAAAACGATCATGGTTGGATTTCCGGGTGGATAAGCGGTGAAAGGACAATCACCGGATTGTAGCCGAAATGGCCATGCGAATGAGTCTTGCCAGCCCGCCATGGCCGTTCCTTGCTTCCCAACCGTCACATCACTTACAATCGGCAGCTCTGTTACTTCTCACGTAACTGGCGAAAACCGTGCGATCGCGCGGCGAAGGTGGACGTCCACCGGGGAACGTGAGATGCCGTCTTGCCGTTCGCCTGGGCAGCCATCAATGGTCGCACCGACTGTCCGTCGCGTGTCCGCTGTCCGTTCGCGGTCTCCGCCTGGATCGGGCGCGCCCATTGCCTGGACCTCTTATCGATTGGAGTTTTTTTCATGTTTGCAAAAGATCACACGCTCGCCAAGGTTGACCCGGATCTGTGGAATGCCATCCAGAATGAAAATCGCCGCCAGCAAGACCACATCGAGCTGATCGCCTCCGAGAATTACACGTCCCCGGCCGTGATGCAGGCACAGGGCTCCCAGCTGACCAACAAGTACGCCGAAGGCTACCCGGGCAAGCGCTACTACGGCGGCTGCGAATACGTCGACGTCGTCGAGCAGCTGGCGATCGACCGCCTGAAGGAACTGTTCGGCGCCGAAGCTGCCAACGTCCAGCCGAATTCGGGCTCGCAGGCCAACCAGGGCGTGTTCTTCGCCATGCTGAAGCCGGGCGACACCATCATGGGCATGTCGCTGGCCGAAGGCGGCCACCTGACCCACGGCATGGCGCTGAACATGTCGGGCAAATGGTTCAACGTCGTCTCCTACGGCCTGACCGAGCAGGAAGACATCGACTACGAAGGCATGGAGCGCCTGGCGCGCGAGCACAAGCCGAAGATGATCATCGCCGGCGCTTCGGCGTTCGCGCTGCGCATCGACTTCGAGCGCTTCGCTCGCATCGCCAAGGAAGTCGGCGCCTACTTCATGGTCGACATGGCCCACTACGCCGGCCTGATCGCCGCCGGCGAGTACCCTAACCCGGTGCCGTACGCCGACTTCGTGACCTCGACCACCCACAAATCGCTGCGCGGCCCGCGCGGCGGCATCATCCTGATGAAGGCCGAGCACGAAAAGGCCATCAACTCGGCGATCTTCCCGGGCATCCAGGGCGGTCCGCTGATGCACGTGATCGCCGGTAAAGCGGTCGCCTTCAAGGAAGCGCAGTCGCCGGAATTCAAGGCTTACCAGAAGCAGGTGGTCGCCAATGCCAAGGTGCTGGCCGATACCCTGACCGAGCGCGGCCTGCGCATCGTGTCGGGCCGTACCGAATCGCACGTGATGCTGGTCGACCTGCGCGCGAAAGGCCTCACCGGTAAGGAAGCGGAAGCCATCTTGGGCCAGGCACACATGACCTGCAACAAGAACGGCATCCCGAACGACCCGCAGAAGCCCTTCGTCACCTCGGGCATCCGCCTGGGCAGCCCGGCCTTCACCACCCGCGGTTTCAAGGAAGAAGACGCGGCCAAGGTCGGCCACCTGATCGCCGACGTGCTGGACAACCCGCACGACGCCGCGACCATCGAGCGCGTGAAAGCTGAAGTCAAGCAGCTGACCGACAAGTACCCGGTCTACGAGGTTTAAGTCCTCGCGTTCCACAGGCGCCTTCGGGCGCCGTTTTTACAGCAGTATCCAGTCAATTTGCGGCGCCCATGAAATGTCCGTTCTGTCAGCATGAAGACACCCAGGTCCTCGATACCCGCGTATCCGAGGTGGGCGATGCCATCCGGCGCCGGCGCCGCTGCGCCCAATGCGACAAGCGGTTTACGACCTACGAACGCATCGAACTGTCGATGCCGATCATCGTCAAGAAGGACGGCAGCCGCACCGAGTACGAGTCGGACAAGCTGCGCGGCAGCCTGCGCCTGGCCTTGCGCAAGCGTCCGGTCTCGGCCGAGGCGATCGACGCCGCCTGCGCCTCGATCGAAGAAAAACTGCTGACCAGCGGCCGCCGCGAAGTCGATACCGGCCACGTCGGCGAACTGGTGATGCAGGAACTCAAGCGCCTCGACAAGATCGCCTACATCCGCTTTGCGTCGGTCTACAAGAACTTCGAAGACCTGGCCGAGTTTCAGGAAGCGATCGCCGAAGTCGGCCAGCCCAAGAAATAGCGGGTCTCGTAAACGCCCGATGGCTGCGTTGCAGCCTCTCGCCGTAGTTACGTACTGTCTGCGAGGCTGCGCCTTGCCCTCGGGCGTTTGCGAGCCCCACTGGCTGCTGACTCTCATACTCCATTTTTAGTTCCGTCCGTACGGTTGAGGCGTCACACCGCCGGTCCGGGCTCGACTGTATATCGTTGCATCTCCTGTTCGTGAACGTGGAGGTGATCGATGCATGCCGCTGTCCGTGCAAGCCGGGGCGAGGCCGGCTTTACGCTGGCCGAAGTGCTGGTGGCCCTGTTCGTCGTCGCGCTCGGCATTGCCGGGGCGGCCGGCGTGCAGGCCATGGCGCTGCGCAGCGGCCGCGCGGCGGCGCGCATGGCCGACGGCGTCCAGCTGGCGGCTGCGCTGGCCGAGCGCATGCGTGCCAACCCGGCGGCGCTGGCGCTGGCGGACGCCGATAATCCCTATCTGCAGCTCGACTACGCCACCGACGCCGGGCCGCCGCCGTCCGGGCCCGCCTGCTATGGCGCCAGCGCTTGCGACACGGGCGAGCTGGCCCGCTTCGACCTGGCCGAGGCGGCAGGCGAGCTGGCAGCGCGCTTTGCGGGTGCACGCCTTGTGGCTTGCCGCGACGCTTCGGTGCCGGGCGCGTCGGGCGAGCCGTCGTGGTCCTGCAGCGGCGAGGCCGGCGCGCCGCTCGTGATCAAGCTCGGATGGCACGAGCCGGACGAAGCGGCTGCATTGCCGCGGGTCGTGCTGGCGCTCGCGGGAGGCGGCGCATGAGTGCGCGGCGCCTTGGGCGCGTTGCGCCGGTGCGGCGCCCCTGCAGCCGCGAACGCGGGCTGGCGCTGGCCGAGCTGCTGGTCGCGTTGACGGTGAGCCTGGCCGTGGTGCTGGGCGCCGGCCGCCTGCTCGGGCTGGCGGGCGAGGCTTACGCGGCGCAGACCGAAGCGGCGGCCATCGACGACGGCGGACGCTATGCGCTCGAGCTGATCGCGCGGGCGGTGCGCCAGGCGGCCTGGATCGATCCGGCGCAGGCGGGCGGCGACCCTGCCGTGCTGCCGGCGCACCTGGCCGGGCTCGACGCCCGTTCGCTGGCCAAGACCACGTTCGGCATCGACGCGCCCCAGCCGGATGCCGTGAATGGCAGCGACGTGCTGGCCTTGCGCTTTCCCGGCGCCGGGGTCGCGCCCGGCGGCGACGGCAGCGTGCTCGATTGCGCCGGCTTCGCCCATCCGGAAGGCGAGGAGGGCTGGAGCATCTTCTACGTGGCCAGGAACACCGACGGCGAGGCCGAGCTGCGCTGCAAATACCGCGGCACGTCCAACTGGGGCGCCGATGCGCTCGTCAGCGGCGTCGACGGCTTCCAGGTGCTGTACGGCGTCGACACCGACGACCCGCGCGACCATGTCGCCAACCGCTACCTGAATGCCGCCGCCATCGCCGGCCTCGACGCCGCACTCGGCCTGGGTGCCGACGTGGAGGCGCTGCACCGGCAGACTTATTGGAAACGCGTGGTCAGCGTGCGCATCGGCCTGTTGCTGCACGGCGCGCGGCCGACGCGGCGCGAGGGCGGGGCGCTCGGCTACGCACTGCTGGGCCCGGCGTATGGGTCGTCCGGCACGATGGACGCCGATCCCGGCAGCGTGCTGCACGAAGCGGACATGCCGGCCGCGCTGCGAGTGCGCGAACGGCGGCTGTTCACGGCGACGGTGGCCGTGCCGGCGGCGATGCCATGAAGCGCGTTCATTGCGCCACTTGTCGCTGCCGGAGGCAAGCCCGGCCATGCCTGCATGTGTACGCACGGCTTCACGGGCACCGGCGCTGGCACCCGCGCTTGCGCCCACAACTGCGCCCACGCGAGCGCGGCCTGGTCCTGGTCTGCGCGCTGCTCCTGATGATGGGGGCGCTGATCCTCGGCGTCTCCATTGCGCGCACCGCGTTTGGCTCGATGGCGGCGGCCCGCATGGAGCGCGAGCGCACGGTGGCGCGCGCGGCGGCCGGGATGGCGCTGGCCGACGCAGAGGCCGATATCGGCGGCACTACCGCCTCATCCTCTCCCCGCACCGCCTGGTTCGCCGGCGGCAGCGGCGGGTTCGCCGACGGCTGCGGCACCGGTAGCCAGGATCTCGGCCTGTGCCTGGAGGCGGCAGCGCCCTTGCCGCCTGCGTGGCAGGCTGTCGATCTCGCTGCCGAGGATGGCACGCCGGTGGTGCCGTATGGCCACTTCACCGGTGCCGTGCTGGCGACCGGCGGCGGCATGCTGCCGGCGCGCCTGCCTGGCTACCTGATCGAAAAGCTTGCACCGCCCGCCGGAGCGCCGTCGCAGAGCCTGTTCCGCATTACCGCCATCGGCTTCGGTACCCGCGCCACGACCCAGGTCGTGCTGCAGGCGATCGTGCGCAGGCCGGCGGCCACTGTGCCGCTAGCCGCTCCCACTGATCCGCCGGCGCCGGGCACGCCGGCCGGCGCCGGTTCACCGACCGGCCGCATCAGCTGGCGCGACATCCCGAATTGGCCCGAGCTGCACGCGCGGGCCCACCATTGAATCCAGATCGAGGAGACGGAATGAACAGGCGACACGGCTTTACCCTGGTCGAAATGCTGATCGTGCTGGCGATCATGGCGATCCTCACATCGATCGCGTGGCCCAGTTATGCCGGTTATATCGTGCGCACCCGGCGCACCGAAGGGCAGGTGGCGCTGATCGAGGCGATGCAGCGCCAGGAGCGCTATTTTTCGCGGCACAACAGGTATATTCCGTTCTCGGCGGCGTCGGAGGACGATGCCGAGGCCGCCGCCTTTTCGTGGTGGTCGGGCGACCGGGCGGCGCTCAGCGCCTATGAGCTGGACGCCTATGCCTGTCCCGGCCGCGTGTTGACCGACTGTATCGAGATCCGCGCCCGGCCCGGCACGCCCCGGGTCGACGCGCGCTTCCGCGATCCCGACTGTGGGGCGCTGACGCTGGACAGCCTGGGCAACCACGGTGCGCAGGGCATGGCGGATGGGCAGGGCGCGGGTTCGACCGGGAGCTGCTGGCCATGAGCGTCGCAGCCATGCCGCAGCGCGATCGACCGTACCGGCGGGCCGGTCTGTCGCTGGTGGAAACGACGGTCGTGCTGGCCGTGGCGGCCGTGCTGCTGGCGCTGGCGCTGCCGGAACTTGCCGTGCTGGTACGCCACCAGCAGCTGAAGAGCGCCAGCGGCGACTTGTTCGCCGCGCTCGGCCTGGCGCGCAGCCAGGCGCTGGCGCGCGGGCAGACCGTCAAGCTGCTGCCCCGCGATCCGCTCGGTGCCGACTGGCGCAGCGGCTGGCGCGTGTTCGTCGACCGTGACGGCGACGGCCAGCCGGGGCCGGGCGACGACATCATCGCCGAGCACGATCCGCTGCCGCACGGCGTGGCGGTCGCCTTTGCCTTCACCAGCACTGCGCCGCCTTACTATATCGCCTACAATGGCGCCGGACGCAGCTGCAGCGACAGCAACAGCGCGGCGGCGCGCTACGGCACGCTGTCGCTGTTCCACGGCGGCGCGATCCGCCGTATTAAAATCAACATGCTGGGACGGGCGCGCAGCTGCGATCCGGCGCGCGACGCGGCCTGCGACGGCGCCCCGGCGCCGCCGGGTTAGCTGCCGCCGGCGGCGGCGTTGCCGACCGTCCCCAGCCGAAACCGAAAGACACCGTGCAGACACCGAACAAGATCACCACCGACAGCGAAGGCATGGCGCTCGCCCTGGAATGGGCCGCCAAAGGCATGACCATCACCGCGCCGAACCCGCGTATCGGCTGCGTGATCGTGCGCGATGGCGTGGTCATCGGCGCCGGCCATACCCAGCCGGCAGGCCAGGCGCATGCCGAGATCCAGGCGATGCGCGATGCCAGGCAGCGCGGCCATGACGTGCGCGGCGCAACCGCCTATGTCACGCTCGAGCCCTGCAGCCACTACGGCCGCACGCCGCCGTGCTCGAACGCGCTGGTGCAGGCCGGCCTGGGCCGGGTGGTGGCGGCCATGGTGGACCCGAATCCGCTGGTGGCGGGACGCGGCATGGCGCAGCTGGAAGCGGCCGGCATGTCGGTTCGCCAGGGCGTGCTGGCCGAGCAGGCCTACGAGCTGAACATCGGCTTTTTCACGCGCATGCGCCATGGCCGGCCCTGGGTGCGCCTGAAGACGGCGGCCAGCCTGGACGGCATGACGGCGCTCGACAGCGGCGAGAGCCAGTGGATCACCAGCCCGGAGGCGCGTGCCGACGGCCATGCCTGGCGCGCCCGCGCCAGCGCGATCCTGACCGGTATCGGCACCGTCAAGGCCGACGATCCGCAGCTGACCGTGCGCGGCGTCGCGGCGCCCGAGGGCTTTACGCCGGTGCCGCCGCGCCGCGTGATCGTCGACAGCCGCCTCGATATCGCCATGGACGCGCGCATCCTGCAGGGCGAACCCTGCTGGATCGTGGCCGCCGTTCCGAATCCGGACAAGGAAGCCGCGCTGCGCGCCGCCGGTCACGAGATCATCCTGCTGCCGAACGCCCACGGCAAGGTCGACCTGCCGGCGCTGATGCTGGAGCTGGGCCGGCGCGAGATCAACGAGCTGCATGTCGAAGCCGGGGCCAGGCTGAATGCCTCATTGCTGCGCGAAGGCTGCGTCGACGAGCTGCTGGTCTACCTGGCCCCGAACCTGATCGGGCAGGGGCAGGGCATGTTCGCGCTGCCGCCGCTGGCGCGCCTGGACGACAAGCTCGCACTGCGCTTCCATGCCGTGAGCCAGGTCGGCCCGGACCTGCGCATCATGGCGCGCTTTCCCGGCAAGCTTGAGGGCGCAAACGGGCAATCCTGAATCATCAATCGAGTCATCCAAGAAAAAACTGAAGGAACTAGACGTATGTTTACTGGAATCGTCGCTGCCGTCGGCAGCATCAAGTCGGTCACCCCGCTGGCAGGCGGCAACGATGCGGGCGTGCGCCTGGCCATCGACGCCGGCGGCCTGCCGCTGGCGGACGTCGCGCTGGGCGACTCGATCGCCATCAACGGCGCCTGCATGACCGTGGTCGAGAAGGACGAAAGCGCCTTCACCGTCGACGTCTCGCGCGAAAGCCTGAACCGTACCGCCGGCCTCGACCAGCCGGGCGAGGTCAACCTGGAAAAGGCGCTGACCCTGGCCGAGCGCCTCGGCGGCCACCTGGTGTCGGGCCACGTCGATGGCCTCGGTACCGTGCACAGCTTCGAACAGGTCGGCGAATCGTACAAGCTGGTGGTGGATGCGCCGGCCGAGCTGGGCAAGTTCCTGGCCTATAAAGGTTCGGTGGTGGTCAACGGCGTCTCGCTGACCGTCAACGAGGTCGAGGACGTGGCGGCAAGCGGCGCCGGCAAGCCGGCCTGCTGCCGCTTCTCGATCAACCTGATCCCGCACACGATCGCCGTCACCACCCTGAAGCACCTGTCCGCCGGTGCCAGGGTCAACCTCGAGATCGACCTGATCGCGCGCTACGTCGAGCGCATGCTGAGCGCCGCCAAGGTCTGATTTCCGGGGCGCAAACGTGCCCGCCTGCGGCCATTTCGCGTAGACTGCCCGATGGCATTTGTTCATCGACAAGGACGTGAAATGAAACAGGTAAATACCAGGGAGATGGTGCGCGGCGCAACGCTGGCCGGCGTGCTGGCAAGCTTGCTGTCCGCCGCCGGCGTTTGTTCGGCCGAGCCGGCCGCCATGCGCAGTTACCGCGCGCTGGCGATGACGGCCGCCGGCGACCGCATTGCCGCCATTGAAACGGTGGAGGGGGACAAGCGGGCGCCGCATGTGACGGTGCGCGAGACCGCCGGCGGCCGGATCGCCGCTACCTATGAAAGCGTCGCCTGCGGACAATGCCGCTTCGATGCGCCGGCCTGGTCGCCCGATGGCAAGTCGATGGCCCTGATCGGGACCGATGCCAAGGCCGGCAGCGCCAGCGTGCTGGTGCTGCGCGACGGCAAGCTGGTCACCATCGCCACCCTCAAGGGCGTCGCCAACACGGTGCGCTGGTCGCCGGACGGGCGCCAGCTGGCCTTCCTGGCCACCGTCAACGCCAAAAAGCTCACCGGTGCAGTGGAAGCGGGTGCGCGCCAGGTCGGCGAGATCGGCCTGGCGCAGGAAGAGGACGAGCAGCGCATCGCGCTCGTTGCCGTCGATGGACCGGCCGGCGCCGAGATGCGCCTGGTGTCCCCGGCCGACACATTCATCTACGAATACGACTGGACGCCGGACGGCAAGGGCTTCGTCGTCACCAGTGCCAAGGGCAACGGTGACAACAACTGGTGGATCGCGACCCTGGGCCACGTCGATGCCGCCTCCGGCCGCCTGCGCGTGCTGGCGGCGCCGAAGATGCAGATGAACATGCCGCACGTGTCGCCGGACGGCCGCACGGTCGCCTTCATCGGCGGCCTGATGAGCGATTTCGGCTCGGTCGGCGGCGATGTCTTCACGGTGCCGATCGAGGGTGGCGAGGCGGGCGTCGCTACGCCGACCGATATCACGCCGGGTTTCAAGGGCAGCTTCAACGGCATCAGCTGGCGCGGGGCGGCCCTGCTGGCCTCGGTGCAGGCTGGCGCCGACACCGGCATTGCCAGCATCGATCCGGCGGCGCGCAGTGCCCGCCTGCTGTGGCAGGCGCCGGTCTCGGCGTCCGGCGCGCGCGATGGCCGTTTCGTGTTCAGCGCCGACGGCAAGGTCGCGGCCTCGGTCCACGAGGATTACGAGCACGGCCCGCGCATCGTCGCCGGACCGCTGGCCGCACTGGTGCCGATCACCCGCGACAACGACGGTTTCGCGCCGCAGGTAAAGGCGCGCAGCATTGCCTGGACCAACGAAGGCTTCAACGTGCAGGGGTGGCTGGTCGGACCGCGAACGGTGGATCCGGGCAAGAAGTACCCGATGATCGTGCAGGTGCATGGCGGCCCGGCGGCGGCCATCACGCCGCGCTACGTGTCGGGCGGCGAGGGCGGCAACAACCTCGTGCGCGCGCTGGTGGACAAGGGGTATTTCGTGTTCTTCCCGAACCCGCGCGGCAGCTATGGCCAGGGTCTGGCCTTCTCCAGCGCCAACAAGCGTGATTTCGGCGGCGGCGACTGGCGCGACATCCTGGCCGGCGTCGATGCCGCCATCCGCCAGGCACCGGTGGATAGTGCGCGCCTCGGCCTGATAGGCCATTCCTACGGCGGCTTCATGACCATGTGGGGCGTGACCCACAGCCAGCGCTTCAAGGCGGCGGTAGCCAGTGCCGGCATCGCCAACTGGATCAGCTACTACGGCCAGAACGGTATCGACCAGTGGATGGTGCCCTTCTTCGGGGCCACCATGTACGACGATCCGGCGATCTATCGCGCGGCCTCGCCGATCGAGTCGATCAAGTCGGCCACCACGCCGACGCTGGTGATGGTCGGCGAACGCGACGTCGAGTGTCCGCCGGCGCAGTCGCAGGAGTTCTGGCACGGTTTGAAGGCGCAGGGGGTGCCGACCGCGCTCGTCATCTACGAGGACGAGGGCCACGCGATCCGCAAGCCGGAGCACGTGGCTGACCAGCGGGTGCGGGTGCTGGCCTGGTTCGACCAGTATTTGAAGTGATCGGCCGTTCACAGCGGCCGTTCACAGGCAGGTTGAACGCGTGGACAGCGAAGCTGTCCACCCTACCCGTCACCGACGCGTCGGGGTAGGGTGGACGGGTTCAGGCGGTGCATCCATCCACGCAGCGCCAACCGGAGACATCACTTTTCCGGGTTCAGCACCACCTGCACATAATTGTCCGGATTCAGATAACGCTGCGCGGTCCGCTT
The DNA here is from genome assembly GCF_034659755.1 of Massilia phyllosphaerae. NCBI lineage: Bacteria > Pseudomonadati > Pseudomonadota > Betaproteobacteria > Burkholderiales > Oxalobacteraceae > Massilia > Massilia phyllosphaerae. The sequence continues at coordinate 495,920 of NZ_JAXSQX010000006.1, forward strand.
CAGGTCCGCCACGCTCAGCGACTGCACTTCCTTGTCGACACTGAGGATCGTGCCGGGGTCGGTGCCCTCGGTCAGCGAGGTCTGCAGTACCGCCAGCCAGTACCCGTTTTCCTGCAGCGACTTGCGGTAGGTCTGTAGCCAGTTGGCCTTGACCTTGTCGAGGTCGCCCTGGTCCGGTCCCTGGCTGCGCACGCGCTCGATTTCGGCAAAGGTTGCCTGCAGCACCTTGTCGACGTTCTTGGGGCCGGTCGGCAGGGTCACGCCGACCGTGTAGTGGGCATAGGGCACGCGCGTCATCGACCCTTCCATGCCGCCGCCGTAGATCAGGCCCAGCTTTTCGCGCAGCACGTCGATGATGCGGATATTCATCACCTCGGTCAGCGCCGACAGGCGCAGTTCTTCCATTTCGCTGACCTCGGCCGGGCCCGTGAAGGTCAGCGACACCGTGCTCTTGTCCTCGAGGCCGCTCTTCACCTCGCGCTTGACCACGCCCTTGACCGGACGCAGGCCGAGGTCGCGGTAGGCGGTCGGGATGGCGGGGGTCGGCAGGCTGCCGAGGTAGGTCGCCAGCAGCGGCTTGATCGCTTCGACGTCGAAGCTGCCGACCAAAATAAAGGTCAAGTCCTTCGCGCTCGAGAAGCGCTGGCGGTAGATGGCGATTGCGCGGTCGAGGTCGATGCGGGCGATGTCTTCCGGACGCAGCGCGCGTGGCGCCCGCGGGTTGTTGCCGTACAGCGTGGCGACCAGGGTGTCGCCGAACAGCGCGCCCGGCTGCGACTGGCGGTTGCGCGCCAGTTCCATCTGCTTGCCGATGAAGGATTTGTACAGATCCTCGTCGCGCCGCACGCCGGCGAACTTCAGCCACGCCATCTGCAGCATGGTCTCGACGTCGGCGGCGCCGGCGGCGCCGGCCACGACGTCGGTGTTGCTGCCGAGACCGGCATTGACGGCGGCCGCCTTGCCGGCCAGTACCTTGCGCAGGTCGAGCGGCGAGAAGTCCTTCAAGCCCATTGCGGCGACGATGGTGTCGGCATAGCGTGCGCTGAACATGTCCTTGTCGTCGAACAGGCTCTGGCCGCCGAAACGCGCCGCGCTCATCAGGACCTGGTCGTTGCGGAAGGTAGTCGGCTTTAGGATCACCTTGACGCCGTTCGACAGGGTCAGGTGGGTCAGGCCGAGGTGGGCGTCGACGGAGGTCGCCACGATGCGGCCCGGCGCCGGCGGCTTGTCCATCAGGGCGCCGGCCACCGCCTTTTCATCGTGGGCGCGCACCTCGCTGCGTTCGGCGGCGGCCACGGCGGCCAGCAGCTCGGCGCCGGTCGGCAGCGCGCTCCCGGCCTCGCCTTTGGTCTGTGATGGACCGGTATAGATCACCAGCTTGCCCGAATCGGCCGGGATGGTGGCGCGTGCATAGGCATTGATTTCGTCGAGGCCGATGCCGGGGCCGAGTTCGGTGACGTAGCGGTATTCGGCGTCGATGCCGGGAATCGATTCGCCTTCCAGGAAATTGCGCATGAGTTCATCGGCATGGACCGACGAGTCGGTCTTGTCGCGCTCGTTCCAGGCGCGCGCGTAGGTGCGCATCATGGTTTTCTTGACCCGCTCCAGTTCGGCCGCCGTGAAACCATAGCGCCGTGCGCGTTCGTTTTCCTGCACCAGCGCATCGATAGCAGCCGTGGCGCCGCCGGCGGCCAGCGAGGCCGCGGCGTTATACGAGCGGTAGCGCGGCGTCAGGCGGCCGAGCGCGCTGCTGGCGCCGAGGAAGGGTGGATTGGGCAATTGCGCCAGTTCTTGCAGGCGCGCGTTCAGCATGCCGCTGAACAGTGCTTCGACCAGTTGCTCGCGGTAGCCGCCCACCGTTTCCCGTTCCTGGAAGGGCTGCACCGGATAGCGGATCAGGATCCCGGCCGGGCCGGCTTCGCGGTCGGTCACGACCAGCGCTTCGGCGTCGGTCCGCGCCGGAATCGTGGCGTAGTTGCGCGGGCGTTCCTGGGCCGGATTCTTCAGGCCATCGAAATGTTTTTTGATTAATTTCTCGGCCTCGGCCGGGGCGATGTCGCCGACCACCACCACCGCCATCAGGTCGGGCCGGTACCAGTCGCGGTAGAAGCGGCGCAGCGCCTCCGGCTTGAAGTTGCGCAGCGTGTCTTCCTGGCCGATCGGCAAGCGCTCGGCGTAGCGCGAGCCGTTGTAGATCTTCGGCATCAGCACTTTCTGCATGCGGTCGCCGGCACCTTTGCCCAGACGCAGTTCCTCGAGGATGATGTCGCGTTCCTTGTCGATGTCGGCATCGTTCAGGGTCAGGCCCTGGGCCCAGTCCTGCAGCACCAGGAAGGCCTTGTCGACGTCCTGCTTCTTTTCCGACGGGACCGGCAGGATATAGACGGTTTCGTCGAAGCTGGTGTAGGCGTTCAGGTCGGCGCCGAACTTGACGCCGGTCGACTGCAGATAGGACACCAGCTCGTGCTTCTTGAAGTTGCGCGAGCCGTTGAAGGCCATGTGCTCGGTGAAGTGGGCCAGGCCGCGCTGGTCCTCGTCTTCGAGGATGGAGCCGGCTTTGACCACCAGGCGCAGCTCGAGCTTGTTTTCCGGCTTGCGGTTGGGCTGGACGTACCAGGTAAGGCCGTTGGCCAGCTTGCCGACCTTGACCTGGGGACCGATCGGCAGCGGATCGTTCAGCTTAAGGGGCGCCAGTCGGGGAGGCGCCGGCTTGCGCGCTGCCGGCGCGGCGGCGGCCGGCGCGCTTGCCTGTGCGATCGTGGGGGCGGTTGCGGACAGCGACAGCAGCGCGATGGCGGCCAGGCGGATCAGGGTACGGCCAAAACGGGGAAGCATGCGACGCTGTCCTTTTGCTTAAAAATCCATTCTACCTTGCATTCAGGACTGGACAGTTGTGTACAAGCAGCTAAATGCAAGCCGGATGCGGCCGAGCCCCGGTAAATCCTTTAAAATAGCGGATTCACCTGGCCAGGTGCACAGACCACCGGCCGCTGTCCCCGTACCAAGGAATCCCGCATGTCCATCTCCACTACTCAGGAAATCGTCGACGAACTGCGCGCCGGGCGCATGGTCATTCTGGTCGACGAGGAAGACCGCGAAAACGAAGGCGACCTGGTCCTGGCCGCCGATTTCGTCACGCCGGAAGCGATCAACTTCATGATCCGCCACGCGCGCGGCCTGGTCTGCCTGACCCTGTCGGAAGAGATCTGCGACCGTCTTGAACTGCCGATGATGACCACCCGCAACGGCACCTCGTTCGGCACCAATTTCACGGTGTCGATCGAAGCCGCCGAAGGCGTCACCACCGGCATTTCGGCGGCCGACCGCGCGCGCACCATCCAGGTCGCCGTGGCCAAGGACGCGAAGCCCGAAGACCTGGTGCAGCCGGGCCACATCTTCCCGCTGCGCGCGGTCAAGGGCGGGGTGCTGATGCGTGCCGGCCATACCGAAGCCGGCTGCGACCTGACCGAGATGGCGGGCTTGAGCCCGGCCTCGGTGATCTGCGAGATCATCAAGGAAGACGGCACCATGGCGCGCCTGCCCGACCTGCTCGAGTTCGGCAAGGAGCACAACATCAAGATCGGCACCATCGCCGACCTGATCCATTACCGCAGCCAGACCGAGAGCCTGGTCGAGCGCGTGGCCGAGCGCCCGCTGTCGACCGTGCACGGCGAGTTCCGCCTGGTCGCCTTCCGCGACAAGCCGAGCGGCTGCGCCCACCTGGCGCTGGTGCACGGCGAGCCGGCGCAGGACGAGGAAGCCCTGGTGCGGGTGCACCAGCCGGTGTCGATCATCGACCTGCTGGACAACGGCACCACGGCGCACTCGTGGAACCTGGCCTCGTCGATGCAGGCGATCAAGGCCGCCAAGTCGGGCGTCATCGTGCTGCTGAACTGCAGCGAGACGGCGGAGCAGCTGTTCGGCCAGTTCCAGGACAAGACGGCGGCGCGTCCGAACGCCCGCGCGGCCAGCCTCGACCTGCGCACCTACGGCATCGGCGCCCAGGTCCTGAAGCTGCTCGGCGTGCGCAAGATGAAGCTGATGGCCAACCCGCGCAAGATGCCGTCGATGACCGGCTTCGACCTCGAAGTCACCGGCTACCTGGCCAAGCCGGAAGCGTAACGATCCTGGATGCCGTACCGCGGGCGCGGTAACATCCATCCATTCACATTTATTGAACCAAACAAGAAGAGGCATAGCCATGACGGTAGGAACTTTTGAAAGCAACATGACGGGCGAAGGTCTGCGCATCGGGATCGTGCAGGCGCGCTTCAACGCGACCGTCGGCCAGGGCCTGCTGTCGTCCTGCCTGAACGAACTGAAAACCCTCGGCGTCGCCGACGAAGACATCCTGCACATCACCGTGCCGGGCGCACTCGAAGTGCCGCTGGCGCTGCAGAAGATGGCCGAGACCCAGCAGTTCGACGCACTGATCGCGCTGGGCGCGGTGATCCGCGGCGAGACCTACCACTTCGAACTGGTGTCGAACGAATCCGGCGCCGGCATCACCCGCGTCGGCCTCGACTACGGCATGCCGATCGCCAACGCCGTGCTGACCACCGAGAACGACGAGCAGGCGGAAGTGCGCATGATCGAGAAGGGCACCGATGCGGCGCGCGTCGCGGTCGAGATGGCCAACCTGCTGCTCGCCCTCGAAGAGCTGCAGGCCGAAGAAGAATAAGCGTATTTAGGCAAGAACATGACTGACAAGACCATTCACGCCAACCCGAACAAGAACCGTACGCCGCGTCACCGCGCGCGCGAGTTCGCCCTGCAGGGCCTGTATCAATGGCTGCTGAACAATGAACCGGCTTCGACCGTGATCACCAACATCCGCAGCGCCCACGGCTTCGAAAAAGCCGATGGCGACTATTTCCGCGAGTTGCTGAACGGCGCGATTGCCCAGTCGGTCGAACTGCGCGAACTGATCGCCCCGACCGTCGACCGCCCGGTCACGGAACTGTCGCCGATCGAGCACGCGGTGCTGCTGCTCGGCGCTTGGGAACTGAAGAACAAGATCGAGATCCCGTACCGCGTGGTGATCAACGAGGCGGTCGAGCTGACCAAGTCCTTCGGTGGTATCGACGGCCACAAGTACGTCAACGGCGTGCTGGACCGCCTGGCCGGCAAGCTGCGGCCGGACGAGGCGGCGGCGGAAGCCAAGCGCTGAGTCTTACCCACGCTATATATATTAGCGAGAAGCCGTTCCGGGAAACCGGGACGGCTTTTTTGTTGGCGACGCGTCGATCACGATCGAAGCGGTGTCGTCGATTCGTCGTCCCCGCGCAGGCGGGGACCCAAGCGGAGTTACCGAATTCGCTTTGCTGGAAATGCTGCAGAGTTTTAAAAATACCGGCTTCGGAAGCGCAGCATGGATCCCTGCCTTCGCGGGGACGACGATGAGGGGCGACTATGCGCGACGGTAACGCGCGGCGACAACGCGAGCGATATGCGGCAAAAAATGAAAGCCACCGCAGCTCCCGCCGCGATGGCTTTCGACCAGGAAAAGTGTGATGAGCGGTGCTTACAGCCCGGCGACGGTTTCGCCGCCCTGGCTGGCGCCGCGCGCGGTCTCGTCGCTGACGGCCGGTGCATCGGGCTTCGGCGTGGACGGGGACGACTTCTGGACCAGGACCGGGGCCGATGGCGGGGTCGTGATCGGGACGTTCTTGCCGGCTGCAACCTGCTTGAGGCGCTTGAACTCGGCCAGCACCTTGGAGCCGTAGCCGGAATCGGTCTCGGCGTCGCCGGCACCCACGTAGCTCTTCAGGCCGCCTTCAACCGAGCCGGTACGCTTCACGTAGTCCTTCAGGATCAGGGCGCCGACACGGATGTTGGCAACCGGATTCAGGGCTGCTTGCGCGCCGCCCATCTGCTGGAACTTGTCGCTGTGGACCTTGGACATCACCTGCATCAGGCCCTGTGCGCCCATCGGGCTTTCCGCGAACGGATTCAAGCCCGATTCGATCGCCATCACGGCCAGGATCAGCAGCGGGTCCAGCTTGATCTCGTGCGCCGTGCTGTAGGCGGTCGAGACCAGCATGTTGGCGGCGTCGCCGGCGACGCGGTAGCGGCGCGACAGCCAGTCGGTGACGTACTTCTGCTGGCGCGTCGGGCGCGCCGCCTTTTCGTCGGCCGCGACTTCGACGGCCGCGTCGGCATGGGCCGAGGCCAGGTGGACCGCGCCCGAAGCCGCCGGTGCCGGTTTGGCTGCCGCAAGGTTCTGCTGCGGGTTCAGGAAGCTCGATACCCGTTGTGCGAACTCGGGGCGGAAGTACAGCAGTGCCACCATGGCGACTGCGGATAAACCGAATACGGTCAGCGTATGTTGTGCGGTGGTCAAAATACCGCGTGCCGTCTTGATCACGGATGTCGACCACGTGATCGGCTGGCTGGCCAATTGTTGGGCAAGCCTTGCGCTCGCACCGATGAAGCGATGAAACATCGTCTCTCCTTTGTCGCGGAAAAAGCATCCCCCACGCGGCGTTAAAACGCTGCTTTTTGGAGATCTCATGCCGTGCATCAGAAAACCGTCCGTCGCCGCGCGTTGCGGTCGACTTACGCCGTCATTGCTTGCTACAGCTGGGTCGCGCTGCGATGGAGGCGCCCAGTGGCTAACAACTGTCTCGGGGTTGTTTGGGCAGACGCCCAGTGAAAAACACTCCTTAAAATGTCTTGGGGCCCCGACCCCGTGTAAGAAGGAGACCGGCTAAAATCACGTCCTGGACGGGCCTGTCTCACTTGGTAGGCGGATTGTAGAAGCTCGTTTATATCAAGTCAATACTAGCTCTATCGTGCGTTATTACTTATAAATCTAACTTTTGTTGCGCAGCTCATCAATTCCGTGGCAAATCAACCACTTGCCGCAGATTGCTAGACCCGTTACAAACATGTAAAAAAGAATTAAAACTTGATGAATTATTCAGACTTACGTGATTTTATTGCCAAGTTGCAAGAAATTGGGGAATTAAAGCGTGTCACGGCGCCTGTTTCGACCCATCTGGAGATAACCGAGGTGTGCGATCGCACCCTGCGCGCCGCCGGTCCGGCCCTGCTGTTCCAGAATCCGACCGGTTTGGCTGGCGCGCCCCACCAGATACCGGTGCTGGCCAACCTGTTCGGCACGCCGCAGCGCGTGGCCCTGGGCATGGGTGCCGACGACGTCAGCGAATTGCGCAAGATCGGCCACGTGCTGGCGCGCCTGAAGGAACCGGAGCCACCCAAGGGTTTCCGCGACATCATGGACCTCGGTTCGCTCGTCAAGTCGGTTTGGGACATGTCGCCGAAAGAAGTCAAGGGCGCGGCTTGCCAGGAAATCGTGTGGGAAGGGCAGGACGTCGACCTCGGCCGCCTGCCGATCCAGCATTGCTGGCCGGGCGACGTCGCACCGCTGATCACCTGGGGTCTCGTCATCACCAAGGGGCCGAACAAGAAACGGCAGAACCTGGGCATCTACCGCCAGCAGGTGCTGGGACCGAACAAGGTCATCATGCGCTGGCTGGCGCACCGCGGCGGCGCGCTCGACTTCCGCGAGCATTGCATCGCCAACCCGGGCAAGCCGTATCCGATCGCGGTGGCGCTGGGCGCCGACCCGGCCACCATCCTGGGCGCAGTGACGCCGGTACCGGACACCTTGTCGGAGTACCAGTTCGCCGGCCTGCTGCGTGGCCAGCGCACCACGCTCACCAAAGCTATCGGCAGCGAGCTGCAGGTGCCGGCCTCGGCCGAGATCGTGCTGGAAGGCCATATCTATCCGGATGAGTCGCACCCGTCCGGTTACGAGCACGCGCTCGAAGGCCCCTACGGCGACCACACCGGCTATTACAACGAGCAGGACTGGTTCCCGGTATTCACGGTCGACCGCATCACCATGCGCCGCGATCCGATCTACCACTCGACCTACACCGGCAAACCGCCGGACGAGCCGGCCGTGCTGGGCGTGGCGCTGAACGAAGTCTTCATTCCGCTGCTGCAAAAACAGTTCAGCGAGATCACCGACTTCTACCTGCCGCCGGAAGGCTGCAGCTACCGGATGGCGGTGGTGCAGATGAAGAAGCAGTATGCCGGCCATGCCAAGCGCGTGATGATGGGCGTGTGGAGCTTCCTGCGTCAGTTCATGTACACTAAATTCATCGTCGTGGTGGACGAGGACGTCAACGTGCGCGACTGGAAGGAAGTGATCTGGGCCATTACGACCCGTGTCGATCCGACCCGCGACACGGTGCTGGTCGACAATACGCCGATCGATTACCTCGACTTCGCATCGCCGATCAGCGGCCTGGGCAGCAAGATGGGCATCGACGCCACCAACAAGTGGCCGGGCGAGACCAACCGCGAGTGGGGCACGCCGATCGTGATGACGCCGCAGGTCAAGGCGCGCGTGGACGACATCTGGCAACAGCTGGGTATCTGACGGTCAATCCGTGTCGGGTATCTACTATATATATGTAGAGCAGGTCAGATAGCGCAGGCCAGGTGCCGCAGGAACTAATCGCGGCACTGGTTTCGATCCGTCGGACGCAGCTTTTTCCGTTGGCAAACTACCGGGTTTGCCGGGATGTCCATGGTCGGTTATAATGAGCGCTGGCGGGCCCCTGCGCATTGCGGCATGGTTTACCTGGTCAGGTCGGGAACGAAGCAGCCAAAGCCGTTCACCGCAAGTGCCGCAGATCAGGCTCGCCTACTTTCCCTTCTTGGTTCTCCCCTTATTTTCCACTTCTGAATTGCTCAGCGGTTTAGTCACGTCCGTACCCGCTGCACGTTGTGGACCTGCTCAGCAATCCTTGTCCGATTGTTCGCGGCAACGGCCAACTGCGGTAAAATCCCGGCCATGTCCTATCAAGTCCTCGCCCGCAAATACCGTCCCCGGAACTTCGACACGCTGGTTGGCCAGGAGCACGTTGTCCGTGCCCTGACCCATGCGCTGCGCACCGGACGGCTGCATCACGCCTATCTGTTCACCGGCACGCGCGGGGTGGGCAAGACCACCCTGTCGCGTATCCTGGCCAAGTCGCTCAACTGCGTCGGTCCGGACGGGCAGGGCGGTATCACGGCCGCGCCGTGCGGCCAATGCGAACCCTGCCGGGCGATCGATGCCGGCCGCTTCGTCGACTACGTCGAGATGGACGCGGCCTCGAACCGCGGCGTCGACGAGATGGCCCAGCTGCTGGAACAGGCGGTGTATGCGCCGAGCAATGCGCGCTTCAAGGTCTACATGATCGACGAGGTGCACATGCTGACCAACCACGCCTTCAACGCCATGCTGAAGACGCTGGAAGAGCCGCCCGAGCACGTAAAATTTATCCTGGCAACCACCGATCCGCAAAAGATCCCGGTCACCGTGCTGTCGCGCTGCCTGCAGTTCAACCTCAAGCAAATGCCGCCAGGCCACATCGTCGGCCACCTGGAAAACATCCTCGGCCAGGAAGGCGTCAGCTTCGAACAGCCGGCGCTGCGCCTGCTGGCCCAAGGTGCCCACGGTTCGATGCGCGATGCGCTGTCGCTGACCGACCAGGCGATCGCCTATGCCGCCGGTGCCGTCACGCTGGACGCGGTACAGGGCATGCTGGGCGCGCTCGACCAGTCCTACCTGATCCGCCTGCTCGATGCGCTGGCCAACCAGGACGGCGCCGACCTGATGGCGGTGGCCGACGAGATGGCCAGCCGCAGCCTGTCGTACAACGGCGCGCTGCAGGACCTCGGCACGCTGCTGCACCGGGTCGCGCTGGCGCAGACGGTGCCGACCGCTTTGCCGGACGATTTGCCCGAACTGGCCGATATCCAGCGCCTAGCCACGCTGTTCGATCCGCAGGAAGTGCAATTGTTTTACCAGATCGCGGTGGTCGGCCGTAACGAGATCGGCCTGGCGCCGGACGAGTACGCGGGCTTTACGATGACGCTGCTGCGCATGCTGGCCTTCCGCCCGGGACAGGGCGGGGCCGAGCAGGTGGCGACGCCGGCACCGGCGGCACTGGCACGCGCGATGCCGGCCGGCGGTGCCG
>NZ_JAXSQX010000007.1:0-343773 GCF_034659755.1 Massilia phyllosphaerae
GACCAGTCGAGCCAGACGTCGAAGAGCGGTTTCCTGTCGAAGAAGGTGACGACCACGCGCGACACGGTCGACGCGGTGACCTCGATCGCCAGCTCGCTGACGGGTGGTACGGTGTCGATGAAGGCGGGGAATGACCTGAACATTACCGGCTCGGCCGTGGTGGGCGACGACACCGTCAAGCTGGCCGCTGGCAAGGACATCAACATCGCGGCGGCCATCGACACCAACAGCGAGTGGAACCACGTCGAACAGAAGCAGAGCGGCCTGCTGAGCGGTGGCGGCGGCTTCGGCATCAGCTACGGCACGCGCACCACGACCACCGACCAGACCCGCGACGCCGTGACCCAGAGCGGCCAGGCCCGCAGCCTGGTCGGCTCGATCGGCGGCGACCTGACACTCGACGCCGGCAACGCGATCAAGGTCAGCGGCACCGACATGTCGGCCGGCCGCGACATGGGCTTGACGGCCAAGGACGTGACGATCGATGCGGGCAAGGACAAGATCGACACCAAGTTCGAGACGCGGGTGGTGCAGGACGCGATTTCACTCCGGGTAGGCGGCAGCGTCGTGAATGCGATCCAGTCGGTGCAGAGCGTGCAGCAGACGGTGCAGGCGACCGATAACAAGCGGGTGCAGGCGATGGCGGCGGCGACGGCGGCCCTGGCCGTCGAGGACGCGGCGGCGCGGGCGAAGGACGGTTTGAGCGTCAGTTTGAGCCTGACTGCCGGGCATTCGGAATCGGTGCAAACCACCACTACCAGCGAAACGCTGCATACCGGCAGCGCGCTCACGGCGGGCCGTGACATCAGTATCGTTGCGAAAGGAGGCGAGGGCAGTGGCAACATCAACGTCATCGCCAGCGACATCAATGCCGGCCGCAACGTGACGCTGGCTGCGAACAATCAAGTCAATATGGTTGCGGCGCAGGACCTGGAGAGCCAGCACAGCGAGAGCAAGAGCATCAGTGCTGAGGCGGGCGTCGCAGCGAGCTACAGCACCAATGGCGGGCCGGCAATCGGCTTCACTGCCGCTGTCAGCGCAAGCAAAGGCCACGATGACGGCGAGGGCACCACCCAGGTCAACACCAAGGTCAATGCCGGCCAGACGCTGACGATCGTCAGCGGCGGCGATACCAATATCAAGGGCGCTGTCGTAAGCGGCAACCAAGTCGTTGCGGACGTCGGCGGCAACCTGAATCTGCAAAGCCTGCAGGACACGGCCAAGTTCGACAGCAAGACGCAAAGCGTGAGCGTCAGCGGTACCTACGGTTATGGGGCTAGTGTCAGTGGCAGCGCGAACCAGACCACGATCAAGAGCGACTACGCCAGCGTGCAGGAGCAGAGCGGTATCAGGGCTGGCGATGGTGGGTTCCAGATTACGGTAGGTGGGAATACTGACCTGAAGGGGGCGGTGATCAGCAGTACCCAGGCCGGTACCGTTGCGAATAGCCTGGTAACAAAGACGCTGACGCAGAGCGAGATCGAGAACTACTCGAAAATGGAGGCGAGCAGTATCGGCTTGAGTGGTTCGATTACATCGAGCGGCGGAAACGATAAGGAAGATAACGAAAAGCGTAAGCTTGGGCAAAATCCGGGCGCAGGAAAAGGACTTGGCGGAACGAACGCGGTCGACGTTGCGGCTACAAATGCGACGGGCGCCACGCCAAGCGCGACTGCAATTTCAGTTAACGCCAACAGCACGACGCGGAGCGGCATCAGCGCAGGTGCGATCACGATTACCAGCGATGCGGCGCAATCCTTGGCTGGCCTGGACCGGACCGCCGTTACTGGTACTGATACCAGCGGCAAGCTCGACAATAAATTTAACGCAGCAGAAACGCAAACGGCGTTGCAAGTCACCGAGCAATTCACCCAGACCGTCGTTGCCACCGCTGCCCCGGTTGCGGCGAAGCTGGTTGGTGATATTGCCGGCATGAAAGAAGCTGATGCAAAAGCAGCCGAAGCCAACTATAAGCAGCTTGCCTTTGAGGCACGGAATGCCGGTGACAAGATTGCGGAAAAGGATTACGACGCGCAGGCGAAAGCTGCAGGAGTCACTGCCGCCGCGTGGGGGGACGACGGCATTTATCGTCTTGCTTTGCATGCCACCGCCCAAGGTGCAATCGGCAGTATGGCCGGCGGTAATGCGGGTGCCGTTGGGGGCGTTGTAGGGGTTGTCGGCGGAAATGTCGGCAAACAGGTAGGTAAATTCCTCGCTGATGCGCAGGCGGAGGGATTGAGTGAAGCTGATCGTAAAGAGCTCGTCAATACCTATCAGCAGACGATGGCAACGCTAGGTGGTGCAGTCGCTGGCATTGCGGCAGGTTCCGGAACGAGTAATGCCGGGATGCTTGCAAATGCCGTGCAATCTGCCACGACTGGGATGACTGTTGACGTCAATAATCGCCAGCTCCATGAGAAAGAGACGGCTTGGATCCGTGAAAATGCGGTTGCTTTTGCAGATCAAGTAAACGCTGCGCGTCGTGCAAGTGGAGATACTTCCGGCGTAGATATCACGCCTGAAGAAGCGGCGAAACAGCTTGCGCAACAGGCAGCCAAAGACACGGATTTCATGTGGCGTAGTCGCCTCGATGACGTGGACAATCCGGCGGCGGAAGCCTTTTTGAAAAGCGCAGGAAATCTCACATTTACGAATAGCGACGGCAAACAGCAAGCCTTTTTCACGATACAGGGCGCTCAATTGTTTGCACCAGAAGATGGCCTGGCTTCCAGAGACATTAGTTTTCTCGATAAATACGTAAAGACGAATGCCCACTACGATGTGAAAAAAGGTGTTGCAGAGGAGGGGCTTGAATTTCTTGCGGGTTCCAATGCAGAAAAGAACCCAAACAGCGTTGTTTCGAACATAGATGATCCCGTCAGTGCATTCAAAGACAAGCTAAGCAGCACCGAATCGGGCGCTAAGCTATATAAGGAAGGCATGGCGGCATCGGTTGATCCAGCATTGTCCGCCGCGATAACCGACACATATAAATTCGCTGGTGAAGAGCGTAAGGATCTTGACGATGCAATTCGAGAAGTCAAAATTGTCCAAGCCGCAAGCAATGCAGCCAATACGCAAGCGGCTGGCAAGGGCGGATCAGCTAATGGTGGTGTCTTCCCGTTTTATAACAATTCACTAACGCAAGGACAAACTGCCTCGATCGTCGCTGTTGGAAACTCGGTTGCGTCTCAATATGGTTCACAGTCCTCGCCATACTCCAATCAAACGCCTGCGCTCAATCCCGATGATTGGAATCCGGCACCTGTGCACGCTCGTAGCATCTTTGAAGTAGCACAAGATGCAAAAAGCATGGTGGATGGGATATCGTCATTGCAGGGGTGGGAGAGCATCTATCAGGCTACTAATAACTTTCTGGCTGACTCTTCTCTCGGAGGGCCTGAGACAACGCCGCTCACATCGAAGCAGCGTGCGGATGCAAGTAACACTGCAAAGTCGGCCCTTGGCATATTCGGTGTAGTTACTCAACCGATGATCATGTTTGGATTGCCTGAAGTAGGTATTGAGGGAGAAGGTGGTAAAATCGCGTCAAATGGCGTAGTCGCTACGGCGCCATCGGCCTCGCAGGCTTTGACAAATGCAGGTCGTGTTGGGGTTGAACTTGAAGTAGGTAAAGTTGTAGTACCCGTTCGCGCAGAAATAGGTAACCCTAGTGTAGTGACTGCTTCGCCAGATATACCTCAGAGTATTTCGAGTATTAAACCCGCCTCAGAAACACAATTCTCGAAAGGTATTAGCTCGGCGCAACCGTCAAGCACTGCTAGCGAAAGGCTGCCGAGCAATTCCAATGAGCTGACTGGGAGAGTATCAGATAGTGTAAAAGTGGCTGATTTTCCAGTTTTTAATCCAGCGGGTGCGGTACGTGCCGAGAAATTTTCGGACTATCAACAAAAAGTTTCAGCTAAAGAAACTATATTTATGATCGCAGGTGAAAACCCGATAATTTCATACACGGAATCTGGAAAAACTCTGTATCGTAATCCGGAAAGCGGACTACAAGTTGTTTACGACAATGCAGGGAGATACTTCCGGGTTGAGGATACAAACGTTAATGGTCCATTGAGATATACTGATCAGTTTGGACAGCCAATCCCTAATAATGTGCCACTGCTTAATAAGCGCGGGACTTCTCAAACAGGTGTGCCCTCCGATGTTAGAAAGGCCTTAACTCATTTCACGGATTCGGATTAGAAATGCATTCATCATATTTTGCGATCGTGGCTGCAAATGGACAAAGTCCGGTTGGGGAACTGGTACTTTCTGAAGGAGTTTCAGCATGGCTTTTTCACATTAAATTTTGGGAGGCGATTAATAGTTATTGTCAAACTGATTTTTCCGAATATGAGGAAGAGACTTTAACGACCAGCATGATAAGTTATGCATTAGGTACACTTCAAGATATCAAGGAGCGCACTGATAGCAGTTCTTATGATATTTCTGAGTTTCGTTATGGATGGAGCGGCGACGGAAAAGAACTGATTTGCAGGGTTGACAATGAAACTATTAGTCGGGAATTAGGTCCACTAATCGACATGCTAAAGACAGCACAAGACGCCCATCTCGATTTGTATTGTCAGTTATAGTTTATATCCTAGTTTTTATTTCATCTATCTTTGTCGGGCGCGAGGCCTCATCTGGCTCGCGCTAGTTTTCGCTAACGTTCAGGCGCGTCTGCACTACCAGTCTCAGTTTGCCTTAATCCACGAAAGTACACAACCGAATTGGAGGGAATTGACATGGACGTGGCGAAATTGCTGAGGCTTGAGCCCTCAAAGGACTCGGGGCTTGTAGAGTTAATAGGATGGTTAATTGACAGAAATGATGGACTTTATCTTGTTGCTGATCACGCGCCTTTAAATTGGGATTTTCCTTTGCAAGTGAAAATCGTTAATGAAAACATTATGTATCTTATCTAAAAGAAGATTTCTTTTTATGGTGGTGGAAAATAATCGTTATTCCACAAATGTGAGTTGGATCGAGAATTTATTTCGGGGATTTTACCGAGTGTGTTTGTAAAGAAACTGTGTGTGGATCGGAGCGGGAATAATGGTGAATTCGAGGAGATACGAATTAATGAAGAAGAGCTGTGCGATTTAGTGGATCAGCGAGGAAATTATCGATTTATTCAGAATCGTGACGTGGGTCGAGATTGGCCTGACGATCTGTGAAGTGTGAATCAAAAGCAACTGCAGCAGCGTGCAGGAGAAGCTGCATTAGCTTGCCGGCTTTCCTGACCTTGCGTACGCTTCGCTTACGCTTACGCTTACGCTTCCACTTCCGCCACCGTTCGCGGCGACATCAATCTGTTCGGCAACATCGTCAGCAACAACGCCGCGGCGGTCACCAGCGCCCTGATCGCCCAGCGCAACCTGAACGTGTCCGTGGCGAAGGACAGCGACCTGTCGGCCGACCGCCAGGTGCAACTGAGCCCCAGCGGCACGATGGCACTCAAGGCCGGCACCGACTTCAACATCCTCGCCGCCAGCAGCCAGGCCGGCACGCTGCAGCTGCGCGCCGGTAACGACATCAACAATATCGGCAACACCCTGTCGGCAAAGGATTCCCTGGATCTCTCGGCCGGCCGCGACATCAACCTGCGCACGACCACGACCTCGGTCAGCCTCGGGACGACGCGCTCCGGTACCGACAGCACGACCCTCGACAAGGTGGCCGGCTTGTCCGTCACCGACACCGGCGCGGGCAGCAGCTTGCTGGTCTCGGCGGGGCGTGACATCAACCTGGCAGCGGCCGACATCAGCAACGCCGGCGTCGGCGGTAGCACCGCCCTCAGCGCGCTGCGCGACCTGAACCTGGGCACGGTCGGCATCTCGGCACGCGACGACACGGTCAAGAACGCCAACAATTACCGCAAGGAGAGTTCGACAAGCGAGGTAGGTACGGTGATCAACGGCGCCGGCAGCGTGCTGCTCGACGCCGGCAACAACCTGACGGTGAGGGCAGGGCAGGTCGATGCCGGCAGCGGCTTGAGTGTCAATGCCGGCAACAACATCGACATCACGACCGGCTCCGCGACCTATTCGCTCGACCAGTCGAGCCAGACGTCGAAGAGCGGTTTCCTGTCGAAGAAGGTGACGACCACGCGCGACACGGTCGACGCGGTGACCTCGATCGCCAGCTCGCTGACGGGTGGTACGGTGTCGATGAAGGCGGGGAATGACCTGAACATCACCGACTCGGCCGTGGTGGGCGACGATGCCGTCAAGATGGCCGCCGGCAAGGAGATCAACATCGCGGCGGCCATCGACACCAACAGCGAATGGAACCACGTCGAACAGAAGCAGAGCGGCCTGCTGAGAGGCGGCGGCGGCTTCGGCATCAGCTACGGCACGCGCACCACGACCACCGACAAGACCCGCGACGCCGTGACCCAGAGCGGCCAGGCCCGCAGCCTGGTCGGCTCGATCGGCGGCGACCTGACGCTCGACGCCGGCAACGCGATCAAGGTCAGCGGCACCGATATGTCGGCCGGCCGCGACATGGGCCTGGCGGCCAAGGACGTGACGATCGATGCCGGCAAGGACAAGATCGACACCAGGTTCAAGACGCGGGTGGAGCAGGACGCGATTTCATTGCGGGTAGGCGGCAGCGTCGTGAATGCGATCCAGTCGGTGCAGAGCGTGCAGCAGACGGTCCAGGCGACCGATAACAAGCGGGTGCAGGCGATGGCGGCGGCCACCGCGGCTCTGGCAGTCAAGGACGCGGCCGCGCAGGCGAAGGACGGTTTGAGCGTCAGTTTGAGCCTGACTGCCGGGCACTCGGAATCGGTGCAGACCACCACTATCAGCGAAATGCTGCACACCGGCAGCGCGCTCACGGCGGGGCGTGACATCAGCATCGTTGCGAAAGGCGGCGAGGGCAGTGGCAACATTAACGTCATCGCCAGCGACGTCAATGCCGGCCGCAACGTGACGCTGGCTGCGAACAATCAAGTCAATATGGTTGCGGCGCAGGACCTGGAGAGCCAGCACAGCGAGAGCAAGAGCATCAGTGCAGAGGCTGGCGTCGCAGCGAGTTACAGCACCAAGGACGGGATGGCAGTCGGCCTTACTGCCTCTGTCAGTGGCAGCAAGGGACACGACGATGGCGAGGGTACGACCCAGGTCAACACCAAAGTCAACGCTGGCCAGACGCTGACAATCGTCAGCGGCGGCGATACCAATATTAAGGGCGCTGTCGCCAGCGGTAATCAGGTCGTCGCCAACGTCGGCGGCAACCTGAATCTCGAAAGCCTGCAGGACACGGCCAAGTTCGACAGCAAGACGCAGAGCGTGAGCGTCAGCGGTACCTACGGTTATGGGGCGAGTGTCAGTGGCAGCGCGAGCCAGACCACGATCAAGAGCGATTACGCCAGCGTGCAGGAGCAGAGCGGTATCAGGGCTGGCGATGGTGGGTTCCAGATTACGGTTGCCGGGAACACTGACCTGAAAGGGGCGTTGATTAGTAGCACCGACGCGGGAACCGCAGCCAACAGCTTGGTCACGAAAACGCTGACACAAAATGAGATCGAAAATCACGCAACGATGGAGGGGACGAGTATTGGCTTAAGTGGCGGTGGGACTGTCGGTGGTACTGGAGATAAAGGAGCGACCGGACCGGGAACCATTCATTGGAATGATAGGGGTGAAAGCGGGGTAGCAGGTGGTGTATCCGGGCTGGCTGCCACTAGCTCGCACGATTCCAGCATGACCAAAAGCGGGATCAGTGCGGGTGCGATCACTATTACGGACAGCGTCGCGCAGACAGCGCTTACGGGGAAAAGTGCAGAAGAGACTGTTGCTGGGATCAATCGTGCGGTCAGTACAGGGGTCGATACAAGCGGCAAGATTGGCAACAACTCCGATTTGGCTGAGGTAAAGACAACGCTCGATGTTACTGCTCAGTTTGCTGCGGCCGCGAGCAACGCAGTAGGCACATATGCGAGCGACAAACTGAAGGAAGCGCAACAGCTTTATGTCGAGGCTGCGAGCGAAACCGATCCGGACAAAGCCGAAGAAAAAATTAGGCAGGCGAATCAACTCGCAAGTGACTGGGCTGAAGATGGTAAAGCACGCGTTGCTCTACATACGATGGTTGGGGGACTGGCAGGGAACTTCAATGGGGCGTTAGGTGCCGGGGCGGCAAGCGTGATGACACCCTTGGTCGCCGAGCAAATTCGCAGCCTCGATATTCCTAGACAGGTACAGAGCGCTTTGATCTTGGCCGCTGGCACAGCAGTCGGTGCAGTAGCAGGCGGAGGAGGCGGTGCCGTTGCGGCGACAAATGAGGTCGAAAATAATTACCTTTCACACAAAGAAATTGCACTGGCTAATAAGGCATTGGGAGAGTGCGCTAAAAAGGGTGGGGACGTTGACGCTTGTAAGAAAAAAATTATCGAACAGATGCAGGAGCTTGACGCTGAACGTGATAAGGATATTGGAGAAGCAACTCGTATCGCGCAAAATGCGGAATACCAGATTCAAAAGTGTGACGATCGCGCTTGCGTGGATGGATATCAATCGAAACAACTTTCGGCGATAAATTATTTATCGCTGGTCGCGGCAGGAAAAAATAACGGCACTATAACATTTGATGGCTACCATCCGGACAGACTACTAGAACTCAGCTTAGTCACAGACGGGTTTGTTAACGCGGCAGATAAAAAGCTCGATAGGGCAATCCTTGCTACTAAGGATGGCATTAATTATATAAATAAGACTACGCTCTCGGACTGGGTAAAAGACGGTGCAAACGGAGTCTGGTCTGGCGCGAAAACCGCTTATGCGTTCGGTAAGGCAGCTATAACTGACCCAATCCCTGCCTTCGCAGTTGATCGAAGTATTGATAATCTCTCTTTTAAGACAACTTATGATACTGGTGAGATAGTATTCGACGCGGCATTAGGGATTGTTTCCTATGCAGGAGGCAAAGCAGCGACATGGATAGTTGGTGAAGGGTGGAAGCCACTACCAAGCCGGTCCGAAAAGATCGTAGAAGTCCCTGCCAATTCGGTTCCACCAAAGGGAGGGGTCGGCGGAGGGGGGCTAGGGGACGACCATCAGCTTCTATTGAGCGAACACAATTGGAAAAAAGTACAGGCAAGCTAACTGGAAAACCTGAACTCCCGCCTGATAACGCAAACGCAGAAATGGTGCGATCTATTCAGCGTCAGAACGAAGCTGGCAAGACTTTATCGGAATACGGATTGGATGTAGAATATCTTCCTAACAATGGCAAAAAAACAAAAAATCCTGATCTTCGAATAAATGGTGAGATTGCTGATGTATATTCGCCTAGTGGTAATAATGTGCTTACGATACGGGATACTGTTCAGGACAAAGCGAGGCTGCAAGCTCCAAATGTCGTGGTGAATCTAGTTGATAGCGGACTTTCAATTAGTGACGTCGCGCATTACATACAACGTAATCCTGTGTTAGGCTTGCATTCGCTTATCCTTATTAAAGATGGTAAGGTTTTTGTTGTCAAATAGGGAGGTGTAATGAGTATTGAGATGTGTATTGAAGCCGAAGACGTCTTGCGGTTTGAGGCGCTAGTGCTGGCTTTTAATAAGACTGGAGTGCATGATTTTGAAGAGGAGGAATATGGCTTTAGTGGTCTATTTCCAATCTCGGGAATGGCTTTTTATGTGTTTCAGAAGGAAAAATGCACCGTGATTCCGCAATTACTCGCCGAAGGTGCTGATAAGAAGTTCGCTTGGCCCGTCGGAACACGAATTAAGTTTAGATATGTTAACGAAAATTTCGATGAGTGCACATCGCAACTCAAAGCATTTATATCGAACCTGGCTAATGTCTCTAATGCAAATTTTTTACTTTCGTTTCAATACGACACCATATACGCGGTACGCGACAAGGGTGGTCTACACAAAATTGCCGATTTTTAATAGTCAAATATCGACTAACGGCAAGTAACTTGTTGACCTTGTCCGTTCTAAAATCCAGGAGAACGTGGAAAAAAATAAATGAGACCTTCTTTGTTGCAAGAGATTTTTTTTGGATACGATCGGTTATATTTGTGTCAATTCTGACGGGAATAATTTTTTCTCTTTCTTTACTATTAATTGGCCCACTTGCGAGCTTGATCTTCAATAATGTACCTTTTGAGCTGCCGTCGTTCGGGAAAATTATTAGGCTCTCAATAGGATCGGTAGCTAATGGATTTTTCTTTGGGACAGGACTTTGGTGGGCAGAAAAGCGTAACAGGTAAATATCGAAGCCAGATCTGTCGATTTGGGATGAATATTCTCCAGCACGCGCTATCGGATTTTAGGTGAGCGTTGACAATGCATTGACATTTGGAATATTTAAGCGCGCCAAATTTAATTCTAAGTCAATCTTATTCGCTGAAGAATTGGCCGATTGACAATGGATCTTAGGGTCGATATTTCTACTTAGGTGAGATTTTTAATCTCGGTCGATTGTTCCAGTTTTTGGCGCAAGGTGCACCTCGGATCGACGCGTCTACACTCGAGATCCGGGCCATGGAGGTCACCGAAAACAGCATTGGCAACGCACCTGTCCTGCCAACTCTACTTGATCAGATTCCTCCTGAAGAAAATATTGCCAGCGTCAGTGGTTACGGCGCCTACGATACGAAAGACTGTCACGAGGCCATCGCCTTACGCGCCGCTCATGCCATACTCCCGACTCGCAAGAACGGCAAACCCTGGAAGACGAACCACTGCGGAGCCGATGCGCGCAATGACATCCTGCACATGACGCGCAGACTGGGCCGGGCGATCTGAAAGAAATGGAGCGGCCGAGGCGATGCAGCCAATCTTTTTGAGAAGATTAAATCTTGTTGGCTAGAGTTAGAAAATTGGTCCGCACAGCGATTGTTTAGCGGTCAGTTAGCCAATCGTGCATCGTCAGTATCAAATCTTGAGCTTTACGGCCCTCGCGAATCGTTTGCTCGACTGGGCGAGGAGTTGACCGACGCTGGGGCGGAGCCATCAGTTATTGAATTTTATTCGATGTCTTACCATGGACGTTATAAATTGCGAGACATTAAAGGAAATTGAAGAAGTGGCGGCACGGGAGACAGTGCCGAAAAACGTACATGGACGAAGCTGTCAGAGCCAAAGGAACGCACCCGGCAGGGCAGCGGGGGTATCAGGAATTTTGTGTGCAGAGGTCGGTTTAAAAAATCATCGGGCATTGCGCTAGTGAAGCGCTCGTCAAGTTTGGGTGCCTTCGGTTTCTTGGTCGTCCTCACTACATCAGTCAAAATGGTGAGGCTAAAACTCCGTGACCGTTAGGTATTGCAATGGAAGGGAATGTTAATTTATGCTATTTAATCCCTCTATATATAATGAAAGAGCAAAGGAAAGCACGGTTCGCCGTTTAATGAATGCTGAATATAATGAATCAAGACCGAAGGGGAATGTTATATCGCATTATCTTGATGATATCATCAAGTTAACTTTGGTTGGCGCCTATTCTAGAGTTGAAGTGATTTTGCCGCGATTGCAAGAATGGTTGCAAATGGCAACAAATGCGAATGAAGATTTCGGGGATAGTGATAATTTTCACAGGCAGAGATTACATTGCGCGAATGCGGTTTATTCGTGGCTCATTAATCGTGAACTTGCGCAGAAGTCTTGGAGCCAAGCTCGCCTATATAATGCAGCTTCGGCTGCTGAGCCAAATTTTTACGATTTATCGGATATTGCGACAGTGCGCTTAGATGACTATATGTCGTTCTGTATTGGGGCGGGGCAATATGCTGAGGGTATTTCGGAATTTGAGAAATTTTACGACGGGGAAAATGTTGTTATAAAAAACGTTGTGCAGCCTCGCGAGTTTGCATATGCGCATTGCCTTCATAAGTTGAAAGGGAAGTTTGCTCAGGCTGAGTTGCTTGCGGCCGGACGAAAAATGCTTCGCTCTAATCTGCAAGAAATTTGGTTAGGCCGTGGCGAATGTACGCGCGCAGCTATATGGCTTAAAATTGTGTATTGGGACGCTGGAATAGAAAATAGCCCATTGAGAACCATTTTAAAAGCGTACGAGGATATGCCGAAAGTCACATGTCCAGTTCTTGGTTAATGATGGTTAATGTTTAAAATAGATCTGCTTGAAAGCAGAATATTGAAATTAGAAAAAGTGAATGGGTTTGATTTGCCAAAAAGGGATGGTTCAACAGGAGGTGTGTCATTTTCGAAGACCTCGACCGCTTGTTCGATGCAGAATTCCAGAGGGTGGTAATAAGCCGTCTCGAAATATAGGCAGGACACATGCTCCAGCACCCCCTAATAACGCCCATACAAGATCGTCTCGTAATGCAGAACCAGCGATGACGCGATCGGCGTTCAATTCCGCTCCGCAAGCACCAGCAGCAGGTTGTGCGGTATCTTGCGCCGGATGCGCCGGATGCGCCGGAAGAAATCGAGGTTCAGGTACCGCTTCGAATAATGCTCGGAATAAGTATGCCGGTAGCACCGCGTAAAGAAACGCGCAGGCGGCGCGATGGCGCTCAAGGAGGCAGGAGCCTCAACATCCTCGCCGCCAGCAGCCAGGCCGGCACGCTGCAGCTGCGCGCCGGTAACGACATCAACAATATCGGCAACACCCTGTCGGCCGAAAATTCCCTGATCGCCTCGGCCGGCCGCGACATCAACCTGCGCACGACCACGACCTCGGTCAGCCTCGGGACGACGCGCTCCGGTACCGACAGCACGACCCTCGACAAGGTGGCCGGCTTGTCGGTCACCGGCAGCGGCGCGGGCAGCAGCTTGCTGGTCTCGACGGGGCGCGACATCAACCTGGCGGCGGCCGACATCAGCAACGCCGGCGTCGGCGGCAGCACGGCCCTCAGCGCGCTGCGCGACCTGAACCTGGGCACGGTCGGCATCGCCGCCCGTGACGACACGGTCAAGAACGCCAACAACTACCGCAAGGAGAGTTCGACAAGCGAGGTAGGTACCGTGATCAACGGCGCCGGCAGCGTCGTGCTCGACGCCGGCAATAACCTTACGGTGAGGGCAGGGCAGGCCGATGCCGGCACCGGCTTGAGTGTCAATGCCGGCAACAACATCGACATCACGACCGGCTCCGCGACCTATTCGCTGGACCAGTCGAGCCAGACCTCGAAG
Source organism: Massilia phyllosphaerae (assembly GCF_034659755.1). Classification (NCBI taxonomy): domain Bacteria; kingdom Pseudomonadati; phylum Pseudomonadota; class Betaproteobacteria; order Burkholderiales; family Oxalobacteraceae; genus Massilia; species Massilia phyllosphaerae. The sequence continues at coordinate 13,133 of NZ_JAXSQX010000007.1, forward strand.
AGCGGTTTCCTGTCGAAGAAGGTGACGACCATAGGTCGGTGGACTCCCGCTATGAAGGATATTAGTGAAGAGCAAACACAGATGCCAAAGACTGCAGATCTTGGAGCAAAAACCGGCGAATTTAATATTCTAAACGTGGATACCACCTTGAGCGGCCAAGATTTTTGGGATGCTACAATAAGCCGTTTCTCGATGCTGCAATAGCGCGGGGGGATCCTATTCAATTAAGTACTATTCCAAGTATTATGTCCGACGTTAAACGTAATGGTCAATCGACCAGAATGTTTGGGAAGGAGATCGAATACTTAGTTAAGAAAAATGCGAAGCCAGTAAATATTGGCAATGAAAAATGGAAAATGATTAAGAGTGGTTTCAATAATGATTTCAAATGGAAATTTACGCACTCTTTGCGGTTTTGAAATATTTACGGATTTGACTAAAAACCTCACAGCTGAGGTGGCGTGGTGTGATGCAACGATTTTTTTGTATACAAACGATGTTGCAATACTATTTACTGATCTCATACAGGAATTTGAGGTTGATATTTTCTTATATGACCGCAATTGCAATGCATATACATACAACATGTACGGAATAGAAGATTTCCTCTTGACTGCAGGCGAAAAGGCATTGGTGAGTAATGATGCGTCTATACTCATCAACGAAATGGATTTTGATTTGTTGGGGGTAAAATCTTTGCAGAAAAGGCAGTCAATTGCATTTGCTTTAAGTCTGCTACGGCGGTTTGGGAGAAGAATATTTTCTACGTCGTTAATTAAATTGCCTCTCTTGGCTAATGAGCCAACAGAAGAAATGCAAGAGCGTTGGAATAGATGCATGATAAATATGTAATCGCAGTTTTTTGAGGGGTGCCCCCTTTTTGATGAATGAGCAGGCATCGACAATAATTTGTGTGCAGAGGTCGGTTTAGCTTAAGGAACGCGCCACTATGCGAGTGAGACTCGAAGAAATAGCTAAACTATTTTTTAAATACGCAAGCGAGCAAGGTCATACTTACAATGTCTTCCCGTTGGGAACTGATGTGGATGAATTTAGTGCACCTTACATCGAAATTTCTGATTCTGGAAAACTGGCAATTGTTGCAAAAGAGCGCGGTATAGAAATTCTAAGGAAAGAAACCAAGTCGCCAGATGTGTTGGCGAAATGGGTATATGAACTCTTTAATAAATAGCTAGCATCGATCATTCTCAGTGTTGATGCTACCTGTCGAAAAAAAATTGCAGCGACAATTATTTATCGCTGATCGCCGCAGGAAAAATAACGGTGCTACAACATTTGACGGCCGAAGGAAAACCAACACGAAAGGTTACTGGCTAGGCGAAATTTGCGGGATAATAGGGACCAAAGTGGCAAACCAAGCTCCGGGTGTGAAAGAATTAGGATAGGGGTTGCAAGAAGCTTTAGACAATGGTTACTCGGTAAAAGGAGTTTATGTCAAAGTTGCGGTACCTGAACCCAGCAAGGTTGGCGTGTGACGATTCAAAGTAATGAATCGAAATAAAGATGAAATCAAATCAGTTGCCGGCTGCTGTGGGTATTAGCTCGGCCTGGCCTAGTCGTAAAACGGTGATTAAAGCACTGCAAGGAACCTCTCAAGAGAGCGTCGCCAAGATAAAAAATTATATTTGTCGAGTTGATGTAAAAAATTTCAGAAACGTTGTGAATAGAAGCACATTTAGTATTATAGCGAATCAACAAGAGGCGTTCGCTATATGTCACGCTCTTCTTGGGAAACCTTGGCTACTAACGTTAGCCTATTCAACGGCTTGTCGACTGTTTACTGATGAGCTGGACTATTTTTGGCATCATAATTTCCGTTTAATATTCGCGGATCACCCTCGCCTTTACAGATGTTTAATTGGAAGTCCAGTGTGATAGGCTTGGGTTATGCCTTTATTCTGGGATGGAAAGAAGAGGCGATATATCAAGGATATTTAATCCACTCTGCATTAAAGCATGAATACCAGTTGGCTTTGTCGTACGAGGAAAGGCATAGGTGCGCTCACGCTTTTATGCTACGTTTTTTTGCGGACTGGCGGGGGATGTGTCTCATAGCTGGCCGTCTTATGCTTATGATGAGCCAATATATGAAGGTCTGCTCGAACACTGGCGTAATCCCGATTCTGAATGGCTTGTGCCTTGGTTGTTGGCTGCCTGTGATCGTCATACGCACCAGGCTGCCAGAGAAATCTCCAATACGTTTTACGATTTCAGTAGTCCAGCGCTTGCTCGTACACCGATTGAAATATTGACGCTTTTGCGTCTGCGTGAATTTGTCGGACTAAGCAATCCAATCATTAATCACCCGTTAATGGATGCCCCATTTGACATTCTGCCTGAAGAGCAAGTGGGCTTTGTATCAGACGAACTCATGAACGGTACGTTTGCAAGGGCACGTTTAGATTGGCCCTCGATCGATCAGGTTTTATCGATCGGGTCGATGATGCGATGAATGCGGTAACGGAGGGCAGCGACCTGTCAGCCGACCGCCAGGCGCAGCTGAGCGCCAGCGGCACGATGGCGCTCGAGGCCGACCCGACCTCACCATCGTCGCCGCCAGCAGCCAGACCGGGAAGCTGCAGCTGCGCGCCTACAACGACATCGCATGGCGTCGATGAAGACGGGAAAGGGCCTGAACATTACTGGCTCCGCCGTCGTGGCTACGTTGCCAATCCGCTCTCGTCCGCCACTACGGGCGCAGCCTTGCACGCGGACGGGCGCTCAGGAGGTTGATGATCCGGTCGCATGCGCTCGTATTGGTAAACGTCGTGACTCCGGTAACACCCGCGGGCGTAATAAGTAAATCCCAACTTCTCTGCAAGCCTGGTCGAGGCCGTATTGCGAGGTTCGATCATGCACACACTGCGTGACGAAACCGCTTGTCGATCGAACCAGTCCAGCGCTGCTGTCATCGCTTCCAGGGCAAAGCCCTTGCCATGTGAACGCCCGGTGAACACCCATGCCGCTTCAGGCACGCCATCGAAGTGGTCGCCCAAGTCGCGCTGAAAATCGGCCAGGCCCACTTCGCCAATAAACTGATTCGTGGCCCGCTCGAATACCGCGAACATGCCAAAGCCCAGCAAGCTCCAATGACCTGCATAACGAAGCAGCCGATGCCAGGCGTCTTCACGCGAGGGAGGAGCGCCGCCAATGGACTGAAGTACGGCGGGATCACTGGCAAGCCGGAAAACCTGGTCGATATCTTGCAGCGTATGTCTGCGTAGATCACATGTCTCATGAGTGACGCGTGTCGACGTTTTTGTAACCATGCTTTTGCAGAATAACATTGGCATGGTCGCAAAACTGTGCCCTCGCGATGACATGCTTCCTGTCCTCGGATGGGCTGATGCAGCATCGACACAACCATTGTGTGAATTTCCGTATAAATTTCTTTACAGAAATGCAGCATATCGTTACAGTCGGGCACGTTCACGTCCATTCGTTCTTCCATGTCCACGCAGCAGTCTCCCGGCGCCATTGCGCGTTGGCGCGGTGAATTCACATCGGCCAGCATCGAAGCCGCGTTTCTGCGCGCCCAGGGTGACGTTATCCGGCATGAATTGACGCGGTCGCTCGCATTTTGCAGCGTCTTTTACCTGGGCTTCGCACTTGCCGACGTGGCGCACCTCGGCCTGAACAGCCAGACACTGATCCTGTTCGCGGTGCGCCTGGCAACCGCCGTGGTGGCCGTGACGGGTATCGTGCTGACCCGCCGCAGCGCCAATCCCGGGCAAACTGCCTATCGCTCGGCCACCGTCTTCACCAGTCTGGCGATGCTGGCGTTCTTGCTGGTCACGTATTCGCGTGGCGAACTGCTGCTTCATGGCATGTCGATGGCCATCATGCTGGTCATCGTCTACCTGTTCATTCCAAACCGCCTGGTCAACGCAGGTATCGTGGCGCTCGGCGCGAGCGCCGGTTTCCTGGGCCTGGTGCATGCCATCGGCACGGTCAGCCCGCGCCAGCTGGGGACCATGGCGATGCTGCTGCTGCTCGCGAACCTGTTCGGCGCCGCTGCCGCGCGCCGCGATGCCCGTGCGTCGCGCCGCCAGTACTGGACCGAGCAAACGCTGATCGACCAGTCGATCCGCGATCCGCTCACGGGGGCCTTCAACCGGCGCCACCTCAATGCCGGCCTGCTCGAGCGTGAAATCGAGCGCGCCCGTTGCGACCATGCCGCGCTGACGATCGTCGTGTGCGACCTGGACAATTTCAAGACCATCAACGATACCTACGGCCACCAGGCCGGGGACACGCTCCTGCAGGATTTCGCACGCTTGTTGCTGTCGATGATCCGCGACGACAAGGATACGGTCGTGCGCTACGGCGGCGAAGAATTCCTCCTGATCCTGCCCGACACCAACCTGGACGAGGGCCTTGCCCTTGCCGAACGCATGCGCGCACGTCTTGCCGAAACAAGCGGCCCCCATGCCGACGTCCGCAGCCATGCCACGGCGAGCTTCGGCGTGGTGAGCGCGCGCCTGTCCTCCTGCCTGCCGGGCATTGCCAGCCACGCCCTGATCGCGCGCGCGGACGAACTGATGTATGCCGCCAAACGCAGTGGCCGCAACCGGGTCCACGGTGCTCAATGGGAAGGCGCCGATGGGGTCCCGGCCGAGGCCGGGCAAGCCCCGTGCGCCAGTGGCACCCCGGTCCCGAACGCCTGCGCAGCTTGACCGCGCCATGACCGGCCGCGAACTACTCGCAGCCGGTACGGTACGGCTTATGGCTTCACGAACTTGAGCGTCATGCGGTCGCTCTCGCCGATCGCCTGGTATTTCTCGCGGTCCTGGTCGCGGTTGGCCAGGGTCGGCGGCAGCGCCCATACGCCACCCTTGTGGTCGGCCTTGTCCTTCGGATTGGCGTTGACGTCGGATTTCGCCGCCAGCTTGAAGCCGGCGCTTTCCGCCATCCTGATCACATAGGACTCGTGCACATACCCGCTCGAGGTCTTCGCATCCTGCGGCATGGCTTCCGGCAGGCGGTGTTCTTCGATGCCGAGCACGCCGCCCGGCTTCAGGCTGGCATAAGCAGCCTTGAATACCCCCTTCAGTTCGTCGTCACCGCCGGCGTCGATCCAGTTGTGCAGGTTGCGGAAGGTGAGCACCATGTCGACGCTGCCGGGGGCGGCGAAGTTGTAGGTCGACGGCGGCGCGAACACGCCCTGCACGACCTTGCCGAAGACCGCCGGATTGGCGTCCAGTTTCTGCTTGAAGGCCACGGTGCCACGCTTGGCCGGATCAAATGCTGGGCCTGCGGCGATCAGCTTGCCGTTGTCGCGCAGGTAGGGCGCCAGGATCTCGGTGTACCAGCCGCCACCGGGCGACAGCTCCACCACGGTCATGTTCGGCTTGATGCCGAAGAAGGCCAGGGTGTCGTAGGGATGGCGCCAGTTGTCGCGCGCCGCGTTGGCGCTGCTTCGGTGGCTGCCTGCGATCGCCGCGCGCAGCTGGGCATCGTCGGCCTTGTCGGCGGCCTGTGCCAGGCCGGCCACGCCGCTCGCCAGCAGGGCGGCCAGGATGAATCGTTTCATTATGTCTTCTCCAAGGTCGGTGGTAGCGGCCTCATGCCGTACCGCCCGGCAATCATCGGGCAGCGTCCCGCTTGTCGTCAAGTCAATATGCGGACGCTTCGCTGCGCCGGCCCGGGTCAAGCCCCGTCCCGGAACGGATTCCGGTCGTTCAACTCGTCGATGTAATCGTCGATCCCGCCCGCCTCCTGCTCGAGGAAGCGCTCGATCGCATCCGCAAACGCCGGATGCTTGAGCCAGTGCGCCGACCAGGTCCGCGTCGGCAGGAAGCCGCGCGCCATCTTGTGCTCGCCTTGGGCGCCGCCCTCGAACACCCCGATGCCTTGCTCGATGCAGAATTCCAGCGGCTGGTAGTACGCCGTCTCGAAATGCAGGCAGGGCACGTGTTCGAGCGCGCCCCAGTAGCGGCCGTACAAGGTGTTCTCGTCGTGCACCACCAGCGATGCGGCGATCGGCGTTCCTTCGCGCTCGGCAATCACCAGCAGCAGATTGTGCGGCATCTCGCGCCCGATGCGCCGGAAGAAATCCAGGTTCAGGTAAGGCTTCGAGTAATGTTCGGCATAGGTATGCCGGTAGCAGCGCGTGAAGAAGCGCCAGTCGTCGTCGGTGGCGTCGACGCCGCGCACCCGGCGCAGGGTCACGCCGGCTTCCCTGACCTTGCGCCGCTCGGCGCGTATATTCTTGCGTTTTTTTTGCTCCAGCGTCGCCAGGAAGGCGTCGAAATCCGCATAGCCTTGGTTCACCCAGTGGAACTGCACTCCGCTGCGCAACAGGAAGCCGGCTTCGCCCAGCTGGCGCGCATGTTCCTCGGGCGGAAACAGGATGTGGGTCGACGAGACCTCGGTCGACTGCTGCACATGGCGCAGCACCTCGATCAGGGCGGCGCGGGCGGTCTCGTCGCGCGCCAGCAAGCGCGGGCCCGTTACCGGCGTGAACGGGATCGCCGACAGCAGTTTCGGGTAGTACTCCAGGCCATTGCGCCCGTAGGCGTCGGCCCAGGCCCAGTCGAACACGTATTCGCCGTAGGAGTGGTATTTGACGTAAAGGGGCAGGGCGGCGGCCAGGTCTTCTCCATCGTACAGCGTGAGAAATTGCGGCTGCCAGCCGGCATCCGGCGCGGCGCTCCCGGACTCGTGCAGGGCGTGCAGGAAGGCATACGAGAGGAAGGGATTCGGTTTGTCCTGGCTGGACGCCAGCGCGTCCCACGCTGATTGGCCGATCTCGGACAGAGAAGAAACGATATGCGTGCGATAATTCAAGATGACTTCCATATCAAAGGAGTAACGGGTACTGCGCGGCGCCGCGCTGCCCGGCAAACAAATGGTGGTCGAAGCTCACCCAAGGAAAGATGCATGATGGATAAGCCATTCTTCAACCTCTATTCGCACGATTTCGCCCGTGTCGCTGTCGCCAGCCCGCGCTGCAAGGTCGCCGACCCGGCGTTCAACGCCCAGCAGACGATCGCGCTGGCGCGCCAGGCGGCCGGGCAGGGCGCGGTCCTGGTCGCCTTCCCGGAACTGGGACTGTCCGCCTACACCTGCGACGACCTGTTCCACCAGCGCGCGCTGCTCGACGCCTGCCTGGCCGCGCTCGCCGACGTGGTCGCGGCGTCGAGCGAACTGCCGCTGGCCATGATCGTCGGCGTGCCGCTGCGCCTCAACCATACGCTGTTCAATTGCGCGGTGGTCGTGGCCGGCGGACGCATCCTGGGCGTGGTGCCGAAGAGCTATTTGCCCAATTATGGCGAATTTTACGAAATGCGGCAGTTCAGTCCCGCGGACAACACCGCCGTGACGCGGATCGGCCTGCTGGGACAGGACGTGCCCTTCGGTCCGGACCAACTGTTCGAGGTCGAAGGGTTGCCTTTGTTCCGCTTCCACGTCGAGATCTGCGAAGACGTCTGGGTGCCGGTGCCGCCATCCTCGTTCGCGGCGCTGGCCGGGGCCACGGTGCTGGTCAACCTGTCGGCCTCGAACATCGTGGTGGGCAAGAGTGGCTACCGCCACCAACTGGTCGGCCAGCAGTCGGCACGCTGCGTGGCGGCTTACCTGTACACCTCGGCCGGCCTGGGCGAATCGACCACCGACATGGGCTGGGACGGCCAGTCGCTAATCTATGAAAAAGGCGACATGCTGGCCGAGTCGCAGCGTTTCCTGCAGGATTCGCACATCATCTTCGCCGACGTCGACCTCGAGCGGCTGGCGCAGGACCGCATGCACGCGACCACCTTCGCGCAATCGGTGCGCCGCCACGCCGACGAAGTCGCCAGGTTCCGCATCCAGCGCTTCCCGCTGGCGCTGCCGCTGGACCGCGACCTGCCGCTGCAGCGCCTGGTCGAGCGCTTCCCCTACGTGCCGGCATCGAGCGCGCGGCGCGACGAGCGCTGCACCGAGGTCTACAACATCCAGGTACAGGCACTGCTGCAGCGGCTGCAATCCTCGGGCCACGAGAAGGTCGTGATCGGCATTTCCGGCGGCCTCGATTCGACCCACGCGCTGCTGGTCTGCGCCAAGGCGATGGACCGTCTCGGCCTGCCGCGCACCAACATCCTGGCGTACACCATGCCCGGCTTCGCCACCAGCGAACGCACGCTGCGCCAGGCGCGCGACCTGATGGCGGCGGTCGGCTGCACCGCGCGCGAAATCGACATCCGCCCGAGCTGCATCCAGATGCTGAAGGACCTCGGCCACCCGTACGCCGAGGGCAAGGAAGAATACGACGTCACCTTCGAGAACGTGCAGGCGGGCGAGCGCACCAGCCACCTGTTCCGCCTCGCCAACCACAACCACGCGATCGTGATCGGCACCGGTGATTTGTCCGAGCTGGCGCTGGGCTGGTGCACCTACGGTGTGGGCGACCACATGTCGCACTACAACGTGAATGCCAGCGTGCCCAAGACCCTGATCTCGCATCTGGTGCGCTGGGTGGCGGATACCAAGCAGATCGGCGACACCGGTTCCGACGTGCTGATCCAGGTGCTGGAAACCGAGATCAGCCCGGAACTGGTGCCCGCCAAGACCGGTACCGGCAAAGAGGCCGGCGACACGGCGGCCGGCAAACCGGCCCAGGTCACCGAGAACTTCATCGGTCCCTACGAACTGCAGGATTTCAACCTGTACTACATCCTGCGCTACGGCTTCGCGCCGACCAAGGTGGCCTTCCTGGCCTGGTCGGCTTGGCGCGACCGCGACCTCGGCCCGTGGCCGGAAGGCGGCAATCCGGCGCGTAACCAGTACGACCTGGCGGCGATCAAGAAAAACCTCGGCATCTTCCTGTGGCGCTTCTTCAAGACCAGCCAGTTCAAGCGCTCGTGCGTGCCGAACGGACCGAAGGTCGGCAATGGCGGCTCGCTGTCGCCGCGCGGCGACTGGCGCGCCCCCAGCGATTCCGAGGCCACCGTGTGGATGGAGCAGCTGGCCCGGATTCCGGATAACTGAGCCCGGCCGATGATCGAAGGCGCCGCCGTGCGCCCAACAAGAAAACCTGAAAGGAGCTTTACATGAAACAAATTACCTGCGTGATCAAGCCATTCAAGCTGGACGAAGTACGCGAGGCGCTGGCCGATGTCAACGTCACCGGCCTGACCGTGACCGAGGTGAAGGGCTTTGGCCGCCAGAAGGGCCATACCGAGCTGTATCGCGGCGCCGAGTACGTGGTCGATTTCCTGCCGAAGGTGAAGATCGAGGTGGTGGTCGACGATGCGATGACCGAGCAGGTTGTCGACGCCATCATCAAGGCGGCGCGCACCGGCAAGATCGGCGACGGCAAGATCTTCGTGCAGGACGTGGAACAGGTGATCCGCATCCGCACCGGCGAGACCGGGCCGGACGCGGTCTGACCATTCCGCTAAATTCGGGGTCAGAGCACAATTTGCGGACGATTCGGGACGATTCGGGGTCAGAGCGCTTTTAAGGGCAATGGCACGTGTTTATTTTGACGCGTGTTCCGTTGCGATCACGTCGTCATCCCGGCCGATCCTGCGCCAGTAGTGTTATCTGTCAATTTCCCAAAAAAGGCTCTGACCCCGAATTCCGGCAAAATTCTGCTCTGACCCCGAATTGGGGTTCAGCGGCCGAGGGTCAAATCGAATTTCCACGCCAGCAGCCGCGACAGCACGATGAACAGCGCGCTCGACCACAGCGCGATGTCCTTGTCCACGCCATAGATGCCCATGATCAGGAAGATCCAGTTGCCGACAAAGGCGCACAGGGCATAGGGTTTGCCGTCGCGGAAGACCATCGGCACTTCGTTGCAGACGATGTCGCGCAGGACGCCGCCGAAGATGCCGGTGATGACGCCCATCATCGACGCGATGAACAGCGGCATGCCGGCATCCAGCGCCGACGACACGCCGGCCACCGAAAACAAGCCAAGGCCGAAGGCGTCGGCGATCACGATCAGGCGTTCCGACACCATGTGGCGCATGGTGCGGATCAGCGGCGAGGCCACCAGTGCCAGCACGAAGATCAGGATCGCGTATTCCTGGTGGATGACCCAGAACAGGGGCCGCTTGTCGAGCAGGATGTCGCGCAGGGTGCCGCCCCCGAAAGCGGCGATGAAGGCGACCGTGAAGACCCCGACCAGGTCCATCCGCTTGCGGCGCGCTTCGATGAAGCCGGAAAAGGCGCCCACCAGGATCGCCATGATTTCAATGAATTTGAGTAGATGCATGCGGCAGCCGGGCTTGTGGCGCTATTGCTAGACTAGTTGCTAGACTAACATGCCGGGCCCGGCTGCGTAAGTATGCGCGGTGCTTACGACCTCAAGGCTGCGCAGCCTGGCGCGGCGCCAGCGGCAGCTTTACGGTGAAGATGACGCGGCCGTTCTCGTGGTGGTAGACGATTTCGCCCTGGTGTTCGCGCACGATCTGCTGGGCGATGTACAGGCCCAGGCCCATGCCGGTGCGGTTGCGCGGGTTGTTCAACGAGCTGCGCTTGTACGGATTGAACAGCGTGGCCTCGGCCTCCGGTGGGATCGGGGCGCCGGCATTCGACACGCACACTTCCGCCATGCCGTCCTGCACCGTCAGGCGGATCTTGATCGGCTGGTTCGGTTCGCCATGGTGGCGCGCGTTGCTGAGCAGGTTGGACACCACCTGGCCCAGGCGCGCATCGTCGCCCTGCACGAAGGCCGGGCCGATCGTGTGCAGGTCGTAGACGATGGTCGGGTAGGCCAGGCGCGCCTCCTCGACCATGTCCTCGACCAGCGGTGCCATGTCGACCGGCGCCAACGCTACGCCCAGACTGAGACCGCGGTCGATCCGGCTCATGTCCAGCACCTGGCTGATCATGCGCTGCATGCGGTTGCTGGACGACTGGATGCGCCGTCCCAGCGTGCCTTTGTTGTTGGCGCCGCCGGTCTTTTCCAGCACCATGCCGGCCATGTTAATGGAGTGCAGCGGATCGCGCAGGTCGTGCCCCAGCATCGCCAGCAACTGCGCACGGGTGGTTTCGGTCTGCGCGCGGCGCGCGTTCGATACCCGCATCAGTTCGCCCAGCGTCAGGCGCGCATGGGTCAGGATGACGTCTTCCCACGGATGGGCGCAACCGCGCACCGTCTCGTGCCAGGCGTCGAAGGAGCCGCGCGGGGTCAGGCGCGCGCCCATCGGGCCGACCTGTTCGCTCTTTTCGGGCCTGCCGCCCCAGGCGACGTTTTCCACCTGCTCGGTGCGCAGCAGCAGGCACCAGCCGCTGCTGGGCGGATCGAAGGGCAGGCCGAGCAGGCCGACCCACTTCCCGAGCGCCGCGCGGTCCTGTTCGGGCCAGTCGTGCACGCCCTTGCGCAGCAGCAGGTCGTGGGCGTCCGCCGGCAGCGAAGCGACGATGCGTTCGCCAGCGTCCTGGTCGATGCCGAGGCAGACCACGCGTTCGAACTGGCACACCACCATGGCCTGCGACTGGCTCGAGGCCATCAGTCCCTCGCCGTGCTTGACCAGCGCTTCGAGCGGGTCTTCCTCGAGCAGCAGCGATTCGACCAGGCTGGTGCGCACCTTGGCGTTGCGCTCGACCAGGGCGGCCTGGTCGTTCGATTCGATGCTCTGCACGGTCGAGCCGATCACTTGCGCCAGCACGTCGGCCGCCATGCGGATCGAGTAGGGCACGCGCTTCGGGCTCATGTGGTGGCAGGCGATCAGGCCCCACAGGCGGCCATTGATCACGATGGAGACGCTCATCGAGGCCGCCACACCCATGTTCTGCAGGTATTCGACGTGGATCGGCGACACGCTGCGCAGCACGCTATAGCTCATGTCGAGCGCCGGCGCGCCGGGTGCGCCCAGCAGGGGGACGGCGTCGTAGGTCATGTCGGCGATCATGCGCAGGGTGTTCAGCACATACAGGCGGCGCGCCTGCGGCGGGATGTCGCCGGCCGGGTAGCGCTGGCCGAGATACGCCACCAGTTCGTCCTGGCGCGCTTCGGCGACGACATTGCCGCTGTCGTCGCCGCGGAAGCGGTATGCCATCACGCGGTCGAAGCCGGTGAATTCACGCACCTGGCGCACGGCGGTACGCAAGAGGCCGTCGATGCTCTTCTGGCGGCGCAGGCGCTCGATCGAGCCGTGCGCCTTGATCGCGAACAGCGCCACCGCGTCGGTGGATTCCTCGCGCGCTTCGAATTCGACGATCACCCGGCCCTTGTGCGCATGCACCACGCAATCGTATTCGGACGCGCCGATGACGACCGCGGCCACCAGCGGCGCGGCACCGCCTTCGTGCATGGTGTCGAAGGTCTCGTGGACCAGTTCGGCCACCGAGGCCGGCAAGCCGAGCTGTTCGTAGTTGCGGCCGAGGGTCAGCGTCAGGCCGAGGCGCGTGTCGGCGTGTGCGCTCCAGCCTTCGACGGCGCCGTCGCTGTCGAGGAAGAACAGGGCACCGTGGGGCTGGATCGATCCGGGCAGGTGGATGGGTTCGTCCGCGCAGTTGAGCAAGTCGACACGCTGCGGAATCGCCATCGGTTCAGGCGTACTGGACATCACTCTCGACTCATTCCTTTACGTGTTGGCTACTCGGGTTTCTTGGAGAGCATCTTACAAGCTTTCATGCTCAAATTGCGCATATTACGCATATTTTGACACAAGGAAATGTCAATGTGGATTGTGGCGAATCCGTATTGAGCAGACTCAGGAACAAAGCTTGTAAATTAGTGCAACAGGGTCAGCGTTCGCGCTCGTCGAGCGCCGGCCGCAGCAGTACGATGAGGGCGCCGTTGCCGCCGTCGGCGCGGTTGGCCACGCAGAAGGCGACCGTCTCGCCGGTCTGCACCAGCCAGCTGTGGACCATGCCGCGCAGCACCGGTTCGCCGCCGGCCGAGCCGTAGCCGACACCGTGGATGATGCGCACGCAGCGTATCCCGTTTTTGTTGCTTCTACGCAAAAATGCATCGACCACGCGCCGCGCCAGGTCGCGCGTCAAGCCGTGCAAGTCGATTTCGTCCTCGACCGGCCAGTGACGCTTGCGTAGCTTTTTCACGACATCTGGACCGACGCCGGGCGCTGCCCAGCTGAGGGTCGGCTCTTCGTCGAGTAGGCCGTCAACGTCGAACTGGTCGGACAGCATCGATTCCGCCAGGATCGCCTGGACTTCGTCGTCGGTCGGCGGCCGGCGCGCCGCGGCCTGGCGCCGCAGCTCGGCTTCATGGGCCGGACGCCAGACGTAGCGGTCGGACTCTGGCATCGGGTTGACGTCCTTGACCGCCGTGCGGAACTCGACTGCATTTTCGCGTTCGGCCCGCTCGCGCTTCTCTCGCTCGGCTTTTTCGATGGCGCGCAGGCGTTCTTCGACCTTCAGACGGTCGCGGAAGGATTTGAGGTCGCCGAAGTCTTTCATGCCTGCCATCGAAAATTGTAAGAGTTACTCGAGTGCTTCCAGGTAGCGCTGGGCGTCCAGTGCGGCCATGCAGCCCGAACCCGACGACGTGATCGCCTGGCGGTACACATGGTCCTGCACGTCGCCGGCCGCGAACACGCCGGCCACGCTGGTGGCGGTCGCCATGCCCTCGGTGCCGCTGCGCGTCTTGATGTAGCCGTTGTGCATGTCCAGCTGGCCATCGAAGATCGCGGTGTTCGGCTTGTGGCCGATCGCCACGAACAGGCCGTGCACCTTGAGTTCCTTGATGGCGCCGTCGCCGGTGGCTTTCAGGCGCAGGCCGGTCACGCCGCTGGCGTCGCCGGTGACTTCGTCCAGGGTCTGGTTCAGTTCCAGCACGATCTTGCCTTCTTCAACCTTGTGCATCAGGCGATCGATCAGGATCGGTTCGGCGCGGAACTTGTCGCGGCGGTGGATCACGGTCACCTTGGTGGCGATGTTGGCCAGGTACAGCGCTTCCTCGACCGCGGTGTTGCCGCCGCCGATCACCGCCACTTCCTGGTTGCGGTAGAAGAAACCGTCGCAGGTGGCGCATGCGGACACGCCCTTGCCCATGAATTCCTGTTCGCTCGGCAGGCCGAGGTACTGGGCCGACGCGCCGGTGGCGATGATCAGGGCGTCGCAGGTGAACTCGTGCGAATCGCCGACCAGGCGAATCGGTTTTTCGTTCAGGTAAGTGGTATGGATATGATCGAAAACAATCTCGGTATTGAAACGCTCGGCATGCTGCAGCAGGCGCGCCATCAGTTCCGGGCCCTGCACGCCCAGCGGGTCGCCCGGCCAGTTCTCGACATCGGTGGTGGTCATCAGCTGGCCGCCTTGCTCGACGCCGGTCACGAGCATCGGATTGAGGTTGGCGCGTGCAGCGTAAACGGCGGCGCTGTAGCCGGCGGGGCCAGAACCGAGGATCAGGACTTTGGCGTGTTTGCGAGTGGTCATGTTGAACGTCTTATCAGGTGATGATGGGCGGCAAGTGGGGGCGCCGGTCATCGGAATCAAGGGGAATCGGACCGGAGATTATATTCGATGATGCAAACAAGCATGAATCGTGGGGCCTTCCCGGCCATATATGGCTTAGAATGAACATCTTTCGCTGTATCGGCTTCATTCAGTAGCATCTCGTATGAGCAAGAATAGTACTTCGACCGGTTCGACCTATACCCACAAGCCCCGGGCACCCCGGCAGCCGCTGCCGAACCGGCTCGTGCGCCTGCTCTCCGAGGCGCGCTGGCTGGCCACGGCCGTCGCCTTGTTGTATTTCGTCCTCATCCTGCTCAGTTATAACAAAGCCGATCCAGGCTGGTCGCACGAAAACGCGGTAGCCCACGTCGCCAACCTCGGCGGCCGCGCCGGCGCCTGGCTGGCGGACCTGCTGCTGTTCATCTTCGGCTTTTCGGCCTGGTGGCTGTGCGTCTGTTTCACGCGCGCCGTGTATAAAGGCTACCGCCGCCTGCACAGCCGCTTCGTGGTCGAGCAGCCGCTCCCCGAGCCCGAGCACCAGGGCGAGACCGTGATCCGCTGGGTCGGCTTCGCCCTGATGTTCGCCGGCAGCGTAGGACTCGAGTACCTGCGCATGTGGTCGCTCAAGGTCGAATTGCCGCGCGCGGCCGGCGGCGTGCTGGGCCAGCTGATCGGCCACGCCGCCCATACCGCCTTCGGCTTCACCGGGGCCACCCTGTTGCTGCTGCTGTTGTTCGGCCTCGGCTTTTCCTGGTATTTCCAGGTGTCCTGGCTGGCGACGGCCGAACGCATCGGCGAATCGGTCGAGCGTGGCTGGGACTGGTTCCGCCTGCGCTACGAAGACCGCGAAGACCGTGCGCTGGGCGAAGTCGCGGCGCACCGGCGCGACGAGGCGGTGGTGCACGAGCGTGCCAAGTTCGTCGAAAAGCACGGCAATGCGCCGGTGCTGAAGCACGAGCCCGCTGTCGGCCGCCATGTCGACACCCGTACGCCCGACGACGTGCTCGACGAGGAGCGCTTCGAAGAGCCGGCTGCGCAGCCGGGCTTCCTGGCCAAGGCCATGGCCAAGGTCAAGGCGAAGACGAAAACCGAGCCGGCCGCCGGCGAGGGCAGGGTGGAGCCGCATAGCGAGCCGCGCCAGGAGCCGCAGATTTCGCTGGCCAAGGCGCCGGCCGAACCGGCGCTCGACGACGAGCCTTTCCAGCAGCCGGCGCCGGCGCGGGCAGCCCCGGCCGCGCGTGCCGCTGCTGCCGCGCCGCAGCCGGCGGCTGCCGCACCGGCACCGTCCGCGATCAAGATCGAGCCGCAAATGGTCAGCGTGCCGCGTTCGGACCGCGCCGAAAAGGAACGCCAGACCGCGCTGTTCGAAGTCTCGGGCGATTCCACGCTGCCGCCGCTGGGCCTGCTGGATGAAGCGCCGCCGGCCCAGGAATCGGTCGCCATCGAGACCCTGGAATTCACCAGCCGCCTGATCGAGAAGAAGCTGTCCGACTTCGGCGTCGAAGCCAAGGTCGTGGCCGCCTACCCGGGTCCGGTCGTGACCCGTTACGAAATCGAGCCGGCCACCGGCGTCAAGGGCAGCCAGATCGTCAACCTGGCGCGCGACCTGGCGCGCTCGCTGTCGCTGACCTCGATCCGCGTGGTCGAGACCATCCCCGGCAAGAACTACATGGCGCTGGAACTGCCGAACCCGAAACGCCAGATCGTGCGCCTGACGGAAATCGTCGGCTCCAAGGTGTACGCCGACAGCGCCTCGGCGCTGACCGTGGCGCTGGGCAAGGACATCGCCGGCAAGCCGGTGGTGGCCGACCTGGCCAAGATGCCGCACCTGCTGGTCGCGGGTACCACCGGTTCCGGCAAGTCGGTGGGCATCAACGCCACCATCCTGTCGCTGCTGTACAAGGCCGACCCGGCCGACGTGCGCCTGATCCTGATCGACCCGAAGATGCTGGAAATGTCGGTGTACGAGGGCATTCCGCACTTGCTGGCGCCGGTCGTCACCGACATGCGCCAGGCCGGCCACGCGCTGAACTGGGCCGTCAACGAGATGGAGCGCCGGTACAAGTTGATGTCTAAATTGGGCGTGCGTAACCTGGCCGGCTACAACGGCAAGATCCTGGATGCGGCCAAGCGCGAGGAACACATCCCGAACCCGTTCTCGATCGTGCCGGACAATCCCGAGCCGCTGGAAAAGCTGCCGACCATCGTCATCATCATCGACGAGCTGGCCGACCTGATGATGGTGGTCGGCAAGAAGGTCGAGGAGCTGATCGCCCGTATCGCACAGAAGGCTCGTGCCGCCGGCATCCACCTGATTCTGGCGACCCAGCGTCCGTCGGTCGACGTGATCACCGGCCTGATCAAGGCCAACATCCCGACCCGTATCGCGTTCCAGGTGTCGTCCAAGATCGACTCGCGCACGATTCTCGACCAGATGGGCGCCGAGACGCTGCTCGGCATGGGCGACATGCTGTACATGCCGCCGGGTACCGGCTTGCCGGTGCGCGTGCACGGCGCCTTCGTGTCGGATGACGAAGTGCATCGAGTTGTAAAACATCTGCAATCGACCGGCGAACCGAATTACATTGAAGGCATCCTCGAAGGGGGCGTGGCGGAAGAAGGCGGCGCCGGCGAGGGCCCGGCGGCCGGCGAGGGCGGCGGCGAATCCGATGCGATGTACGACCAGGCGGTGCAGGTGGTGCTCAAGAACCGCCGTGCCTCGATCTCGCTGGTGCAGCGCCACCTGCGCATCGGCTACAACCGCGCCGCCCGCCTGCTCGAGCAGATGGAGCAGAGCGGGGTGGTGTCGCCGATGCAGTCGAACGGCAACCGCGACATTCTCGTGCCGGCGACCAGCGCCGAGTAAAACCGGCAACGTTAATGTTGCGCGTAGGGTGGACCGCTCCGCCGTTCGCGCGTTCAGTCAGTGCAAGCGCCGTATGAAAGCGTGGACGGGAGACCCGTCCACCCTACCGCCACCACCTCAGCCAAACCCCTTCGGCCAACAAAAACAGGAACACAACAATGACGCTGAAAACGACTCTTGCCACCCTGATCGCAACCGCCACCCTGGCCATCGGCACCCAGGCTTCCGCCGCCGCACTGGACCAGTTCAAATCCTTTGTCGCCGGCACCAAGTCCGCCCGCGGCGACTTCACCCAGACCCAGCTCCGCAAGACCACCGCCGGCAAGGCCGCGCCGCCCTCGACCGGTACCTTCGTGTTCGCCCGCCCCGGCAAGTTCATCTGGACCTACCAGAAGCCCTTCGAACAGGTGCTGCAGGCCGACGGCGACACCCTGTACCTGTACGACAAGGACCTCAACCAGGTGACCACCCGCAAGCTGGGCAACGCGCTGGGCAGCTCGCCGGCTGCGATCCTGTTCGGCAGCAACGACCTGGAAAAGAACTTCACGCTGGCCGAAGCCGGCACCCGCGACGGCCTCGAGTGGCTGAGCGCCACCCCGAAAACCAAGGACACCACCTTCGAGCAGATCGGCATCGGCCTGAAAGACGGCGTGCCCCAGGCGATGGAGCTGAAGGACAACTTCGGCCAGACCACGCTGCTGAAGTTCACCAGTTTCCAGCGCAACCCGTCGCTGGGCGCGCAAACCTTCAAGTTCGAGGTACCGAAGGGCGCCGAAGTCTCGCACCAGTAAGCCTGCGCTAACGGGGTATCGTCCTCATCCATTACACTTGCGTTTTCGTTATCCGGCCACACATACGCAAGATGGATAAGCACAACACTGACGACCTGTTCCGGACCGAACCCGCGGCGCCTCTGGCCGAAGCGCTGCGCCCGAAAACCATCGGCGAGGTGATCGGCCAGAGCCACCTGCTGGGCGAGGGCAAGCCGCTCAACCTGGTCTTCAAATCGGGGCGGCCGCACTCGATGATCCTGTGGGGGCCGCCGGGCGTGGGCAAGACCACGCTGGCGCGCCTGACGGCCAACGCCTTCGATTGCGAATTCATCGCGCTGTCGGCGGTGCTGTCCGGCGTCAAGGACATCCGTGCCTCCATTGAGCAGGCCGAGCAGTACCTGGCGCGCGGCAAGCACACCATCCTGTTCATCGACGAGATCCACCGCTTCAACAAATCGCAGCAGGATGCCTTGCTGCCCTTCGTGGAGAGCGGCCTGGTCACGCTGATCGGCGCCACCACTGAAAACCCTTCGTTCGAAGTCAATTCGGCACTGCTGTCGCGCTCCCAGGTCTACGTGCTCAAGGCGCTGGACGACGACGAGATGCGCCAGCTGCTGGCGCGCGCGCAGGAGCGGGTGCTGGGCCACCTGCAATTCGACGAGGTGGCGGTGCAGACCCTGGTCGGCTACGCCGACGGCGATGCGCGGCGTTTCCTCAACCTGCTGGAGCAGACCAAGACCTCGGCGGAAACGTCCGGCATCACCCGCATCACCGGCGAATTCGTCGAGAACGCGCTGACCCTGAACGCGCGCCGCTTCGACAAGGGCGGCGACAATTTCTACGACCAGATCTCGGCCCTGCACAAGTCGGTGCGCGGCTCGCACCCGGACGCCGCGCTCTACTGGCTGTGCCGCATGCTGGATGGCGGCGCCGACGCCAAATACCTGTCGCGCCGCATCGTGCGCATGGCCTGGGAAGACATCGGCCTGGCCGACCCGCGCGCGATCCAGATCGCCAACGACGCCGCGACCACCTACGAACGCCTGGGGTCGCCCGAAGGCGAACTGGCGCTGGGCCAGGCCGTGATCTACCTGGCGATCGCGGCCAAGAGCAACGCCGGCTACAACGCCTTCAATGCCGCGATGGCCTTTGTGCGCAAGGACAAGTCGCGCGAGGTGCCGGTGCACCTGCGCAATGCGCCGACCAAGTTGATGAAGGAACTCGGCTACGGCCATGCCTACCGCTATGCCCACGACGAGCCGCATGCGTACGCGGCCGGCGAAACCTACCTGCCGGACGGGATGCCGGAGCCGCGCTGGTACCAGCCGGTGCCGCGCGGGATCGAGGGCAAGGTGGCCGACAAGCTGGCCTTCCTGCGCCAGCTGGATGCGGACGCCGGCGAAGACTGATCCGCGCCGTTGATATAAAAAAAGCCCCGCGAAGGTCCGGCCGTCGCGGGGCTTTTACTTTTTACGCCCTATCGACCAGCGCGTGCTTGGATTCAGAAGCTTTCGTAGGCACCGATATCGAAGGCGCCGCCTTTCGGACGCGCCACGCCGAGGATGTCGGTAGCGGGGGCGCCGCTGGCGATACCCTTGTTCACGGCTGGCGAGCCGCTCTGCAGGCGGTAGTCGCCGGTACCGGTCGGGTTGTAGCTGACGAACTTCGGATCGGCGCTGATGGTGCCGGTCGCGCTGCCTTTCAGCATGCCGACGTTGGTCTTGCTGCCGTAGACCAGGTTATTCGACACCACGTTACCGGTACCGATGCAGGTCGCACCCGAGTAGCAGTACTGCTGGATGCCGCCGCGCGGGTTGTTGTACACGATGTTGTTCAGTACCTTGACGTTGTTCAGCAGGACACCGCCCGGCGAGTCGCCCACGCCGATCACGATGCCGCCGCCCATGCCGGCCGAGCCGTTGGCGAAGACCGTGTTGTTGGCGATGGTAGTGCCGCTGGCGGCGTGCCACAGGTGGATACCGAAGGACGAGACGCGGTAGACGACGTTGTTCATGATCTTGCCGCCGGTGTTCGACGAGTACAGGCCTTGCACGCCGTTGCAGCTGCCCGGGGTACCGATGTCGTGCACGACGTTGCCGATCATGTCGCCGTTGGTGCTGCCGTAGGTGGCATTGACCACGCCCGCACCGCCATCGCCGGTGCACCCGCCCGACAGGGTCAGGTTGTGGATGTGGTTGTTGGCAACCAGCGTGTTCGACGCGTAGTTCAGGATGCCGAGGCGGCCCGGACCGCGGATGTCGAAGCCGCTGATGTCGACGTAGTTACCGTTGTTGGTCCACATGGCTTCGGAACCGGTGCCGACGATCTTGGCGCCCCACTTGGTGTCGGACACGAAGCTGATGCGGGCAGTTGCGGTGCCGCTGGTCTTGGTGCTGACGTTGCCGTTGTAAGTGCCGGCGGCGACGTGGACGGTGGTGCCGGCCTTGGCGACAGAGGCAGCCTTGTTGATGGTCTTGAACGGCGCGGCCTGGGTACCGGTGTTCGAATCCGAACCGGTGGTTGCCACGTACAGATGGTAGGTGCTGGTGGTGGCGTTCGGGGTCGCGCTGGTGAGGGTGGCCAGCAGTTTGGTGCCACCGTCGGCCTGGGCAGCGCCGGCTGCGGCGCTGTCGGCCTGGATCTGGGCCGGGGCCGCCGACACGGCGGATGCGGCTTGCACTTCTTTTTCGTAACCGTCGACATTGAAGCTGGCGGCGCTCAGCGGTGCGGCAGCGGCTGCGGTCGCAGCGGCGTCGACCAGGACGGCACCCTTGTCGGCATTGGCGACGGCAAGCTTGGCCGCGGTCTGGGCAGCGGCGCTGCTGCCGGCGTCGGTACCGCCGCAGGCGGCGAGCAGGACGGCTGCGCTGCAGGCGACGAGGGTGTTGGTACGGTGGGCGAAGAGAGAAGCGATTGCGTGTTTCATCTAGGGAAGTTCCTTGAATCAAGAAGTCATTGATACTGCTTTTGAGCCCAGGAAACTTCCTAAGTTCAATCTTTTCGTAAAAAAATTTTCCGTATGAATGAAATTGCAAGGTCTGATTTCGAATATGAAATGGAACACCGCATATTGTTCAGTTCATTGGCGGACGCCGCCGCGTGAGCCGCCTTTGCCTGCTATCCAAGGTGCCTGGCCAAATAAAGAAGCCCTGCCACGGCATCACCGTGGCAGGGCTTGTAGTCGGCGTCCGGCAGCAGGTGCCGGACGTCGTGTGCCGAGCTTGCGCTAGCGGGCGATCAGAAGCTCTCGTAGGCGCCGAGGTCGAAGGCGCCGCCTTTCGGACGGGCCACGCCGAGGATGTCGACCGCCGGGGCGCCGCTGGCGGTACCCTTGTTCACGGCCGGGGAGCCGCTTTGCAGGCGGTAGTCGCCGGTGCCGGTCGGGTTGTAGCTGACGAACTTCGGATCGGCGCTGATGGTGCCGGTCGCGCTGCCCTTGAGCATGCCGACGTTGGTGGTGCTGCCGTAGACCAGGTTGTTCGACACCACGTTACCGGTACCGATGCAGGTCGCACCCGAGTAGCAATACTGCTGGATGCCGCCGCGCGGGTTGTTGTACACGATGTTGTTGATCACCTTGACGTTGTTCAGCAGGACACCGCCCGGCGAGTCGCCCACGCCGATCACGATGCCGCCGCCCATGCCGGCCGAGCCGTTGGCGAAGACCGTGTTGTTGGCGATGGTGGTGCCGCTGGCGGCGTGCCACAGGTGGATACCGAAGGACGAGACGCGGTAGACGACGTTGTTGGCGATGGTGCCGCCGGTGTTCGACGAGTACAGGCCTTGCACGCCGTTGCAGCCGCCCGGCTTGCCGATGTCGTGCACGACGTTGCCGATCATGTCGCCGTTGGTGCTGCCGTAGGTGGCATTGACCACGCCTGCACCGCCGTCGCCGGTACAGCCGCCCGACAGGGTCAGGTTGTGGATGTGGTTGTTGGCAACCAGCGTGTTCGACGCGTAGTTCAGGATGCCGAGGCGGCCTGGACCGGTGATGTCGAAACCGTTGATTTCGACATAGTTGCCGTTGTTGGTCCACATGGCTTCGGAACCGGTGCCGACGATCTTGGCGCCCCACTTGGTGTCGGACACGAAGCGGATCTTGCCCGATGCGCTGCCGCTGGTCTTGGTGCTGACGTTGCCGTTATAGGTGCCGGCGGCGACGTGGACGGTGGTGCTGGCCTTGGCAACCGAGGCGGCCTTGGTGATGGTCTTGAACGGCGCAGCCTTGGTACCGCTGTTCGAGTCCGAACCCGTAGTCGAGACGTACAGGTGATAGGCCGACGGATCGGCTGCCGGCGCCGGTGTGGCCGCCTGCAGGTTCTTGTACTCCGCGCTGTTCAGGAATTCGTTCTTGACGCCGTCGATCGGGAGGCCGGCGTTTACTTGCTGGACCCAGAACTGCAGGCCGCCGCTGTCCGGCTCGCGATTGAGCAAGGTGCGGTACAGGTCGGTGACCTGGGTGGTGGCGTCGGTGCCGGTGGTGGCCGACGAGATCGTCGCCAGCAGGCGGGTGGTTTGCGGTGCGGTGGCAGTGGCCGAGGCATGCTCGAAAGCGCCGGTACCTGCGCTTTCTTCCGTCAACGCCGCGGTCTGGCCGGCGGCGGCAACAGTTGCTTCGGATACGTTCGCGCTCTGGACACCGTGCGACAGGGTCGCGGTGTCGGTCTTGCTGCCGCTGGTATCAGCACCACAAGCGGTCAGGAGGACGGCGGCGCTGCAGCAGAGCAGTGCGCTGGCGTGAACATTCGAAGCAAAAGTGACGATTCGTTTCATTGGGAAAATCCTTCTCAAAAAATTGAAATACGGAAGCTTTGAGCGGTGGAAACTTCCTAAGTTCAATCTTTTTGAAAAAGAATTTTCCCTGGGATATAACTTACCTAATAAGGTTTTCCTAAATGGAATTTATATTGGGGAACATATATCGATAAATCACGATGCATCCGCCGTAATTAAATGCGAACGGACAAGCTATTGATTCCAAAAGATTTTCTTTTGGAAAATAGAATTGTTTGAACGATATGGGAAGGCAAGAAAGCGGAACGCGAGCGCACATCATGCGCATGGCTTGCGTGCGGCGTGATGAAAGGCAGGTATGGAATGGATCAGTGTTTCGAATCGGTGCCGAGATCGATTGCGGCCCCGTAGCCAAGCGCAGGCGAATTCCGTTTCAAAAGATAATTGCCACTGCCATCGGGCCGGAAGTCGATAAAGTGCGGATCGTCGGCAATGGTGCCGGTGGCCTTTCCGACACGCATCTGGATGCCTAGGCCGTTGCCATACACCACATTGTCGGCCACCACGTTCCCGGCACCGATGCAGGCTTCGTCGGGATTGCAGTACTGCTGGATCGACGCGCGCGGGTTCCAGGCGACGATATTGTTGGCGATGCGGGTTCCGGTCAGCCTCATGCCGCCGGGACTGTCGCCGGTACCGACCACGATGCCGCCGCCGATCCTGTCCGAACCGTTGGCGAACACGGTGTTATTGGTAATAACGACCTGGTCGGCGGCATGCCATAGATGGATGCCCCAGGCCGCGGCGCGGTAAACAATATTGTTCTCGATGCGGCCGTGCAGGTTCGAGTAATAGATACCGTGCACGCCCTGGCAGGCACCTGGGACGCCGATGTCGTGCACCACGTTGCCGACGATCTCGCCATGCGAACCCTTGTAGTTGGCGTTCACGATGCCGCCGCCGCCATCCCCGGTGCAGCCGCCCGAGACCTGCAGGTCGTGCACGTGGTTGTCGCGCATGCGTACCCACGATCCATAATTCAGCAGCCCGATGCGCCCGCTGCCGCTGAGATCGAAGCCGGCAATCTCGACGTGGCGGCCGTGGTTGATCCAGACCGCCTCGGTGCCGTTGCCGATGATGCGCGCACCCCATCTGACTGTGGAGAGGTAGCGGACACGCGCGCCGGGACGCCCGCTGGCGGTGGTCTTGACGTTTTCCGGATAGACCCCCGGCGCGACCTGTACCGTGGTGCCGGCCGCGCCTCCGGCAGCCCGTGCCGCCGCTGCACCCAGTGTGCGCAGCGGCGCGCGCCGCGTACCCGGATTGGCGTCGTCGCCGCCGGGCGCCACCCACAGCGTGCGCCCGCTGCCGGCGGCGGCCGCGGCAGTGCCGCCAGGCGCCTGGCAGGCACACGGCATACACAGCATGAGCAGGCAGGGCAGGGCGCGCACGGCGGTCCTCCGGGCGATTGTCTCTATTGAAGTAGCGGCAACGACCTTGCGACCTTATCCGAACCCACGCTGCATGACCTTGCGCTGGCGCGAGACGGCCGCCGATTTGCCATGCGAGCCGTGCATTGATCGGGCACAGGTCCGGGCTGCAGCGGCACCCGATAATGGCTCACTTATGATGACCCACATGAAAAGCCTGCTGGCCTCGCTTGCTCTCGGCCGCACCCCGGATGCCCGGTTCGACCTGTCGGCCGCGATCGGCTCGACCCTGCTGCGCCAGGTCGTTTCAAGCGGCCTGTACTTCGTGGCGCTGTGGGTCACCACACGCCAGCTCGGCGCCCATGACAACGGCCTGCTGGTCACGGCCCTGCTGCTGCCGCAGAGCCTGTACGCCTTCCTCAACCTCGGCCTCGGTCCCAGCCACGTGTTCCACATGAGCAGCGGGACCGGCAGCGCGCGCACCATGCGCCGCATGAACTGGGCGCTGGCGCTGGCGCTGTGGGCCGCGGCCGTGCTGGTGCTGCTGCTGGCGGGCGACGGCGCCATCGCCCACTACCTGCCCGGCACCGCCAAGCGCACTGCACTGTACGCCAGCCTGCTGTTCCCGATGATGCTGCTGGCCGCCTGGACGTCGGCGCTGATCCAGGGTGCGCGCGATTACGCCACCTACAACAAGACTGCGCTGACCCAGCCGCTGGTGTTCTGTGCCGGCGTGCTGCTGCTGGGCGCATTCGGTGCGGTCAGCGTGCCAGCGGTGCTGGCCTGCCATATCCTCAGCCAGGCGGCGCTGTGGCTCGTCAGCGAGTGGCGGGTGCGCCGCTATGGCGCACCGGCGGCATCCGGACCGGCCCCGGGCCTGAAACTGGGGACGGCGATCGCCTTCGGCTTGCGCGCCCACCTGAGCAACGTGATCACCTTCCTGAATTACCGGGTGGCGCTGTACCTGGTGAGCTTCCTGCTCGACCCCGCCGCGGCCGGCCGCTATGCGTTGTCGATCCAGCTGGCCGAAGTGCTGTGGATGATCGCCAGCGCAGCCACGGTGGTGGTGTTCCCGGAATCGGCCGCGCACAACAGCACGCCGGCCGCCCTGCAGAAGATGGTGCGCAAGATCGCACTCTCGGTATTCAAGATCACGCTGGCCGGGGGCGTGCTGGCAGGCAGCCTGTCGGTGGTCGCGATTCCCTGGGTGTTCGGCCGCGACTATGCCGGCTCGGTGCTGCCCTTCGTCATCCTCCTGCCCGGCATCATTACCTGGAGTTACATGAGCGTGGTGTCCAATTCCCTGGCCGGGATGGGCCTGCAACGGGTCAACATCCAGGGGGCGCTGCTGTCGTTTACCCTCAACGGCGGCGGCTGCCTGCTGGCGATTCCGGTGTTCGGCATGCCGGGCGCGGCGCTGGCGTCGAGCGTCGCGTTCACGGTCACGGCGGTGTTCACCATCACGATGTACGGACGCATCATGGCCGAGCGCATCGCGGCCGCCGGCGCGGAGGGCGCGCGATGAAGCCGCAGCGCCTGCTGATGGTGACCTCGCTCTACCCTTACGGCACCGGCGAAGCCTTCGTGGCGGCCGAACTCGAACATCTGTCGCAGTGCTTCGGTAACATCGAGCTGGTGCCGATCTTCTATGAGCCGGGCGGCGCGGCCCGGCCGGTGCGCCAGCGCGTCGACCTGGCCTATGCCGATGCGCGCTGGGGCGCCTTGCGGCTGCCGCGTGTCGCCGGCGCGCTGCTGGCCGCGCTGCTGCGCTACCGCTGGGTTGCCGACCTCGGTAGCGTCCTGGCGGGGCCGCGCAAGCTGGACAGTCTCAAGGAACTGGTGCGCGCGCTGTACCGGGCGCGCATGTTCGAACGCTTCCTGGCGGACCGTGAGCGGGCCGGAGAGGGCGTCGACCTCATTTATTACTACTGGCTGCTGCCGGAAATCCAGGGCGCGCTGGCTTTCCGCAAGGCCGGCGGCAGTCCGGTGCGTATCGTCTGCCGCGCCCACGGCGGCGACCTCTACGAATATCTGAAGCCGGGCGGGTACGCCGGGCTGCGGCGCAGCATCGTGGCCGGCATCGACGCCATCTACACGATTTCCGAAGACGGCCTGCGTTACCTGAACCGGCGCTTTCCCGTCCTTGCGCCCAAGTTCCACACGGCCCGGCTCGGTGTCGCCGACCCGGGTTTCCTGAACGTGCAGCCGCCCGGCGGGCCGCTGTCGCTGGTGTCCTGCTCCTTCGCCGTGCCCGGCAAGCGCCTGCACCTGATCGTCGACGCCATCGCCCACCTGCTGGCGGCGGACCCGACGCTCGAGGTGCGCTGGACCCATGTCGGTGACGGCCCGCTGCTGGATGCCGTGCGCGCCCGGGCCGCCGACGCCTTCGCCGCCTTCGGCGCCCGCGGGCAGGCCGTGTTCAAGGGTTACCTGACGCAGCCGGCACTGATGGCGGTGTACCGCGACGAAGGTTTCGATGCGATCGTCAACGTCAGCGATACCGAGGGCATCCCGGTCAGCCTGATGGAAGCCGGCGCGGCCGGCATCCCGATGATCGCCACCGATGTCGGTGGCACCGCCGAGATCGTCAACGCTGCGAATGGCGTGCTGATCCATGCCGATGCCGACGTCGCCACGATCGCCGCCGCCATGCTGCGCTTCCGCGACCGTAGCGCCGCGCGCGCCTGGCGCAAGTCGGCACGCCTGCACTGGGAAACCCACTTCGACGCGGCCGCGAACTACGGAGGCTTTGCGCGCACGCTGGCATCCGGCCAGGGCGAAAGCGATCGCACTACCCCCGATCTGCTATCG
Source organism: Massilia phyllosphaerae (assembly GCF_034659755.1). Lineage (NCBI taxonomy): Bacteria > Pseudomonadati > Pseudomonadota > Betaproteobacteria > Burkholderiales > Oxalobacteraceae > Massilia > Massilia phyllosphaerae. The sequence goes on from NZ_JAXSQX010000007.1 coordinate 40,120, forward strand.
ATTCCGTAATCGGCGAAACGCCTCGCCACCGGCGCCCGGCTTGGTACAATTGTGATTTCGATTACTCCGCCTGGCCCAAACCTATAATGATTGACATCCAACTCCTCCGCAAAGACATCGACAACGTCGCCGCGCGCCTGGCCGCACGCAAGTTCCAGCTCGACGTCGCCGCATTCAACGCCCTCGAGGCAGAGCGCAAGGCGATCCAGACCCGCACCGAAGAACTGCAGGGCAAGCGCAACACGCTGTCCAAGCAGATCGGCATGCTCAAGGGCAAAGGCGAAGACACGACCGACGTCATGAAGCAGGTCGGCGGCCTCGGCGACGAGCTGAAGGCCAACGAAGTGGCGCTGGCCGACGTGCAGGCAAAGTTGGCGCGCTTCATGGAGTCGGTGCCGAACCTGCCGCACGAATCGGTGCCGGCCGGTACCGACGAAAGCGGCAACGTCGAAGTGCGCCGCGTCGGCACGCCGCCGCGCTTCGATTTCGAAGCCAAGGACCACGTCGACATCGGCGAAAAGCTGGGCCTGGATTTTGACACCGCGACCAAGCTGACCGGCTCGCGCTTCTCGGTAATGAAAGGCGGCATGGCGCGCCTGCACCGCGCGCTGGCACAGTACATGCTGGACACCCACACCGGACAGCATGGCTACACCGAGTGCTACACCCCGTACATGGTCAACGCCGACTCGCTGCGCGGCACCGGCCAGCTGCCGAAGTTCGAAGAAGACCTGTTTGCGGTCAAGAAGGGTGGCGCGGAAGGCGAGGGCGAGAACTTCTACCTGATCCCGACTTCGGAAGTCTCGCTGACCAATATGGTGCGCGACGAGATCGTGGCGCTCGACCAGCTGCCGATCAAGATCACCGCCCATACCCCGTGCTTCCGCTCGGAAGCCGGCAGCTACGGCCGCGACACCCGCGGCATGATCCGCCAGCACCAGTTCGACAAGGTCGAGCTGGTCCAGGTCGCGCATCCGGAAAAATCGTATGAGGCGCTGGAAGAGATGGTGGGCCAGGCCGAGACCGTCCTGAAGAACCTCGGTTTGCCCTATCGCGTCATGTCGCTGTGCACCGGCGACATGGGCTTCGGCGCCGCCAAGACCTACGACCTCGAGGTCTGGCTGCCGGCCCAGAACACCTACCGCGAAATCTCGTCGCTGTCGAACTGCGAAGCCTTCCAGGCCCGCCGCATGCAGGCCCGCTTCCGCAACGCCCAGGGCAAGCCGGAACTCGTGCACACCCTGAACGGCTCGGGCCTGGCCGTCGGCCGCACCCTGGTCGCGGTACTGGAAAACTACCAGCAGGCGGATGGCAGCGTCGTGGTCCCGGAAGTCCTGCGCCCCTACATGGGTGGCCTGGAGCGCCTGTCGGCCTGACCGGCGCCCGTTGGCAAAATAGCTCTTCCGTTTTCGTGCAGGGCTGCTATAATGCGGCCTCTCGCGATGCAAGCGACCGGTTACCAGGAGAGGTGGCAGAGTGGTCGAATGTACCTGACTCGAAATCAGGCGTACGGGTGACCGTACCGTGGGTTCGAATCCCACCCTCTCCGCCAAAAAAAGAAAAGGGCTCCCGCAAGGGGGCCCTTTTTGTTTTGGCGGTGAGGGAGCGAGGCGCCTGCGCGCCCCGCGTTGGGATTCGAAGGTCTGGCGCATACTTGCGCCAACCGCCCGAATCGCCACTCTGCCGTCCGCGCAAGCGGACGGCGCGCGAAGCGCATACAGCAGTGGTGCTAAATCCGCCAACGGCCCATCAACCGCCAGAAGCCCATCAACCCACCGCACCCAAAACCCAAAAAACAATACCCTTGTGACATTCTCAACCACCCTCTATAATACGGCCTCTCGCGACGCAAGCGACCGGTTACCAGGAGAGGTGGCAGAGTGGTCGAATGTACCTGACTCGAAATCAGGCGTACGGGTGACCGTACCGTGGGTTCGAATCCCACCCTCTCCGCCAAAACAAAACAAAAGGCTCCCTTCGGGGAGCCTTTTGTTTTTGGCGAAGAGTGAGCGGGGCGCCTGCGCGCCTCGCGTTGGGATTCGAAGGTCTGGCGCATGCTTGCGCCAACCGCCCGAATCGCCACTCTGCCGTCCGCGCAAGCGGACGGCGCGCGAAGCGCATACCAAACGCCGGCAACCCGGCAGCGCGAACAAAACGCCACCAACCTAGCAGCGCCAAAGAAACCGCCAGCATCGAGGACCCTGTCGGGATCCAATTTTGTCTTGCTTGAACCGAACCCGGCTTCAGCCAACAGCCAGCAACGCCTAAAGCTCCAAAGCTAGCTGCCGAGCAACATCCTCAAACACCGGCCGTGCCCCGGGAACAGGCTGCACGCAACGCCCCTGCAGCTCCCCCAGACGCGCCAGCACGGAAGCATCCAGATCAGCGCAACGTTCGACCAATTCCCCCAGCAGCAAGCCAAAAGCCCGCACCTCGAGCCGCTCCAGCGCTTCCCCCTGCGCGCCGCCCGGCGCATACAGCGAAGCCGCACCGAAATCGCCCAGCAAGGCATCGCCTCGGCTGGTATGCAGGATATTGTGCGCATATAAATCGCCGTGCATGATGCCGCGTTGGTGCAAGTGCCCGGCCGCCGCCGCGATGCCGTGGGCAAGCCGCAGCAGCGCTGTCTGCGAAAACGCTTTGCCGGCCGCATAGACGTCGCGCGTGCAGCTTGCCAGGCTGGGCGGACCCGCGAGATTCCGGAAGTCCGGATCGATCAGCGCCATCACGCAGCCATGCAGGCCGTCGGGATGGCCGATCACCTCGCCCAGCAGCGGGATCAGGTTGGGGTGGCTGCCTGCCCCGAGGCAGGCGGCCAGTTCACAGCGCGGCAGGCCGTCGCTGGTCATGGCTCCCTTGAACAGCTTGACCGCCACCGGCTGAGCGGCTGTGTCCCCGTGCGGCGCTGTCTGCCGCAACACGGCTTCATGGATCACGCCGGACGCGCCTTCGCCCAGGCGCTGCGCCATCTCCAGGCGAGGCCATGCGATCGGGTCCGGTGTCGCCTCCGCCGCAGCCGCCGCCTCGTCCGCGGCGCTGAAGGGATTGCCGGCGTAGGCCAGCCAGGCAAGCCGGGGCATGGCGAGCAGCCAGGCCGGCAACGCCGTCAGCCGGTTGGCGGCAATGCGCAGCAATTCCAGGCCGGTACAGGCCGCCAACTCCGCGGGCAGGGCGCCCAGCTGGTTACCTGCCAGCATTAGCTTTTGCAGTCCTGTGCAATGGCCGATGGTTGGCGGCAGGGCGGTCAGGCAGTTGTCGGTCAGGATGAGCCAGCGCAGTGCGGGCTGCAACGCAGCGGCCGGCACCTCGCGGATGCGGTTGCTCTTGAAGCCGATCATGCTCAGCGCCGGGCAGGCGCCGAGGACCGCAGGCAGTAGGGTGAACCGGTTGTTCGAGCAGAACAGGACACGCAGCTTGTGCAGGCGCGGCAGGTCTTCGGGGAGGGTGGACAATGCGTTACCCGACAGGTCCAGGATTTCCAGGCTGTCCGCCAGGTCGAAGATTTCGGGCGGGAATTCCGTGAGGCCGCAAGCGAGTTGAAGGCGGACCGTGCCGGCCAGTGCGCCGCTGCGTAGTTGTTCCAGTGTGTGCATGGAGAGCTGAAGGGCAGAAAACGCCATATTCTACTGTCCTGGACGCCTGGCGGACCTGGCCGCACCCTATGCTCGCCTGAACGTGTACCTGACCGGGCCGTCGGCATGCGTGAAATCGCACGTCGAAAGTTTGAAATGACGCAAGGCTTAAATAATTGATAATGTACGTATCGCCCATGCGAGGCGACGTCGATAGGCTCACTGTCGACGGCCAACGCGCCAAGCTGTCAACCTACCAGGAGCCCGCCCATGATCGCCACCCGCTTCGCTCGCATCGTCACGCTCTTCGCAGTAAGTCTTGCCTACACGGCCACTGTCCAGGCCCAGACCGTCGCCGCCCCCGGCAGCGGCACGGCAGCCGCCACGCCGGACAACGCCATCCTGCTCACCATCTTCCTCAAGCACGATCAGTCGCGCCCGCTGGCCGAACTGAACGCGCAGCTGGCCAAGCAGGGTTTCTATAAAGCCTTTCCGCCCCAGGGCGTCGACGTGGTGAGCTGGACCGTGGCAATGGGGATCGGGCAGGTGATCACGGTGCGGCTGCCGGCGTCGCGCCTGCGCGAAGTCAACCGCGTGCTGGAAGACACGGCCTGGGGCGCCTATCGCACCGAGTTCTATCCGACCTATGACTACAAGGCGGTCGGCCTCGGCGAACACGAGAAAGCCATCAACGCTACCAGCGGCAAATAAGGACTCACCGCGAAGGACTAACTGCGCTTGACCGCATGCAGCCAGACGGCCGCGATACGCTCGACGTTCTCGTAACCGTCGCAGCCGAGCTGGCCGCCGAAGATGTCGGGGTCGAGTTCTTCGTAGGCCCAGGCGCTGCAGGCCTCGTCCAGCATGCTGCGGATGGCGGCCAGGAAGCGGTCTTCGCCGTCCACGATCGCGATCCCGGTATACAAGAACAGGCTGCCGCCCGGGTTCAGGCGTTCGAGTGCGGTGCGCACGATGTCGATCGACAGCTGGGCACCATGTTCGCCGCCGCCGTGGCGGTAGGGTAGTTGGTCGGGGTCGAGGATGAAGGGCGGATTCGACATCACCAGGTCGAAGCTGCCGTCCACGCCGTCCAGCAGGTTGCTGCGGCAGGTCACCAGCTGGCCCGCGCCGTTGATGCCGGCGTTGACCGCGGCCAGCGCCAGCGCGTCCGGGCTGATGTCGGCGCCGTAGACGGTCGCTTGCGGGCATTGCAGCGCCAGTTCGATCGCGCCCGGGCCGGCGCCGCAGCCGATGTCGACCGCGCGCCGGATGTCGCTGCGCGGACGGCCGAGTGAGGGCGACTCCAGCGCGCGTTGGATCGCGGCGGCGTAGCGGTAGGTGTCGGGGCCGAAGAACACGGCGTCGTCGTCGGAGGTCGGCCAGGCCGAGTGGAAATACAGGCGGTCGCCGATGGTCGAGGCCCGCACCAGCGCACGCCGTCCGCGAATCTGTCCATTGCGGCAATCCGCGAGCAGGCCGGCTTCGTTCAGCAAGGCTTCGATATCCGGCGGCAGCACGCCCTCCCGGAACGGCCGGCTCCAGCCGAGCACGCCACGCAAGTCGCTTGCCCATTCGTTCTCCGGGCGCCGGTTGACGCGGCGGTGGGTCGCCGGCGTCACCGTGATGAAGCGGTAATCCCGGGCGCGCAAGAGTGCGCCGAGGTCGGCAAGGGCAGCGGTGGAAGCGATGTGGAGAGCCATGCGATGGAGCATGTCGTACCTATCTGGGCCACTCCGTACGCCAGCGCACATAAGGATCGATGTGATGTCACAGATTTAACATGCTATGTGCAAGTGCGAACAGACCCGCCGGCGTGGTAGTGGCATACTTCGCACGTGGATTGGCTGGAGGAGGCCGGTCCGGATCGAAAAGGATAGTCATGACGACGAGAATGCCCAAGGTTTCCCAACAGGCGCGCGTGGAGCGCGAGGTCGAACGCGAGCGCAGCGAACGTTCGCGCAACGATGAACAACGAGCCGGACTGGCCGTCGACGAGGACTTCCGCATCAAGGATGCGCGCGAGAACATGAGTGTGGTGAATCTGAAGCGCGCGCCAGGGCGCTGACACGAAGGAGACGGTATGCGTTGGGAAGGCGATGAACAGAGCAGCAACGTGGAAGACCGCCGCGGCGACAGCGGTGGCGGCGGGGGCTTTGGTCTCGGTGGCGGTTCCCTCGGGATCGGCGCCGTCGTGGTGGCACTGCTGGGGTCGTGGTTCTTCGGCGTTTCGCCGAGCACCATCCTGAACGTGCTGTCGGGCGGCGGCGGTTCGCCCGCCCAGGTGCAGCAACAGGCACCTTCGGGGCCGCCCGCGACCGACCGCGAAAGCCAGTTCGTCAGGACCGTGCTGCGCTATACGGAAACCACCTGGGGCCAGATCTTCCAGGCCAACGGCGCCAAATACCAGCCGCCGGTGCTGGTCCTGTACACCGGCCGCACCGGTACCGGAGGCTGCGGCACCGGCCAGAGCGCGGTGGGCCCGTTCTATTGCCCGGCCGACCGCAAGGTGTACATCGACCTGTCCTTCTTCAAGCTGATGCAGCAGCGCTTCCATGTCTCGGGCGAATTCACCCAGGCCTATGTGATCGCGCACGAAGTCGGCCACCACGTGCAGAATCTGCTGGGCATCTCCGGCAAGGTCGACAACGCACGCCAGCAGCTGTCGGAGAGCCAGGGCAATGCGCTGTCGGTACGGGTGGAATTGCAGGCCGACTGCTTCGCCGGCGTGTGGGCCAATCACACCGACGAGACCAAGCGCATCATCCAGGACGGCGACGTCGAATCCGCCCTGGCTGCCGCCAGCGCGATCGGTGACGATGCCTTGCAGCGCCAGGCGCGCGGCGAAGTCGTGCCGGATTCGTTCACCCACGGTACCTCGGCACAGCGTATGCGCTGGTTCAAGAAAGGCCTCGATTCCGGCTCGGTCGAACAGTGCAATACGTTTGAAGCACGCCAGCTGTAATCACCTGTAATCGACATAAAACGGCCGCGCATTGCGCGGCCGTTTTCGTTTGGAAAATTTATTTATAAATAAATTTCCTTTTAAAAACAAATACCTGCAGTTGTTAAATTATTGTTCAAAAATGTGGAATTCATTTCCGTGCGCGTATCGCCTTCGTCATGATTTTGTCATAACGTGACTGCAAAGGCCGACTCATCTGCGGTCGATCAATTTCAGGAGGACTATATGCTGGCAATGAACTACCGCGGGCCATACCGCGTCCGCGCCGACCACAAGCCCGATCCCGTCATCGAACACCCGGGCGATGCCATCGTGCGCGTGACTCGTGCGTGTATCTGTGGTTCGGACCTGCACCTGTACCACGGCATGGTGCCCGATACCCGCGTCGGCCATACCTTTGGCCATGAATTCATCGGTGAAGTCGTCGATATCGGGTCCGAGGTCAAGAACCTGAAGGTGGGGGACCGCGTGCTGGTACCGTTCAACCTGTTCTGCGGTAACTGCTTCTTCTGTAAACATGAGCTTTACGGCAATTGCCACAATACGAATCCGCAAGCCACGGCCGTCGGTGGCATCTACGGTTATTCACACACGGCCGGCGGTTACAACGGCGGCCAGGCCGAATACGTGCGCGTGCCGATGGCCGACGTCGGCCCCATGGTGATCCCGGACGATATCCACGACGAAGACGCCGTGCTGCTCACCGACGTGGTGCCGACCGGCTACCAGGCGGCCGAGATGGGCGACATCTCGGAAGGCGATACCGTCGTCATCTTCGGCGCCGGCCCGATCGGCATCATGGCCGCCAAGTCGGCCTGGTTGATGGGCGCCGGACGCGTGATCGTCGTCGACGAAGTCGACTACCGCCTGGAATTCGTCAAGCGCTACGCCCAATGTGAGGTGGTCAACTTCCGCGAGGTCAACGACATGGCCGAGCACATCAAGAAGATGACCGACTGGATGGGCGCCGACGTCACCATCGATTGCGTCGGCGGCGATGCCGCGGGTTCAATCGCACAAACGCTGACCGGCCGCCTGATGAAGGCTCAGGCCGGCTCTTCGATCGTGCTGCACTGGGCGATCAACTCGGTGAGAAAAGGCGGCAACGTGTCGATCGTCGGCGTGTATGGCCCGACCTTCAACGCTGTCCCTGTCGGCAATGTCTTGAACAAGGGACTGACGATCCGCGCCAACCAGGCCAGCGTCAAGCGCCACCTGCCGCGCCTGATCGAACACATCCGTGCCGGCCGCCTGAATCCGAAGGAAATCATCACGCACCGCATTCCGCTGGAAGAAGTGTCGGATGCTTATCACATTTTCTCAAGCAAGCTGGACGAGTGCATCAAGACCGTCCTGATTCCGCCATCGGCCCGCGAGGTCCAGACCGTCAAGTCCAGCGCACAGCACGCACAGAGTTAAGGAGTCAGCATGAAAACATCGCACGAAGTCGATCCGCATTCGCACCAGCACCACCATACGGGCCACACCGACAAGTTTCAGAACGATTATCCGGAAGCGCCGCCGCGCCCGACGCGCGAGCAACTGGCCCACATCAATGGGTGGGGCGCGGATCTCGACCGTAAGGACCGGCCCGGCGTGCCGATGGAGCGGACCCCGCCGCGTTTCATTCCTGAACCCAGCGGCAAGGTGACCCAGCAGGAGCAGAACGTCGAAGTGCTGGTATCGACCGAGCGTCCAGGCATCACGCCGATCTTCGGCACCGCCCAGCCACCCAGCGGTTTATCCGGGGCGATGCGGCGCGCCGCTTTCCGCTGGTCGGAAAACGACATGCGCCACTGGCTGCTGCTGCTGGGAGCCGACCGCGTCAACGTGGTCGAAGGCGTGGTCGAGGACCTAGCCAAAGGCAAGGTACCGAACGTGCTGGCCGAGATGGGCATCAAGTCCGAGTGGCAGTACAACAAGGCCGGGCTGGTGAAGAAAGTCGCGATCGCCGGCGCCGTGGTCGGCACCGTCGCCTACCTGATGCGCCGCAAGGAGCGGTAAGCGGCACGATCCCTGTAGCACAGTTTTACGCTACCCCCACCGTGGTACAACACCGCCGTGGGGGCCTTTGCGCTTGAGCAAGTCCCTTTAAGCGAGCTCGTCCATAGTTTGGTGGTCACCCCTACCGAATGGAGACGAGATGAACAAGCGCACCAATTTGCTGTCCTTGCCGAACTTGCTGGCTTCGCTGGGCGCCTGCTCCCTGGCCGCGGTCAGCGCCGCAAGCACCGCCGCAGTGGCCGCCCCGCGCGCAGCGTCGCCGGCTTCCCCGTTGACGATGAGCGCCCCGGTGGCAGTGACCCCGCAGTCGCGCGCCGCGCTGCTGGCCCAGCTTGAGGCGCGCCGCGCCGAACGCGGCCTGGATGCGCGCCACGGCTTCGCCATCGTCGCCCAGCATCCCGGGCCACAGGGCACCCAGGTCGCACGCATGGCCCACACCTACAAGGGCGTGCGCGTGTTCGGTTCGGAATCGGTGGTAGTGCTCGACGGCGGCGGCCGCATCCGGTCGGAATCCGCTTCCGAACGCCGCCTCGGATTGAGCCATGCAAACAGCGCCGGCATGGTCGCGGCCAACACCGCACCGGGCAGTGACTTCAGCGTGGTCCCGGTCATTTCCTCGAAGGCCGCGATCGACGCCGCGCTGGCGTCGCTCGGGCCGGAAGCGCGCCACGTGGCGCCGCCCAGCGCCGAGCTGATCATCTATCCGGTGATGCGTACCGAGCGCGTGCAGGGCGCGGTCGACAAGCCCGAGCAGGAATTGAATGCGCTCGACGTGCAGGAAGTCGTCGACCACTACGAACTGGCCTACCTGGTGCACACCCGCATGCACGTGGGCGAGAAACCGCTCTACCACGACACCGTGGTCAGCGCGCGCGACGGCCGCATCCTCGACCAGTGGAACATGCTGCAGACCGTGATCGGCGTCGGCAAGAGCCAGTACAACGGCGAGGTGCCGATCAACACCACGCTGGCCGACGGCAAGTACAAGATGATCGACGACACCCGAGGCACCGGCGGCACCTTCGGTGCGATGGCGATCACCAACGCCAATCACGGCACCAGCGCCGGCAACGTCTACCTCAGCGAAGGCGCGGACAACGTCTGGGGCGACGGCAAGCAGTACGTCGCCGGCGGTTCCACCACCGACGCCAACGGCCAGACCGCCGCGGTGAACGCGATGTGGGGCCTGATGAACACCTACGACACGCTGAAAAACGTGTTCAACTGGCTCTCGCTCGACGGCCACAATACCTCGACCTACATCGCGGCCCACGTCAACACCGCCTACGACAATGCCTATTACAGCGACACCTGCCGCTGCATGTTCATCGGCGACGGCTCCAGCTTCAACAGTCTCGGTTCGATCGACGTGATCGGTCACGAAATGGGCCACGGCGTCACCGCCGCCACCTCGAACATGACCTACTCGGGCGAATCCGGCGGCCTCAACGAATCGAGCTCGGACATCAACGGCGAAGCGGTCGAGGCCTATGCGCGCGCCGGCGGCAAGGGCGACAGCATTCCGGCCACCGGCAACGACTGGATGCTGGGCAAGGAAATCAGCAAGAGCGGCACGCCGCTGCGCTGGATGTACCGCCCCAGCAAGGACGGCAGCAGTCCGGACGCCTGGAGCAGTTCGATCAAGCGCCTCGACGTCCACTACAGCAGCGGTCCCAACAACCGGATGTTCTATTTCCTGGCGCAGGGATCGAAGGAAGACAAGACCGGCGACTACTACAGCAAATACCTGGTCAAGACGCCGGCGGCCATGAGCGGTATCGGCCTCGACAAGGCCTACCGGATCTGGTTCAAGGCCAACACGACCAAGTTCACGTCGAGCACCAACTATGCGGATGCGCGTGCCAAGATGATCGAGTCGGCCGACGAGTTGTACGGGAAGGGAAGCAAGGAGTCGGTTGCGGTGCAGCGGGCGTATGCTGCGATCAATGTCGGGGCCGATGTCGACGAATGAAACCGACGGTGCCGGACCAGGGCCGCCTGCGGGCGGCTTTTTCATTACCGGTCTGGCTCGGCAATATGGAGGACGCTCGACCGACATCTTGTATTGTCGGAAATATTTACAAAAAATTATTTGAACAATGTGAATTTTTTTTAAGTATTTGATTAAATTGCACTTTTTTTGATGGCACGCAAGTTGCTGATATAACCCTGCGTTATCAACCAACCTCATGACCATCATGTTCAAAAAAGTCTTGGCACTTGCTTGCACCGCGTTGTTCTCACTGAACGCCTCCGCAGGCTACATTCAATATAACTTTACCGGCCCGATCAGTGGCTATGTCGTCCAGCATGATGACGATCAGTCGATTGCGGATTACCGGTTGACGGTGCCGATCGCGGGCACGCCGACAGCCTACACCTTCGGCTTCAACGTTCAGCCCCTGGGGGCGGAAGGTGTGGATACCATCACTTCGGAATGGACGTATTTCCGCGATGGCGGACCGACCAGCTTCGCTGTTTTCGATAACTTCGGGAGCGATCGCTATGCGAATTTCCGCTTCGACATCACGCGCGCAGCGAATGGCACATACAGCTACTCTACGCAGTACTCGGCAAGCCTCCTGTTCCATACGGGCAATGGCCTGCAGTTCCTGCCGTTCTCGGGTTCGCTGACCGGCACCGTGAGCGCCGGCACCATTGCGCCGAGCTATGCCAGCGCCCTGGATTCGCTCGGTGGCTATGCAGAGTTCGTCCCGCACCGCGTGCCGACCTATATCGCCGCCGCCGAAGTGCCTGAACCTGCAAGCCTGGCCCTGCTCGCGCTGGGCGGCCTCGGCGCAGCTGCCGCGGCCCGCCGCAAGCGCGCCTGATTCATGTAGTCCCGGTTCGACAAGGCCGCTGCCTGAGGCCGAGGCGAAGTTCCCGCACCCTGCGAAGCCCTGGCCCGCAGGGTGTTTTCATTGAAGGCGCAGGTTGGCATGCAGACTGCGGCCAGCGACCGGACACCGTCCAGCCGTGTCGCACGGCTGTTGACGCGCCTTACTGCGCCACCGGTGCGTTCAGGGTAGTCCGGCAGAGCCGGGCCGCGTAAAGGCCGATGCTCGTAGCGGCAGTCCAGTGGAACACATAAGGCAGGGCGACGAAGGCCATGCCGGCCTTGCCGTTAGAAAACGACAGCAGGATCGTGAGCGCACCACAGAACGAGGCGAGCGAGAAGCTGGTCGCATGCCTGGCGGCTGTTTCCGAGGTGCCGGCCCCGAAGCCGATCAGCAGGGCAATGGCGGTGCAGGTGGCGATGATGTCGATCGAGGCAGTCCCGGAAAAGCTGTGGTACAGACGGGCGAGGACAAGTACCGTTACCAGGTAGCCACCCAGGAAAACGGCAAGGTTACGTAATTTCATTGGAAAATCTGGCAAGTCAGGACATCGTGCGATCAATGTGTCACACGGTAAGTATTGCCGCCAGTATACATGCACTTGGGAAATTCTGCCGCAACAAAGATGTCGGGAGGATGGCTTGTGAGGCGCGGGGTGCACACCTGCGGAGAGGTACTGTGCCGGACCTGATCCCCAGCCTGGGCCGGGATATCAGCTTATTTTGCTGGAGTGCCGTTCATGGCACTACATGGTGGTCGAAGTGCAGGCGCACCTCACTGGCCCAGCAGCGGGAAGGGATTCACCGGCGTACCTTTCCACCATTGCTTTTCGGGCGTCAATTCGAACACGGCAAAGTGCAGGTGCGGCGCGTTCGGATCGGAATTGCCGGTCACGCCCACGTAGCCGAGCGGGTCGCCGCGCTTGACCGTCGCGCCTTCCTGCAAGCCATCGGCATAGCGGTCGAGGTGCGCATAATAATAGGCGTACTTCTCGCTCGGGTCGAACACGTAGACAGTGAGGCCGCCCGGCTTGCTGGTGAACAGCTTGGCGATCTTGCCGTCGGCCGCCGCCACCACCTTTGTGCCTTTCGGCGCCATGATGTCGAGTGCCTCGTGGTGGCGTTCGTTGCCGCGCGGCTGGTCGAAGGTGTCGTGGATCTGGCTCAGCGCCATGCCGTCGACCGGCACCAGCAGCTTGCCGGCCGGCAGCGTTGGTGCGGATGGCGTTGCGGATGATTGTGCCGGCGCCGCCGACTGGTCGATGGTACCCGGGCGCAGCGGCAAGTCGAGTTCGGTGAGATCGGGCATGACCTTGGGCGCCGGCGGCAGCTGGCCGTCCAGGTTGTGCCCCGCCGCCGGCGCCGGCAGCGAACCGGTATTCGCGGCCACGGTAGGGGCCGTGTCGTGCGGCACCTGGCGCAGCCAGACGAACAGGCCACCGGCGCCGACCACGATGCCCAGCAAAAAGGTCATCAGCCATCTCATCGCATTCTCCTTGTTATATCTATATCCGAACCGGTTTCGCCATCAATCCTGCAGCACGACCTGGGTACCGGCCTTGACCAGGCCCGCCACCTCGGCCGCGCTCCAGTTGGTCAGGCGGATGCAGCCGTGCGACTCGGTTTTCCCCACCATGCCCGGCACCGGGGTGCCGTGGATACCGTAGTGCGGCTTGGACAGGTCGATCCAGGCCACGCCCACCGGATTGTTGGGACCGGCAGGCACGGTGGCCTTCTTGTCGCCTTCCTTGGCATCCCAGAACAGCTTGGGGTTGTAGTGGTAGGTTGGATTGCGCAGCACGCCCTGGATCTTCCACTCGCCGATCGGCAGCGGATCGTGTTCGCTGCCGGTCGAGGCCGGGTACTGGGCCAGCAGGTTGCCGGAAGCGTCCTGCAGGGTCAGGATGCGGGCGTCGTTGTAGACCACCACGCGCGCGGCCGGCGGCAGCGGCGGCGTGCCGACCACGTTCGGGACCACGATCTGGGTGCCGAGCTGGCCGAGGTTCTTGCCCTGGTTTAGCTTTTCCACCAATGCCGGGCTGGCGTGGAATTTCTCGCCCAGGCCTTCGGCCGGGGTCGCATAACCGAGCGCCGGCAGCTTGGCCTTGTCCATCATCTCTTCCGGAATCGGCCGGAACGGGCCGGCGACATCCGCCTCGGCCAGCGAGTAGCTGACCAGGGTAGGGGCAGTGTCGGCGTTCAGCGCGTTCCAGGTGGCCTCGTCCAGCTTGCCGGTAACGGGCAGATTGCGCGCTTTCTGGAAGCCGGACAGGGCCTGGCGCATGTTGGAGCCGAAGGCGCCGTCGATTTCGCCGGGCGAGAAGTGGGCACGGTCGAGCAGCACCTGGGCACGCAGCAGGCGCTCGAATTCAGCTTGTTTGGCGGCGGGATCCTGTGCGGCGGTCGTTACCGCGGCGGTCGTTACCGCGGCAGTCGTCACCGCGGCGGCGGGTGCCTGTGCGGATGGGTTGTCCTGCGCCGCTGCCGGGGCGGGCGTGGCAGGGACTAGCGTGGCTTGCGCGGTGGGCGCCGTGTAGCCCGGCTTGGCCATGGGCGCGGCGGCCGGCGCCGTCATGCCAGTGGGCTGTTTCTTTGCTGCGGGCTGGGTTGCGGTAACGGGCTGGGCACCAGCGGACAGGGTCGCGCCCAGGAGGGCGGCGAGAAGGGAAAGATGTTGATTCTTCATGGGGCACCTGCTGTTCTTGCTTCGGAAGTTTCAGGCTAAAGCTGCCTTCAAGCATGGTCTGTGCGGGAACGAACCCAAGATTGGGCAGGCCGGCGCAGGCCGCCACGGCATGGATGGGGCTACAATCGACACATGCCGACATCGACCATCACCCTCCAGCCGTCCGGCTGGACCTTCCAGGCGGACGCCGACACGCCGCTGCTGCGCGCGGCCGAACAGGCCGGCTTCGAGCTGCCCAGTTCCTGCCGCAACGGCACCTGCCGCACCTGCATCTGCCGCGTGGCCGAGGGCGCGGGCCGGGTGCGCCACCTGGTCGAATGGCCGGGTTTGTCCCTGGAAGAAAAACGCGACGGCACTATCCTGCCATGCATCGCGGTGGCGCTGGAAGACCTGACGCTGGAACAGCGCCTGGCCAGGCAAATCAACTGGCCCGATTGAGGCCAGGACGGATTATTTCAGGGACGATTCGATCGCTTGCAGCACCAGCGGCCAGGAAGCCGAGCTGGCCGCGACCTCGTCGTAGTGGCTGGCGCCCGGCAGGATCACGGCCTCGGCCGCATCGCCGGCGGCGCGGGCGCGTTGCGCGTACGCGTGCGCCACGCGCGGCGGCGATACCTTGTCCAGCTCGCCGGTGACGAGGATCGTGCGGCTGCCGTTCGGCAGCAGCTCGGCGGCATTGGTGTCGCTGAACACGTCGGGACGGGTGGCACTCGGGTTGCCGGCCAGTTGCGCGGTCGTGCGCTCGCAGCTCGATTCGATCAGGGCCGCTTCGCGGCGCAGGTCGGCCAGGCCGCCGAGGCTGACCACGCGCCGCACCTGCAGCGTGCCGGCCGGGTGCAGCGGGCTGGTCGCAGGGACACGGAAGCGGCCCGCCATCCACTGCACCAGCTGGCCGCCGGCCGAGTGGCCGACCGCCACCAGGCGCTCGAGGTCGAGCGGGTAGCGTCCGGCCTGGGCCGCGAGGGTGTCGAGCGCCGCATTCATGTCCTGGTAGGTGCCGGGGTAGCCGCCGCCGGCTTCGTCGACGCGGCGGTATTCCACGTTCCACGATGCGATGCCGCGCGCCGCCAGTGCGCCGGCGATATTGCGCAGCTGCGTGATGCCGCCGAATTCCTTCGTCCAGCAGCCGCCGTGCACCAGCACCGCCACCGGGAACGGACCTTTGCCGGGCGGCAGGAACAGTTCAGCGTATTGGGAAGGCGCGCTGCCGTAGGCGAAGGTGACGCTCGGCGCCGGGCCGCTCAGGGCCATGTAGCCGGCCAGTTTCATTGGTACGGCCGGGACCGGGGCGCCGGCGGCACTGTCGGCGGCGATGGCCGGCGCCGCGCCGGCAAGACAGGCGCTCAGGAGCAGGGCGCGGGCAGAAGCGGTGGGGCGCGGCATGGGGGGACTCCAGGGTGTCAAAACGCAACTATACCAATCGCGGGGCGCCAGGAACAGCAGCCGCGCACGATTGAAAACCGCTCCCGATCTTCCATGCTAGTCTGCGCAAAACGTCAACGGTTTCACACACAGGAGAACGCCATGACCCAGTCGAAATCCAGCGGTACCCAGAACAAGCAGTCCGACAATCAGTCTGAACAAGACCTGGCCAAGCAGCGCGCCGGCAAGGCGGACAAGAGCAGCCACGACAACAAGTCGCGCGTCAAGGCCAGCACCGGTGAAGGCGCCGGCGGTGGTGCCAAGCAGAAGCAGAACCACTGACCCTATCGAGCAATCGTGAGTGCGCCGGCAGCATGGCAGTGCGCCGTCATGCTGCCGCGTTTTATTTAGGAGGGACGAAGATGAGCCTACAAGAACGAGGGTGGCCGCAATACGCCGGCATCCATGCCCATTCGACGCCGGACCCGGAATCCCCGGATCCGACCAATCCGGATTCGCCGCCGCCGAGCCCGGATCCGGACGATGTGCCGGCACCGTCGCGCGCACCGGTGCAGGAGCCCGATGCGCCGACGGCACCCGTCAAGGCCGCCCAGGCAGCCTGACGGGGAGGACAGGCATCAGCTCTTGGCTGGTGCGTCCTTGTCATCCGGCAGCTTGCCGTGCAGCGGCGGGATTTCCTTGATCATCTGATCGGTTTCATGCTGGGCTGGCGAGCGTTCGCCGCTGCCGATGTCGGATTCATGCAGCATGCCGCTGCCTTTGGCGGCCGGGTCGGGTTTTGGAATCGAGGTGTTCATGGCTTGCTCCTTGCGTTGTCATGTTGACCTGATCCTAACAGTCCATCGCAGCAACCGGCGCGCAATAGATGTCACGGTATGCGCAATGCGTGCGACGGAAGTCTTGCTGAATGGATAAAATATGCAATATTCGTACGTCAGCGCACACAAGCCGGCGACGGAGTTTTTATAATGGCTTATTGGCCATTTACTGGAGGAGAAAGCCGCAATGAGCACCACCTTGCACAACAAGATCTACCTGGGCCGCAACTCGCTGCTCGATTCGCGCCAGGTACAACTGGCCGCGCTGACGCTGGGCGTCCTGGCCGGTGCCGGCCTCGTGTGGTTTGCGCGCCGTGCCCTCCGCTGAGCGGCCGGGCAGTTTGCAGGTTGCCGGACCAGCCCGCTGACGTTACCATGGCGGGCTTGTTTCCGTAGAAAGCCGTAATGAAGAACGAAAAACTGACGGGCGACGAATACGACGCCCTCGAATGGATCCGCCGCGGTACGCGCACCAACCCCTGCATCGGGCGCAATGCCAAGCGCCTCTCGGGCCTGAAGATGGCGCAGTACGAGCGCAACGGCACCCTGGTGCTGACGCCCAAGGGGCAGGAAGTGCTGTTCCTGCGCCGCTGCGTGCAGGCGCTGCGCGCGCTCGACGCCGATCCGTCCGCCGCCATCGATGACGACGTGGTGCAGTTCCTGAGCCGCAAGTCGCACATTGCCGCGCGCGAAGAAGGTGGCTACACGCTCACCGCGCGTGGTCGCGAATCGCTGGCCGACATCGCCGCCCAGGAGCCGCAGCCGCGCTAGACGCGTCCTGTGTCGCTCAGGCGTTGCGGCGGCGGTGGGGATAGACCAGCGTGCGCACGGCGATCTCGGCCGGTACATTCATCGCCGCCAGGAATTCCGCGGCACGCTGCAGGCCCAGGCTCGGGACCGAAGCCACGGCCTGGTTGACCAGGTCGCGGGTGCGCATGTCAGTGCGCGGCTTGCGCTGCTCCAGGGTGGCGGTGTCGGCGTTCATCGTATCTCTCATTTTATTCCGTGCGGCTATTGACAATAGGTCAAAAACGCCAATTTTAGAAGAACGATGTCGTTTAGGCCACTACTAAATGATGTCCTTGTTCATTTTCAGGGGTAGACGGCTTCGCCCGCAACATGCTTGCGCAGCAGCTGTTCGAAGGCGTCCGCCGGCAGCGGACGCGAGAAATAGTAGCCCTGCATCTCGTCGCAGCCCTGGCGCCGCAGGTAGTCGAGCTGCTCGGCGGTCTCGACGCCTTCGGCGATCACCGACAGGCGCAGGTTGTGGGCCAGCGCGATGATCGAATCGACGATGGCGGCGTCGTTGGCGTCGTGGGTGATGTCGGCCACGAACGAGCGGTCGATCTTCAGCACGTCGATCGGGAAGCGCGACAGGTAGGAAAAACTCGAGTAGCCGGTGCCGAAATCGTCGATCGACAGCTTCACCCCGAGCGCCTTCATGCGGTGCAGCAGTTCCACCGCCGGCGTGACGTCGCCCATGAACAGGCTTTCGGTCAGTTCCAGTTCCAGGCAGCCGGCGTCCAGGCCGCTGTCGCGCAGCGCCGCCTCGATGCCCGGCAGCAGGTCGGCGGCGCCGAACTGGCGCGCCGACAGGTTCACGGCCACGCGCATCCTGCCCAGGCCGGCATCCTGCCAGGCCTTGTTCTGGGCGCAGGCGGTGCGCATCACCCAGGCACCGATCGGGACGATCAGACCGGTGTCCTCGGCCACGCACACGAAGCGCGACGGCGGCACCATGCCCAGTTCCGGATGCTGCCAGCGGATCAGCGCTTCCATACCGACGATGCGGCCGCTTTCGAGGTCGACCTGCGGCTGGTAGTGCAGCACGAATTCGTTGCGCTCCAGCGCGCAGCGCAGCCCGCTTTCGATGCGCACACGCTCGAGCGATTCCTCGTTCATGGCCGGGGTGTAGAACTGGAAGTTGTTGCGGCCCAGTTTCTTGGCACGGTACATGGCGATGTCGGCGTGCTCGATCAGGCTGTCGGCCGGGGTGCCGTCGCTCGGGAAGATGGCCACGCCGACGCTGCAGGTGACCAGGAATTCGCGGCTGCCGAGCAGGATCGGCCGCGCCACCGCATCCATCACGCGCTGCACGATGGCCGGGGTCAGCGCTTCGTTGTCTTCGGCCAGGATCGCCACGAACTCGTCGCCCGACAGGCGCGCCACGGTGTCGGTGTCGCGCAGCGCCGCGCGCAGGCGCGCCGCCACCGTCATCAAGAGCACGTCGCCGGCCTTGTGGCCCATGCTGTCGTTGACGTACTTGAAGCGGTCGAGGTCGAGCAGCATCACCCACACCGGGCGGCCGTTGCGGCTGGACCAGGCCACCGCCTGGCCGAGCCGGTCCTGCAGCAGCGAACGGTTGGGCAGCCCGGTCAGCACGTCGTGCTGGGCCACGTGGTGGACACGCTGCTCGGTCAGCTTGCGGGCGGTGATATCGCTGCCGGTGCCGCGGTAGCCGCTGAAGCGGCCGTCGGCGTCGTAAATCGGTTCGCCGCTGATGCAATACCAGCGCTCGCCGCCGCGGTCGTCGATGATGCTGTATTCGAAGTTCTTGAAGGATTCGTACGCCTGCAGCGCCGCCATGTGCTCGCGGACGAAGGCACTGTCGGCCAGTTGCGGCAACAACTCCCAGCGTGTCTTGCCGAGCAGGCGCTCGACGGACATGCCCGATTTTTCGGTAAAGCCGCCGGTAACCGCCACGAAACGGAACTGGTCGTCCTGCTCCCAGTACCAGTCCGACGACAGTGCTGCCAGCCGGCGAAAGCGCTGCTCGCTTTCCTGCAACGCCTGTTCGGTGCGCTTGCGCGCCAGCACGTCGTCGATCAGGCGCTGGTTGCTCAGCTTGAGGTCGGCGGTGCGCTCGCGCACCAGTTCGTGCACCTTGCGCGAACGCTGGCCGGCGGCCTGCACCAGCGCCGCCAGCAGCAGGGTGGCGAACAGGCCGCCGCTCAGCAGCAGGGTCGAGCCCGGGTGATTGGCCAGCCACGGCCGCGGCGCCGCGATCGCTTCCACGGTCCACGGCTGGTCGCCGATCGTGAAGCCATGCAGCACGCGGCCGCTGTAGCCGCGCGCCAGCCAGGGCAACGGCGCCGGCTGCGGCGGCTTTTCGGTTGCATGCTGCGCATCGTGATTGGTGTAGACCAGGCTGGCGGGCAGGGCGCGGGCGCCGGCATACACGTGCAGCAGGATGCTGCGCTCGTCCAGCAGCCCGGTGCGTGCCAGCGCCGTGTCGACCAGGCTTTGGACGCGGACCACGACGGTGGTATCGCCGACCAGGCGGCGCGCGCCGTCGTAGACCGGCATCACGACCTGGAAGCTGGGTTTGCTGCTCGGGTCCTGCGCCAGGTGAAGCAGGCCGGTGGCCGTGGCATGGCCGTTGCGCTGCGCGCGTTCGATGGCACCCGCCACCTCATGGTTGACGCCGACATTCAGGCCGAAGGCCGCTTCGTTGCCGCGCATCGGTTCCAGGTAGTCGACCACGTTGTAGACCGGACGCCGAGGCGCCGGCACCAGGGCACGCGATGTGCCGTCGACGCGCAGCTCGGTCAACACCGTGCCTGGACGCACGCCTTGCAGCCCCGCTTCGAAGGCGGCGCGTTCGCCGTCCCGTACGACGCGGTGGAAGCCGAGGGCGACGATGAAGGGGTTGCGCTCCAGCAGCGGCGTGGTGAAATCGTGAAATTGTTCGCGGGTGACCAGCGGCACGGTGGCGAACAGCTGGTTGGTCACGTTCACCACTTCGACCGCATGGTCCATGCCCTGGCGCAGCGCGGCCACGCGGATGCCGACGTCACGTCCGAAGGCCAGCGCCTGGTTATCATATTCGAGGCGTGCGACCGCGATCGTCAGCGCCAGGGTGGCGGCCAGCCCCCCGCCCAGCGTCAGGGCGGCGGCAAGCGTGAGCGAGCGCGACAAACGGCGATGCGGCATCCAGGACTTCCCGTGATTGGACAAAACGATGGCTTGGACAAATATGATTGCCCGTAGGTATCAAGCGGGGCCAGTTTGTCACAAAAGGCGTCGTCACCGCAAACTATTCGCCACATTCTCCGGCAAAGCGTGTCCTAGTGTGGCGGGGCCAGAACAGATCGCCATGCCAGCTGCATAACCAGCAGGCGCACCCATAGCCGGTTCAACAAGCCCAGGCCGAGACCGTGCCTGCGCGCCAGGCCATGCAGCCGGCGCACCCCCGGCAGGGCGTCGCCTGCGGCGCCGGCGGCGGCGTGCATGGCGAACACGATACGGTTGTTGCCGGCGACCTTGTCGAACCAGCAGGTGCGCCGTGTAAACACGGTGTCGAGCGCGTCCAGCACCACCGGGTAGCGCGGATCGTAGGTGAAGACGTTGGCCACCAGCACGCCGCCGTCGCCCAGCACGGCGCGGCAGTCGCGGTAGAAGGCGGCGTTGCCGAGCGCCGGCGGCAGGCCCTCGGCGCCGAAGCCGTCGACCAGGATCACGTCGAACGGGCGGGCGCCCTGTGCGGCCTGCGCCTTGACGTACTCGACCGCGTCGGCATGGACCACGCGCAGGCGCGCGTCGTCGGGCGGGACCAGGAACTGTTCGCGCAGGGCGATCACGTCGGCGCGCAGCTCGACCACGGTGATGCGGCAATCCGGGAAGTGGCGGTGGCAGAACTTGGCAAGCGACCCGCCGCCCAGCCCGACCATCAGGATATGGCGCGGGCGCGGCACGAACAGCGCAAAGCACATCATCGCCCGTGTGTATTGCAGCGTCAGCGCGTAGGGGCGGGCGAGCAGCATTTCGCTCTGGACGTCGCCGGACTCGAAAGCCAGCGTGCGGCGGCCCTTGTGGGTGCGTACCAGCGGCGGGGCGGTGGCGGCGGGGTCGGCGCAGGTGACGAAATTCGGAAGGCGGGACATGCGACAAGTATACGACAGCCCAGGCGGGCGCCAGGTCGTATAGCCCTAGGGCAAGTGTAACTTGTTGGCGCGGATGGGTTTCTGATAAGCTGCCCGTTGCACGCAATCTGAGGGGCGCATGGACTCGACCACGATGGTATTGGCACTCGCACTGGGCAACCTGGCCCTGTGCGCGGCCCTGTTTTTCTTCGAGCACGTCGATGGCCGTCCGGCCGCCCTGTCGGCCTGGGGCTGGGGCCGTCAATACCAGGCCGCCGGCTGGCTGCTGCTGGCGATCGGCGCGGCCGGCGTGATGCCCGAGGGGCTGGCCTTCCCGGTGTCGTATGCGCTGGTGTTCGCCGGCGTCGCCTGGGAGTGCGGCGCGCAGTGGGAACGCGCGGGCCGCCTGCGCTGGCGGCGCGTGGTGGCGCCGCTGCTGGGACTGGCCGTCGCCGCCTTCGTCGTCTGCAACCTGATCGATCCCTTCGGCCTGCGCGCCATTGCCGCTTCGCTGGTGCTGGGGGCCTTCTACCTGGGTGCCGCCGTGGCGCTGGCGATCGGCTGGACCGAGGCGTCGATGCTGCGCCGCTTCCTGGCGCTGGCAACCGGCATACTGGCGCTGGTGGTGGGCGCGCGCGGCGCCCTGGTGCTCGCCGCGCCTGCCGGCTGGGGCTGGATGAGCAACGACCTGCTGCGCCAGCTGCACACCGGCGCGCTCTACCTGCTGGCCGTACTGGGCGCCTTCGGCTGGCTGCTGCTGGGGCGCGAGCGCCTGCAGGGCGAGCTGACCCGCATGGAAATCGTGGACCCCCTGACCGACGTGCCCAACCGGCGCGGCTTCTTCCAGACACTGGCGCCGTGGATGGCGCTGGCACGCCGCCCGGGCCAGCCGACCGCGCTGGTCCTGTTCGACCTCGACCAGTTCAAACGCATCAACGACGGCTACGGCCACCCGGCCGGCGACGTGGTGCTAGCCACGCTGGCCGCGGCCTGCAAGCGCCAGCTGCGCGACAGCGACGTGCTGGGACGCCTGGTCGGCGTCGAATTCGCGATCCTGTTGCCGCGCACCGGCGAGCAGGATGCGCTGATGGTGGCCGAGCGCATGCGCGCCGCGATCGAGGCCCAGCGCGTGAAGACCGAACGCGCGCTGATCTCGCTGACCGCCAGCTTCGGCGTGACCACGATCCGCCCCGACGACAGCAACGTGACGCTGCTGGCGCGCGCCGACGAAGCGCTGCGCGCGGCCAAGGCGGCCGGGCGCAACCGGGTCGAGCTGGCGGCGCCGCCGGTGCTGGCCGAGGATTGATGACTCACGATTTAAGACTCCGCAGGGCCGGCGCCAGGCCGGGGTAGCGGAACACGTAGCCTTCCCGCTGCAGGCGCGCCGGCACGACCCTCTGGCCTTCGAGCAGCAGGTCGGCCTGCTCGCCCAGCGCCAGCCGCAGCGGCCAGCCCGGCGTCGGCACCACGCTCGGGCGATGCCAGATGCGCGCCGCGGTGTGGCTGAACGTCGCCTGCGTCACACATTCGGGCGCGGTGAAATTGGTGGCGCCGCCCGCATGCGTGTCGAGTGCGAGGCGCCAGCGATGGGCAATCGCCCCCAAAACGTCGTCGACGTGGATCCACGACAGCGCCTGCTGCCCGCTGCCCAGCCGGCCGCCCAGGCCGAGCAGGATCGGCAACAGCATCATCGGCAGCGCGCCCGGGCGGCCCAGCACCAGGCCGAAGCGCATGCATTCCACCTGCACCCCATAACGCGCAGCCGCCAGCGCCGCTTGTTCCCATTCGCGGCACAGGTCGGACATGAACACCGGCTGCGGCGGTGCGCTTTCGTCCAGTGCCGCCGGGTCGCCGGTGGCCTGGGTGCCGTAATAGCCGATCGCCGACCCGGACAGCAACAGGAAGGGTTTGTGCGTGGCGCGCCCGATCCATTCGACGACGTCCCGGGTCAGCCCGACGCGGCTGCGGCGCAGCGCCGCCTTGCGCGCTTCGCTCCAGCGCGGCCCGAGGATGCGCGCGCCGGCCAGGTTGACGACCACGTCGACCCGGGTGTCCGGCGCCAGCGCGCGCATCGATTCGATGCAACGCACCTGGCCATCGAAGCTCCAGGCAGCCTGCCTGGGCTGGCGGGTCAAGGCGATCACGTCGTGGCCGTCGCGCAGCAGGGCGTGCACCAGCCTGCGGCCAATGAAACCGGTGGCGCCGGTGATCAGCACCGTCCTGCGCGTGTCGTCGAACGCGAGCGCGCCATCGTCGGCATCGTTGGTGCCGCCCAGGCGCAGCGCGGCCAGCCCATCGCGCACGCCGGACAAGCCGACGCCGGCGCCGCACAGTGCCAGGAACACGCTCAGCCAGCCCTGGGCGGCGGGTTCCAGCCGTGTCGGCCGGGCCAGCCAGTCCGGAAACTGCAGCGCCAGCAGCGCGATCAAGGCGCCGCCATTGATGGCCAGGATGGTGTGGGTGACCCGTTCGGTCGCCGGCAGCAGCCGGCTGCGGTCCTCGACCACGAAGTCCCACAGCGTCAGCCCGATCTCGAGCGCGAACACGGCAAACAGGACGGGTGCCCACGCGCCGTGCCAGGCCCAGCCGGCCAGGCCGATGAACAGAAGCGCATACAGCAGCGCGCGCACGGCATGGATCGCCAGCTCGCGCCGGGCGCCCGGCCGGCGCGGCAGCGCCTCGGTCAGTTCGTGGTGATACAGCGTGTCGAAAGCGCCCAGGCAGCCCTGGACAGCCATCAGTTGCAGGGCCAGCGTGTGGGTGTTCATGCGCGCGCCTCCCGCATCCGGAGGGCGGGCGCGGCCCGGTCCCGGCGCCACAGCCAGCACAGTGGCGGCAGCATGGCGGCCAGCGCGGCGAGGTCGATCCACACGTGCGGCCAGTAGGCCGCGCGCAGCGAGACCAGCATGTCCTGCGGTGCCCATACCAGCAGGCCGGCCATCAGCCACAGCCAGATGCGCGCATCGCGCAGGCGGCCACCGAGCCAGACCAGCGCGGCCATCCACAAGGCCATCGCCTGCACGGTCGGACCGAACAGGGCCAGCCACCAGCCGTCCAGTGCGCGAGCCTGCGCGGGCGCGCCGGCCGGCCAGAACGCGGCTTCGATGCCGCGGTGGTAGCCGTCCAGCAGCGCGGCGCCGCCCAGCCAGGGCAGCAGCACGCCAGCCGCCACGTGCAGCGCGCACAGCGCGAGCAGCCAGCGGATCATCCAGGTACGTGTCGTTGTCGCGTCCATGTTCGCTCCTGTTATATGATGAATGGCCCGGCCGCCTCTGCCGCCCCGTTCCAGCTGCGCAGGCGCGCCATGGAAACGACGCGGAGCGGGCAGCGCCCGTCGTAGTAAAGGGTAAGGGCGGGGGCGGGCATCATGCTTTCCCTTTCCTGTCCGACCCCAGCAGGCTGGCCGCCTTGCCGCCCATCTTGAGCAGGCGCTGCAGGGTCTGGGGCGACAGGTGCTGCCAGTCCTGGTAGGTGGCGCTGAGCATCTCCAGGAAGTCGAGCACCGTCTGCATGCGCGCCAGCACGGCGGCGTCGAGTTCCTGGTCTTGCGAGCCCTCGATCGCGCATTCGCGCAGCAGGGTGAGCGTGGGATCGATCTCGCGCCGCTTACGCTCCTCGACGATGACACGGAAGATTTCCCATACATCCTGCAAGGCCACGAAATGGTCGCGCCGGTCGCCCAGCACATGGGTGATGCGCACCAGCTTCCAGCTCTGCAGCTCTTTCAGGCTGTTGCTGACATTCGAGCGCGCCACGCCCAGCGTGTCGACGATGTCGTCGGCGGCCAGCGGCCGTTCGGCCAGGTACAGCAGGGCATGGATCTGGGCGACGGTGCGGTTGACACCCCAGCGGGTTCCCATTTCGCCCCAGTGCAGGACGAATTTCTGGGTGGTCGGACTCATTTTCATAAATTTCCTTAATTTCTGTGGATACAGAATATAAGGAAATTAAAGAACAATCAGAACGAAATGTCAACGTGATTCGTCGACGTCCCTGCCGGACTCGATGTTGTGAATGGCGCCGGCGTGGCTACAAGCCGGCTAGTCGGCCAGCCATTGGTGGTAGCGCTGCTGGCTGGCCAGCAGGCGTGGCGTGGGCGTGCATTTGCACAGGCACAGGTCGTCTTCGAGGGCGGGACGGCGGCCGTCTTCGCTGCAGGCCAGGCGCCTGCCGTCGCAGGCGATCTCGCCTTTGCTGCCGCAATTCGGGCAATCGACCAGGTCGCCTTCGAGGGCGCGCCGGACGCCGTCCAGCGACACGCTGGAACTGGCCGTCACGACTTTGCCGCCGGCGTCGGTGGCGGCACCCAGGGTGATGTAGCAGCGCTTGCGCATCGTTGTTCCCGTCCCGTCAAAAATTTTCACTCTAGTGGCGCAGCAGGGCGTGTATTTGCGCGCGCACAAACGTGTCGCTTTTTACGAAGAACTGTTAAATCGTCTATACTGTTTGGCTTGTTTTCAGGAGAACATCGGTATGGCAAAAACGACAGCGGCGGCAGGCAAGGCAGGGCGTGCGGCGAAGGAAGAAAAAGCGGGCAAGGCAGCGGCGGCGGTAAAGCCTGCCAGGACCGCGAAAGCCGGCGCAGCGGCCAAGGCCGAGGCCAAGCCTGCGCCCAGGGCGGCTGCCAGGACCGGCGCCGGGGCCGCAGCCAAACCCGCGGCAAAGCCTGCCGCCAGGGCGTCGGCCAAATCTGTCGCCAAGGCGGCACCGCAGCCGGCCGCCAAGGCCTCCGTAAAGCCTGCGGCAAAGCCGGCCGCACGTGGCAGGACGGCTGCCGCCAGCCCGGCGCAGGCGGTCAAGGAAGCCGCGCGCAAGCTGGCGCCGCCGCCCAGGACCCGCAGCAGCCGCGCGCCGGCCGCGCCGGCACCCGAGACCCGCGCCGAAGCCGTGCGCCAGCAGCTGGTGCGCGACAGCTTCACCATGCCCGAGCAGGAATACGCGGTCATCAACAGCGTCAAGCAGGCTTGCCTGAAGGCTGGCTTCGAAGTCAAGAAAAGCGAGCTGCTGCGCATCGGCGTGGCCCTGCTGGGCCAGTTGGATACGGCCGCGCTGCGCGCCGTGCTGGCCGGCCTGCCTCAGATCAAGACCGGACGACCGGCCGCGGAATAAGCCGAAGCCGAAGCCAATCCAGCGCCGGCGTGACTGACGTCGCGTCGTTAATGATGCACGCGCCCTTCGGGCGTCGTGCGTGACTCGGCCGTCAATTCCTTCAGCTCCCGGATCGAGATGTTCGACTTTTCGTGCATCCGCAGCAGGATGGTCGCCCCCACGTTCAGCTTGCGGTGGCGGATCTTGCTGATGATCGGGGGCTGCACTTCAAGAACGCGGCATAGCTCGGCATCGTTCTTCAACTGCATGCGCTCGATCAAAGTGTCGAGCAACTTGTTGGGCATGAAGCTCGATGGCTCCATCGCGCGTGCTCGGTGCATTGCCTCGAGCAACTCCTGTTTTTTCTGCCGTACGCTCATGAATTCCTCCGTAGTGGATGACATTCAAGACTGATCGACTGTTTTGGAGAAGTGCCCGACCGGATTTTGTTGGCGCCTTGTGCTAGCCCCGCGTCGCCTGCGTCCAGCAGGATGACGTTGAGCCCGTGCAATGCGGGGTGGGTTTTGTTGGAATGCTACTACGACTTTGACAAGATTGACGCACTGTTCATGAAAAACACGCCAGAACGTCGCTCTTTCTGCTAGGAATTCCCGGCAAATTCGCTTATCTATTTCAGCCAGGAATTAAACCGGCGCGTGTCAGCACCAGTATCCGGTCGGCCATGGCCGCCGCCGCATGCGAGTGGGTCACCATGATGGCGCCGGCGCCACTGTCCTTGATCTCGGCACGCAGCAGGTGCAGGATGCCGGCGGCGGTATCGGGGTCGAGGTTGCCGGTCGGTTCGTCGGCCAGCAGCAAGGCGGGGCGGTGCACCAGGGCGCGCGCGATCGCCACGCGCTGCAGCTCGCCGCCGGACAGCTGGCGCGGGAAATCGGCGCCTCGTCCCTCCAGGCCGACCGCATCCAGCATGCGCGCCGCGCGCGCTGGGTCCGGCGCGCCGTTCAAGAGCAGCGGCAGGGCCACGTTCTGCGCCAGGCTCAGGTGGGGCAGTACGTGAAAGGCCTGGAAGATGAAGCCCATGCGGGTACGCCGCATCCGGGTGGCGGCATCGTCGTCGAGCGCCGACATCGGCATGCCGTCGACCAGGACCTGGCCGCTGTCCGGCATGTCCAGGCCGGCGATCAGGTTCAGCAGGGTGGATTTGCCGACCCCGGATTCGCCCATGATGGCGACGAATTCGCCGGCCTGGAAGCGGTGCGAGAGCCGGGCCAGCACGGTGCGGCCGCCGTAGGATTTGCCGAGGTCGACGAGTTCGAGCATGGATGACGGATTGAAAAGGCAGACGCTACTCTAGCACGGCGGCGCCATGCGGCCCGGGGTGAGCACGGTTGGGCCGGCGCGCGAGCCGTCCGGCACAAATCGCGTATTATAGATCAAAGAACAACACTTCAATCCTTGCCGCATGGTGCGGCAGGTCCACCTGGGGAGCCTCGATGCCGAGCCCGAATTTGGAATCACCTTTGGATTACCTGTCGCCGGATGCGCACCTTGCCGGTGCCGCCGCGCAAGAGCATGCCGAGCTCGATGCCGGCCTGCGCGCATGCCATGCCTGCATTTCGCCCAAGTTCCTGTATGACCCGCTCGGCTCGCGCCTGTTCGAAGCGATCTGCGAGCTGCCCGAGTATTACCCGACACGTACCGAGGCCGCGATCTTCGCCCGCCACGGCGCCGAGATCGCATCGACCATCGGCACCGGCGCCACCCTGATCGACCTGGGCGCGGGCAACTGCGCCAAGGCGGCCAGCCTGTTTCCGCTGCTGCGGCCGGCCCAGTACGTGCCGGTCGACATCTCGGCTGACTTCCTGCAGGACGCGGTGGCACGCCTGCGCCTGCGCTTCGGCCACATCGAGATGAACGCGGTCGGCATGGATTTTTCCACCAGTAACTGGCAGCTGCCCGAGTTCGTGCGCAGCGGCCGCCGCCTGTTCTTCTATCCCGGCTCGTCGATCGGCAATTTTGCCCCGGGCGAGGCGCGCGCCTTCCTGCGCCGCGTGCACGCCCAGTGCGGCGAGGATGGCGGCATCCTGATCGGCATCGACCTGGCCAAGCCAGCCGCGGTGCTGGATCCGGCCTACGACGATGCACTCGGCGTCACCGCCGCCTTCAACTTGAACGTGCTGCGCCACGTGAATCGCCTGCTGGATGCCGATTTCGACATCCGCGCCTGGCGCCACCGCGGCTTCTACAACGAAGCCGCGGGCCGGGTCGAGATGCACCTGGAAGCGACGCGCACGCAGCAGGTCAGCTGGCGCGGCGGCAGCCGCCGCTTCGAAGCGGGCGAGTGGATCCACACCGAAAACAGTTATAAATACCGCCGCGGCGACGCCATCCGCCTCCTTGAGGAAGCGGGCTTCGCCACGGGCGCCGTCTGGACCGACCCGCAGGGCTGGTTCGCCGTGATCCACGCGCGCGCGCGGCCGGCACACTGAGGAGTCCGTCATGGGAACCCCGTTCGAACGCGCCGCTGCCGGCGCCGAATGCGCTGCCGAGTTCGGGCAGGTGCGCCAGCGTTCGGTGCACCTGGCCGAGCCGTTGTCGCCCGAGGACTGTTGTGCCCAGTCGATGCCGGACGCCAGCCCGGTCAAGTGGCACCTGGCGCACACCACCTGGTTTTTCGAAACCTTCATCCTGGAGCCGCGCGAGGCCGATTTCCGGCCTTTCCACCGGGCTTTCCGGGTGCTGTTCAACTCCTACTACAACGGTGTCGGCGACAAGCATCCGCGTCCGCAGCGCGGCCTGCTGACGCGCCCCGCGCTGGCCGACGTGCTGGCCTACCGCGCCGACGTCGACCGCCGCATGGCGCGCCTGCTGGCGCAGCATCCGGCCGACCCCGCGCTGGCGGCGCTGGTGGAACTCGGCCTGCAGCATGAGCAGCAGCACCAGGAGCTGATCCTCACCGACGTCAAGCACCTGCTGGCGCAGAGCCCGCTGTTCCCCGCCTACCTCGATGCGCCGCTGGCGGCATCCGCCCCGGTGGCGGCGCCGGCCTGGGTCGACTTCGACGGCGGCTTGGCCGAGATCGGCCACCGTGGCGCCGGCTTTGCCTTCGACAACGAATTGCCGCGTCACCGCCAGTACGTGGCGCCATTCGCGCTGGCCTCGCGCCTCGTGAGCAACGGCGACTACCTGGAATTCGTCGAAGCCGGCGGCTACCGCGATCCGTCGCTGTGGCTGGCCGAAGGCTGGGACAAGGTAGCGCGTGGCGAGATCAGTCATCCGCTGTACTGGGTTCGGCCCGACGAGACGGCCGGCGGGCGCGGCGCCTGGCAGGAATTCACGCTGCACGGCCTGCAGGCGCTCGACCCGGCGCGCCCGGTCACTCATGTGTCGCTGTACGAAGCCGATGCCTATGCGCGCTGGCGCGGCGCCCGCCTGCCGACCGAGGCCGAATGGGAATTCGCCGCGCGCGACGTGGCGATCGCCTGCGGTGATCAGAATTGGCACCCTGAGCCGCGCGCCGCCGGC
Organism: Massilia phyllosphaerae; assembly: GCF_034659755.1. Taxonomy (NCBI): domain Bacteria; kingdom Pseudomonadati; phylum Pseudomonadota; class Betaproteobacteria; order Burkholderiales; family Oxalobacteraceae; genus Massilia; species Massilia phyllosphaerae. Next base: position 69,817 of record NZ_JAXSQX010000007.1, read on the forward strand.
AGCGCCGGCCTGGCGCAGATGTTCGGCGAATGCTGGCAGTGGACCAGCAGCAGCTACGCGCCCTATCCGGGCTTCGCCCCGGCCGCCGGCGCGCTCGGCGAGTACAACGGCAAGTTCATGATCAACCAGTACGTGCTGCGCGGCTCGTCCTGCGCGACGCCGCACGGCCACGCGCGCGCCAGCTACCGCAACTTTTTCCCGGCAGGCGCACGCTGGCAATTTACCGGCATTAGGCTTGCCAGATGAAAACCTTGAGCGGCCCGCGCCTGCGCGCGATCAACCGGCGCGCGAATGCCTGGATCATGGCGCATCCGCTCGAATTCACGCTCACCGCGCTGAAGGGCTTTCGCGCCAACCAGGGCCTGCTGCTGGCCGGCGCCGTCGCCTACTACGCGCTGCTCTCGATCGTGCCCTTCCTGATGCTGGTGGTGGTGGTGCTGTCGCACTTCATCGACCAGGCCGAGTTGCTGGTGACGCTGCGGCGCTACCTGGAACTGATCGTACCGGGCCAGTCGGCCTCGATGGTGGCCGAAGTCGCGCACTTCCTCGACACGCGCGACCTGATCACCTGGGTGCTGGTGGCCACCATGGTGTTTTTCAGTTCGCTCGCCTTTACGGTGCTGGAAAACGCGATGAGCGTGATCTTCGTGCACCGGGTGGCGGTGCGGCGCCGGCATTACCTGATATCGGCATTGCTGCCTTACTGCTACGTGCTGGCGCTCGGCTTCGGCGTGATGATCGTTACCCTGGTCGCCGGCGCGCTGCAGGTGATCGGTAGCGAATACATACAGCTGTTCGGCTGGCGCTGGTCGCTGCACGGGGTGTCGGGCGTGCTGCTCTACCTGCTCGGCCTGCTGGGGGAAATCCTGGTGCTGACCTCGATCTACATGGTGATGCCGGTGGGGCGGCTATCGCTGTCGCATGCGCTGGTAGGGGGTATTACCGCGGCGCTGCTGTGGGAAATCGCGCGCCACGTGCTGGTGTGGTACTTCACTACGCTGTCGAAGGTCAACCTGGTCTATGGCTCGATGAGTACCGCCATTGTCGTCATGTTCAGCCTGGAGATCGCGGCGACCCTGCTGCTGTTCGGCGCGCAGGTGATCGCCGAATACGAACGGGTGGGCCGGCACGGCGGTGGACGCGAGCCGCCGCCGCTCAGGACGGCGCCCTGAGCGGCTGCCCGGGCCACACCAGGCAGGCGAACACCAGGCAGCTCAAGCCGGCCACGATCAGGGCGGGGGTGCGGAATTCCGGATGGCTGGAGCTGAACAACAGCAGGGCGCCCAGGCCGACCGGCACCGCCAGCAGCAGGCTGGCGACGGCGCGGTGCGCGAGCGACGTGCGCATGCGGCTTTCGAAAAAAGGCGTGTACAGGAAGCCCGACGCCAGCAGCGCGCCGCAGCCCAGCATGGACAGGATGATCGACGGTGGCGACACCGCCGCCTGGCCCTGGGGCGCGCCGGCGGCCAGGATGGCGAACGGGATGCAGCCCAACAGGAGCAGGAGCCCGAACAGCAAGGATACGCCGCGTACGATACCGACCATGACCGATCTCCGGTTACCATCCGGCTTCCATCATACTGCAGCGGCAGCGTGAAAATCTCACAAAATTTCACACCGGCGGCATGCCAGGGCCGGGTCAGCCCGGCGTCACCCCGCGCAGGGCCAGCGGCAGCGCGCGTGCCCAGCGGTTGGCCGACAGCGAGAAGCTCAGCGCGTGCACCTGGTGGTACCAGCCGGCCGGCACGTACAGCATGTCGCCGGGCTGTACGATCACCTCGATCAGCGCGGCCTGCCGCGCCAGCGGGTGGCGCGCGAAGTCGGGCGCCTCGGCATCGACCGGAGAACCGAACAGCACCGGATTGGCTTCGCGTACGTAGAGATATGCGTCATGGTGCGGCGGCGCCAGCATGATGCGCTTGGTGCCGCGGATCTGGGCGAAAATGTTGTCGTCGTAGTCGCAATGCAGCGGCGTCACCGTGCCTGCCGGTCCCAGCCAGAAGCGCGGCGGTCCCATCCTGTCGAAATAGGCGGGCCAGTGGCACAGGTGGTTCATGGCGCGCAATTCCAGGTTGCCGACGTAGGGCGGCAGGCCCGGCGCCGGCGCGGCCACCAGGTCGAGGTAGGCGCGCAGGGTCATGTCCTGCATCGCGCGGTCGGGGGCAAAGGCGTTGTTGATGTAGTCGCCGACGCGCGCCCGCACCGGCACCTCGCCGAATTGCGCGCGCAGCGCATCCGGGTCGAGGGCGCACAGGGGCCAGCGCCCGACCACGCCTTCGATCAGGAAGGGCAGGCCTTGCGCGGCGCGCGCGCGGAAGGCGGCTGCGTCCGGGCGGCGGACGCGCGGTACGGTATCGATGAGGGGGAGGGTGCGCGCGGCGTCCCGGATTGCGTCGCGCATGGCGGCCATGGAGGGCACGCCGCGCACGGCGGCGTCGCGCCGTGCGCGTGCCTGGCGCGCTTCGTCGTCCAGCACGGCCGGGCGCCGCGGCAGGCGGCCGGCCGGCTGTGCGGACTGGTCGGGTTGATCGGGTTGACCGGCTTGATCGGCTTGATCGGGAAGCGCGGCGGCGGGATGGTTCTGGTTGGACGTCATCCCGCCATTTTACCGGCAGACAGGCTTACGCCGCCCGCGCCGCCGGCATCTCGGCGTTCAGCGCCAGCTGGCGGTTCACCGCCGACAGCACGGCCTTGAACGAGGCGGTCAGGATGTTGTTGTCGATCGCCGCGCCGAACAGGGTCGGGCCGTTGGCGAGGCGCAGTTCGACGTAGCAGGCCGCACGCGCGTCGGCGCCGGAGCCGATCGCGTGCTCGTGGTAGTCCATCAGGCGCACGTCGAGGCCGAGGGCATTCACGAAGGCGTCGATCGGGCCGTTGCCGGTGCCGTGGCGGTTCTGCGTCACACGGTTGTGCTGCAGCGTGACGTCCATCTGCACCCGGTGTTCGCCTTCGCCTTCGCTGTCCTCGGTCATGCGGTGCGACGCGTACTGGTAGGCCGCGTTTTCCTGTTCGAAGTACTCGCGTGCGAACAGCGTGTGGATGTCGGACGCCGCCACTTCGCGGCCGGTGGCATCGGCATGCTGCTGCACCACGCGCGAAAACTCGATCTGCAGGCGGCGCGGCAGTTCGAGGCCGTATTCCTGCTCGAGCAGGTAGGCCATGCCGCCCTTGCCTGACTGGCTGTTGACGCGGATCACGGCGTCGTAGCTGCGGCCGAGGTCGGCCGGGTCGATCGGCAGGTAGGGCACTTCCCAGATCCCGTCCTTGTCCTGCTTGGCGAAGCCCTTCTTGATCGCATCCTGGTGCGAGCCCGAGAACGCCGTGAACACCAGGTCGCCCACGTACGGGTGGCGCGGGTGTACCGGGATCTGGTTGCATTCCTCGACCAGCTGGCGCACTGCATCGATGTCCGAGAAGTCCAGCCCCGGGTGCACGCCCTGGGTGTAGAGGTTCATCGCGAGCGTGACCAGGTCGACGTTGCCGGTGCGCTCGCCGTTACCGAACAGGCAGCCCTCGACGCGGTCGGCGCCGGCCATCACGGCCAGCTCGGCGGCCGCGATGGCGGTGCCGCGGTCGTTGTGCGGGTGCACGCTGATCACCAGGCTGTCGCGGTTGTTCAGGTTGCGGCACATCCACTCGATCTGGTCAGCGTAGATGTTCGGGGTGGCGGCTTCCACGGTCGAGGGCAGGTTGACGATCATCTTGTTCTGCGCGGTCGGCTGCCATACGGCGCTGACGGCGTCGACGATGCGCTTGGAGAAGTCCAGCTCGGTCGTCGAGAACGATTCCGGCGAATATTCGAGGCCCCATTGGGTGTCCGGATGCCGGGCCACCAGTTCCTTGATCAGTTGGGTGCCGTTCACGGCGATCTCCACGATCTGGTCCTGGTCCATGCCGAACACCACGCGGCGGAATACCGGCGCCACCGAGTTGTAGACGTGGACGATGGCGCGCTTGGCGCCGACGCAGGAGTCGACGGTGCGGCGGATCAGCTCATCGCGCGCCTGGGTCAGCACGATGATGGTGACGTCGTCCGGGATGTGGCCGTCTTCGACCAGCATGCGCACGAAGTCGAAGTCGGTTTGCGAGGCCGACGGGAAGCCGACTTCGATTTCCTTGATGCCGATCTGCACCAGCTTCTGGAAGAAACGCAGCTTCTTGTCCACGCTCATCGGCTCGATCAGTGCCTGGTTGCCGTCACGCAGGTCGGTGCTCATCCAGACCGGCGGCTGGGTGATCGAACGGCTCGGCCACTGGCGGTCGGCGAGGGGAACGGCAGGGAAGGCGCGGTACTTGGCGGCGGGATTGGTCAACATGGCAAGGCTCCTGATCTTTGTGTGTACTGGACGACGACGATGTGTGAAATCTGGTGTGGCGCTGGCTGCCGGACGGGCCACGCGACGCTAGGCCCGGCAACCGATCATTAGATATAGCGCTGCGGCGCGCGTGCTGATGAACCAGCCTGATGCGGCGGCGGCGTTAAGTTCGGGCGTGGACTCGGTGGTGGCTGACATCGGTACAACTTCCTTGGGGCTGCGGTGTCCGGCAGGGCCGGGCGGGTGCCGGCGGTGCCGGCGCTGCGCTTAGGCGCGTAGCGGCAGGGCCGCTAGCGATAGCGCGCCAGCGAGCGGTAGGAGAGTCGACAGAGGCAGTGAAGAGAACATTTATTCACTCTAAGTGAATTTTGTTTGGCGTGTCAAGCGTTTCATGAGTTGCTGTTTGGTTAACGCGACATCACAGGGCGCGGGTGACCGAAACTTACCGTTGCGTAAGATCAAGTTCTTGAGATTAACGCGGTGGCACAGTCACCCTTGCGCCGCGCCAAGCGGAGCCAAGAAAAACCTGACCGGGAGATGTGATGAGCCATAACCTGTTCCTTGTTTTTCCCCTGCCGGTGACCCTGGCCTTCGCCGCTGTGGTCATCCTGCTCCTGATGCTGGCGCGCCTGGTGGCGCAGCTGTGCAAGCCGGTGCCGGTGCGGTTGCCGGCGCCGCGCGGCACCCCGCCCGACCCCCATGCCGACGGTGGGTGCGCCGCCGACGCCGACCTGCATCGTGGCTGATCTTCTGCGCGGGGTAGCGATGGCGGCGCTCAAGGGCCTGGACACGACGCTGGAATTGACGCGCCACGCGCAAGCGCTCAAGCGGCAGGGCTACGATTTCGCGCTGCGCTACTACAGCCACAACGCAAGCAAGAATCTGTCGCTGGGCGAGGCCAGGGCGCTGGCGCAGGCCGGCATGCGCATCGGGGTGGTGTGGGAAACGGCGGGCACGCGGGCCGGCTTCTTCACCCGCGCCCAGGGCCTGGCCGACGGCGCCGCGGCCTGGCTGATGGCGACCCAGGCGATCGGCCAGCCGTTCGGCTCGGCGATCTACTTCGCGGTCGACTATGACCCGACCCAAGCCGACATCGATGGCGCGATCAGCAATTACTTCACCGGCGTGCACGCGGCGCTGTACGTGGCGAACGAGGGGCGGCCCTCGTACCGGGTCGGGGTGTACGGTTCGGGCCTGTGCTGCGGCGCCCTGATGGAGCGCGGCATCGCCGCCTGCAGCTGGCTGTCGCAATCCACCGCTTTTGCCGGCTCGCGCCAGTACGCCGAGCAGAAGCGCTACGACATGATCCAGATGCTGCCGATGCGCATTCCGGGCGAGGACGGCATCCTGCTCGACATCGATCCCGACGCCACCCACCCGGACCGCGATCCGGGGCTGTTCGTGGTGTGATCGCAGTGTAAGCTAAGATGCTCTTTTTTCGCGAGGAGCCGGCTTGGACGTCACCCTGCAGGATATTACCGAGGACAACTTCGAAGATGTCATGGACATGGAGTTGCCCGACCACCAGCGCGACCTGTTGGCGAGCAATGCCTATTCGATCGCCCAGTCGCGTTTTTATCCGGACTACATCCCGCGCGCCATCTACAGCGACGGCGCGCCGGCCGGTTTCCTGCTGTACGCCCGCGATGCCGAGGGCGTAGCGGGCGACTACGCGATCTACCGCTTCATGGTCGACCACGCACGCCAGGGGCAGGGCATCGGCCGCCGTGCGATGGCGCTGGTACTGAGCGAACTGCGCGCCCGACCGGACATGCGCCGCGTCACGATCTGCTATCACCCGCATAATGCGCGGGCAAAGCAGTTCTATGCCGGCTTCGGCTTTGTGGAAACCGGCATCGATGAACGCGGGGAAATGGTGGCGGAACTGCCAGGACGTCCCGCCGCTTGATCTCAGGCGACCTTCACGCGCGCGGCACCCTCGGCCATGCGGCCGATCACGGCGGCGTGTTCGAAGCCGTCGCGCTTGAACAGCGCCAGCACCTCGTCGACGCTGCCCGGATCGCAGGAGACCAGCAGGCCGCCCGAGGTTTGCGGGTCGCTCAGGAGGATGCGCCCGGTCTCCTCCACGCCGGCGCCGAGTTCGACGTCGTGGCCGTAGGCATCCCAGTTGCGGCCCGAGGCGCCGGTGAAGTAACCGTCGTGCGCCAGCTGTTCGACGCCCGGCAGCAGCGGGATGCGGTCCATCTCGAGTTCCGCCGTCAAGCCGGCGCCGCGCGCCAGTTCCAGCAGGTGGCCGAGCAGGCCGAAGCCGGTGACGTCGGTCAGTGCATGCACGCCGTCCAGCTGCGCCAGCGCCTTGCCTGGCTTGTTGAGCTTGGTGGTATTGGCGATCATGGCGGCATAGCCCTCGGCATCCAGCTTGTCCTTCTTCAGCGCGGCCGACAGCACGCCCACGCCCAGCGGCTTGCCCAGGATCAGGACGTCGCCGGCGCGGGCGTCGGCATTGCGCTTGACCTTCGACGGATGCACCAGTCCCATCACCACCAGCCCGTAGATCGGCTCGACCGAGTCGATGGTGTGGCCACCGGCGATCGGGATGCCGGCCTCGAGGCACACGGCCGCGCCGCCTTCGGTGATCTTGCCGATGGTCTCCAGCGGCAGCTTGTTGATCGGCATGCCGACCAGGGCGAGCGCCATGATCGGCGTGCCGCCCATCGCGTACACGTCGGAGATGGCGTTGGTGGCGGCGATGCGGCCGAAATCGTAGGGGTCGTCGACGATCGGCATGAAGAAATCGGTGGTGGCGATCAGCGCCTGCTCGTCGTTGAGCTTGTAGACGGCGGCGTCGTCGGCGGTCTCGATGCCGACCATGAGTTCCTTCGGCACCGGGAAGCCGCTCGACTTCTTGAGGATCTCGGACAGCACGCCGGGCGCGATCTTGCAGCCGCAGCCGCCGCCGTGGGAGAAGGAGGTCAGTTTGATGGGTTGGTCGAGGTCGCTCATGTCGGTTCCGGAAAAAGAAGGAGATTATCCACCAAGTCGAGGACGGCCGCTCGCTCGGCCGCCGGGGCGAACAAGTGGGCGCGCGCGGCGCACTGGCGGCGCAGGCGTGCCTGGAAACGCGTATCCAGCACGCTGCGCTCGACCAGGCGCGCCAGCGCCCCCGCATCGCCGGCCGGGAAGTAGCCGGCGTAATCCTCGCCCAGCATGCCGAGGTTGCCGCCCACGTGCGAGGCCAGCACCGGCACGCCGCTGGTCACGGCTTCGATGATGACGTTGGCGCCGCCTTCCATGCGCGACGCGATGACCATCGCATGGCAGCGCCGCAGGCGCCGCCGCGCCGGCAAGTGGGGCAGGGCGCCGAGCCAGCGGTAATGCGGCGTGGCCGCTGCGGTGGCGCGCGCGGCATCGGCCAGGCCGGGGTCGAGGGCGGCGCCGATGTGCAGCAGGCGCACCGCGGGTGCGTCGACCTGCCTCGCCGCCGCCATGAAAGTCAGCGGATCCTTTTCCGGCCGCAGGTGGCCGATCATGGCGATGTCGGCACGCTCGCGCCGTCCGCGGTAGGGCCGCAGGCGCGGTGCCGACTGGTAGATCACGTGGGCCCTGGCCTGCTGCTGCGCCGTCAGTTGCGCCAGGCCGTCCGGCTGCAGCACCACCAGCGCATCGGCCAGGCCGAGCGAGGCCCGGGCGCTGTCGTCTTCATGGATGTCGCGGTACAGGTCGGTGCCGGTCAGCACCAGCAGCGCGGGCTTGTGGGGATGCGCGGCCCGGAACGCGGCCAGCGCCGGCGCCGAGCGGCGCGCGTGCAGGGCGATCAGCAGGTCCGGCACCGCGTCGCCGTCCTGCCAGCTGGTCGCGATGCGCACCCGGTAGCCGGCGCGCAGGAAGCGCTGCCAGCGGCTGGCGGTCTGCCAGTTGCCGTTGTTTTCGCGGGCGGAGGCGGGACTGACGATCAGAATCTGCGGCTGTGGCATGGGTTCTTCGGCTTGGGTCTACAATGCAGGGATGACTGAACTGCATGCATCCTTCCGCGCAGCCGGCCCGCGCCAACTGGCGGCCATGCTGCGCGATGCGCGGCATTATACGCTGGCACTGTACGACGCCCTGGACGCCGCCGGCTTCGGCGAACCGGCCCGGGTGCCGCGCCTGCCCATCGTCAATCCGCCGCTGTGGGAGCTCGGCCACCTGGCCTGGTTCGCCGAGTGGTACATCCTGCGCGAGGCGACCGGCAGCAGCCCCGGCGAAGCGCAGGGGAACTCGCTGCTGGCGCGCGGCGACGACTGGTTCGATTCCAGCCTGGTGCCGCATCGCACGCGCTGGACCCTCGACCTGCCGCCGCCGGGCGCCCTGAAAACCTATTGCCGCGAAGTGCTGGACCGCATCCTCGACCGCCTCGCGCGCGAACCGGACACCGACGCCGCCCTGTACCCCTACCGGCTGGCGCTGGCGCACGAGGACATGCATGGCGAAGCCTTGCTGTACACGCTGCAGACGCTGGGTGTGGCACCGCCGCCGGCGCTGCCGCCGGCACAGCCGCGCGCGGTGGCGCCGGGCGAGATCGTATTCAGCGGCGGCAGCTTCCTGCGCGGCGGTGCGCAGGGGCAGGGCTTCGTGTTCGACAACGAGCGCGACGCGTCGACGGTGCGCGTGGCCCCGTTCGCGCTGGACGCCGGCCTGGTGACGAACGGCGCCTGGCTCGACTTCATGCGCGACGGCGGCTACCAGCGCGCCCAGTACTGGAGCGACGCGAGCCGCGCATGGCTGATGGGACAGGAGCGCTCGGCGCCGCGCTACTGGACGCGCGACGGCGAGGATTGGCATTTGCTGCGCTTCGGGCGCCGCGTTGCGCTCGACCCAGCGGCGCCGCTGCGCCACGTCAGCCTGCACGAAGCCCAGGCCTGGTGCAACTGGGCCGGGCGGCGCCTGCCGACCGAGGCGGAGTGGGAATATGCGGCCGTGTCGCGCCAGCCGGGTTTTACCTGGGGCGCGCTGTGGGAGTGGACGGCATCGCCTTTCCTGCCGTATGCCGGCTTCGAGGCCGACCGCTACCGCGAGTACTCGGCGCCGTGGTTCGGCAGCCGGCAGGCGATCCGCGGGGCATCGTTCGCCACGCCGGCGCGCATGCGGTCGGCGCATTTCCGCAATTTCTTCACGCCGGAGCGCGACGATATCTTTGTCGGGTTCCGCAGTTGCGCCTTGTAGTGCCAAGCAGGAGGCAATAAAAAAAGGCTGCCGAAGCAGCCTTTCTCGTTTCAATTCAACTCAGCGATGAAGGATCAACGATCGCCGAACGCGCGGCGTGCGCCGTCGGCCGAACGCGGATTGCTGCCGCGGTAGCCGCCTTCGCGGGCCGGACGCTGGCCGCCTTCGCTGCGGAAACCGCCGCCTTCACGCGAACCGGTGGCGTTCGGCTTCGAGAAGCTGCGCTGGCCCGGCTTGCCGGCATTGCGGCCGTCGCCCGGCTTCCAGCCCGGACGGTTGCCGCTGCGTGCCGGTGCCGCGCGTTTCGGCTCGAAGCCGATGACCACGTCGACCGGGATGGTCTGCTTGGTGAAGCGCTCGATGCGCTTGACGTTCATGCCTTCGGCATGGTTCACCAGCGAGACCGCGGTGCCGTTGCGGCCGGCACGGCCGGTACGGCCGATACGATGCACGTAGTCCTCGGGGAACTTCGGCAGGTCGTAGTTCACCACGTGGGTGATGGTCGGCACGTCGATGCCGCGGGCGGCGACGTCGGTGGCCACCAGCACGCGCACCTGGCCGCGGCGCATGCCGTCCAGCGTGCGATTGCGCGCACCCTGGTGCATGTCGCCGTGCAGGGCGGCGGCGGCGAAGCCGGCGATGTTCAGGCGGTCGGCGATCATGTCGGCATCGCGCTTGGTGGCGGTGAACACCACGGCCTGGTCCATCGTTTCGTCACGCAGCAGGTGATCCAGCAGGCGGTTCTTGTGCGACAGGTCGTCGACGAAGTGCACCTTCTGCGTGATGTTCTCGTGGCGGTTTGTCGCGCTCATGATCTGGATCACTTGCGGATCCTTGGTAATGCGGCGCGCCATGTTGCCGACGACGCCATCCAGCGTGGCCGAGAACAGCATGGTCTGGCGGGTGTCCGGCGTGGCGGCGACGATCTTCTCGATGTCGTCGATGAAGCCCATGTCCAGCATGCGGTCGGCTTCGTCCAGCACCAGGATTTCCAGTTGCGAGAAGTCGATCTTGCCCGACTCCATATGGTCGATCAGGCGGCCCGGGGTCGCGACCAGGATCTCGGGATTCTTGGCCAGCAGCTGCATCTGCTTCGGGTACGGCATGCCGCCCAGGATCGAAACGGCGCGGATGCGGCGCATGAAGGCGGTGTATTGCTCGGTTGCCTGGGTGACCTGCAGCGCCAGTTCGCGGGTCGGGGTCAACACCAGCATCTTCGGCTGGGCTGCCTTGAAGCGCACGCGTTCGCCGCGGGCGCGGGCGGCCTGCGCTTCCTGTGCCGGCGTACGGCCGGCCGGTGCCGGGTCTTCGCTGGCGAATTTATGCAGGGCCGGCAGCATGAATGCCGCGGTCTTGCCGGAACCGGTCTGCGACGACACCAGCAGGTCACGGCCTGCGATACCTGCAGGCACGGCCTGCTCCTGCACCGGGGTCGGCTTTTCGTAGCCGGCGACGGAGACTGCTTTGACGATGGACGTGTGTAAGCCTAATGCTTCAAAACTCATTGTTTGATGTACTTTCGGTAGAACTGTGGGCGTTCACGCGATCTGCGGAACGCAAAATAGCAACGCGAGCCAACAATACGAAATGACTCAAAAACGTAAAGAGATTTCGGCACAAAAGCTTTGCGCCGGGACGGTACCTTTTACGGGAATCCTGAAGCGCCAACTGTCTGCGGCATATTCAGGCCCCTTGCGGTACACAGGGCGGGAGGGCTTTTTTGAATGGGCATCCTGGTGGATACCGGGGCTTGCGAAGCTGCTGATTTTTACTGCTGTCGTTACTTGGTACACTGTCGCGGCGACATAATCGCTCATGCGTTTTGCAGCGCACAAACGACACTATACATCACTTTCGGTTTTCGTGCACGGGGTATGCAAAAGTGAGACCAGCCCGCACGCCGTAAGGCGGGCGGGCTGGTTGGCAGCCTGATTGACCGGGCTGACCCGGCAGGAGGGGGGCGCGTGGCGGCTCAGCGGTGCTTGCGGCCGTTGGCGCTGGCGCGGGCCTTACTGCCGCCCGAGACGCGGTTCTTGATCTCGGCCACGGCATGGGCCGCAGTCGCCTTGATGCGCTGCACGCCGCTCAGCTTGCCACCCCTGCGCTCCCTGTCGCCGTGGTCGGCTTCCAGCACGACCTGGGCGTTGTCGAGGATGTTTTCGGCGATGTCGCTGCCGGTGCTGGCGCTGGTTTTCGGCACCAGGATGGTCGAACCGGCCTTCAGGCGCATCTGCGGCGGAATGTTGTTGGCCTGGCGGATCACTTCCGGCGTGGTGTCGAACTTCGATGCCAGCGAGGCGATCGATTCCTTGGCCGAGGTGATCTTGTGCGTGGTCCAGGACGACAGCGCGTGGCCCCACTGCGCCAGGTTGACGTGGAACTTCTCGGCGTTTTCCTTGGGCAGCAGGATCTTGGTCGATTCGCCGGTGATCACCGGCTTCTTGAACTGCGGATTCAGGGCCTTGAATTCATCGACCGACATCTCGGCCAGCTGGGCGGCGACCGCCAGGTCGATATCCGAGGTCTTGTCGACGGTGGTGAAGTAGGGCGTGTTGTCGATGGCCGGCAGGTTGACGCCGTACTGGCCCGGGTTGGCGATGATGTTCTTGACCGCCTGCAGCTTGGGCACGTAGTTGCGCGTTTCCGCCGGCATCAGTTCGGCCAGGCTCTCGAAATCGGTCGGCTTGCCCTGTGCGCGGTTTTTCTGGATCGCTTTCTGAACATTGCCTTCACCCCAGTTATAGGCGGCCAGGGCCAGCTGCCAGTCACCGAACATCGTGTACAGGCGCTGCAGGTAGGTCAGGGCGGCATCGGTCGAGGCCAGCACGCCGCGACGCTCGTCCTTGAACATGTTCTGCTTCAGGTTGAAGTCGCGTCCGGTGCCCGGCACGAACTGCCAGATGCCGGCGGCATCGGCGGTCGACAGCGCCTGCGGGTTGAAGGCGGATTCGATCACCGGCAGCAGCGCCAGCTCGGTCGGCATGCCGCGCTTTTCCAGTTCCTGCACCACGTGGTACAGGTAGAGCGAGGCGCGGCCCGAGGTGCGCGCCAGGTAGTCCGGACGGCTGGCGTACCACTGGGTATGCTTGGCGACCAGGGTATTGTCGACGTCGGGGATCGCGTAGCCGCTGCGGATGCGGGCCCACAGGTCGGGGTCCTTGTAGTCGTCGCCCTTGAGCGCCGACAGCGATTGCGGCAGGCCGGCCTTGGCCACGGCTGCGGAAGTCAGGGTGGAGCTGTTGCCGTTGGCGAGCGAACTCGGCGAGCTGTCGGCGGCGTGGCCGAGGACAGGGGCGAAGAGAAGCGCGATGGCCAGGGCTTGCGTAGTGCGGGTCGTTTCGTACATGGCTTTCCAGTGTTGCGTCCAGGAACGTCAGAACTGACGAGAGAAGTCGGAGTGTACGGACCAGTCCGTAAGTCAGTCAAGAAATATGTCGGCGCGGTTACAAAAAATATTGACTACTATTTTTGATAAAAAAATGTTTGATTTGATAATTTTAAACAGGGGTATGCGCCTTATTTCATAGGAGATTTGGCGCATACACCGGGGTGTACAAAAAATTTCTCTGATAAAACTGCATTTGTCAGAACTATTTAAGTTGATATTTTTGTAACCGGGGTTCGCTCGCCGGGCTGGTTCGTATGGGCTTGGTCTACCCTTTCTAAGTTAGCCGTGCTCGCCACCGCTTCTATGAGCGCACGCAAAGTCCGCGTACAATGCGCTCTCTGCACACCGTATTTTTTTGTATTTTTGGAAAGTAATCAGCATGAGCACTGCCAATCCCGACGCCGACATGAACGTTGATGATGAAGCCATCATTGGCGCTACCCGGCGCTGGCTCGAACGCGCCGTCATCGGCCTGAACCTGTGTCCGTTCGCGAAGGCGGTGGTTGTGAAGGAGCAGGTGCGCTACGTGGTCTCGCCCGCGCGCACCCCGGAAGAGCTGCTCGAAACCCTGATGAACGAGCTGCAGGACCTGGCCGACGCCGATCCCGAAAAGATCGACACGACCTTGCTGATCCACCCGTTCGTGCTGAACGATTTCCTGGATTTCAACGAGTTCCTGGATGTGGCCGATGCGGCGGTGGAAGACATGAGCCTGGACGGTGAACTGCAGGTAGCCAATTTCCATCCGGACTACCAGTTCGCCGACACCGACCCCAACGACATCTCGAACTACACCAACCGCGCCCCGTATCCGATCTTGCAGCTGCTGCGCGAGGACAGCATCGACCGCGCCGTGGAAGCGATCCCCGACGCCGAGGATATCTTCGAGAAGAATATCGAGACCATGGAAAAACTCGGCCACGAAGGATGGGACAAGCTCGATGTCGGCCCCGCACGCTGAACTGCCCCCCTGCGCCCGGCAGCCGGAACGGCCGGACACGCCTTGTGTCGCGGTCTGCTCGACCACCTTCGACGAGATCTGCCGCGGCTGCGGCCGCACCGTGATCGAAGTCGCGCACTGGGTCGCGATGACAGCCGACCAGAAGGAGCTCGTCTGGCAGCGCATCCTGGCCCAAGGCTACCCGCGCCGCAATACCTGATCCCCATCAAACCGGGGTTAGAGCCCGGTTTTTGGCAAATTCCTCTTCAACATATCTATAAAGACCTCCAATTCGGGGTCAGAGCACAATCGGCGCCGGATTCAGGGTCAAGCACAACTCATTTTCTCGTGACCTATAGACGATGCGGACGCATGTCGCGACCGAGCCAGAGGTAGACAGCCTAACGTTTAGGCTCCGGGCAATTTCTTTTCAAAGTGCTCTGACCCCGAATGTGCCGCGAAATCTGCTCTGACCCCGAATTGCCTGAATCAGAAGTTGCCGATGAAGTCGCGCTTGCCGATGTCCAGGCCGTTGTGGCGCAGGATCGCATAGGCCGTGCTGGCGTGGAAGTAGAACTGGGGCAGGGCATAGTGCAGCAGGTAGGGCAGCCCCTGGAACTGGCGCTGGTTGGCGCCGGTGCCGACCGTCACCTCGCGCCCGGCACCGTCGTCGACCGCTTCGCGCGGCACGCTGTCGAGGAAGGCCAGGGTCTTTTCCAGGCGCGCCTGCAGGCCGGCGAAATCGCGTTCGCTGTCCTCGAAGCGCGGCACCTCGATGCCGGCCAGGCGCGCCGCCGCGCCCTTGGCGAAATCGGTGGCCAGCTGTACCTGGCGCACCAGCGGGAACATGTCCGGGAACAGGCGTGCCTGCAACAGCGCGTCGTGATCGATCTTGCGCGCGTCCGCGTGGTTTTCCGCCTTTTCCAGGATCGCCACGAGGCTGCCCAGCACCTGCCTGAATACCGGCACCGATGCCGTGTACATCGAAATTTCCATCATCCACTCCTCCAAAAGATTTTCCATCATAACAAGCCTGGACGAGGCGTGCGCCACACAGATGTGCGCACCACAGTGACAAAATAGTGACGTATTGCAACGGTGTGTGCATAATCTGATTTTGCTTATCGATCGATCTGCCATCACAGTGCGGCCGCCCATGTAGCCGGCTTGGAATCCATGTCTGTCAAGGCCTTCATCTCCAATATTGCTCCCATACAGTTGCTGGCCCGCCTGGGCCGCCTGTATGGCCGTTCGCTGTACGGCGCCTTGCTGCTGATGGCACTCGGCGGTCTGGCGCTACCGGCTGCGCTCGGCGGCTACGTGCTGCTCGGTGTGCAGGAGCAGCAGGCGGCGCGCCGCGGCCTGCAGGAGGATCTGCAGCGCAATGCCGATATCCTGGCGCTGGGCATGCAGGAGCCGCTGTGGAACATGAACGCCGACGCGGCGCGCTCGCTGGTCGACTCGCTGATGCGCGACCCGGCCGTGGTGCACGTGCGCGTGCGCGCCCAGGGAGACACCGATTTCATCGACCGCCACGCGGCCGTCAGGCCGGCCGGCCGGTTGCTGCGCAGCGAGCGCGAAGTCGTGGTGCGCGGCCAGGCGATCGGGCGGGTGGCGGTCGAGATGGATGACAACCACAGCCAGCAGGAGTTGCGCGCCAAGCAGTGGCGCTATGCGATGGTGCTGGCCGGCCAGATGGCGGTGTCGCTGCTGCTGTTCGTGCTGCTGCTCCAGCGTCGCCTGGTGGCGCCGCTGGGCACGCTGATGGGCTTTTCCGACAACCTGTCGCGCGGCCGCTTCGACACGCCGCTGGCGCTGGCTTCGCGCGACGAACTGGGCCGGCTCGGACGCCAGCTCGAGCGCATGCGCATCGCAATCGGCGAGCTGTTCGAGGACATCGGCCGGCGCGAAAAGCGCTTCCGCAGCATCGTGACCCAGGTTCCCGGCGCGGTGTTCCGCGCGCGTCCGGACGGCGCCATCGATTTCGTCAGCGACGCCATCGACGACATCTGCGGCTACCCGGCCGCCATGTTCATCGACGCCGCCAGCGAGCGCTGGTCCGACATCGTCAGCCCGGAAGACAGGCGGGCGCGGCGGCGCCAGGTCAAGGATGCGCTGGCGGCCGGGCGCTCCTACGAAGTCGAATACCGCATCGTCGACGCCGGCGGCGTCGAGCGCTGGGTGATGGAAAGCGGCCAGCCGGTCGACCTCGACGGCGACGGTGCCTACTGGATCGATGGCATCATCTCCGACATCAGCGAGCGCAAATACAACGAGATGCGGATCGAGGCCTTGCTGGCGGAGCAGGGCGCGCTGCTCGACAACGTGGTGTTCGGCGTGGCCCACGTGCGCGAGCGCCGCATCGTCTCGGCCAACCGCCGCTTCGACGAACTGTTCGGCTACCCCGAGGGTGCGCTGGTCGGCGATGCGGTCGCGGCGCTGTTCCCCAATGTCGAGTCCTACGAGCAGGAACTGGCGGCCAGCGCGCCGCTGCTGGTGGCGGGCAAGGACTACAGCGCCGAAATGCAGTTCCGGCGCCGCGACGGCAGCCTGTTCTGGGGCATGGTCAGCGGCCGCGTGCTTGATCCCGAACGGCCGGATGCCGGCAGCATCTGGGTGTATGCAGACGCCAGCGAGCGGCGCCAGGCCGAGGAAAAGCTGCGCCTGTCGGCCACGGTGCTGGAGCACATCGCCGACGGCGTGATGGTGATCGACGCGAATGGCATGATCGTTGCCACCAACCCCGCCTACACCCGCATCACCGGCTACAGCGAGGCCGAAGCGGTGGGCCGGCACGCCAGCCTCACGCGCGGCAGCGGCCACGGCGCCGAGTTCTACGAGGCCGTGTGGCGCGAGCTTGTCGACACCGGTTTCTGGCGCGGCGAAGTCCAGCGCATGCGCAAGAATGGCGAAACCTATATCGAGTGGGTCACCGTGTCGGCGGTGCGCAGCGACAGTGCCGGTCGCGACCAGATGCTGCATTATGTGTGCGTGTTCTCGGACATCACCAAGGCCAAGGAATCGCAGGACCAGCTCGACCACCTGGCCCACCACGATGCGCTGACCGGCCTGCCCAACCGCCTGCTGTTCCACGACCGCCTGCAGCATGCGCTGGCACGCGCCGCCGTCGGCCGCCAGAGGGCGGGGCGCCAGCTGGCCGTGCTGTTCATCGACCTGGACCGCTTCAAGAACGTCAACGACACCCTCGGCCACCACGTCGGCGACGAACTGCTGAAGCAGGTGGCGGGCGCGCTGTCGGCCTGCCTGCGCGAGGGCGACACGCTGGCGCGCCTGGGCGGCGACGAGTTCATCGTGCTGCTCGAGGACGCCGATGGCGAACGCGGCGCGCGCGCCGTGGCCGAGAAGCTGATGCGGCTGTTCGAGCGGCCGGTGATGGTGTCCGGCTACGAACTGTTCGTCACCGGCAGCGTCGGCATCAGCCTGTTCCCGCAGGATGCGCTCGATGCCAACATGCTGATCCGGAACGCGGACGTCGCCATGTACCAGGCCAAGGCGCGCGGACGCAACGGCTACCGCTTCTACGAGCCGTCGATGGACGGCGAGGGGGTCGAGCGCCTGCGCATGGAAGCGCTGCTGCGGCGCGCGATCGAGAAGGACGAGATCTGGCTGGCCTACCAGCCGCAGGTGGAGATCGGCAGCGGGCGCCTGATCGGGGTCGAGGCGCTGGTGCGCTGGAACAGTCCGGAGCTGGGACAGGTGCCGCCGGTCCGCTTCATCCCGCTGGCCGAGGACACCGGCTTCATCGCCCAGCTGGGCGCCTGGGTGCTGGAACAAGCCTGCCGCCAGGTGGTACTCTGGGAGCAGGCCGGCCTGCGCGTGCCGAAGGTGGCGGTGAACCTGTCGGGGCGCCAGTTCGACCGCGGCAGCGTGGCGCCGCTGGTCCGCCGCGCGCTGGCCGATACCGGCCTGGCGCCGCAGCGCCTGCAGCTCGAGGTGACCGAATCGGTGATCACGAATACCGGCGACGCCTTGCAATACATCAACGACCTGCACGCCATCGGCGTCGAGCTGGCGATCGACGATTTCGGCACCGGCTATTCGTCGCTGGCCTACCTGAAGCAGCTGCCGGTGCAGGCGCTGAAGATCGACCGCAGCTTCATCGCCGACATCACCGGCGGCGCCGACAGCGATCCGAACGACGAGGCGATCGCGATCGCCATCATCCAGCTCGGCAAGAGCATGAACCTGGCAGTGGTGGCCGAAGGCGTCGAAATCCCGGCGCAGGCGGCATTCCTGCTGCAGCACGGCTGCAACCGGGCGCAGGGGTATTTATATAGCAAACCGCTGGATGCGGGGCAGCTGCTGGCGCAGTGGGGGGCGGCGGGCGCGCTCGACACCCGGCACCTGGCCACCGGCTGAGGCGTCTCTACTCTTGCGCGTTCGCCAACAGGATGCGCAGATTGCAATCGGCCTGCCACGTCCGCCGCTCGCCGCTGGAGCCGGCCAGGCGCGCCAGCTCGTCGTCGCCAAGCGCGGCCTGCGAGACGATCAGGCGCTCGGCCACCTGCGCATCCGGCACCACGGTGCCGAAGAAAGCCACCGTATCGCCGTGCTGCAGCAGCAGGGTCGGGAAGTTTTCGACGTCGAGGTCGCCGACCACGTCGGCCTGGTCTTCGATGTCGATCCAGAGGAAGGTCTTGTCCGGGTGGCGCGCCGCCAGGCCGTCGAAGGCGGCACGGTAGGACGCGCAGGTGCCACACCAGGCGGCGCACAGGCAGGCGACGGTCCAGCCGCCGCCGGCGAGGGCGGCGCCGACCTCGGCGTGGTTGTCGGACTCGAGGATGAGGGCTTGCATGGGCGGGATTTTACAACGGACGCGGCGCCGCGGTCAGCCGCGTTCTTTTGCCGGCCCCGCCGGCGGGTTAAAATACGGGATGGCTATCATCCTTGCAATCGAAACCTCGTCCGAACTGGCCTCCTGCGCGTTATTGAACAGAGACGGCACCGTACTGGCACGCGAATCCTCCGGCGTGCGCACCCACTCGCAATCCGTCCTGCCGATGGTGCAGGACCTGCTGCGCGAAGCCGGCATCAGGCTGGCCGACTGCGACGCGATCGCGTTCGGCGCCGGTCCCGGCTCATTCACCGGCGTGCGCACCGCCTGCGGCGTGGCCCAGGGCCTGGCCTTCGGGGCCGGCCTGCCGGTACTGCCGCTGGTCACGCTGGAAGCGATGGCCGAAGCCTGCCGCGCGGCTACCTCCGCCAGTGAGGTGCTCGCGGTGCTCGATGCGCGCATGAACGAAGTCTATTGGGCGCAGTACCGCTATCTTGACGGCGCCTGGACCACGGTGTGCGCGCCGGCGCTGTGCGCGCCCGGCGCGGTGGCGCCGCAGCCGGCCGCCGGCCTGGCCGCCTGCGGCAACGGCTTCGCCGCCTATCCGGAAGCGTTTGCCGGCAAGGACTTCGCCGCCGGGGTTCAAGCGGATATCCTCCCGCATGCGCGCGAACTGGCGGTGCTGGGCGCCCCGGCGCTGGCGCGCGGCGAGGCGGTGGCGGCCGACGCGGCGCAGCCGCTCTACCTGCGCAACAAGGTGGCCTATACCAGTGCCGAGCGCCAGGCGATCAATGCCGCCGCGGGTGCGGCTGCCAGTGCTGCCGCACCTGCTGCTGCGGCCGGGACGGGTGCTTGACCATGGCGGCGCAGGACGCGATGGTCCGGCCAGGGGGCGACGCCGTCCACCTGGCATTGCGGCCGATGGTGATGGACGACGTCGATGCCGTGGTTGCGCTCGAATGCAGCGTGTTCCCGCATCCGTGGAGCCGCGGCAATTTCGTCGATTCGCTGGCCAGCGGCTACGATGCCTGGGTGCTGCGCGGCCCGGACGATGAAGCTGCCGGTGAGCTGGCCGGTTATTTCCTGCTCATGTACGCGCTCGACGAAGCCCACCTGCTGGACGTGGCGGTGGCCGGCCCGCGCCACGGCACCGGCCTTGGACGCTACCTGCTGGACCGCATCGTGGCGCGTGCCCGCGGCCTGCGCATGGCATCGATCCTGCTCGAGGTGCGGCCGTCCAACGCGCGCGCGCTGCAGGTCTACCAGCGCTACGGGTTCGCCGAGATCGGGCGGCGCAAAGGCTATTATCCCGCGCACGAAGGCCGGCGCGAGGATGCGATCGTGATGAGGTATATGTTATGAACGGATTCAGCGAACGCGATACCGTGTTCCTGGCCGAGATGGGGCTGGGGCCGTTGTGGCGCCTGCGTGCCGCGCCGCCGGTGCAGGCCGCGGCGGTGCAGCTCGACGAGGGCGACGTGCTGGTGGAGGAGGCGCCCGCCGTGCATGCGGATGGCGCGCCCGCCGCGCGTCCGCCTGCGGCCGGACTGCCGCCGGTTGTAACGCCGCCGGCGCCTGCGCCGGCACCCGAACAGGCCTGGGCCGATGCGGCCCCGGCGGCAGCGCCGCCGCCTGCGCGGCCGCCGCAAGCCGCACCTGGCGCGGAACCGGTACTGCCGCTGCCGCCGGCCCGGCCGGCGCCGGCCGAGGCAGCCCGTCCGCCGGCGCCGCCGGCCGCGCCATCGGCGCCGTCGTATCTGCCGCCGGGCCCGCGTCCGCTGCAGCCGGTCGCACAGACGGTTTCCGCGCTGGCGCCGGACGACAGCGCCTGGGACGATGCCGCGCTGCCGCTTGATGCGACGCCCGAGGAAATCGCGGCCATGGACTGGGACCAGCTGGGGATCGCGATCACGACCTGCCGCCGCTGCAGCGCCTGCCGCGACGGCCGGCCGCCGGTCACCGGCACCGGCGCGCGCCAGGCGCGCTGGCTGGTGGCGGCCGGTGCCAGCACTGCCGTCGACGAAAAGGAACGCTTGCCGCTGGCCGGCGATCCGGGCAAGCTGCTCGACAACATGCTGCAGGCCGTCGGCATGTCACGCCAGCAGGACGTCTACATCACCAACCTGATCAAGTGCCGGCCGCTGAGCCCGACCGGCGCCGAGCGCGCCCCAAGCGCCGATGAAGCGGCGGCCTGCCGTCCTTATCTCGAGCGCGAACTGGCCCTGACCGGGGCCGGCACCGTGATGACGCTGGGGCAGATCGCCGCCAACACCCTGCTCGGAAGGCCGCTGGCGACGCCGCTGGCCGGGGTGCGCGGACAGGTCCATGCGCTGGACGCGGTGCCGGGCGAGGTCAAGCTGGTCGCCAGCCTGCATCCGGGCGAGCTGCTGCGGCGCGGCACCGACAAGGCCCAGGCCTGGGCCGACCTGTGCCGGGCCAGGGCTGCCGGCGGAGCGTCCGGTGGACACCCCGGCTGATAATTACCAGGCCTGTTTCGAGCGCCGCTGGGGTCACCTGCGGCGCGCCCGGGTGCGGGCGCTGGCCTGGCTGCTGGATGCTCCCGACCTGCTCGACGTCCACGATCCGCACTGGGAAGGGCGCATCGCCACGCTCGGGCCGGTGACGCCGGAGACGGCAGCCTGGCTGGCGGCGCTGGACGCCGATCCGGCGCGGCTCGACGCCGCCCTCGGCACCAGAATGATCACGCGGCTCGGCCTGTATGCCGAAAAGCTGATGGCCTTCTATTTCGCCGAGCAGGGCCGGCTGGTGGCGCATGGCCTGCAGGTGCGCGCCAGCCGCAACGACACCGTCGGCGAATTCGACTTCCTGCTCGATGCCGGGCCGGACGGGGTCGAGCATATCGAGTTTGCGACCAAGTTCTACCTGCTGCAGGGCGACCAGGGAGGCAATCCGCATGCCGCCGAACTTGCCGCCTTCGACACCTTCGTCGGCCCCAACCTGGCCGACAGCCTGGGCCGCAAGATGCGCAAGGTGTTCGACCGCCAGCTGACGCTGGGATCGCATCCGGCCGCGCAAGCCCTCCTGCCGCGTCCGGTGAAAGTGGCGCGCGCGCTGATCAAGGGCTGGCTGTTCTACCCCGCGGGCGCCTACATGGAGATGAAAGGGATCGCGGCGCGCCACTGCCGCGGCTTCTGGTGCGCGGCGAGCGAGATCGGCATGCTCGACAGCGAACGCTTCCTGATCCTGCCGCGCCTGCAATGGCTGGCGCCGTTTCGCGCCCTGTCGGCCACCTGGATGCTGGATCGCAGCCAGCTGCAGGCCGAACTGGCCGACCATTTCGCGCACTACGACACCCCGGTGCTGGTCGCGCTGGTGCGCGAAGGGCAGGACGGCATCGTCGAAGTCGACCGCGGCTTCATCGTTCCCGACGATTGGCGCGAGCGCGCCGACGCCCGCCTGCACCCCTAAGCAAAAACAATTCGGGGTCAGAGCAGAATTCGGGCAATTCTGCTCTGACCCCGAATTGGGTTGCGCTGAAGGCTTTGTCAGGCGCTCTTTGATTAGTGCTTGTGTTCGCCGATCAGGCGCAGCGAGTCGTGTTCGCGCTGATTATGGTGGTGGCGGCGCAGGACCAGCCAGCTGATGCCGGCCAGGAACAGGCCGAACAGGACGATGATGATGTTCAGGTCGAGATTCAGCGTGATCATCACCGCATACAGCGCCGACATGGTCAGGATCGACAGGTTTTCGTTGAAGTTCTGTACCGCGATCGAATGGCCGGCGCTCATCAGTACGTAGCCGCGGTGCTGCAGCAGCGCGTTCATCGGCACCAGGAAAAAGCCGGACAGCAGGCCGATCAGCAGGAGCAGCGGCACCGCGATCGCGGTCGCATGCACCAGCGTCATGATGGTGACCACGAAGCCCATGGCGATGCCGAGCGGGATCACGGTCAACGCTTTCTTCAGCGGAATCATCTTGGCCGCCATCGCCGCGCCCACCGAGACGCCGATCGCGACCACGCCGATCAGGGTCGTGGCCTTGTCGAGCGGCATGTGCAGCGAACGCTCGGCCCATTTCAGCACGATCAATTGCAGCGTCGCGCCGGCGCCCCAGAACAGGGTGGTCATTGCCAGCGAGACCTGGCCCAGCTTGTCCTTCCACAGCGTGGCCGAGCAGTTGGCGAAATCGGCGATCAGCTGTACCGGGTTGCGTTCCTGGTGCTCGTAGCGGGCGCCGGTGTCCGGAATGCGCAGGTTGAAGACGGCGGCCACTGCATAGACGGCGATCAGCACCGACAACTGGGCGTTGCCCGGCGTGTCCAGCAACGGCGCGCCGAGGCCTAGCAGCCAGCTGATGCCGGCCTGGCTGACCAGGGCGCCGCCCATCACGGTGCCGAGGATGATCGACAGCACCGTCAAGCCTTCGACCCAGGCATTCGCGACCACCAGTTTCTCGGGCGGCAGCAGTTCGGTCAGGATGCCGTACTTGGCCGGCGAATACACGGCGGCGCCGAAACCGACCACGGCGCACACGATCAGCGGATGCACGCCGAAGAAAATCAGCGAGCAGCCCAGCACCTTGATGAAATTGGCGATGAACATGACCCGGCCCTTGAGCCAGGCATCGGCGAAGGCGCCGACGAAGGGCGCCAGCAGCACGTAGAACAGCACGAACGAAAGCTTCAGCAGCGGCGTCAGCGAAGGCGGGGCTTTCATCGCCGTCAGCAGACCGATCGCGACGATGATCAGCGCGGAGTCTGCCAGCGACGAGAAAAACTGCGCCGCCATGATGGTGAAAAAACCACGTTTCATTCAAACCGTTCCAAAGACAAAGAGTGGGTTGCTTTATACCATGAAAGGCCGCCGCGCCCAAGAAATCGACAAGCGGGGTTGCCAGTGTCAGGAGTAGAATTCGGCACGCATCGTCCTTTTATTTTGCGGTTTCTGACCCCATCTGTATCCCATGCCACGTCCCCTCCACGCCATCATTCATCTCGACGCCATGCAGCGCAACCTGGACCGCGCGCGTACCTGTGCGCCCAGCGCCCGCATCTGGGCGGTGGTCAAGGCCAATGCCTACGGGCACGGCCTGGAGCGCGGCATGCGCGGTTTCGCCCAGGCCGACGGCCTGGCCCTGATCGAGACCGAGAACGCGCTGCGCCTGCGCGAGCTGGGCTGGGTCAAGCCGATCCTGCTGCTGGAAGGGATCTTCGATGCGGCCGATATCCCGTTGCTGGCCGAGCACAACATCAACAGCACGGTGCACTGCATCGAGCAGGTCAAGATGCTGGAATACACCAGCCTGTACCGCCCGATCGACGTGCACCTGAAAATGAATACCGGCATGAACCGCCTCGGCTTCCGGCCCGACGAGTTCCGTGCCGCCTACGCCCGCCTGCGCGCGATCCGCGACATCCGTAGCATCACCCTGATGACCCATTTCGCCAATTCCGACGAGCTCGAGCATCCGCGCCTGTCGATCGCCGAGCAGGTGCGCCGTTTCCATCAAGGCGCCGACGGCCTGGCGGGCGAGCGCAGCCTGTCGAATTCCGGCGGCGTGCTGCACCAGGCGGCGCTGCTCGGCGCCGGCGGCGAACTGCACAGCGACTGGGTGCGCCCCGGCATCATGCTGTACGGCGGCACCCCGGGCGGGCGCCCGGCCAAGGAATTCGGCCTGCTGCCGACCATGACCCTGAAATCCGAGATCATCGGCATCCAGCAGCTCGACACCGGCGACAGCGTCGGCTACGGCAGCCGCTTCCAGGCGCCCGGTCCGATGACGGTGGGGGTGGTCGCCTGCGGCTACGCGGACGGTTATCCGCGCCACGCCGAACACGGCACCCCGGTGCTGGTCGACGGCGTGCAAACTTCGCTGGTCGGCCGCGTGTCGATGGACATGATGACCGTCGACCTGACGCCGATCCGCAATGCCCGGGTCGGCAGCAAGGTCACGCTGTGGGGCGATGGCTTGGCCGTAGACGAAGTGGCGCAGGCCGCCGGCACGATCGGCTACGAATTGATGTGCGCCCTGGCGCCGCGCGTGCGCGTGGCCGAAGGCCGCGTGGGTACTGACTGAGTACCGCTCACTAATATATATACACACGAACACGAGAGAATGGCAAAACCACGTACCAGTTTCGTCTGCAGCGAATGCGGCGCCGTCGCCACCCGCTGGAGCGGCCAGTGCCCGGAATGCAAGGCCTGGAACACGATGACCGAACAGGTCGAGACCGCCGGCCTGAACCGCATGTCGCAGACGCCGGGCATGCACAAGAGCCTGGCCCAGACCGCGCCGGTGCTGTCGCTCGCGGACATCGAGGCGATCGATGTGCCGCGCTTCGGCACCGGCATCGAGGAATTCGACCGCGTGCTGGGCGGCGGCCTGGTTGCCGGCGGCGTCGTGCTGATCGGCGGCGACCCCGGCATCGGCAAGTCGACGCTGCTGCTGCAGGCGCTGGCCAACCTGGCCGCGACCCGCAATACCCTGTACGTCTCGGGCGAGGAATCCGGCGCCCAGATCGCGCTGCGCGCGCGCCGCCTGCAGGTCGAAGCCAAGGACCTGAAGCTCCAGGCCGAGATCCAGCTGGAGAAGATCCTCGGTACCCTGGCCGACCTGAAACCCGAAGTGGCGGTGATCGACTCGATCCAGACCCTGTATTCGGATGCGCTGACCTCGGCGCCCGGCTCGGTCTCGCAGGTGCGCGAATGCGCGGCCCAGCTCACGCGGGTGGCCAAGCAGACCGGCGTCACCATCATCCTGGTCGGACACGTCACCAAGGAAGGTGCGCTGGCCGGTCCGCGCGTGCTCGAGCACATCGTCGACACCGTGCTGTACTTCGAGGGCGACACCCAGTCCAGCTTCCGCCTGGTGCGCGCGATCAAGAACCGTTTCGGCGCCGTCAACGAGCTGGGCGTGTTCGCGATGACCGAAAAGGGGCTGAAAGGCGTGTCGAATCCGTCGGCGCTGTTCCTGTCCCAGCACGACAGCCAGGTGCCGGGTTCCTGCGTGATGGTGACCCAGGAAGGCACGCGCCCGCTGCTGGTCGAGGTGCAGGCGCTGGTCGACGCCAGCCACCTGCCGAATGCGCGCCGGCTGTCGGTCGGCCTGGAGCAGAACCGCCTGGCGATGCTGCTGGCGGTGCTGCACCGCCACGCCGGCATCGCCGCCTTCGACCAGGACGTGTTCATCAATGCGGTCGGCGGGGTAAAGATCACGGAGCCGGCGGCCGACCTTGCGGTCTTGCTGGCGATTAACTCATCGATGCGCAACAAGCCGCTGCCGCGCGGGCTGGTGGTGTTCGGCGAAGTCGGCCTGGCCGGCGAGATCCGCCCGGCGCCGCGCGGCCAGGAGCGCCTGCGCGAAGCGGCCAAGCTGGGCTTTTCGGTGGCGGTGATCCCGAAATCGAATGCGCCCAAGCAGCCGATCGAGGGCATGACCATCGTCGCGGTCGAGCGTATCGACGAAGCATTCAGCAAACTGCGGGAACTGGACTAAGCGTCCGACAAAGCCGCCATGGCGGCGTTGCAGCGTCCCGCCGTACTGGCGTACTGTCTTCGACGCTGCGTCTTGCCCTGCCGGCTTCGTCGGACGCTCCAACGGCAAGTCAGGCTGCATTGTAAAGACATGCTTTATGGCATTTAATCTATAATGCCAGCCCTGTATGTCAGCATAGCAAGGTAATTTCGTGACGGATCAAAGACAGTCGGCGCGCAAGATCTTCAAGGTCAAGGCGCTGGTGGTGATGGATGGGCAGCCGCCGCTGCTCGGGCGCACGACCGACCTCGGTGCCCAGGGCATCAGCGTGACGGTGGGGCGGCCGATGCAGGCCGGCCAGCTCGGCCAGCTCGGCTTCGACCTCATGGTCGAGGGCAGGACGGTACCGCTCCGGGTCCGCACCAAGGTCATGTACAGCATCCTCAGCGGCGACGAGTACAAGGTCGGCTTCCAGTTCCTGCACCTCGACCTGAACACGATGACCGAACTGGCGCGCTTTTTGAAGTAGCCGGGGCGCGGTCATAAGGAACACGCAGACGAAAAGCGGCGAGCGCCCTCGGGCCTCGCCGCTTTTTTTCGCTCCATGCAAAGTCAAACCTTACTCGTGATAACGGTCATGCAGTTTTGCTGAACTCCCGCGTGCCTCTACGATCGCTTCGAAGAGGACGAGGGCTGCGATGCCTCCCAACACCCCAGTGACAATCAAGCTTCCAATCATGGACTTCAAACGCCGTTAAGCGATGCCTCCTTTGTGACGGTTGACACCCTCAAGGTAGCAGACCACGCCGTATTTACAAGGCGCTTTTTCCCTGGCTTTTTTGCTCTCATGTTTGCCTCCTGGCCGAGGCTGCCACAGAGGGAAGCAGGGCGTTTATGGCAGGAATATGACACTTCGCAAGATCTTATGTGACATTCCATTTCACCCTCTCGGGGTATGCGGGAAGGGTGTCATGAAGTCACTTCCAGCATGTCATAAAGGCGTCATATTCGCCCACTATACTGCGCAGCATCAACCGTGTCACCCACTAAAACTAAGGACCTGATATGCGCATGAAGCAACTGCTGGCAACCATCATCATCGGCACCTCGGCCACCTTCGCGAGCACCGCGACCCTGGCCGCCGACATTACCGGTGCCGGCGCCACCTTCCCGTACCCGATCTACGCCAAGTGGGCCGAGATGTACAAGAAGGCGAGCGGCAACGGCCTGAACTACCAGTCGGTCGGTTCGGGTGCGGGCATCAAGCAGATCAAGGCCAAGACCGTCGACTTCGGCGCGTCTGACATGCCGCTGGCGGCCGATGAGCTGAACCAGTCCGGCCTGTTCCAGTTCCCGGCCATCATGGGTGGCGTGGTGACCGTCGTCAACCTGGACGGCATCGCCCCGGGCCAGCTGAAGCTGACCGGTCCGGTCGTCGCCGACATCTACCTCGGCAAGATCACCAAGTGGAATGACCAGGCGATCGCCGCCCTGAACCCGGGCGTCAAGCTGCCGGCCGAAGACATCACCGTCGTGCACCGCGCCGACAGCTCGGGCACCTCCTTCCTGTTCACCGACTACCTGTCGAAGACCAATCCCGACTTCAAGACCAAGATCGGCGCCGGTACCGCCGTGAAATGGGCGACCGGCGTGGGCGGCAAGGGCAACGACGGCGTCGCCGCCAACGTCCAGCGCATCAAGGGTTCGATCGGCTACGTCGAGTGGGCCTACGCCAAGAAGAACAAGATGTCGCACACCCAGCTGAAGAACCGCGACGGCGTCTTCCTGCAGCCGGACGACGACGCCTTCAAAGCCGCCGCCGCCAATGCCGAGTGGACCAAGTCGCCAGGCATGGCCGTGGTGCTGACCGACCAGGCCGGCAAGGCCGCCTGGCCGATCACCGGCGTGTCCTACATCCTGGTGCACAAGCAGCAGCTTGACGCGGCCAAGGGCAAGGAAGTCCTGAAGTTCTTCGACTACGCCTTCAAGAACGGCGACGCCGCCGCGACCGAGCTGGATTACGTGCCGATGCCTGACGCCGTCGTCAAGCTGGTGCAGGATGCCTGGAAGGCGAACATGAAGGATGCTTCGGGTAAGGCGGTTTGGTAATAAACGTACAGCAACACAACGTCGTCCCTGCGCAGGCAGGGACCCAAGTCTTACGCGCTGCCGTACTGCGTGCAAATTGGGTCCCTGCCTGCGCAGGGAGTCGTCGTAGGCAATGCCTGTGACGACAAGGTTCAGGCGCTGACACAGAGTCAAACGCTAACGCTAAGTATCAATTGAACAAACAAATGAATTCTCAATCCGCGATCACCGCCGACCCGGCCGCCCAGGCCGCGTTGCAGGAAGAAGCCCGCCACGCCGCGCTGCGCAACACCATGCGCGTGCAGCGCATCCAGGATTTCATCTTCCACAAGGTCACGCTGCTGTTCGCGGCTTTCGTGTTGCTGGTGCTGATCGGCATCATCGTCTCGCTGGCGATCGGCGCCGCACCGGCCTTCCGTGAATTCGGCGCCGGCTTCATCACCACCAACGAGTGGGACCCGATCAACGACAAGTTCGGCGCCCTGATCGCCATCACCGGTACCCTGGTGACCTCGCTGATCGCGCTGGCCGTCGCCTTCCCGATCAGCTTCGGCATCGCGCTGTTCCTGACTGAAATTTGCCCGAGCTGGCTGCGCCGCCCGCTCGGCACCGCGGTCGAGCTGCTGGCCGGCATCCCGTCGATCATCTACGGCATGTGGGGCCTGTTCGTGTTCGCGCCGATCTTCGGCGACCACGTGCAGCCGCTGCTGAAAAAGACGCTGGGCGTGCTGCCCGTCATCGGCCCGCTGTTCCAGGGTCCGACCATGGGCCTCGGCATCCTGACCGCCGGCCTGATCCTGGCCGTGATGATCATTCCCTTCATCTCCTCGGTGATGCGCGACGTGTTCGAGATCGTGCCTGCCGTGCTGAAGGAATCCGCATACGGCCTCGGCTGCACCAAGTGGGAAGTCGTGCGCAAGGTCGTGCTGCCTTACACCCGCACCGGCGTGGTCGGCGGCGTCATGCTGGGCCTGGGCCGCGCGCTGGGCGAGACCATGGCCGTCACCTTCGTGATCGGCAATGCCAATGAACTGTCGTGGTCGCTGTTCGCCGCGGGCAACTCGATTTCCTCGACCCTGGCCAACGAATTCGCCGAAGCCAGCTCGCCGCTGCACGTCTCGTCGCTGATGGCGCTGGGCCTGATCCTGTTCGCGATCACCTTCATCGTGCTGTCGGCCGCCAAGCTGATGCTGCTGGGTATGTCCCGCAAGGAAGGCGCAAAATAATGCAAACCTCATTGTCCAACTCGTTGTCGAAATCCACTAACCCGGTCTACCGCCGCCGCCTGCTCGGCCACCGCGTCGGCATCGCGCTGTCGGTGCTGGCCATGGCCATCGGCCTCGGCTTCCTCGCCTGGATCCTGTTCACCCTGCTGGTGCACGGCTTCGGCGCGCTGTCGCACACGCTGTTCACGCTGGACACGCCGGCGCCGGGCAGCGAAGGCGGCATCCGCAACGCCATCTTCGGCAGCCTGATCATGGTGGGACTCTCGACCCTGGTGTCGACCCCGGTCGGCATCCTGGCCGGCATCTACCTGGCCGAGTATGGCCAGAACAGCAAGTTCGCCGCCGTCACCCGCTTCGTCACCGACATCATGCTGTCGGCGCCGTCGATCGTGATCGGCCTGTTCGTGTACGCGCTGTACGTGGCCAACGTCCAGCACTTCTCGGGCTATGCCGGCACCATCGCGCTGTCCCTGATCGCGATTCCGGTGGTCGTGCGCACCACCGACAACATGCTGCACCTGGTGCCGAACAGCCTGCTCGAAGCCGCCTTCGCCCTCGGCGCGCCGCGCTGGAAGGTGGCTCTGATGGTGCGCCTGCGCGCCGTGAAAGCCGGCGTCGTGACCGGCGTGCTGCTGGCGGTGGCCCGCATCGCCGGCGAAACCGCGCCGCTGCTGTTCACCGCCCTCAACAACCAGTTCTTCACGGCCGACCTGAACCAGCCGATGGCCAACCTGCCGGTGGTGATCTACCGCTTCGCCATGAGCCCGTACGACGACTGGCAGTCGATCGCCTGGGGTGCGGCGCTGCTGGTAACGCTCAGCGTGCTGCTCCTGAATATCCTGTCGCGGACCGCGTTCCGCCAAAAGACTCCGCAATAATGACCACCATGATGATGACCCAGCCCATGTCGACCACGACGCAGAACGCCGGTGCCGCCAAGCAGCCGAAGACCAAGACCATCGAGATCTCGGGCCTGGACTTTTACTATGGCAAGACCAAGAGCCTGAAGAACGTCAGCCTCGACATCCACGACAAGCAGGTGACGGCCTTCATCGGCCCGTCCGGCTGCGGCAAGTCGACCCTGCTGCGTACGCTGAACCGCATGTACGACCTGTATCCGGGCCAGCGCGCGGAAGGCTCGATCATGTACCGCGGCCGCAACATCCTGGAGCCGGGCGTGGACGTGAACATGCTGCGCGCCAAGGTCGGCATGGTGTTCCAGAAGCCGACGCCGTTCCCGATGTCGGTGTACGACAACATCGCCTTCGGCGTGCGCCTGTACGAGAACCTGTCGAAGGGCGAGATGGACGAGCGTGTCGAGTGGGCGCTGAAGAAGGCCGCGCTGTGGGGCGAGGTCAAGGATAAGCTGAACAAGAGCGGCCTGTCGCTGTCGGGCGGCCAGCAGCAGCGCCTGTGCATCGCGCGCGGCGTCGCCGTCAAGCCGGACGTGCTGCTGCTGGATGAGCCGACGTCGGCGCTGGACCCGATCTCGACCGCCAAGATCGAGGAACTGATCAGCGAGCTGAAGGGCGACTACACGATCGCCATCGTGACCCACAACATGCAGCAGGCGGCGCGCTGCTCGGACTACACCGCCTACATGTACCTGGGCGAACTGGTCGAGTTCGGCGAGACGGACCAGCTGTTCATGAACCCGGCCCGCAAAGAAACCCAAGACTACATCACCGGCCGTTTTGGGTGAGGGACTTTGCAACCTACTGCGCGGCCACAGGGCCGGCCTGCGATGCTCGCCGTACCGGATGTACGGCTGCGCTTCTCGGCCACCCGTGCAGCCTGCTCGCTACGGTTGCAAAGCCCCTCGAAGAGCTAACACAGAGCGGTTAAAAATAAAAAACAAGGCTCTGGTGCGGTAAGATAACTATAGAGAACAGGAATTATCAAAATGGTAGGCGATCACTCTTCCAAGCAGTACGACCACGAACTCGAAGGCATCCGCTCCAAGGTACTGCTGATGGGCGGGATGGTGGAAACCCAGTTCGACGAAGCCCTGAACTGCTTCCGCGTCGACAACCATGAGCTGGCCGACAAGGTGATTGCCGACGACCATGCGGTGAACCAGCTCGAAGTCCAGTTGGACGACGCCTGCAGCCACCTGATCGTGCGCCGCCAGCCGACCGCCAACGACCTGCGCACCGTGATGGCGACCATCAAGGTGATCACCGACCTGGAGCGCGTCGGCGACGAGGCGACCAAGATCGCGCGCACCGCGAAAAGCCTGCACGAGCGCGGCATGGTGAACTTCAACCACTACGACGTGGTGCGCACCATTTCGCGTGCCACCGCCGACATGCTGCACGACGCGCTGGATGCGTTCGCGCGCCTGGACGGCAAGGCGGCGCTGCAGATCATCGCCCAGGACGACGAGATCGACTTCGAATTCCGCACCATCCTGCGCAACATGATCACCTTCATGATGGAAGACCCGCGCACGATCTCGTCGGCGCTGGACACGCTGTGGGTGGCCAAGGCCATCGAGCGCATCGGCGACCACGCCAAGAACATCGCCGAATACGTGATCTACGTGGTCGAGGGGCGCGATATCCGGCATAGCAAAGTCACCCCGGTGGCAGAACGCGGAGAAGGTTGACCGATGGCGTCCAACACGAGTGTCCTGATCGTCGAGGATGAGCCGGCCATCGTCGAGCTGGTGAGCTATTCGCTGCGCGAGACCGGCTGGGAAGTGCGCACCGCATCGAGCGTGGCGGCGGCCTGGGAGTCGATCGTGCAGGGCCGGCCCGACCTGCTGCTGCTCGACTGGATGCTGCCCGACCAGAGCGGCTTGCGCCTGCTGGCGCGCCTGCGCGCCGACCGCGACTTCCAGGACATCCCGGTGATCATGCTGACCGCGAAGAGCATGGAAGAGGACAAGATCGCGGGCCTGAACAACGGCGCCGACGACTACGTCACCAAGCCGTTCTCGCCGCGCGAACTGCTGGCGCGCTCGAAGGCGCTGCTGCGCCGCAAGAGCCCGCACCTGGCCGAGGCGCCACTGTCGGCCGGGCCGGTCACGCTCGACCCGGGCAGCTGCACCGTCAGCCTGGACGGGCGCCAGCTCGAAATGGGCAATGCCGAGTACCGCCTGCTGAAATTCCTGATGGCCCACCGCGAGCGCGTGTTCTCGCGCAGCCAGCTGCTGGATAAAGTCTGGGGCGATGCCTCGGCGGTCGAGGAACGCACCGTCGACGTCCACGTCCTGCGCCTGCGCAAGGGCTTGAAGGAGGCGGAAAAGCTGATCAAGACCGTGCGCAGCGTCGGCTACATGCTGACCGAGAAAGAGCTCTGATTTGAACCCGAAACTGCTGTTCTGGGTGCCGGCCGCGCTGCGCCTGGCCCTGCTGCTGGCCGGCGCCGGCGTGGTCTGGTGGATGGCCGGTCCGGTGGCCGGGCTGGCGCTGGCGCTGGCCACCACCATCGTGCTGCTGGTCGTGCAGCTGTCCTACCTGTTCAGGCTGGGCGAATGGCTGGACCACCCGCACAGCAGCCGCCTGCCGGACGGCTGGGGCGCCTGGACCGAGGTGTTCGCGCGTTTGTACAGGCTGCGGCGCGACGACGAACGCAACCAGGACCAGCTGACCGAATGGCTGGCGCGCTTCCGCCAGGCGATGCAGTTGCTGCCCGAAGGCGTGGCCATCATGGACGACGTGCTGCTGCTGGAGTGGTGCAACCCGGCCACCGAGCGCCATCTTGGCCTGACCCTGGAAAAGGACAAGGGCCGCCGCGTGACCAACCTGGTGCGCCATCCGGAATTCATCGACTACATCATCCTGGGCCGCTACGAACAGCCGCTGACGCTGTCGCTGCGCGGCCGCAAGCTGGTGGTGCAGATCATCCCGTTCGAAAACCGGAGGCAGATCCTGGTGACCCACGACGCCACCGAGTCCGATCGCATCGAAGCGATGCGGCGCGACTTCATCGCCAACGCTTCGCACGAGCTGCGCACGCCACTGACCGTGATCGTCGGCTTCCTGGAAATCGCCATGGCCGATCCGGGCCTGGACGAGCGCACCCGCACCGCCCACCTGACCCTGATGACGGAACAGGCCGAGCGCATGCAGCGCCTGATCGAGGACATGCTGACGCTGTCGCGCCTGGAATCCGACGAGTATCCGCTCAAGCGCGAGCGGGTCGACGTGGCCTGGCTGGTCGAGGGCATCGCCAACGATGCGCGCGCGCTGTCCGGCGGGCGCCACCTGGTCGAGGTGAACGTGGACGGGCCCGACATCATGGGCAGCCCCGACGAGTTGCGCAGCGCCTTCGGCAACCTGGCCAGCAATGCGGTGCGCTACACGCCCGCCGGCGGGACCATCCGCCTGACCTGGCAGCGCGGCCCGAACGACCTGCGCTTCGAGGTGTGCGACACCGGCATCGGCATCGACGAGCAGCACATCTCGCGCCTGACCGAGCGCTTCTACCGGGTCGACAAGAGCCGCTCGCGCGAGACCCAGGGGACGGGGCTGGGGCTGGCGATCGTCAAGCACGTGCTGCTCAGGCATGGCGGCAAGCTGTCGATCCGGTCGACGCCGGGGAAGGGGAGTGTGTTCACGGTGTCTTTGCCGAATACGACCTTGCCGGGTTGAGTTGTAAGGCTGTACATGCAACTTGGGCTCCTGCCTGCGCAGGGGCGACGTTCCTAGAGTGCAGGCCGAAAGTGGCGGTAGCGCTTGCTGTTTGCCCTAAAACCGTCGCCCCTGCGCAGGCAGGGGCCCAAGTCCTGCTTGCATAACGTTAGCCTAAGCCAGAACGGGTACAATCAGTTTTTTACCCGCTTCTCATTCCCGCATGACCTTCACCCGCCGCTCCACGCTCTCCGCCATGGCCGCCGCGATACTGCTGGCCGGCTGCGGCTCCACTCCTACCCAGCCCACAACCCCTGTCGTCGTCGCCCCTGCATCCCAGCCGGTGATGCGCCACGTAAAAATCGGCCTGGCCCTGGGCGGCGGCGCCGCGCGCGGCTTTGCCCACATCGGCGTGATCAAGGCCCTCGAAGCCCAAGGCATCGTCCCGGACATCGTGGTCGGCACCAGTGCCGGCTCGGTGGTCGGCGCGATGTATGCGGCCGGCTACAACGGCTTCCAGCTGCAGAAGATGGCGCTGGAGATGGACGAGGCCAGCATTTCCGACTGGGCGATCCCGTTCTTCAGCAAGGCCCCCGGCGTGCTGAAAGGCGAGGCGCTGCAGAGCTACGTCAACAAGACGGTCAGGAACCAGCCGATCGAAAAGCTGAAGATCCCGTTCGGCGCCGTCGCCACCGACCTCAAGACCGGCCAGCCGATCCTGTTCAGGCGCGGCAACACCGGCATGGCGGTGCGTGCGTCGTCGAGCGTGCCGAGCGTGTTCCAGCCGGTCAGCATCGGCGGCCGCACCTACGTCGACGGCGGCCTGGTGGCGCCGGTGCCGGTGCGCTTCGCCAAGGAGATGAGCGCCGAATTCATCATCGCCGTCAACATCTCGAGCGCCACCGAGGCCCAGGCCACGGCCAGCTCGGTCGACGTGCTGATGCAGACCTTCACCATCATGGGCCAGCGCATCAACCAGCTCGAGCTGAAGGATGCCGACATCGTCATCACGCCCTCGCTGGGCACCATGGGCAGCGCCGACTTCAATGGCCGCAACCTGGCGGTGCTGGCCGGCGAACAGGCAGCGGCCGCGGTCATGCCCCAGATCAAGGCGCGGCTCAAGGCCAAGCAGATGAGCCCCGCACGTTGATTCACCCCAAATTGTTCATTGATAGAGGAAGACCAAGATGCAAAGCAAACCCGTCCTGACCCTGGAAGACGTCAAGAAGATCGCCGCCGCCGCCGAGCAGGAAGCGCTCAGCAATGGCTGGAAGGTCGTGATCGCGATCTGCGACGACGGCGGCCATCCGTTGTTCCTGCAGCGCCTCGACGGTGCGGCGCCGATCTCGGCCCACATCGCGCCGGAAAAGGCCAAGACCGCGGCGCTGGGCCGCCGTGAATCGAAGATCTACGAAGACATGATCAACAACGGCCGCGTTTCCTTCCTGCGCGCGCCGGAACTGGGCGGCATGCTCGAAGGCGGCGTGCCGATCCTGGTCGATGGCCACACCGTCGGCGCGGTGGGCGTGTCGGGCGTGAAGTCGGCCGAGGATGCGCAGATCGCCAAGGCCGGCGTCGCCGCACTCGGGCTATAAGCACGCCACTACCTCGATTTCCGAGAGGCATTAAGAGGAAGGGTGGGTCGCACCCGATTGCCGGGTGGGTGGATTTGCGTTATAATTCGGAAGTTTATCCACACATTATTCGCCGTAGCGACGACCCACCCATTCCTTCTTCAAACGTCCTGTAACACGGTGCAATTCCAGTGGTTTCAGGCCAGTCTGACGTGGCGCAGCTACGGCAACTTTAACGGGAGTTGCCCTTGCCGCCATTTTTTTCAGGCCCAGCCGTTCCGGCCATCCTGGCCCTTGCCGACGGTACCATCTTCAAAGGTTATTCGATCGGCGCCGCCGGCCATACCATCGGTGAAGTGGTCTTCAATACTGCCATCACCGGTTACCAGGAAATCCTGACCGACCCCAGCTACTCGCGCCAGATCGTCACGCTGACCTATCCGCACATCGGCAACCAGGGCGTGAACCCGGCCGACGTCGAAGCGTCCAAGGTGCACGCCGCCGGCCTGATCATCCGCGACCTGCCGCTGCTGGCATCGAACTTCCGCTCGAACCAATCGCTGTCGGACTACCTGAAGGCCGAAGGCACGGTTGCCATCGCCGGCATCGACACGCGCAAGCTGACCCGCATCCTGCGCGAGAAGGGCGCCCAGAACGGCGCCATCCTGACCGGCACGCAGGGTAACGAACCATCGGAAGCACAGGCGCTCGACCTGGCACGCTCGTTCCCGGGCCTGAACGGCATGGACCTGGCCAAGGTCGTGTCTGTGAAGGAACCGTACTCCTTCAACGAAACCGAGTGGAAGCTGGGCGAAGGCTTCGGCAAGCAGGACAATCCGCAATTCCACGTGGTCGCCTTCGACTACGGCGTCAAGCGCAACATCCTGCGCATGCTGGCCGAGCGCGGCTGCAAGGTGACGGTGCTGCCGGCCCAGGCCACCGCCAAGGATGCGCTGGCGCTGAACCCGGACGGTATCTTCCTGGCCAACGGCCCCGGCGATCCGGCAGCCTGCGACTACGCGATCGAAGCCACCCGCGACGTCATAGAGACCGGCATCCCGACCTTCGGCATCTGCCTCGGCCACCAGATCATGGCGCTGGCCTCGGGTGCGAAGACCGTCAAGATGAAGTTCGGCCACCACGGCGCCAACCACCCGGTGCAGGACCTGGACAGCAAGAAGGTCCTGATCACGTCGCAGAACCACGGTTTCGCGGTCGACCCGGAAACCCTGCCGGCCAACTGCCGCGTGACCCACGTGTCCTTGTTCGACGGCTCGCTGCAAGGCTTCGAGCGTACCGACAAGCCGGCGTTCTGCTTCCAGGGCCACCCGGAAGCCTCGCCGGGACCGACCGACGTCGCCTACCTGTTCGACCGTTTCATCAGTAACATGACTGCCGCCCGCGGAGAAAAATAAATGCCAAAACGTAGTGATATCAAAAGCATCCTGATCATCGGCGCGGGTCCGATCGTGATCGGCCAGGCAGTGGAATTCGATTATTCGGGCGCCCAGGCCTGCAAGGCCCTGCGCGAAGAGGGTTACAAGGTCATCCTGGTCAATTCGAACCCGGCGACCATCATGACCGACCCGGAAACGGCCGACGTCACCTATATCGAGCCGATTACCTGGAAGGTGGTCGAGCGCATCATCGCCAAGGAGCGTCCGGACGCGATCCTGCCGACCATGGGCGGCCAGACCGCGCTGAACTGCGCGCTCGACCTGCACCGCCACGGCGTGCTGGACAAGTACAAGGTCGAACTGATCGGCGCTTCGCCGGAAGCCATCGACAAGGCCGAGGACCGCTCGAAGTTCAAGGACGCGATGACCAAGATCGGCCTCGGCTCGGCACGTTCGGGCGTGGCGCACACCATGGACGAATCGCGTGCGGTGCAGCGCGAGCTGGGCTTCCCGGTCATCATCCGTCCGTCGTTCACGATGGGTGGTTCGGGCGGCGGCATCGCCTACAACGAAGAGGAATTCGAAGCGATCTGCAAGCGCGGCCTGGAAGCCTCGCCGACCTCGGAACTGCTGATCGAGGAATCGCTGCTGGGCTGGAAAGAGTACGAGATGGAAGTGGTGCGCGACAAGGCGGACAACTGCATCATCATCTGCTCGATCGAAAACCTGGACCCGATGGGCGTGCACACCGGCGACTCGATCACGGTCGCGCCGGCGCAGACGCTGACCGACAAGGAATACCAGATCATGCGCAACGCCTCGATCGCGGTGCTGCGCGAGATCGGCGTCGACACCGGCGGCTCGAACGTGCAGTTCGCGATCAATCCGCAGGACGGCCGCATGATCGTTATCGAAATGAACCCGCGCGTCTCGCGTTCGTCGGCGCTGGCCTCGAAAGCCACCGGCTTCCCGATCGCCAAGGTCGCGGCCAAGCTCGCGGTCGGCTTCACGCTGGACGAGCTGCGCAACGAGATCACCGGTGGCGCGACCCCGGCCTCGTTCGAGCCGTCGATCGACTACGTCGTTGTCAAGATCCCGCGCTTCGCCTTCGAAAAATTCCCGGCCGCCGACAAGCACCTGACCACCCAGATGAAGTCCGTCGGTGAAGTCATGGCGATGGGCCGCACCTTCCAGGAATCCTTCCAGAAGGCGCTGCGCGGCCTCGAAGTCGGCGTCGACGGCCTGAATGAAAAGACGCGCGACCGCGAAGTTATCGAAGAAGAGCTGGGCGAGCCGGGTCCGGAACGCATCTGGTACGTGGGCGACGCCTTCGCCCAGGGCTTCACGCTGGAAGAAGTGCACGGCCTGACCAAGATCGATCCGTGGTTCCTCATCCAGATCAAGGAAATCGTCGACATCGAGCTGTGGCTGGATCACCAGACGCTGGACAACCTGGACAAGCCGACGCTGTACAAGCTGAAGCAGAAGGGATTCTCGGACCGCCGCCTGGCCTTCCTGATGCACACCACGCAGGCCGCGGTGCGCGAGCGCCGCCACGCGCTGGGCATCCGTCCGGTGTACAAGCGCGTCGACACCTGCGCCGCCGAATTTTCGACCAGCACCGCCTACATGTACTCGACCTACGACGAGGAATGCGAAGCGGCGCCGACCGACAAGAAGAAGATCATGGTGCTGGGCGGCGGTCCGAACCGCATCGGCCAGGGCATCGAGTTCGACTACTGCTGCGTGCACGCGGCCCTCGCCATGCGCGACGACGGCTACGAGACCATCATGGTCAACTGCAATCCGGAGACCGTGTCGACCGACTACGATACCTCGGACCGCCTGTACTTCGAATCGCTGACGCTGGAAGACGTGCTGGAAATCGTCGACCTCGAAAAGCCGGTCGGCGTGATCGTGCAGTACGGCGGCCAGACCCCGCTGAAACTCGCGCTGGACCTCGAAGCCAACGGCGTGCCGATCGTCGGCACCTCGCCGGACATGATCGACGCCGCCGAAGACCGCGAGCGTTTCCAGAAGCTGCTGCAGGACCTGGGCCTGCGCCAGCCGCCGAACCGCACCGCGCGCACCGAGCCCGAGGCGCTGGCGCTGGCCACCGAGATCGGCTACCCGCTGGTGGTGCGTCCTTCGTACGTGCTGGGCGGCCGCGCAATGGAGATCGTGCACGAGCAGCGCGACCTCGAGCGCTACATGCGCGAAGCGGTGAAAGTGTCGAACGATTCGCCGGTGCTGCTCGACCGCTTCCTGAACGACGCGATCGAAGTGGACGTGGATTGCATCTCGGACGGCGAGACCACCTTCATCGGCGGCGTGATGGAACACATCGAACAGGCCGGCGTGCACTCGGGCGACTCGGCCTGCTCGCTGCCGCCATACTCGCTGTCGCAAGCGACCATCGATGAACTGAAGCGCCAGACCTCGCTGATGGCGAAGGGCCTGAACGTGGTCGGCCTGATGAACGTGCAGTTCGCGATCCAGCAGCAGGAAGTGCAAGGCCAGATGCAGGACACCGTGTATGTGCTGGAAGTGAATCCGCGTGCCTCGCGTACCGTGCCGTTCGTGTCGAAAGCCACCGGCCTGCAGCTGGCCAAGATCGCGGCGCGCTGCATGGTCGGCCAGACCCTGGCCCAGCAGGGCATCACGAAGGAAGTCGTGCCGCCGTTCTACAGCGTCAAGGAAGCCGTGTTCCCGTTCGTGAAATTCCCGGGCGTGGACACCATCCTCGGACCGGAGATGAAGTCGACCGGCGAAGTCATGGGCGTGGGCACCACCTTCGGCGAAGCTTTTGTGAAGTCGCAGCTGGCGGCCAGCATCAACCTGCCGTCCTCGGGCCGCGTGTTCCTGTCGGTGAAGGCGTCCGACAAGCCGCGCACCATCAAGCTGGCGCGCGATCTGGTCGAACTGGGCTTCTCGCTGGCGGCAACCAAGGGCACCGCCGCGGTGATCGCCGCCGCCGGCATCCCGGTCACGCCGGTCAACAAGGTGGTCGAGGGCCGTCCGCACATCGTCGACATGATCAAGAACCACGAGATCGCGATGGTGGTCAACACGGTCGAGGAAAAGCGCAATGCGATCGTCGACTCGCGCACGATCCGCACCTCGGCGCTGCAGGCGCGCGTGGTCACCTACACCACGATCGCCGGCGCCGAAGCGGCGGTGCAGGGCATGCGCCATCTGGACGAGTTGAACGTCTATGATTTACAAGGCTTGCATAAGGCACTAAACTAAGGGCAGACGCAGCACCTTAGCAATACCAGTAAAACCGTAACACCCTAAACCACAGCCCCCGCACGGCGCGCCGCGCGGGGGCTGTGGTTTTCACTTTTTCTAGAGATACCATGAACACTCCATTGACCAAATTTGGCGCCGAACTCCTGAAGGAAGAACTGCACCAGCTCAAGACCAAGGAGCGCCGCAACGTGATCGACGCGATCGCCGAAGCGCGTTCGCATGGTGACCTGTCCGAAAACGCCGAGTACGATGCCGCCAAGGAGCGCCAGGCCTTCGTCGAAGGCCGTATCGCGGAGCTGGAACAGAAGCTGTCGACCTGCCAGGTCATCGATCCGGCCTCGCTGGATGCCGAAGGCCGCGTGGTGTTCGCTTCCACCGTCGACCTCGAAGACCTGGAAAGCGGCCAGAAGGTCACTTACCAGATCGTCGGCACCGACGAAGCCGACATCAAGATGAACAAGGTCTCGGTGACCTCGCCGATCGCGCGCGCCCTGATCGGCAAGTATGCCGGCGACGTGGTCGAAGTGCAGGCTCCGTCGGGTCCGCGCGAGTACGAGATCCTCGAAGTCCGCTACGTCTGAGCCGATGAGCCCGGGCAGGAAGGTGCGCGATTGGCTCCCCGGCTTGCGCCTGCTGCTGGCGGCCTTGTGGGCCGGCAGCATCTGGGGCATCAGCTACCTGGCGGCGCCGAGCGCTTTTGCCGTGCTCGACAGCACCCAGGCCGGCAGCGTGGTCGCTACCATGCTGACGCGCGAAGCCTGGCTGGCGATTGTCCTTGCCGTGCTGCTATGGCTGCTGGTGGCCAGGTCAAGCGACCTCGATGCGAAGCGCAGGCGCTGGCTGAACTGGACCGTGTTCGGCATGCTGGCCTGCAGCCTGGTCGTGTACCTCGGCCTGCAGCCGGTCATGGCGGCGATCCGCGAGTCGGCCGGGCCGGCCGGGGTAAGGGCGTCGCCGCAGTGGGGGACTTTCATGGCCTTGCACGGGGTGTCGCAGCTGTTGTACCTGGTCGAAAGCGTGCTGGGTGCCGTGCTGGTGATCAAGGCGCGTTGATACGCCGCCGTCAGCAGACATAAAAAAACCGGGGCGCTGGCCCCGGTTGTTGTTTAATGGTGCACCAAGTTCAGTGCACCACTGGCGCGCTTCACTTCAGAGCGCCTTTCTTGCTGCTGGTCTGACGCGCCTTGGCACGCTTGATGTTGCCGCCCTGGGTCACGCGTTCGTTACCTTTCAGCAGGACCTTGGTGACGCTCGGCTTCTTGGTGCCGCTCGGGCTCGGCTTGACAATGGTGACTTCGCGCATGCCCTTGCCGGCACGGGTCGAACGTTCCTTGACTTCTTCCGCTTTCGGGCGGTACAGCACCAGCAGCTTGCCGATGTGCTGCACGGGCGCGGCCTCGAGCTCTTCGCAGATCTGTTCGTAGATCGCGATGCGCGCTTCGCGGTCGTCGCCGAACACGCGGACCTTGATCAGGCCGTGCGCATCCAGGCTGGACGCGATTTCTTTCATGACGGATTCGGTGAGGCCGGCTTCGCCGATCATGACGACGGGGTTGAGCCCATGAGCTTCCGCGCGCAGTGCGGAACGTTCGGCCGGTGTAAGTTTGATCATAGTAATTCTTTTTGACGTACCAATTAAAAGTAGTATTTTACGCGAATGGCCAAGAACAAATTCAATAAAAACTGGATTCACGACCACATTAACGACCCGTATGTCAAATTGGCACAGAAAGAGGGTTATCGGGCGCGTGCGGCCTACAAGCTGAAAGAGATCGACGAAGCCGAAAAGCTGATCAAGCCGGGCCAGGTGATCGTCGACCTCGGCTGCACCCCGGGCAGCTGGGGCCAGTACACGCGGCGCAAGCTGGCCGGTGGCGAAGAGGGCAGCATCAAGGGTACGATGATCGGCCTCGACATCCTGCCGATGGAACCGATTGCTGACATGCATTTTATTCAAGGCGACTTCCGCGAAGAAAGCGTCCTCGACCAGCTCGGTGAGATCCTCGAGGGCCGCATGGCCGACCTGGTGTTGTCCGACATGGCGCCGAACCTGTCCGGCATCCCGACTGCCGATGCCGCGCGCATGGAGCATTTGATCGATCTCGCTATTGAGTTTTCGCAAATGCACCTCAAGCCGACCGGCGCATTGTTAGTGAAGTGCTTCAAGGATATGGGCTTTACGCAAAACCTGGAGCGCTTCCGCGAGGAGTTCAAAGTGGTCAAACAGATCAAACCGAAGGCCAGCCGGGACAAATCTTCGGAAATCTTTTTGCTGGGACGTGGTCTGAAGAATCCAGCACAGTAAAAAATGCGATGAAAACCTGAGGAAACACCGGTTTCCGCCCTTGATATTCCGTTGTGACACCACACATCAGCAAAGGGTGGTGGGCTACAGCGGCTTGCCAAGGGATGCCGGAGGTTTTTCGGCGTCATTCGTGCGCGAGAGAATCAAAACCCGTTATAGTGTCGTTTAGGCATCATAAGCGGGTGTGCGTGGCACGGCCCGCTTTTGCGGTAAAATCCGCCTTTGAGAATATGGGAAAAGATGCATCCGCATCAGAGGAGTCTTCGTGAATAATATGTTTTCCAAATCCGCCATCTGGGTGGTGGTCGCACTGCTGTTGTTCATGCTGTTCAAGCAGTTCGATAACCACAGCACCGCGGGCGGCAGCAAGACCATTGCTTATTCCGAGCTGCTCGATGACGTGAAGGCGAAAAAGATTAAGGACGTGGTGATCGAAGGGTCGAGCATCACGGCAACGCGCCAGGATGACAGCAAGGTGCGCACCACCGCGACCATGCTGGACCGCGGCCTGATCGGCGACCTGCGCGACAATGGTGTGCGCTTCGACGTTAAACCGCCCGAGGAACCGTCGTTCCTGCAGCAAGTGTTCATTTCCTGGTTCCCGATGCTGTTGCTGATCGGGGTCTGGGTATTCTTCATGCGCCAGATGCAAGGCGGCGGCAAGGGCGGGGCTTTCTCGTTCGGCAAGTCGAAAGCGCGCATGATGGATGAAACCAACAATACCGTGACTTTCTCGGACGTCGCCGGCTGCGACGAGGCGAAGGAAGAAGTCGGCGAGATCGTCGACTTCCTGAAGGACCCGACCAAGTTCCAGAAACTCGGCGGCCGCATTCCTCGCGGCGTGCTGATGGTTGGTCCTCCGGGTACCGGTAAGACCCTGCTGGCGCGCGCCATCGCCGGCGAAGCGAAAGTGCCGTTCTTCTCGATCTCGGGTTCCGACTTCGTCGAGATGTTCGTCGGCGTGGGTGCATCCCGTGTGCGCGACATGTTCGAGAACGCGAAAAAGCACTCGCCGTGCATCATCTTCATCGACGAGATCGACGCCGTCGGCCGCCATCGCGGCGCCGGCATGGGCGGCGGTAACGACGAGCGCGAACAGACGCTGAACCAGCTGCTGGTCGAGATGGACGGTTTCGAAGCGTCTTCGGGCGTGATCGTGATCGCCGCCACCAACCGCGCCGACGTGCTGGACAAGGCGCTGCTGCGTCCGGGCCGTTTCGACCGCCAGGTGATGGTAGGCCTGCCGGATATCCGTGGCCGCGAACAGATCCTGAACGTGCACATGCGTAAAGTGCCGATCGGCACCGACGTCAAGGCCGACATCCTGGCCCGCGGTACGCCGGGCTTCTCCGGCGCCGACCTGGCCAACCTGGTCAACGAAGCCGCCCTGTTCGCCGCGCGCCGCAGCAAGCGCCTGGTCGAGATGATCGACTTCGAAGACGCCAAGGACAAGATCTACATGGGTCCGGAGCGCAAGTCGATGGTGATGCGCGAGGAAGAGCGTCGCAACACGGCTTACCACGAGTCGGGCCACGCGGTCATTGCCAAGCTGTTGCCGAAGGCCGATCCGGTGCACAAGGTCACGATCATGCCGCGCGGCTATGCCCTCGGCCTGACCTGGCAGTTGCCGGAACATGACAGCCTGTCCGGTTACAAGGACAAGATGCTGGAAGAGATTTCGATCCTGTTCGGCGGCCGTATTGCCGAGGAAATCTTCGTCGGCCAGATGTCGACCGGCGCCTCGAACGACTTCGCCCGTGCCACCAAGCTGGCCCGTTCGATGGTGACCCGCTTCGGT
The DNA here is from genome assembly GCF_034659755.1 of Massilia phyllosphaerae. Taxonomy (NCBI): domain Bacteria; kingdom Pseudomonadati; phylum Pseudomonadota; class Betaproteobacteria; order Burkholderiales; family Oxalobacteraceae; genus Massilia; species Massilia phyllosphaerae. The sequence continues at coordinate 114,070 of NZ_JAXSQX010000007.1, forward strand.
ATGTCGGAAAGCATGGGCGTGATGGTGTATGAAGACGATGCGAACGAAGGCTTCTTTGGTGGTTCGGTGAAAACCATCTCCGAAGCGACCCAGCAAAAGGTCGATGCCGAGATCCGCAACATCCTCGACACGCAGTACGCGCTGTCGCGCCGCCTGCTGGAAGAGAACCGCGACAAGGTCGAAATCATGACCAAGGCGCTGCTGGAATGGGAAACCATCGATGCCGAGCAGATCAACGACATCATGGCCGGCCGTCAGCCGACCCCGCCGAAATCGGTGCAGCTGACCAAGCGCAATCCACCGGGCGACACCGGTTCGGGCGGCGTCCCGACGAATGCCCCGGCACCCGCCTGATTGTTTGAATATGTAAAAAAGGCACCCCAGGCGGGTGCCTTTTTTTATTATTCCGTATTATTCGTTTTTGCTTTTCCATCAGCTTCCCTTATGTCACGTCAGTATCTGCAGTGCGGCCGTTTCGACTTCGACCTGGCCAAGCGTCCCTTGGTCATGGGCATTCTGAACATCACGCCCGATTCCTTTTCCGACGGCGGGCGCCACCATGCGCTCGAGTTCGCGGTCGAGGGCGCCGAGCAGATGGTCAAGGACGGCGTCGACATCATCGACATCGGCGGCGAATCGACCCGCCCGGGCTCGCCCAGCGTACCGGTCGAGGAAGAACTGCGCCGCGTGATGCCGGTAATCTATGCCTTGCGCGAACTAGGCGTGCCGCTGTCGATCGATACCTGCAAGCCCGAAGTAATGCGCGAAGCCATCCTCGCCGGTGCCGACATGATCAACGACATCAACGGCTTTCGAGCGCCCGGCGCCCTCGAAGCGGTGCGCCGCAGCGACGTCGGCCTGTGCGTGATGCACATGCAGGGCACGCCCCAGGACATGCAGGCGCAGCCCGTATATGACGACGTGGTGGCCGAGGTCATCGGCTTCCTGCGCGAGCGCGTCGATGCCCTGGTGGCCGGCGGTGTGGTGCGTGAGCGCGTCACGATTGATCCGGGATTTGGTTTTGGCAAGACTGTCGCGCATAATGTCGCTTTGCTTAGAGGAATTTCCGATATGCAACGCGAACTCGGCCTGCCGGTACTGGCCGGGCTGTCGCGCAAGTCGATGGTCGGCGCCCTGACCGGCAAGCCGCTCGAGCAGCGCCTGGCCGGCAGTGTCGGCGGCGCGCTGGCTGCGGTAGCGCAGGGTGCGCGCATCGTGCGGGTTCATGATGTGGCAGAGACGGTCGATGCATTGAAGGTATTTCAGGCTGGCATTAAGAACAATTGAAAAGAGAGAACGGAATGGCACGTAAATATTTTGGTACGGACGGCGTCCGCGGTCTGGTCGGCGAAGGCCCTATCACCCCGGAATTCGTGATGCGGCTCGGTTATGCCGCCGGCAAGGTGCTGGCCAAGGGCGGTAGCGGCCAGAGCGGGCGCTCGACAGTGCTGATCGGCAAGGATACGCGGATTTCCGGCTACATGCTGGAAGCCGCGCTGGAAGCCGGTTTTTCGGCTGCGGGCGTCGACGTCATGCTGGCCGGCCCGATGCCGACCCCGGCCATTGCCTACCTGACCCGCGCGCTGCGGCTGCAGGCCGGCGTCGTCATCTCGGCCTCGCACAACCCGTTCCAGGACAACGGCATCAAGTTCTTCTCGGGCCACGGCACCAAGCTGCCGGATGCGGTCGAACTCGACATCGAAGACGCGATCGACCAGCCGATGGGCTGCGTGCCGTCCGAGAAGCTGGGCCGCGCGAGCCGCCTGCTCGACGCCCAGGGCCGCTACATCGAATTCTGCAAGAGCACCTTCCCCAACGAACTCGACCTGCGCGGCCTGAAGATCGTGGTCGACTGCGCCCACGGCGCCGCCTACAACATCGCGCCGCACGTCTTCCACGAGCTCGGCGCTGAAGTCATCGAACTCGGCACCAAGCCGGACGGCTTCAACATCAACGCCGGCGTCGGCGCCACCGCGCCCAAGGCCATGGCCCAGGCAGTGGTCGAGCACAAGGCCGACCTCGGCATCGCCCTGGACGGCGATGCCGACCGCCTGATCATGTGCGACGCCAACGGCCGCCTGTACAACGGCGACGAGCTGCTGTACGTGATGGTGCGCGCACGCATGGCCACCGGCAAGGTCGAGGGCGCCGTCGGCACCCTGATGACCAACATGGCGCTCGAAGTCGCGTTCAAGGACATGGGCGTTGGTTTCGCGCGCGCCAAGGTCGGCGACCGCTACGTACTGGAAATGATGAAGGAGAAGGGCTGGCTGTTCGGCGGCGAAGGCTCCGGCCACCTGCTGGCGCTCGACCGCCACACCACCGGCGACGGCATCGTCTCGGCGCTGCAGGTGCTGGAAGCGCTGCGCCGCAGCAAGACCAGCCTGGCCGACTGCTGCAGCGACCTCAAGCTTTACCCGCAGACCCTGGTCAACGTGCGTGTGCAGCCCGGTTTCGAGTGGACCAAGAACAGCGCCGTCGTCGCCGAAAAGGAAGCCGTCGAACGCGAACTCGGCAACAGCGGCCGCGTCCTGATCCGCGCCTCCGGCACCGAACCGCTGGTGCGCGTGATGGTCGAGGCCAAGGAAGCCGAGTTGGCCGAGCGCATGGCGCGTCGCATCGCCTCGCTAGTCGAGGCCTGAGGCCCGGCTTTACCAGGTTGGCATCGGGCGCGTTGACGCTGGCGGTCCGGCGGGGTATCATCGCCCCAATCGGAGTGTAGCGCAGCCCGGTAGCGCACCTGGTTTGGGACCAGGGGGTCCAAGGTTCGAATCCTTGTACTCCGACCACCGTTCAAAGCGGGCTGTCGTCGACGGCCCGTTTTCGTTTTTCTTCACGTCCCGAAACGCCTCCCGGCGGCTTCAACGACCTGCCCATAGCTCAGTTGGATAGAGCATCAGCCTTCTAAGCTGAGGGTCGCTGGTTCGAACCCAGCTGGGCAGGCCATCCCGTGTTTTACGCAGGCAAGCGAACGACGCATGCGGATTCTTCGTGTTAGTGTCCATTTCGACAACAATATGCCCTTCGGGCCAGGATACGAGGAAAAATCATGCTGCACCATCGTTTGCTGGGACGTGCCGCCATGTCGGCGGCGCTCGTCTGTTCCCTTTCCATCTGCATAGGCGCGCATGCCCAGCAGGCGCCGGCGCCAGCCGCCACCGCCGCTACCCAGACGCTGACGCTGCCGGCCGGCAGCGCGGCCCCGGCCGTCGCCGAAGGCAGCGTCCAGTTCATCGGCACCGCGACCGTGCTGATCCGCTACCAGGGCTTCACCATCCTCACCGATCCCAACTTCCTGCACAAGGGCGACCATGTGCATCTCGGCTATGGCCTCACGTCCGAGCGCCTGACAAACCCGGCGATCGACCTCGACCAGCTGCCGCCGATCGACCTGGTGGTGCTGTCGCACATGCACGAAGACCACTTCGATAAACTGGTACAGGAAAAGCTGGCCAAGGATACGCCGATCGTCTCGACCCCGGAAGCGGCCGAAGCACTCAAGCAACTCGGCTTTACGCGCACCTTCGGCCTGTCGAAGTGGGGCAAGCTCGAGGTAGAAAAAGGCAATGCCCGGCTGCGCATCACCGCCGCGCCGGGACGCCACGGCAAGCTCGGCATGCAAGCCCTGCTGCCGACGGTGATGGGCTCGGTGCTGGACTTCGGGCCGGACACGGCCGCGCCCAGCTACCGCATGTATATCAGCGGCGACACGCTGGTGTACGACGACTTGCAGAACATCCCGCAACGCTTCCCTGGCATCGACCTGGCGCTGCTGCACCTGGGCGGCACCCGCATCCTGGGGGTGTTCAAGGTCACCATGGATGGCAAGGATGGCGTCCAGTTGATGCAGATCGTGCAGCCGCGCCACGCGATCCCGATCCACTACAACGACTACGACGTGTTCAAGTCGCCGCTGGCCGACTTCGCGCGCGAGGTCAAGGAAGCCGGACTCGAGCAGAAGGTGACCTACCTGGCGCATGGCCAGACCTACTTCTTCACACCCGCCCGGCGCTGATGCCCGGGCCGGGCCTTATTCGCGTTCCTCGGTATTCGGCGCCAGCGTCTGGTGCTCCTCGAAGGGCCAGCCGCTGTAAGGCTCGATGTGGCGCTGGAACTCGTGCGGCATCACGATCGGCACTTGCAGGCATACGCTCTGGGTCGGCAAGACTTCCATCCAGTCGCGCACCAGTTCCTTGTAGGCCAGGCCGACCGGACGGATCTTGCGGTCGAGGTCATACAAGCCGAGCGCGTTGACGTTGCCGTTGTTCTCGCGCAGCGCCGTGTCCCAGTCGACCTGGTCGGTCAGCGAATACCACGTGAAGCCGACCAGCGGCACGCCGTTGTTGCGCACCCGCAGCACATTGGCCCATTCCTTGCGCAGCCAGTTGACCGCCTCGTCTCCGCGCGGTCCCTGGCACATATTGGTCTCGGTGTGCATCACCGGCAGGCGGTAGCGGTTGTAGTACTGGTGGGTGATGACCGCGTAGCCGAAGATCTCGCCGGCGGAGCGCGTCAGGCCGTCCGGCGAGACGTAGTGTTCGTTGGTCTCGTAATAATCGTTGCCCATGATGCAGTGGTGCTTCAGATTATTTTGCAGGAAGAAATGGTACTCCTCGCGCGTCATGCCGTTGTCGAGCAGGTACTCGTACATCTCGGAATCGACGCGCCTGCCGTAATTCAGGTCGAGCGACAGGAAGCGCCGCGCATTGAATTTTTCGGCGGGACCGATGGCGGCGGGACGCTCGGCGTGGAAGTATTCGCTCGACTCGCTCTGCACGAACAGCGCGTCCGGACGGACTTTCAGGATCGCATGCATGGCCAGGACGTTGGCCTTGACGATGTGTTTGAGCGCGGTCACATAGCCCTGGTCGGTCGTGGTCTGCTCGTTCCACCAGCCGTACAATGCGGAGAACAGCGCGCAGATCGACATCTCGTTGATCGGCGTGTACAGCTGGATCCAGGGATAACGGCGCGCAAATGCACCGGCGTAATCTGCGAACAGGGCAGGGAAATCCGGATTCTGGAAATTGCCCACCCAATCGGGCACGCCGAAGTGGCACAAATCGACGATCGACGCGATATTCCGGTGGCGCAGGTCGTTGAAGGCAAGATCGGAGAATTCCCAGTCGTAGCGGCCCGGCGCGAGCCAGGTCCGGTGCAGCGGCGGACCGTAACGCAGCACCTTCAGTCCAAGTTCTTCCACCAGGTCGAAATCGGTTTTCCAGTAACGGTAATGGCCGCATTTTTCCAGCTCGTCCATACGCACGCGGCCGTGCTGGATAGTCGGATTACTGTTTTCGATACCGGTTGCAAATATGAAGCCTGGAGACATGCCCACCCCTTGCTGCTAATCGTGAAAACATTGTAGCCGCAATCTCTGCAGCGTTCCGAAGCGTGCGCGCGCGCGGCTCTGCCGCGTGTAGGCTATGATTATCGTCTGACAACATTTCAAATAAACCATACCAGCATGTCGAATGCCGCCGTGGCCACCAGCGCCGCCTCCATGGACCCATCCCAGCGCCGCCTTGCCTGGGGACTGCTGGTATCGCTGCTGCTGCATGGACTGCTGCTGGCACTGCATTTCGGCGTGCCCGGGCTGCATGCGGGGGGCGGTGCGCCGTTGACCGTGCGATTGGCGCCGAGTGCGCCGCTGCCGCTGCCGGTACAGGTACAGGTACCGCCATCTCTGCCTCAGGTGGCGCTGCCGCCTGCCGCACCCCAGCCGGTTCCGTTGCCCGTGCCCGCGACGCCGCCCGTGGCGCCATCGTCCGCGACGCCGTTGCCGGCGCCGGCAACGGCGGCCCGGACCGCCCCACGCGCGGTGCAGCATGGTTTCAGCCTGATCGATCCGGTGCCGGCCCCGGCGCCTGCGCCGCTACCATACGCGCCGCCTCCAGCATCCACTATCGCGCCGCGCCCCTCGCCACGCCGCCGCGTGCGTCCCAGGACGCCCGGAGACACCTTGTCGGCACGGGTAATCGCTCAGGATACGCCGGCGGACAACGATTTCAAGTTGCCGCCCCCGGCGGCCGAGCCCGAGTCCGAACCCGATGCCATGGCCAGCACGCAGGCGCCGGACGCGGCAGTGGAAGCGCCGCCCGAACTGGTGGCCGAGCCCGATCCGCGCCAGCGCGAGGAACAGCGCGGGCGCCTGGCCGCCCAGCGTGAACGCGAGCGTGAGGCGAGGCGCCAGGACGACGAACGGGCGGCGCTCGACGCAGCCGAGACGGCCGCGCGTGCCGAGGCCGAGCGTCGCGGCGAAGCGCTGGCCCGGCAGGGCGCTGCGGTACAGGATGAACTGGCGCGGCAGCAACAGCGTGAGCGTGACGAGGCGCGTGAGCGCGCCCTGGTCGAGCAACAGGCGGCCGAGCAGCAGCGCGAACGCGATGCGGCGCTGGCACGTCGGGAGGCGGAGCGTCCGCTTGCTCTGCAGGTTGAACAGCAGCGCGCTGAGCAGCTCCAGCAGGAGCAGGCGGCGCAGGTGGCCGAACAGCAGCGTGTGGAGCAGCTGGCCGAGCAGCAGAGAGTGCATGAATTGGCCGAGCAGCAACGGACTCAGCAACTGGCTGAGCAGCAACGTGCCCAGCAACTGGCCGAGCAGCAGCGCGCCCAGCAAATGGTCGAGCAGCAACGTGCCCAGCAACTGGCCGAGCAGCAACGGACGCAGCAATTGGCCGAGCAGCAGCGTGCCCAGCAAATGGTCGAGCAGCAACGTGCCCAGCAACTGGCCGAGCAGCAACGGACGCAGCAATTGGCCGAGCAGCAGCGTGCCCAGCAACTGGCCGAGCAGCAGCGTGCGCAGCAGCTGGCAGAGCAGCAGGCACGCCAGCTGGCAGAACAGCGCGCCGCTGACGAGCGTGCCCGGCAGCAGGCCGAGCGGCTGGCCCGTCAACAGGCCGACGAGGGTGCGCGCCGGCTGGCCCGGCAGGCCGCCCAGGAGCGTGCAGGCCGCGACGATGGCCCGGCGTCCGGCCCCGGTGCCAATGGGGCGCGCGTTGCCGCAGGCGGCAGCAGCGGCGACCGCAGCGGCCCGGGCAGCGGGGTAGCGCCGCGCGCGGACCTGGGCGGCGGCGTGATGGCCCGTGCGCGCGAAGCGCTGCGCGGGATCGACATTGGCAAGCCCTTGCCACCGGCGCTGCGTCCGGCCGAGGAAGCGCAGCGCGACCTGCGCCGCGCGCGCGCCGACGCCGCCAGCCGCGACGTGCCGCTGCGCATGTACATCGACAGCGTGCGCCAGAAGATCGAGCGCAACGCCATCGTCGGCGAGAACCTGCTGGCCGAGGGCCTGGTGCGCACCTTCCCGATCGTCAGCGTGGCGATCCGCAGCGACGGCAGCATCGAGGACGTGACCATCGTGCGCTCCAGCGGCCGCGCCGATATCGACGACATCGTGCGCCGTACCGTCGGCCTGAACGCCCGCTACGCGGCGTTTCCCCCTAACGTGGCCGCGCACTACGATGTGATCGAGCTGCGCCGCGTGTGGAGTTTCGCCGGCGTCCTCAAGCTGATCGAAGAGATGCGTTGACGCCCGACCGGCCCCCTTTGACCTGAGCCAGCCGTTTGACTTAAGCCAAAGCCCTGCCTGTTGAGCAGCTTACCCTGACTCTGATCGCCAGAGGCTGGCAGCTCTTACAACAGGCGCCACATGAATGCATCTACCAGGAAATTTCCCCTAAACATGGGCAGTGCGGGCCCGGCATGCGTACGTGCTTTGGCCAGGCATCTGGCCCCGCTGCCGGTACTGTGCCTGGCCTTCGGGCTGGCCCTGGCGGGGTGCAGCGTGCCCGGCATCCATTTTCGGTCCGGCACGGACGCCGGCGCCGACGAACCTGCGCCGCCGACGGAGCTCATCACTGAGACGCTACTCGCCAGCGAGCGGCAGCAGAACCGCGCGGTGGCCAACCAGAACCTCGGCAGCCTGCTGGTACCGAATCCGCCGCCCTATAAAATCGGCGGCGGCGACATCCTCTCGATCGTGGTGTGGGACCATCCCGAACTGGCCGGCGGCCTGACCGCGTCCAGCAACACCGATCCCGCCACCGCCGCGAGCGCGAGCGCGGTACCGCAGGGCTTCGTGGTCGACCACCAGGGCCGCATCCAGTTTCCGTTGGTCGGACTGCTGGTGATGGAAGGCCTGACCGAGGAACAGGCGCGCGGGCTGCTGACCACCCGCCTGGCCAAGTACCTGGCCCACCCCAACGTCACGCTGCGCGTGCAGGCCTACCGCAGCAAGCGCGTCTACATCGACGGCGAAGTCAAGTCGCCCGGCCTGCAGGCGATCAACGACATTCCGATGACCCTGGTCGAGGCGCTGAACCGTGCCGGCGGCCTGCTGCCTACCGCCGACCAGAGCCGCATCGCCCTGGAGCGCGGCCAGCAGCGCTACACCGTCAACCTGCGCGAACTGGTCCAGAAGGGCGTCAATCCCGGCCTGGTGATGCTGGCGCCGGGCGACGTCGTGCGCGTGCATTCGCGTGACGAAAGCAAGGTGTTCGTGTCGGGCGAGGTGATCACGCCCAAGGCGCTGCTGATGCACGACGGCCGCCTGACGCTCAACGAAGCACTCGGCGAAAGCGGCGGCATCAGCCCGCTGAGCGGCGACGCGCGCCAGGTCTAGCCGAGGCCGACGATGCCGATGACGGCGGTGCGGTCACGCAGCCTGCTGGTGAGCTGTTCGAGAATTGCCGGTTTGCTTTCGTCACGCATGAGTTTCCTCGCGAATCTGTGGATGGTCGGGGCACTGCTCTAAATACGGAAAGGCACGAATTTCTTGATCAGGCCCAGCCGCGCCGGCTCGGCGTCGAGCTGGGCGCCGGGCGGCGAGGCTTGCGGCTGCGGCTGCGATCCCGCCAGCGGCGTCGGGGCGGCCACCGGAATGGTGGCGGGCGGCTGCGGGTTGTATTCGGTGACGATGGCCTTGACCATCGATTCGATCATGGTGCGCTCATGGGTCTCGCAGGCCATCATCAGGCAGCTGATGAAGGTGTCGAGCACGGCGGGACGCAATGCGTTTTCCTTCATGCGCATGATGCGCGGGTGCTCGCTCGGGAACACCACGCCGTCGGTCAGCAGCTCCTCGTGCAGCTTTTCGCCGGGGAACAGGCCGACGTAGCGGATCTCGATGTCGCCGCCGGCATTCTGCGGCGTCTTTTCGGTCAGGCCGGACAGGGCGATCAGGGTGCGCGCCAGGTCGACGATGCGGACCGGCTCGCCCATGTCGAGCACGAACACGTCGCCGCCCTTGGCCATGGCGCCGGCCTGGATGACCAGCTGGGCCGCCTCGGGGATCAGCATGAAGTAGCGCGACACGTCGGGATGGGTGATGGTGAGCGGGCCGCCGCGCCCGATCTGGCGCTGGAACAGCGGGATCACCGAGCCGGACGAGCCGAGCACGTTGCCGAAGCGGACCATCGAGAAGTTGGTCGGGCCGTCGTGGCGCGCCGCGGCGGCCTGGAAGATCAGCTCGGCGATGCGCTTGCTGGCGCCCATCACGTTGGTCGGGCGCACCGCCTTGTCGCTGGAGATCAGCACGCAGGTCTCGACACCGTGCTTGGCGGCCTGGGTGGCGATCACCTGGGCGCCGACCACGTTGTTGCGCAGGCCTTCGACGATGTTGGCTTCGACCAGCGGCACATGCTTGTAGGCGGCGGCATGGTAGATGGTGTCGACGGTGCCGTCGCGCAGGATGCGCTCGACCAGTTCCGCGTTGCAGACCGAGCCGAGGTGGGCCTCGATCGGGATGTCCGGGAAGCGCGTGGCGAGTTCCTGGCGGATCGTGTACAGCGCGAATTCGGAGTGGTCGAGCAGGTGCAGACGGGCCGGCACCAGGGTGACGATCTGGCGGCACAGCTCGCTGCCGATGGAGCCGCCGGCGCCGGTGACCAGCACCGTCTTGCCGCGCACGCAGCGGGCGAACAAATCGAGCCGCGGCGGCACCGGCAGGCGTCCGAGCAGGTCTTCGAACTTGAGGTCGCGGATGCTGTCGCGCGGCGTGATCTTGTCGTCGGACAGGTCGACCAAACGGCTCAGGATGCGGGTGCTGACGCCGGACAGCGACAGGCGCTGCATGATGTCGCGCAGGCGTTCCGGCGACACCGAGGGCAGGGCGATCACGATCGAGCGGATGCGCATGGCGGCGGCGATGTCGGCCAGGCGCCCGGTGTGGAAGACGCGCAGGCCGTTGATGTTGCGCTCGATGAGTGCGCGCTTGTCGTCGAAGAAGCACACCGGGCGGTATTCCTCGGTGCCGCGCATGGCCTGGGCCAGGCGCGCGCCGGCCTCGCCGGCACCGTAGATGGCAACCGCTTCGGCGTTGCCGCGGCCGGCCGCGTTATGGTTGCGCAGGAAGTTGCGCATGCCGATGCGCGACGCCACGACGTAGGAGAACACGATGAACCAGTAGATCGCCAGCGCACTGCGTGGAAAGCTTTCCTCGTTGATCGCAAACATGACGATCCAGGCGCACAGGATCGCGACCGCGAGCGATGCGCCGGTGACGCTGAGCAGACGCTGGTCGATGAAGCGGATCACGGCGCGGTACAGGTCGGACACCGAAAATGCGGCGATGGTCACGACGGCCACCAGCACATACGAGGCCGGGCCGAAATGCGAGGCCAGTTTCAGGTCGCCGCCGCGCAGCAGCATCGCGATCAGGAAACAGAAGGGCAAAGCAATCAGATCTGCCGTGACCATCAGCGCGATTTTCGCCGTGCGCGGCAGCGAAACCATGTGCGAGCAAAACCGATTCATAACGCCGTGCTTAAATTTGGGCATGATTCTGGAAAGACTGCGTAGGAGTGTCGAATTGATTTCTTTGTGCGAGGGGAATTGCGTAAGTGGATGAATTGAAAGGAGTTTATTTTTCTGCTTTAAAAAACCCGGATATTGATGGGATGGAAATCGCCACCGTTTAGATTCTGTATTGCTGAGTAAGTCTATTATCCGGGGGCGTAAGAAAGATGGGTTTGACCATGCTCAACCGCCAGAATGGAATTAATTTATTCTTCCGTTTAAGTGAAATTAGGAAATTTATTCTCGGAATTAAAATGCTGAAAACGATGAGAAAATGCCCGCTCTTGTAGGACAGGAACCCGAGCCAATCTGCAGTGTGCGGCAGCTAACGGTGGGCCCCCAGCCGCTTCGCATAAGATGGAACCGTTGAGTGAGGCGCCAGCGATCTTTCGTAGGCCCCAACTACCTCAACAGGTCAGCCGGTCGCCTCGAGGATCGGCACCAATACCGCGTGACGCTGCTGCCGAATGACGGCAGCGGGCACGCCGAGACAGCGGAGGGTTGTCCATGTCCTTGCCAATGACGAGTCATCCACCCAAGCATCTGGTGCGCGAGTATCTCGAACGGCGCGCCCGGGACACCCAGCCGCCGCCGACGCCGGAAGAAGTCCGCCGCCAGCTGGGTTGGAGCCTGCTGATGCAGGGGGACGACCAGCCCGGCGCTCCCCGTTCCTGAATCCGACGCCGTCCACACTGTTGCGACGGCATTTTTAAAGCACCCCATCGAAGGAGAAACTTATGACCGCCAAGATCGGTAACAAGAACATCGCCCAGCACCGCGGCAAGAAGGAACGCCAGGAAATCCGCAAGACCAACATCGCGCGCGAAGCAGTGAAGCTGGCCGAAGCCCGCGCCAAGTACCGTAACCAGGTCAAGGGCCAGGCACCGGCCGTCCTGAACGCCGCCTGATCGCGCCGTTTCACTGTTCCAGCAAGGCCCGCCCGAGCAATCCGGCGGGCTTTTTTGCGTCCGGACACGACCTGCCGTTGCGCCGGTGCGCCGGTGCGCCGCTGCGCCGTTCGCCGGCCCCCGCGCCATTCACCGCCCGCGTGCCGCCGTTCGCCGAAAAGCGCTTTCCCGCCCGGCCGCGACTCCGGTATCTTGTCGTCATTCCGATCCTCCTGGAGAACACATGAAAAACGAAGCTTCCTACGACTTGCGGCGCCAGGTCCTGTGGGGCCTGCTGCTGGTCGGACTGGGCGTGGCCTTCCTGCTCGACCAGATGAACATCGTCGAGATCGAAAGCCTGTGGCACTACGCGCCGCTGCTGCTGGTCGTCATCGGCATCAACCAGACCATCGGCTATCCGAGCGGGCGCGAATTCGCCAACGGCCTGTGGACCGCCTTCATCGGCCTGTGGCTGTTCGCCGTGCTGGAAGGCGTGTTCGGCCTGACCTTCGCCAACAGCTGGCCGCTGTTCATCATCATCTCGGGCGTGACGATGGCGATCCGTCCGCTGGCGGAACGCAAGTTCGGCAAGTACGACCATCGTATCGAACACAAGGGAGGCAACGACCATGGCCACTGATACCCGCCGCGCCTCGCACCAGGTCGTTCTCGGCCTGCTGGTGATGGGCATGGGCGTGCTGTTCCTGCTCGATAACCTCGACATCCTCGACTTCCGCCACGCGATCGGCTTCTGGCCGCTGGCCTTCATCGCCGCCGGCGTGATCGTGCTGGCCGGCGACGGCCCGCGCAGCGGCAGCTATACCGGGGCAGTGCTGATCGGGGTCGGCGTGCTGATGATCCTGGGGCGCATGGGCGTGCTATATATCAGCTGGACGATGGTGTGGCCGCTGCTGCTGATCGCGCTCGGCGGCCTGATCCTGTTCCGGACGCTGGGTCCGGGCCGTACCCCGCGTCCGCTGCGCGCGGCCGGCCTCGATGGCGTCGACAGCGTCGCGCCGGACAACGTGGTGGACGTGGTGGCGATCCTGGGCGGGGTCGAGCGGCGCATCAATACCGCGGATTTCCTCGGCGGCGAGATCACCGCGGTACTGGGCGGTTGCGCCCTCGACCTGCGCGAGTCGTCCATCGTCAAGGAAGCCGTGCTGAACGTCTTCACGATCTGGGGCGGTATCAACATCCAGGTGCCGCCGGATTGGACCGTGGTCTGGAGCGGCACCGCGCTGATGGGCGGGTTTTCCGAGAAGACCGCCAGCGCGCGCGACGGCGGCAAGCGCCTGGTGATCCGGGGCTACGCCATCATGGGCGGCATCGAAGTGCGCAACTGACGGCGCGGCAGTTCACGTGTACGGCGTTTTCGCCACCTGGCGCTCCACCCGGCTGTACCTGCTGGCCTGGCTGATGCTCGGCCTGCTGCTGGCGGCCATGCTCGCCGCCGGCGGCGCCGACTGGAGCGCCAGCCTGCTGTACGCGGTGCCGCTGGCCATCGTGTATGCGTATGCCACCGGCTATTCCGCCTATTACGTCTGCCGCGCCTATCCGCTCGGCCAGGCGTCGCTGCCGGCCATCGTCGCCGGCGCCGGCCTGAGCGCAGCCTGCGTGGCGGCGCTGTGGTGCGCAATCGGCCTGGCGTGGCGCAGCCTGCTGGCGTCGCTGCGGCTGACGCTGGGCGCGCAGCCGGCCGCGGAGCCGCATGGTGAGCTGGTGGCGGGGCTGGTAGCGGGCGCACCGCAGTTAACGCCATTGCTGGCGCCGATGTTCGGACTGGGCGTGATCCTGTACGGGCTGGCGGTGGCGGTGAATTACCTGGTGCTGGAATCCGAGCGCGTGCGCCGGCTCGAGACCCAGGAACTGGAGACGCGCCTGATGGCGCGCGATGCCGAGCTGCGCATGCTGCGCACCCAGGTCGATCCGCACTTCCTGTTCAACAGCCTGAATTCGATCAGCGCCCTGACCGCGCTCGATCCGCCCGGTGCGCGCGCCATGACGCTGCGCCTGGCCGAGTTCTTCCGCCACAGCCTGGGCCTGCAGGCCGACCGCAAGGTCACGCTGGAGACGGAACTCGCGCTGGTGCGCCACTTCCTGGCGATCGAGCAGGTGCGCTTCGGCGAGCGCCTGCGTGTCGCGATCGAGGCCGAAGCGGATGCCTTGCCCTGCCTGCTGCCGCCGCTGCTGCTGCAGCCGCTGGCCGAGAACGCGGTGAAGCACGGGATCGGACGCATGCTGGAACCGGGGCTGGTGCGGATCGAGGCGGCGCGTGCCGGCTCGCTGCTGCGCATCCGCATCGACAACGACGTCGATGCGGACGAGGCAGGCGAGGCGGGCGCGCCCGGCGGCGCCGGCATCGGCGTCGACAACGTGCGCCGGCGCCTGGCCGCGGCCTATGGCCATGAAGCGGGCGCGCGCTGGACCAGGGAAGAAGGATGCTTCCGCGTGGAGCTGGTGCTGCCCGCGGAGACCGGATCGGAGGATGGATAAATCATGCGGGTCATCATCGTGGACGACGAAATGCTAGCACGCGCCGTGCTGCGCGAGCACCTGGGGGCGCATCCGGACGTCGACATCGTGGGCGAGTGCGCCAACGGATTCGAGGCGGTGAAAGCGATCGGCGAGCTGGCGCCGGACCTGGTGTTTCTCGACATCCGGATGCCCAAGCTGGACGGCTTCGAGGTGGTCGAGCTTGCCGGGACGAAGACCCATTACGTGTTCGTCACCGCCTACGATGAGTTCGCGCTGCGCGCCTTCGAGGTGCATGCGGTCGACTACCTGCTGAAACCGTTCGCGCGCGAGCGGCTGGATGCGGCGCTGGCGCATGCGCGTACGCGCCTGCGCGATCCGGGGCCGCAGGCGGCGGGGCTGCAGGCGGTGGTACAGGAAGCCGCGCAGGAAGCGGTCAAGCAGCGCGGTTTCTTGAGCCGGGTGCTGATCCGCGACGGCGCGCGCGTGCACGTGGTGGCGGCCGCCGACATCGACTACATCGAAGCCCAGGACGACTACATCGCGGTGTGCGCCGGCGGCAAACGCTGGCTGAAGAGCCAGCGCCTATCCGAGCTGGAGGGCCAGCTCGACCCGCAAGCCTTCCTGCGCGTGCACCGCTCGTATATCGTCAACGTCGGCGCGGTCGTCCGCATCGAGCCGCTCGGGCGCGACAGCCATTGCGCGGTGCTGCGCGACGGCACCCGGATCGCGGTCAGCCGCAGCGGCTACGCGCGTGTCAGGGACCTGATCCGGTAGTCACCTCATGTAGTCACGTCGACGTCCCACCATTGCGGCAGCAATTCGAGCACGTCCGGCCGCGCGAAGCGGTCGTCGATCAGCCACACGGTGCCGCGGTCCTGCTCGGTGCGGATGACGCGTCCGGCGGCCTGCACCACCTTCTGCATGCCGGGATACAGGTACGTGTAGTCGTAGCCGGCGCCGAACATCGCCTGCATGCGCTCGCGCAGCTGCTCGTTGACCGGATTCACCTGCGGCAGGCCGAGGGTGGCGACGAAGGCGCCGATCAGGCGGTCGCCCGGCAGGTCGACCCCTTCGCCGAAGGAGCCGCCCAGCACCGCGAAGCCGATGCCGCGGCCGTCCGGGGTGAAGCGCTCCAGGAAGGCGGCGCGGTCCGGTTCGCTCATGCGGCGCGACTGGTGCCAGGTCGGAACGTCCGGGTGCGCCGCCTCGAACGCGTCGGCGGCCTGTTGCAGGTAATCGAAGCTGCTGAAGAAGGCCAGGTAGTTGCCCGGCTTGGCCTCGTACTGGCGCGCCATCAGGCCGGCGATCGGCGCCAGCGACGCCTTGCGGTGCTGGTAGCGGGTCGAGATATTGCGCGCCACGTGCACCTGCAGCTGGTGCGCGTGGAAGGGCGAGTCGACGTCGATCCAGGCGGTGTCCGCCGGCATGCCGAGCAGGTCGGCGAAATAATGCCAGGGGCCGAGCGTGGCCGAGAACAGCGTGGTCGAGTGGGCGAAGCCGAAACGCGGCGCCAGGAAGGGCGCCGGCACCACGTTGCGGATGCACAGGACGGTGTCGCGCTCGTCGACCCGGGTCAGGTCGAAGATCGAGTGATCGCCGAAGGATTCGGCCAGGCGCTGGAACTGGAGCATGCTGAAGTAGAACTCCTGCAGCGCCGGGTCAAGCGGCATCGGAAAGGCTGCGAGGTGTTCGGTGATGGCGCTGGCGGCGTTCTGCAGCGCATTCAGCATCTTCTCGGAGACGCCGTCCAGCACCTGGTAGGGCAAGGGTGCGGCCTTGCTGGCGTCGAGCCAGGCGCGCCCAATCTTTTCCAGCGGTTTCACGAGATTGGGAGGCGCCACTGAACGTGCGGCGCGCAGCGCCGACCGTTCCAGTGTCGCCGTGTACATCGAGCGCGCGCGCGAAACCAGGTTGTGTGCCTCGTCGGCCAGCACGCTGGTCTTCCAGCCGTTGGCCAGCGCCAACGCATACAGCATGGCGCCACCGTCAAACCAGTAATTGTAGTCGCCGACGATGACGTCGCTCCAGCGCGCCATTTCGCTGCCCAGGTAATAGGGACAGACGTCGTGGGCCAGGCCGATCTCGCGCAGGGTGGCGCGGTCCAGCACTGGCACATCCGCGGCGACGGCGGCGGCGCGCGCCGCTGGCAGGCGGTCGTAGAAGCCTTTCGCCAGTGGGCAGGCCTCGCCATGGCAGGCTGCGTCGGGATGTTCGCAGGCCTTGTCGCGCGCGGTCAGTTCCATCACGCGCAAGGGGATGCTGCCGCCTGCCTTGAGCGTCGCGGCAGCGTCGAGCGCCAACTGGCGTCCAGGCGTCTTGGCGGCCAGGAACACGATCTTGTCGAGGCCTTCGCGCGGCGCCGCCTTCAGCACCGGGAACAGGGTGCCGACGGTCTTGCCGATGCCGGTCGGGGCCTGGGCCAGCAGGCTGCGCTTGCTCGCGTTGGCGCGGAAGATGGCTTCGGCGAGCTGGCGCTGGCCGGGCCGGAAATCGGCATGCGGGAAGCGCAGCGCATCGAGGGCGGCGTTGCGCGCCGCGCGGTGCGCCAGTTCCAGCTCGGCCCAGGCCAGGAAGCGGCTGCAGTGCTCTTCGAAGTGTGCGGCCAGCTCGCTGGCGCTGCGGCTTTCGCGCAGCACGGTTTCCTGCTGGGTGCCGATGTCGAAGTAGACCAGGGCCAGGTTGACGCTGTCCATGCCGAGCTGCCGGCACATCAGGTGGCCGTAGACGCGCAGCTGGGCCCAGTGCAGGTGGCGATGGTTGTCGGGGATGCTGTCGAAGCGGCCGCGGAAGGTCTTCACTTCTTCGATCAGGTTCTGGTCGGGGTCGTAGCCGTCGGCGCGGCCGCGCACGTGCAGCGGGCCGAAGTCGCCCTCGAGGGTCACCTCGGCCTTGTAGTTGCCGTCGCGCCGCGCCGCTACCACGGCGTGGCCCTGGATGCCTTCCTGGGCGGTGGGTGAGGGCGTGAAGCGCAGGTCGAGGTCGCCCTGCTTGGCGGTGAATTCGCACATGGCGCGCACCGCCACCGTGTAGGTCCCTGCGGTGGCGCTGCTCATGCGGCGTCAAGCTGGGTGTCGAGGATGTCCTGCTGCGCCCACTGCAGGTAGCAGACGGTGAGCGGCATGCCGTGCGCGGCGCAGTACTCGATCCAGCGCAGCTGGTTGTCCTGCAGGCGGTCGCCCGGGCCCTTCACTTCGATCATGTCGTAGCGCCGGTTCGGGTCGGATTCCCCCGGGCGGAACTGGATCAGGTCGGGGAAGCCGGTGCGGTTGTCGCGCACGTCATGCAGGATGCGCTCGCACCACAGCTTCAGGTGCGCGGCCGGGATGCAGTCGAGCGCCAGCGCGATGAGGTCCCAGCCCAGGTAGTCCCAGGACACGAAGGGCGACTGCAGTCCGGCCTTTTGCTCCCAGGTCGCGCGCATGGCGGCGCGGTAGCTGCCGTCGTCCAGGCGCGCCAGGCAGGCGTCGAATTCGGCCTTGCGGCGGCGCTGGAAGTCGGCGCTGTACAGGTCCGCCGGACCGCGGTGGAATGGGTGGAAAAAAGCGCCCGGGATGGCGGCGAAGATCGCCGGCCAGCACAGCAGGCCGAACAGGGTATTCGCCAGCGTGTTCTCGACGTAGAACACGGGCGCCTGCTCGGTGTGCAGGTGCGCCAGCACCACGCCCTCGACGCGCCAGTCGCCGCCGGGGCGGGGCAGGTTTAGGTCGAGGCGGCTGGGCGGGGGCGCACGGCGCGACCTGGTGGCCGGGTGGCCGAGCTTGCGCGCCAGGCGCGGGCCGATGCGCAGCAGGTGCTGGCGTTCGGCTTCGTTTTCCGGCGCGGCGCTGGCGATCTCGAACAGGGCATATGCCTGGTCGAACTTCTCGTGCTTTTCCAGCACCCGGATCGCGCGCCCGCGGGCGCCGGGGAAGCGGCACTCCGCATACACGCCGTGCGCCTGCTCCCAGTCCTTCTCCTTCTCCAACTGCTGGCCGAGCTGGAACAGCAGGCGTTCGCGCCGGCTGTCGAGCCAGTCGTTGTCGAACGCGTGCGGCGGCAGCGCGCGCACCGCCTGCAGCACCTCGAGCGCCGGTTCTTCGGCGTAGTAGCGCTCCTTGCAGGCGTGCAGCAGCAGGTAATGGTCGATGTCGGCGCGGCTGCGGAAACCGCGCGAGGCCGGTGAGAACTCGACCTGTTCATAGCGGAACAGGCCGAGGTCGGACAGCACGAATTCGGTCCAATCCTGGCTCAGGTTGCCGAAGAAGAGCAGGCGCAGGCGGTCGCACAGCGGTTTCAGCAGGATCGAGAACACGGTGTCCTGGCAGCCTGCGAACCAGTTTGAGAAAGCGCGGTTCTCGCCGCAATCGGCGCGCAGCGCTTCCAGCTGCTCGCTCTTGCGGGCCTGGCGCTGCTGTGGCGGCAGCGTGAAGGCCTGGGCGATCTCGGGCTTGGACAGCAGGTCGAACACCTCGTCGAGCGACACCACCGGATCGCGCGCGATCCAGCCAGTCGGCAGCAGCGCCTGCGCCGCCTCGAGCGGACAGCCGATTTCGGCGTAATTGAGTTTGCTGGCGCGGAACAGGTGGCCCTTGCGCATCACCATGCGCACGAACAGGGCGCGCGCCGCCTGCGGCAGGGCGGGAAAGCGGGCGATGAAGTCCTGCTCGTCGCTGTCGAGCAGGTCGGCATAGCGCTCGGCGATCCAGTCCAGCACGCGCTGGAAGTTATCCAGGTAATAAAACTCGTTTTCCAGAACCCTGATCATCGCCGCCGCCAACTGTACACTTGTACAGTATAGCGGCGAGACTTCATCTCACCCAGCCTTTTTGCCGCTTTTGCGCCACGTTCGTGGTTTTTATGGCTGGGTTAGCGTTGCTTTATGGCCGATTTGGCATCTTCGCGGCACCATCCTTCACCTCGCCGCGCTGGTTGACGTGCTGGATGATGGCCGAGATCAGGGCAACGTCGGTGTCGACCGCGGCCGATGCAGGCTTGGCTTTCTGCGCCGTGGGCGCGGCGCGGCGGACATGCGTGGATGCCGGCTGGCGGGCCTCGGCAAGGACACTGCGTGCGGATGGCGCGGCCTTCGGCGGCACCCGGTGCGGCGCGTGGTGAGCCGGCCGCGTGACCGCCGCGCTGACCGCGACCACGGCCGGCATGTCGGGGCGCACGGGCACGGCTGCTTGCGGCGGCGCAGACGCCGGCGTGACGGCCGCCAGCAACTGTGCTTCCTGCCGCGCATCGTCCAGCACACGGGCGCCGGACGGCGCCGGCTGTACCACCGATGCCGCATCGGCAGCCGCATCGGCAGCCGCGACGACGTCGACCACGGTGGCGCCATGCGTGCGCGGTGGATCCACCTGCAATGCCGGGTTCGGCACCGTCTCGGACACGATTTCGAGGGGCACCACGGGCGGCCCGGCCGGCACCCGGCCTTCGAAGCCGCTGCCGGACTGGTCGTGCACCAGCCACGCCACCGCGCCGACCAGGGCGCAGGCCAGCACGCCGCCGCTGCCATACCAGGCCGCCCGCGGCAGCCGGGCAAACGGTCCCGGCTTGCGCGCCTGGCCGTCGAGCATGGCCAGGATATTGATCTCGGCGCCGCTGCGGCGCGATGACGACATCAGGTTGGGACGCCTGGAGCCGGTTTGATTTTCATCTGTAGGGCGCACCGTGTTACTCCTAAGATTTGCAGGTTGCTTCTAATTAGAAACAAACCGGAGAAACGGATGCTGATATTCCAGGTGTTCGACAAGGGCGTGCTGGACGATGCCGAAGGGCGCCAGATCGACTTCCGCAACACCATCATCATCCTGACCTCGAACGCCGCTTCCAGCCAGATCATGCAGGCCTGCCTGAACAAGCCCGCCAGCGAGCGTCCGACGCCGGAGCAACTGGCGGAACTGATCCGACCGGCCCTGATGAAGCACTTCAAGCCGGCCTTCCTCGGCCGCCTGACCGTGGTGCCGTTCTACCCGATCGACGACGAGGTGCTGTCCAATATCATTCGCCTGAAACTCGACCGCATCAAGGCGCGCGTGTCGGCCAACCACAACGCCCAGTTCCACTACGACGATGCGCTGGTGGCGGCGGTGCTGGGGCGCTGCACCGAAGTCGATTCCGGCGCGCGCAACGTCGATACCATCCTGAACGGCACGCTGCTGCCCGAGATCGCCGATGCCGTGCTGGCGACGATGGCCGAGGGCGGCGCGCTAGGCAAGGTCAAGGTCAGCGCGACCCGCGCCGGCAAGATCAAGTACGCGATCGACGCGGCGTGAAGGAGATTGCCATGCTGGACATCGACAAGCTGCTGGCGCCTGTGAGCGAACAGCAGCCCTGCGGCGAAGACCTCGCGTTTTCCAGCGAGATCGACGCCATCGTGCGCGCGCGCCAGGCCGACGATCCGTCGATCGAGCAGGGCGCCTGGGTCACCGACCTGAAGGAAGCCGACTGGAAGTTCGTGGCGAAGCAGTGCGCACAACTGATCGAAAAGCGCAGCAAGGACCTGCAGCTGGCGGTGTGGCTGGCCGAAGCCGGCGTCAAGACCGGCGGCGTGCGCGGCCTGGCCGACAGCCTGGAACTGATCGCGGCGCTGTGCGAACGCCATTGGGACGGCCTGTATCCGCAGCCGGACGAAGACGGCTTCGAGCGCCGCATCGGCAACCTTGCCTGGGTGGCCGCGCGCATCGCACCCTGGCTGCGCGCGGCGCCCCTGACCGAAGGCAATCCGCCGGGTGGGGCTGCGTATGCACTGAGCGACTTCGACGTCGCCCGTGCCCACGGCGGCGAGGCGCTGGCGAAGCTGGAAGCGGCGCGCCAGCGCGGCGGGCGCAGCTTCTACCGCAACCTGCTGCGCGACTGCGGCCAGTGCAAGGCCGCCATCGACCGCCTCGAACAGAGCGTCGATGCGCGCCTGGGCGCCGACGGGCCGAGCTTCAGTGCGGCCAAGTCGGGGCTGGAAAGCGTGCTGATGTTCGTGAAGCCGCTGGCGGGTGAGGAACCCGCCGTGACGGCGGCGCCTGCGGATGCCGCGCCGGCCGCACTGGAGCAGGGCCGCGAAGCGGCATCGGCCACGGCCATGGCAAATGGTCCGCTCCGGAGCCGGGTCCAGGCGCTGGCCCAGCTGCGCGCCGTCGCCGAATTCTTCCGCCGCACCGAGCCGCACAGCCCGGTGGCCTACCTGGCGGAAAAGGCTGCCCACTGGGGCGAGCAGCCGCTGCACGTGTGGCTGCGGGCAGTGGTCAAGGACGACGCCTCGTTCGCCCATATCGAAGAACTGCTGGGCGTCAAGACGAAGTCCTAGGCTGGTGTTACTGGGACTGGCCGGGCTGGGCCGACGCCGCCGACGAAGCCGATGAGGCCGCCGATTGCGCAGCCTGGCCGCCGGCCTGGCCCGCCTGCGCGACCTGGGACGTGGCCCGTGCCACCTGTTCCTCGACCCGGCGCATCGCGTCGCGCGTCGACTGGGTCACCTGCTCGTAGCCCTTGAAGGCATTGTCGATCGCGGCCTTGATGATCTCGACCGCGTTTTCCTGGCCCGGCTTGACGTTCTGGGTAACGTCGTAGATCAGCGCCGACAGCGTGTTCTTGGCTTCGACCAGGTGGGTATCGGCGGCCTGCTGGAAATCCTTCTGGATGTCGCCGATGATCTGGCGCAGCTGCTCGCCGTAGGCGGTGGCTTCCGACACGCCCGGCTGGATGCGCGACTGCACGGCATCGATGGCGGCTTTCGGATCACCGGCCTGGCTGGCTGCGCGGCCGGTGGCCAGCGTGCCTTCCAGCGCATTGCGGGCCGTGCTCAGGTTGAGTGCCACCACCTGCTCGACCCCCTGCACCGCCTTGCTGGCGAGGGCATTGAAGGTCTGGACCTGCAGATCGAACAGGGTCTTGGTGGCGGATGCGAATTGCTCGGGATTGGTGAACATCGTTTTCTCCTCGCGATAGATGAACTGGATACCTGCGGACGACCTGGAACTGCTCCTCTTTCTTGTTATCGAATCTTCATGCCAGCGCAGGCATTATTTAACAGGCATGCGTTTTTCGCAACGGGCGTCACGATACGGCCCACTGGATTTTTCCCAGCCCGGTCCCAGTGGTGTCTGCGTGCAGACCAGGGTGCCGGTGGCCTTGCTGCGCCACTGGAACCAGGGCGCCGGCTCGGCGTGCAGGAAGGCGGGGAGGGCGAGCGCGAGCCCGGCGGCAATGAGGATGGCATGTTTCATGATGGGCCGAGCTTAACCGCTTGACGCTGCAAGTCAAGCGTACGCATTGACCCTGCCATCGTGGGAAGGTGTACCCTTGTCGAATGGAACACGACAATCACGGGCGCCGCCCGCAATGGAATATCGGCGAGGCGGCCAGGGCATCCGGCGTCAGCGCCAAGATGATCCGCCACTACGAAGCGATCGGCCTGCTGCCGCCGGCGCGCCGCACCGAGGCCGGCTACCGCCTGTACGGCGAGCAGGACGTGCGCCTGCTGCAATTCATTCACCGCGGCCGCGCGCTCGGCTTTTCGCTGGAACAGGTCGCCAATCTGCTGGCGCTGTGGCAGGACAAGGACCGCGCCAGTGCCGACGTGCGGCGCCTGGCCGCGGCCCACATCGATGAACTCGAGCGCAAGATCGCCGAACTGGAAGCGATGAAGCGCACGCTGCAGGCGCTGGCCCATTCCTGCCACGGCGACCAGCGCTCTGACTGTCCGATTCTTGATGATCTGGCATCGCACGACTCGTGTTCTAATGGCTGACTTCCAGCTCAGCCCGAATCGACCCGATGCGCATCCCCCTGCTGTCTAGCTTCCTTATTCTGGTCCTGCTCGGCGCCGCCGCACTCTGGGTGCTAGGTTCCGCCCTTATCAAGGTCGAGCCGCGCGCGGTGACGCTCGATGTCGCGCTCGGCGCCGAGCCCTTGACGCTGGACGCCGGTCCCGGCCGGCGCGTTGCCGCCTCCTATATCCCGGCGCTGGGGACGAGCAAGGGCGGCATCCTGCTGCTGCACGGCATCCATGGCGACCGGCGCCAGATGGAAGCGCGCGCCGCCTTCCTGCACCGCGAGGGCTATGCCGTCATGCTGATCGACTTGCCGGGCCAGGGTGCCAGCACCGCGCCGGCGGTCACCTTCGGCCTGACCGAGGCCGAGGGCGTGCGCGCCGCGCTCGCGGAATTGCAGCGCCGCCTGCCTGGCCGGCGCATCGGCGTGATCGGCGTGTCGCTCGGCGCCGCGTCGCTGGTGCTGTGCCGCGATTGCCCGAAAGTGGATGCGGCGGTGCTGGAGTCGATGTACCCGTCGATCGAGGAAGCGGTCGAGGACCGCCTGCGCATGCGCCTCGGTGCGCTCGGCGCGCCCTTGTCGCGGCTGCTGTTGTGGCAATTGCCGCTGCGCCTGGACATCCAGCCGGCGCAGCTACGACCGATCGCGCGCGTGGGATCGCTCGGGATGCCGCTGCTGATCGTCGCCGGCAGTGCTGACCGCCACACGACGCTGGCCGAAACCGAGCGCCTGTACGCGGCCGCGGCGGCGCCGAAATCGCTGTGGGTGGTGGACGGGGCGGCGCACGTCGACTTGCATAGCTATGCGCCGGCGGAATACGAACGCCGCATCGGTGCCTTCCTCGAGCGCTATGTGGCCGGCCACTAACGCAAAACGCCGCAATCCTTTTGCAAAGATTGCGGCGTTTTGCGCCAGACAAAATATCTAGTAAGTCAGAAGACCTAGGTAGCATTTGGTGCCCACGGAGGGACTCGAACCCCCACACCTCGCGGCACATGGACCTGAACCATGCGCGTCTACCAATTCCGCCACGTGGGCATACAAACAACCGTACAACGATACTGCAACAACAGGTAGCATTTGGTGCCCACGGAGGGACTCGAACCCCCACACCTCGCGGCACATGGACCTGAACCATGCGCGTCTACCAATTCCGCCACGTGGGCATACAAACAACTTGTACAACGATACTGCAACAACTAGGTAGCTTCTGGTGCCCACGGAGGGACTCGAACCCCCACACCTCGCGGCACATGGACCTGAACCATGCGCGTCTACCAATTCCGCCACGTGGGCATGCAAATTACCTCTACAACCTACAACACAGCAGCTTTGGTGCCCACGGAGGGACTCGAACCCCCACACCTCGCGGCACATGGACCTGAACCATGCGCGTCTACCAATTCCGCCACGTGGGCGCTGTGTTGCTTCTACTTCTTGCTTCTGCTTCTTTACTGCTGCTCGACGTTGCCGTCGAATTCCGCTACGATATCAGGCTTTACCGTTTTGCGCTAGACCAACTTTCGTTTGCCTTTTGCCGGGCTGCGACTGACTCGCATCGCTCCTCGTTTCCGGCTGTGCCGTTTTCGAAGAGAGCGAAAGTATAGCGGATCAATTGCAAATGTCAAAGGGGCACGATGCGATCGTTGCGATGGCCTGCCACCGGCGCCGATCCGGCCGCGCCACCCGCAGCACGCTTCGGACGCCAAGTTAGGCGAATCCCCATGTCCTCCGTTACACTACGCGTGAAGACGTGTCAATCCAACCATTGCGCCGATAGTCGGCCAACCTACTGGCTCAACAAGATTAAGAAGACGATTTGAAGCACCCAACCTATACCATCCCCAGCCGAGAGGAAATCCTCGGCATCTTCCGCCAGGCCGAATCGCCGCTCGACAGTGGCGCCGTGGCTCGCGCCCTGCAAGTCGATCCCGAAGCCGAGGGCGTGCTGACGCGCCGCCTGAATGCGATGGAACGCGACGGCCAGATCCGCGCCAACGCCTCCGGCGAATATCAATTGACCGACCACTCGAGCTTCGTCTCGGGCCGTGTCAGCGCGCACCGCGACGGCTTCGGCTTCGTGATCCCGGACGAGGGCGGCGACGACCTGTTCCTGCCCGATAAAGAGATGCAGAAGGTCCTGCACGGCGACCGCGTGCTGGCGCGCGTGATCGGCACCGACCGCCGCGGCCGTCCGGAAGGCACGATCGTCGAAGTGGTCGAGCGTGCGAATACCCACATCATCGGCCGCCTGCTGCAGGAAGACGGCGTGTGGAAAGTCGCGCCCGAAGACAAGCGCATCGGCCAGGACATCCTGCTGGCCGGCCGCCCGGACAAGGCCAAGGCCGGCCAGGTGGTCAGCGTCGAACTGGTCGAGCAGCCGTCGCGCTTCAAGCAGCCGACCGGCCGCATCGTCGAAGTGCTTGGCGAGCTGGATGACCCGGGCATGGAAATCGAGATCGCCGTGCGCAAGTTCGGCGTGCCGCACGTGTTTTCCGCCGCCGCACTGAAGCAGGCCAACAAGCTGCCGAACGAAGTGCGCGATATCGACCTCGGTGAGCGCGTCGACCTGCGCGACGTGCCGCTGGTGACCATCGACGGCGCCGACGCGCGCGACTTCGACGATGCCGTGTATTGCGAACCGGTCAAGATCGGCCGCACCCGCGGCTACCGCCTGCTGGTGGCGATCGCCGACGTCAGCAACTACGTGAAGCCGGGCGATCCGCTCGACGACGACGCCATCGAGCGCTCGACCTCGGTGTATTTCCCGCGCCGCGTGATCCCGATGCTGCCGGAAAAACTGTCGAACGGCCTGTGCTCGCTGAACCCGGCCGTGGACCGCCTGACGCTGGTGTGCGACATGGTGGTGAGCGAAGACGGCGAAGTTGGCGCCTACCAGTTCTATCCAGCCGTGATGCATTCGGCGGCACGCCTGACCTATGACGAAGTGGCCACCATCCTGGGCAATACCCAGGGTCCGGAAGCCGGCCGCCGTCCCGGCATCGTGCCGCACCTGCTGCACCTGAACGAAGTGTTCCGCGCGCTGTTGAAGGCGCGCCAGGAACGCGGCGCGATCGATTTCGAGACCACCGAAACCTACATCGTCTCGAACGCGATGGGCAAGATCGAAAAGATCCTGCCGCGCACCCGCAACGACGCGCACCGCCTGATCGAGGAATGCATGCTGGCCGCCAACGTCTGCGCCGCCGACTTCCTGATCCGCCACGACCAGCCGAGCACCTTCCGTATCCACGCGGTGCCGACCGAGGAAAAGCTGAACCAGCTGCGTACCTTCCTCAAGCAGGCCGGCCTGAACCTGGGCGGTGGCACCACGCCGCAGGCGCGCGACTACGCCGAGCTGATGCAGCGCATCAAGGAACGCCCGGATGCGACGCTGCTGCAGACCATGCTGCTGCGCTCGATGCAGCAGGCGGTCTACAGCCCGGACAACGTCGGCCACTTTGGCCTGGCCTACGAGCACTATGCCCACTTCACCAGCCCGATCCGTCGTTATCCGGACCTGCTGACCCACCGCGCGATCAAGGCGGTCCTGAAGGGCAAGAAGTACGAGCCGACCGGCATCGACCTGTCCAAGCTGAACACGACGCTGTCGAATTCGGCGCGCAAGCAGGCCGCCAAGGACAAGCTCGAAGGCAGGCAAAAGGATCCGAAGGACCTGACCGTCTGGGACGCGCTCGGCGTGCACTGCTCGGCCAACGAGCGCCGCGCCGACGAAGCCTCGCGCGACGTCGAGAACTGGCTCAAGTGCTACTACATGCAGGACAAGCTGGGCGAGGAATTCACCGGCGTGATCTCGGGCGTGACCCCGTTCGGCATCTTCGTGCAGCTGGACGAGCTGTTCGTCGAAGGCCTGGTCCACATCAGCGGCCTGGGCACCGGTGACTACTTCCAGTACGACGAAGCGCGCCACGAACTGCGCAGCGACCGCACCGGCAAGGCCTTCAAGCTGACCGACCAGGTGACGGTGCAGGTAGCGCGTGTCGACCTCGAGTCGCGCAAGATCGACCTGGTGCTGGCGCAGCCGGCCGCTGAGAAGGCTGCGCTGCCGGCGCCGCTGGAGCGTGCCCGCGCCCTGGCCCAGGAAGCGCTGACCCAGAAGGAACCGAAGGAATCGCGCCGCCGCAAGCGCAACCGCAACAAGAACAAGGGGAACCGCGAGCAGAACCCGGTCGCGGACGAGGCGCTGACCTGGCCGGTTCCGGTCGATGCGGAGGAGCCGCTCGAGGAAGATGTGAGCGCGAGCGACGAGAGCCCGGACGATGTCGTGTTCGTGCCGCCGTCGCGCAGCAGCCGCCGCCGCAAGGCGCGGGCACAGCGTGCCGAAGCGGCGCGTGCCGCGGAGGCAGGCAATGCCGGCGCATCGGCGCCCGTG
Source organism: Massilia phyllosphaerae (assembly GCF_034659755.1). Classification (NCBI taxonomy): domain Bacteria; kingdom Pseudomonadati; phylum Pseudomonadota; class Betaproteobacteria; order Burkholderiales; family Oxalobacteraceae; genus Massilia; species Massilia phyllosphaerae. Next base: position 141,367 of record NZ_JAXSQX010000007.1, read on the forward strand.
GCTGCCGATGTGGCGCCGCCACCGCCACCGCCGGCGCCACCGGAAGTCGAGCCGGCCGCAGTCGAGCCGACTGTGGTTGCGCCTGTCGAAGCCGCGCCTGCGCCGGCCGAGCCTGTGCCTGCGCCGGCACCGAAGAAGAAGCGCGCGGCAAAACGCGTTGCCGAGGAAGCCGTAGCGCCGGAACTGGCTCCGGCCCCGGCCCCGGCACCGGCACCGGCACCGGTTCCCGAGCCTGCGGTTGCACCGGCCGAGCCGGGACCGAAGAAGAAGCGCGCTGCCAAGAAGGCGCCGCAGGAAGCTGCCGTCCTGGCGCCGGAACCGGCACCCGTGCCGGTTCCGGAACCGGTCGCACCGGTCGCACCAGCTGAACCGGCACCGAAGAAGAAACGTGCTGCAAAGCAGGCGCCGCAGGAAGCTGCCGCACCTGCATCGGCACCGGCACCGGCATCAGTGCCTGCACCGGAGCCGGAACCGGCACCGAAGAAAAAGCGCGCCGCCAAGTCGATGGCGCTGGAGGCGCCGGCAGCGGAATCCGCCCCGGCAGAACCGGCGCCGAAAAAGAAGCGGGCAAGCAGCAAGCAGGCCGAGCAAGCTTCGGCCGAGCCAGCGGCGCAAGCCGTTGTAACGGCGCCAGCGAAAAAACCGGCTGCCAAAAAAGCGGTGGCTAAAAAAGCAGCGGCCAAAAAAGCTGCACCCAAGGCGAAGTAAGCGGGCGCCGTCGGCACGACAGCAGTAGTCAGATGGGGTCAGAGCCCACCCGTGGAAACCGGGCTCTGACCCCATGGTTTAAAACTAGCAGGAAGAAGACGTAACGAATGAAAAATAAAATGATTTTTGGCTTCCATGCGGTGACCTCGCGCCTGCGGCACGAGGCGGCATCGGTGGAAGAGATCTTTGTCGACGCCGAGCGCCAGGATCGCCGCATGCAGGACCTGATCGCCAACGCCAAGCAGGCCGGCGTGCGCGTCATGCCGGTGGAGTCGGCACGCCTCGACAAGATCGTCGGTACCCGCCGCCACCAGGGCGTGATCGCGTTCGCCAGCCAGCTGTCGCTGGCGCGCAACCTGGATGAGCTGCTGGACGTGGTGGAAGGTCCGCCGCTGCTGCTGATTTTGGACGGCATCACCGATCCGCACAACCTGGGCGCCTGCCTGCGCGTCGCCGACGGCGTCGGTGCGCATGCGGTCATCGCCCCGAAGGACCGTTCGGTCGGCCTGAACGCCACCGCCGCCAAGGTCGCCAGCGGCGCCGCCGAGAGCGTGCCCTACATTACCGTCACCAACCTGGCGCGCACCATGCGCGACCTAAAGGACCGCGGCATCTGGCTGATCGGCACGTCCGACGACGCCGACAAGGGCCTGTATGAAGGCGACTTCACCGGCCCGACCGCGCTGGTGATGGGCTCGGAAGGCGAGGGCATGCGCCGCCTGACGCGCGAGACCTGCGACGTGCTGGTCAACATCCCGATGTTCGGCTCGGTCGAGAGCCTGAACGTCTCGGTCGCCTCCGGCGTCTGCCTGTACGAGGCGCGCCGCCAGCGCCTGGCCAAAGAGCCGCAGTAAGATTGACCGTCGTTCCCGCGCTGGCGGGGACGACGTCCCTCCAAATTTGTTTCCCCTCCTAAGCAAGACCGGCCCGGATACGCTACCATGATGTCTGTTTGCCACGGTTTTATCCTATGTTTTCCAATCTGCGTGAAGATATCCAGAGCATCATCGAACGCGACCCTGCGGCGCGCAACGGATGGGAAGTGCTCACCTGTTATCCCGGCCTGCATGCCGTGGTCATGCATCGCTGGGCGCACGCCTGCTGGTATGCCGGCTTCAAATGGCTGGGCCGCTTTATCTCGTACATCGCGCGCATCATCACCGGCATCGAGATCCACCCGGGCGCGACCATCGGCCGGCGCGTCTTCATCGACCACGGCTTCGGCGTGGTCATCGGCGAAACGGCGGTGGTCGGCGACGACTGCACCATCTACCAGGGCGTGACCCTGGGCGGCACCACGCTGGTGGCCGGCACCAAGCGCCATCCGACGCTCGAGCGCGGCGTGATCGTCGGTGCCGGCGCCCAGGTGCTGGGCGCCTTCACCGTGGGCGAGTACGCCAAGATCGGCTCGAATGCCGTGGTCGTCAAACCGGTGCCGGCCGGTGCCACCGCGGTCGGCAACCCGGCCCATCTGGTACGCAAGGAAGAGCAGGTGCGCAGCGCCCAGATGTTCGCGGCCTACGGTGTCACGCCCAACGGCGACGACCCGCTGTCGAAGGCTTTGCGCAACCTGATCGCCCACGCGGCGGCCCAGGACGAGCAGATCGAACGCCTGTGCGCCACCATGAAGGCGGCCGGCATCGCCTGCCAGAGAATGGACGAGAGTGATAAACTGGATCAGGCCCAGCTGAACCGCCTGGTCGATTGACGCTTGTTCAAAAACGGCCATGGCTAGGCGCGTCGACACGACAGTGCGTTAGCACGGCGAGGCGCCGCAACAACGCCAGGGCCGTTTTTGAACAAGCGTAAAGAGAGAAATATGGAAGACAACATCCCGGGCAGCTTCGACCCGGCATCCGACCTCGATCCCTTCGAAATCCGTGTCCTCGGCGTGCTTGCCGAAAAAGAAGCGCTCACGCCGGACAACTATCCGCTGACGCTGAACGCGCTGATGAACGGCTGCAACCAGCTGTCCAGCCGCGATCCGGTGATGCAGCTGCCGGAAGACGTGGTGCACGACACCTTGCAGCGCCTCATGCAGCGCAAGCTGGTCAACGGCATCACCCAGGCCGGCGCCCGCGTCGTGAAATACGAGCACCGCATGCGCATCAAGTGGTCGCTCGAGCAGGACAAGGTCGCCATTCTTACCGTGCTGATGCTGCGCGGCCTGCAGACCGCAGGCGAGATCCGTTCGCGCAGCGGGCGCCTGTACGACTTCAAGTCGGTGTCCGACGTCGAGGCCGGCCTGCAGTTCCTGATCGACAAATACCCGCCGCTGGTGGCGCGCCTGGAACGCGCCCCCGGCACCAAGGAATCGCGCTACGGCCACCTGCTGGGCGGCGCGATCAACCTGGCGCGCGACGATTCCGCGTTCGGTGCCGCCAGTGCGCCGAGCGCGCCGTCTTCCGGTTCGCGGGTGGCCCAGCTGGAGCAGGAAGTGGCCAGCCTGCGTGCCGAGGTCGACGAACTCAAGGCGCAGTTCGCGGCGTTTCGCCAGCAGTTCGAGTAAGCGGCGCGGCCGCGTCGGACGCCGGTTCGGCTGTGGATGCCGTCGGCGCATACGTCACCTCCACCAGCGCATCGTTGCTCCAGCTGGTGTCGCCGATCGGGATGCGGAAGGATTTTCCACTGACCTTCAGCGCCAGGCTGCGCTCGCCGTCGCGCAGCGTTGCAGCGCTGAACTTCGCGTTGGCGCTGCGCGGCCAGTTGCGGTCGCCGCCTTTCGGGGTCTCTCCCTTGAACCACGAGCACCAGTCGGTGGTGAGCAGGAGGCCGTTGACCAGCCCGACCGCCCAGAACGGTATCTCTGCCTTGCCGATCGCGACCTTTACCCGGCAGTCCAGGCGGATATCGCCCATGCGGTACTGGTTGTCGGGCAGTCCCGGCGTGCGCACCCAGGTCTCGACGCGGACTTCGTTCTTCTTGCGGTTCAGGATCAATTCGGCCTTGGCGTCCCAGGCGGCCTGGCTGCGCGGCACGCTGAAACGGGCATGTTCGTCCAGGCTCAGCGGAATCGAGAAGTCGTCGGCGGCGATGCGTGCCACCGGCCACTCGCCCTCCAGCGCCTCCCCATCCCGTCCTTCCACCTGGAAGCGCAGTTGCGGCACGTCCGGGGCCAGCGCATGCTGCGCGTCGAAGGTGTCGAGCCCGGCCGCGATGGCGCGGTAGGCGCGCAGCTCGGGATTCTTGACGGCGTTGATGTGCACGGTACCAGGTTCGTCCGCCGCCTGTGCGGCGCCGGCAGCGCCTGGCGCTGCGAGGCTGGCAGCCAGCGCCAGGACCAGGGTGGCGTGAAGAGGGCGCATGTTCATCGCCGCCTCAACCCTCGTCGCGGAAGCGGCGCAGGCGCATCGCCGCGTACAGCATGGCGGCACCAAGCAGTGCCCACAGCCAGGCGTCGGCATGGGCCAGCGTCGCATACGAACTGCTGACCAGGCCATCCATCGCGGCGCCGCTCGGGTCGGTGCGTACGGCGGACGGCACGCCGTCGAAGCCGAACCAGATGCCGGGCACGATGCCGCCCAGCAGACGGGCGACCACATCCTGCGCATAGGGCATCAGGCCGAGCGGTTCGCCGTTGACATTGGCGGCGGCCAGGCTGATCCATTTCACCAGGAGCAGGCCGATCAGCGGCACGCCCACCGCCCAGATCAGGGGCTTGGCGCGCGCCCAGCTCGACACCAGCAGCAGCCAGCCGACGGCGGGCAGGGCCCACACCACGTACACCGGCAGCAGGGCCAGCAGGCGCAGCGGCGACAGGTAGAGGTCGGGCGAGGACAGCACGTAAGCGAATACGTGGACGCCGCCGATACTGAGCGTCACGCAAGAGATGAGCAGCAGCAGCAGGGACGCGACGGTGCCCAGCACGATCGTGATCAGCGGCGCCACCAGCAGCGCGGTGATGGCCTTGGAAAGTACGGTCATCCCGTCCGACACCGGCAGCGACTTCCAGAACAGGATGCTGCGGTCGCGCCGCTCGTCGTGCAGGGCGCCGAGACAGTACGAAAAGATCACCGCGGTCAGCAGCGCGAACAGCGGCAGGGATGCGCCCAGGTAGACGCTGCTGCCCAGTTGCGCGATGCGGCGCGTGGCCTCGAGCGTCACGCCGACCTTGACGCCGTCGAGCGTCTGGCCGTTGATGGTGACGTGGGTCGGGACGTGGTGCGTCGCCAGGCCGTAGACCACGGTGCCGCCGACGAACAGCACCAGCAGCGCGGCCACCGCCAGCGGCGCCCAGAACATCGAACCCTTGTATTCCCAGAACTCGCGGCGCAGCAGCCATTTCATGGTCACGGTATTCATGCGTAGCTTCCTTTCATGGTGGCGACGAACAGGTCGGCGACGCTCGGGTTGCGGGTTTCGCCTAGGGCCGCCAGCTGCTGGCGCGAGATGCCGTTCGAAGCCGCGTCGAACAGCATCACGGATTTGCCGAACACGGTGCGGCGGTCGATCGGCTGCAGCGCATTGGCGGCGCTGAGCTTGTCGTGCGAGACCATCACCTCGATGTAGCGCTCGCCGATTTCTTCCATCGAGGCGGCCAGCACGATGCGGCCTTCGCGGATGAACATCAGGTCGGTCAGGATGTGCTCGACCTCCTCGACCTGGTGGGTGGTGATGACGATCGTCTTGTGCTCGTCAAAATAATCTTCGAGCAGGTTCTGGTAGAACTGCTTGCGGTAGAGGATGTCCAGGCCCAGCGTCGGTTCGTCCAGCACCAGCAGCTTGGCGTCGATGGCCATCACCAGCGCCAGGTGCAGCTGGACGATCATCCCCTTCGACATCTCCTTCACCTTCATCGTCGGCCTGAGCGAGGTGGCGGCGATGTAGCGCTCGGCCTTGTCGCGGTTGAAGCGCGGGTGCACGCCCGCCACGAAGTCGATCGCATCTTTTACACGCAGCCAGCGCGGCAGGATGGCGACGTCGGCGATGAAGCAGACGTCCTGCATCAGGTCGTCGCGCTGGGTGCGCGGGTCGAAGCCCAGCACCGACAGCGACCCCTCGAACGGGATCAGGCCCAGCGCCGCCTTCAGCGTCGTGGTCTTGCCGGAACCGTTGGGGCCGATCAGGCCGACGATGCGGCCGGCGGGGATGTCGAAATCGATGCCGTCGACGGCGACCCGCTTGCCGTAGCGCTTGGTGAGCCCTTTGGCCGTGATCACGCTGCTCATGAGCGGCCTCCGTCGGCGTCACGCAGCAGTTGTTCGGTGTCCAGGCCCAGGCGGCGGATGCGCTCCAGCATGGCCGGCCATTCTTCGCGCAGGAAACGTTCGCGCTCGCTCGCCAGCAGCTTTTCGCTGGCCCCTTCCGTGACGTACATACCGATCCCCCTTCGTTTTTCCACCAAGTTATCGTCGACCAGTTCCTGGTAAGCCTTGGACACCGTGATCGGATTCAGCTGATACTCGGCGGCGATCTGGCGCACCGAGGGGAGGGCGTCGCCGGCTTTCAGCGCCCCGTCCAGCATCATGCCGATCACCCGCTCCTTGAGCTGCCGGTAGATCGGTGTATTGTCATTCCAGCCGATGGTCATTGCCGGCCTCGCTTTCCTGCGGTGCAGCCTGGATACCCATGCCTGCCTCCATGTTGGTGATGTGATGATGTGGTGTTGTAGTGAAGTATAACACCGGTCTTGTCACTGTCAACACAGGAATGGCGGGTGCCATCCTGTCAGTTCGGATAGGTCGGATCAGAGCTGCGTGCCGTCGAGCGCGTGGCGTGTGATGTTGCCGTCGGCATCGATCGCGATCCAGCCGCCGCGCACCGGATCCTCGTCGAGCTCCCAGTCGGGCAGCACGTAGCGGCGCCGCTGGCCGTCCTGGTGCAGAGCGGGCCGGTGCGTGTGGCCGTGGATGATGACGTCGGCGCCGGTGGCCTCGTGCAGGGCGGCGACCGCGGCCGGCGCCACATCCATGATGTCGTAGGATTTTTCAGTGTGGGCGGCGCGGCTGCCTTCGCGCAGGCCGGCGATGATCGCCTTGCGCTGGCCCAGGGGCATGGCCAGGAATTGCTGTTGCCAGGCCGCTTCGCGCACCTGCGCGCGGAAGGCCATGTACTTGGTGTCGCCGGTGCACTGGGCGTCGCCGTGGACCAGCGCCACGTGCGTGCCGGCGAACGCCGCGACGTGCGGCTCCGCCAGCAGGCGCAAGCCGGCCGCGTCGGCAAAGCCCTGGCCAGCGAGGAAATCGCGGTTGCCGGCCATCCAGTAGAGCTTGACGCCGGCGTCGGCCAGGTCGCGCAACCGTGCGGCCACCTCGGCGTTGAACGGCGTTTCGAGGTCGTCGTCGCCGGCCCAGTATTCGAAGATATCGCCGAGCAGGTAGAGCGCCTCGGCGTGGCGCGCGTGCCCGGCGAGGAAGCCGAAAAAGGCTTGCGCCGTGCGCGGGTGGGATGCCTGCAGGTGCAGGTCCGAGATGAACAGCGCAAGCGTGCGCGCGGGAGTGGTCATGGCGAGGTCCCGCGCGCGGGTTGCATCAATCTCGAGGTGGATTACTGGACGACTTCGACTTTCTCGATGATCACCGGATCGGCCGGCACGTCGGCGTGCATGCCGGCTCGGGTGGTCTTGACGGTGTTGATCTGGTCGACGATGTCCTGGCCTTCGACGACCTTGCCGAACACGGCGTAGCCCCAGCCATCCTGGCCCGGGTAGTTCAGGAAGTCGTTGTTCTTGGTGTTGATGAAGAACTGGGCCGAGGCCGAGTGCGGGGCCGAGGTACGGGCCATCGCGATCGTGTACTTGTCGTTCTTCAGGCCGTTCTTGCCTTCGTTTTCCACGGTCTGATCGGTGTCCTTCTGCTTCATGCCGACTTCGAAGCCGCCGCCCTGGATCATGAAGTCCTTGATGACGCGGTGGAAGATGGTGTTGCTGAACTGACCCTTGTTCACGTAGTACAGGAAGTTTTCAACGGTCTTCGGCGCTTTGGCGTCATCCAGCTCGACCTTGATGTTGCCCTTGTTGGTGGTCATGAGTACGGTGGTCATGTTGGTATCCTGTGTGTAGTGGTGTTGAGAGTTCGTTATTTTACAGCCTTGTCGCCCTCAGAGTCTGTCCAGGTGGGTAGGAGGCAGCGGATGGCGATGCCTGGGAAGCGCGGGCAAGGCGAGAGGAGGCCGCATGGCGAGCCATGCAACGACGAGCAACGCAGCACCCGCTTTCCAGGCGCGCCAGCAGCGCCTTCTACCTACCGGGACAGGCTCTTAAGCACGGTCACGGACTCGATCACGACCGGCGTAACCGGCACGTTCTGGTAGCCGTGGGTGTCGTCGACCAGCACGCCCTTGATCTTGTCGACCACTTCCTTGCCCTTCACGACCTTGCCGAACACGGTATAGCCGCTGTCCACGCGGTTGATGGCGTCGAGGCCGAAATTGTCGACCACGTTGATGAAGAATTGCGAGGTGGCCGAGTCGGGATTGTCTTCGCGCGCCATCGCGACCGTGTAAGCGGCGTTGGACAAGCCATTGTTGGATTCGTTCTTGATGGGCGGACGCGGCTTGCGGTTGACGAACTTGGCATCCATGCCGCCGCCCTGGATCATGAAGCCGTCGATCACGCGGTGGAAGATGGTGCCCTTGTAAAAGCCGGACTTTACGTATTTCAGGAAATTATCGACCGTGACCGGCGCTTTTTCCTGGTCCAGCTCCAGCACGATCTCGCCCATGCTGGTCTTCAGCGACACCTGCGGATCGGCGGCAAAGGCGGCTGCCGACAGCAACAGGGCGCCAGCGGCGACGGCAAAACGGGTGAACACCCGGGCGCCGGATGGTTTGAATGTGTGCATCGGTGGCTTCCTCTCGATCGACATAAAGCAAACTACTGTCAAGGGTTTTGTAGAAAAATAAACTGTCGGCATCTGCGGCCAGTCCGGATTTTATCAATGCTATACTTCGCGACGGACTGTCGATTTTATCAAACGGAACACATCATTCCAAAACAATAAGAACCAGTCCTGACGATCCGACGCCGGCCGCGCCTTGCCGCGTGTGTCCGTCCGAGCGTCATGCTCCAACCTCTAGCCAACCATCCGATGAGCCAACTAAAGATTTACAACACGCTGGCGCGTGACAAGCAGGTATTCGTTCCCATCCAGCCCGGCAAGATCAACATGTACGTGTGCGGGATCACGGTCTACGATTACTGCCACGTCGGTCACGCCCGGATGATGATGGCCTTCGACGTGATCTACCGCTGGTTCAAGGCGTCCGGCTACGAGGTCAAGTACGTCCGCAACATCACCGACATCGAAGACAAGATCATTCGCCGCGCGGTCGAGAACAACGAAACCATCACCCAGCTGACCACGCGCTTCATCGACGCCATGAATGAAGACGCCGACGCCCTCGGCATCCTGGCACCGGACTACGCGCCGCGCGCGACCGAATACGTGCCGCACATGCTGTCGATCATCGAAAAGCTGGAAGAAAAAGAACTGGCCTACCGCGGCGAGGACGGCGACGTCAACTACGCGGTGCGCAATTTCCCGGGCTACGGCAAGCTGTCCGGCAAGTCGCTGGACGACCTGCGCGCCGGCGAACGCGTCGACGTGAATACCGGCAAGCGCGATCCGCTCGACTTCGTACTGTGGAAAGCCGGCAAGGAATCCGAACCGGCGGAAGCCAAGTGGGATTCGAAGTGGGGCATCGGCCGCCCGGGCTGGCACATCGAGTGCTCGGCCATGTCATGCGCCATGCTGGGCGAGCATTTCGACATCCACGGCGGCGGCGCCGACCTGCAGTTCCCGCACCACGAGAACGAGATCGCCCAGTCCGAGGGTGCCTTCGGGGCGCCGATGGCGAACTACTGGATCCACAACGGCTTCGTGCGCGTCGATAACGAAAAGATGTCCAAATCGCTGGGCAATTTCTTCACGATCCGCGACGTGCTGAAGAAATACGATGCCGAAGTAGTGCGCTTCTTCATCCTGCGCGCCCACTACCGCAGCCCGCTGAATTACTCCGACGCCCACATCGATGACGCCAAGGGCGCGCTGACGCGCCTGTACACGGCGCTCGCCGGCATCGAGCTCGGCAGCGAGCCGCCGAGCGTCGACTGGGACGAGCAGCATGCGCTGCGCTTCCGCGAAGCGATGGACGACGACTTCAACACGCCGCTGGCGGTGGCCGCGCTGTTCGACCTGGCCAGCGAAGTCAACCGCACCAAATCGCTCGACACCGCGCGCCAGCTGAAGGCGCTGGCCGGCGTGATCGGCCTGCTCGAGCGCAGCCCGCAGCAATTCCTGCAGGCCGGCAGCCCGGATGCCGGCGGCCTGGACGAAGCCGCCATCGTCGACGCCATCGCGCGCCGCAAGGCCGCCAAGGCAGCCCGCAACTTCGCCGAAGCCGACGCCATCCGCGCCGAGTTGACGGCGGCCGGTGTGGTGCTCGAAGACAAGCCGGACGGCACCACCAACTGGCGCCGCGCCTGAGCCGGCGACACGAGCACGCATGGCAATTTCCAAGGACCTCGCGGGCACCGACCCGGTGCTGCCCGACGTTCCGCCTTACTGGGCGGAGGCGAAGGCTGAACTCATGCGGCGGGACCGCATCATGAACAAGCTGATCCCGCAGTTCGGCGACATGCACCTGCGCGGCCATCCGGACCCGTTCACGACGCTGGCCCGTTCCATCGTCGGCCAGCAGGTGACGGTCAAGGCCGCCGAAGCCGCCTGGACCAAGCTGCGCGCGCTGTGCCCGAAGATGACGCCGGCGCAGGTGCTGAAGGCCGGCGCCGAGCCGGTGTCGGCGTGCGGCCTGTCGAAGCGCAAAACCGAATACATCCTCGACCTGGCCGGCCACTTCAAGGACAAGCGGGTGCATGCCGACCAGTGGTCGGAAATGGCTGACGAAGCCGTGATCGCGGAACTGGTCCAGATTCGCGGCATCACCCGCTGGACAGCCGAGATGTTTTTGATATTTAATCTGCTCAGGCCAAACGTGCTGCCGCTCGACGATGCCGGCTTGATCCAGGGCATCAGCCAGAACTATTTCTCGGGCGAGCCGGTGTCGCGCAGCGATGCGCGCGAAGTGGCGGCCAATTGGGAACCTTGGCGGACAGTTGCTACGTGGTACTTATGGCGCAGTTTAGACCCGATTCCAGTATAGAATAGCGCCCTTGCTGCCGCGGCCCCTGGTGAGTCGACCCGGGCGCGGCCACGAAAACACCCGGAGGTACAATGAGTAAGACAACTTTCCTCAGCTTCGAGCAGCCGATTGCCGAGCTCGATTCAAAGATCGAAGAACTGCGCTTCGTGCAGGACGATTCGGCCGTCGACATCTCGGAAGAAATCGACCGCCTGGCCAAGAAGAGCCAGCAACTGACGAAAGACATCTATGCCAAGCTGACGCCATGGCAGGTTTCCCAGATCGCGCGCCACCCGCAGCGTCCCTACACGATGGACTACGTGAACGCGATCTTCACCGATTTCCATGAACTGCACGGCGACCGCACCTTCGCCGACGACCAGTCGATCATCGGCGGCCTGGCCCGCTTCAACGGCCAGTCCTGCATGGTCATCGGCCACCAGAAGGGCCGCGACACCAAAGAGCGCGCGATGCGCAACTTCGGCATGCCCAAGCCCGAAGGCTACCGCAAGGCGATGCGCCTGATGAAGCTGGCCGAGAAGTTCAACCTGCCGATCTTCACCTTCGTCGACACCCCGGGCGCCTTCCCCGGCATCGACGCCGAAGAGCGCGGCCAGTCGGAAGCGATCGGCCACAACCTGTACGTCATGGCCGAACTGAAAGTGCCGCTGATCGCCACCATCATCGGCGAAGGCGGTTCGGGCGGCGCGCTGGCGATCGCCGTCGGCGACGCCGTGCTGATGCTGCAGTACGCCACCTATTCGGTCATTTCGCCGGAAGGCTGCGCCTCGATCCTGTGGAAGACCTCGGAACGCGCGGCCGACGCCGCGGACGCGCTGGGCCTGACCGCGCACCGCCTGAAAGCCATCGGCCTGATCGACAAGATCATCAGCGAACCGCTGGGCGGCGCCCACCGCGACCCGGCCGCCATGGCCCAGGGCCTGAAGCGCGCACTGGCCGACACCCTGCGCCAGTTCCAGGGCATGAAAACCAAGGATCTGATCGAGGCCCGTCACGCCAAGCTGATGGCCTACGGCAAATTCAAGGAAACCACCCCGCGCGAGGAATGATGCAAATCGGTAAAGCGGCTGGCCGCGGCAGGCCGGCTGCCGCCGGCATTTCCTCTCTCTTTGCGCAGGCCCTTGCCGGCCTGCGGTCCGAATACTTCCCAAGTACCGCACCCGCGATCGCGGTCGCCCTCAGCGGCGGTCTCGATTCGATGGTCTTGCTGCGTCTCGCGCACGCGTATGCGCGCGAGCACGGGCTGTCCCTGTCCGCCTTCCACGTCCACCACGGCCTGAGCCCGAACGCCGACGCCTGGCGCGCCCACTGCGCCGCCGCCTGCGCCGCGCTCGGCATCGGCTTCGACGCGCGCGAGGTCAGCGTGGAAAAGGGCAAGAGCGGCATCGAAGCGGCCGCCCGCAAGGCGCGCTACGCGGCGCTGGGCACCATGTGCCGCGCGCATGGCGTGGACCTGCTGCTCACCGCCCACCACCTCGACGACCAGGCCGAAACCGTGCTGCTGCAACTGCTGCGCGGGTCCGGCCCGGCCGGCCTGTCCGGCATGGACGCCGCCAACCGTACCCCGGCGCTGTTGGGCGACGCGCACCTGCTGATGGCGCGTCCGCTGCTGCAGGCGGCGCGCGCCGACCTGGAAGCGCTGGCGAAGGAGGAGGGCATCGACTGGGTCGAGGACGAATCGAACAGCGACCCGCGCTACGCCCGCAACGCGTTGCGCCACACGGTGATGCCGGCGCTGGGCGCGGCCTTCCCCGGCTTCCAGGCGCGCGTCGCGCGCAGCAGCATGCATGCCCAGTCGGCGCTGCGCGTGCTGCTCGAGGTCGCCGGCCAGGACCTGGAGCGCTGCCTGGACGGCGACGCCATCGACCTGGCGCAGCTGCGCGCGCTGAGCCCGGACCGCATCAACAATGTGCTGCGCCACTGGTTCTCGGTACGCCGCCTGGCGATGCCGTCGACCGCATGGATGGACGAGATGATCGGCCAGCTGTTCTCGGCGCGCGAGGATGCGCAGATGCTGGTCGTGCATCCGGAATGCCATGTGCGGCGCCACCGCGAGCGTCTTTATCTCGTGCCCAAGCTGCCCGACCTCGCCGGGATGCGCGACCCCGACGACGAAGGCATCATCGACAAGCACGCCCAGGCCTTCCGCTGGGCGGGCGAGGCCTCGCTGGCTTTCCCGCACTACGGCGGCATCCTGCATTTCGACGCGGCAGAAACCGGCTTCGATCCCGACTGGCTGCGCGCCCAGCCGCTGGCGATCGATTTCCGCAACGGCGGCGAGCGCCTGAAGCTGGCGCCGAACCGTCCCAGCCGCAGCCTGAAGGCACATTTTCAGGCGGGCGGCGTGCCGGCCTGGGAGCGCACCCGGCTGCCGATCGTCAGCAGCGGCATCGACCTGCTGTACGCGGCCGGGCTCGGCATGGATTGCCATTACCTGCAACAGGGGGCAGGGCGCGTCGCGCTACGCTGGGAAACGGGCGACTAAGCTCGGCCGCGCTGTCATTCTATTTCCGCATGACCATATACCAATTCGGTATAGGTTTGACCATCCAAGGTCTTGAGATTCTGCATCGCAGCATGTACAGTAAAAGGCTCTATTGACTTTTTACAAGCGGAAACCCCCACTTCATGGCTTTAATCGTCCACAAATATGGCGGGACGTCGATGGGTTCGACGGACCGTATCAAGAACGTCGCCGCGCGCGTCGCGAAATGGCATGACGCCGGTCACCGCGTCGTCGTCGTGCCGTCGGCAATGTCGGGTGAAACCAACCGCCTGATCGGCCTCGCCAAGGAAATCATGGCCCAGCCGGACCCGCGCGAACTCGACATGATCGCCTCCACCGGCGAGCAGGTCTCGGTCGGCCTGCTGGCGATGGCCTTGCTGGCGCGCGGCAAGGATGCCGTGTCGTACACCGGCTGGCAGGTGGGCATCAAGACCGACTCGGCCTTCACCAAGGCCCGCATCCAGTCGATCGACGACAGCCGCGTGCGCGCCGACCTCGACGCCGGCAAGATCGTGATCATCACCGGCTTCCAGGGCGTCGACGAAGAAGGCAACATCTCGACCCTGGGCCGCGGCGGCTCGGACACCTCGGCCGTCGCCATCGCGGCCGCGCTGAAGGCCGACGAATGCCTGATCTATACCGACGTCGACGGCGTCTACACCACCGACCCGCGCATCGTCGACGAGGCGCGCCGCCTGGAAAAGATCACCTTCGAAGAGATGCTGGAACTGGCCTCGCTCGGTTCCAAGGTCCTGCAGACCCGCTCCGTCGAATTTGCCGGCAACTACCGCGTGCCGACGCGCGTGCTGTCGTCGCTGACCGATCCCCTGATGCCGCTCGAAGAAGAAGCCAAGTCGGGAACCCTGATTTCGTTTGAGGAAGAAAGCAATATGGAACAAGCCGTCATCTCGGGCATCGCCAACCACCGCGATGAAGCCAAAATCACCGTCCTGGGCGTGCCCGACAAGCCGGGCGTCGCCTTCCACATCCTCGGTCCGGTCTCGGAGGCCAACATCGAGGTCGACATGATCATACAGAATGTATCGGTAGACGGTAAAACCGATTTCACGTTCACGGTCTCGCGCAACGACTACCAGCGTGCCCTGGCCGTGCTGGAAGCGCAAAAGGACGTGCTCGGCTTCGCGCGCCTGGTCGGCGACGCCAAGGTGTCGAAGGTCTCGGCCGTGGGCGTGGGCATGCGCAGCCACGTCGGCGTCGCCTCGCAAATGTTCCGTACGTTGGCGGACGAGGGCATCAACATCATGATGATCTCGACCTCGGAGATCAAGATTTCGGTCCTGATCGACGAAAAATACATGGAACTGGCCGTACGCGCCCTGCATAAAGCGTTTGGTTTAGAGCAAGCTTAACTTTTTCGCATAAATTGGCCGCGCTTCCTTGACGAAATGGGGTGCGGCCATTAAGATGCTTGCACTCAGCGACATCGAGCAACACTGTGAAGCTGATTGGAGACGTGGCCGAGTGGCCGAAGGCACATCCCTGCTAAGGATGCATATGGCTTATACCCGTATCGTGGGTTCGAATCCCACCGTCTCCGCCAGAACAAAGTCCTGAGCGGTTCAGGCAAATCAAAAAACCCGCTGTTCTCATAGAGACAGCGGGTTTTTTTCGTCTTATGCTGTCCGGGTATGTCCTTGGACATCCAGCACGTTTAGGGGCATCGTTGGGGGCACGCCGTGTCCCTGCCAAATTGGATGCCCCCAAAATGCCGAAGCCCATCGCACCGCTCACGCAACTCCAGGTACGCAACGCCAAGCCCCGGGACAAGGTCTACAAGCTCGCTGATGGTGGCGGCCTGTATCTCGAGGTCACACCGAAAGGCAGCAAGCTCTGGCGCATGAAGTTCAGGCAGCACGACGGGACAGGCTTAGCTTTGGTGTGTTCCCAGAAGTATCACTTATCGACGCCAGGGCGAAACGCGATCAGGCGCGCAAGCTGATCGCTGCTGGGAAGGATCCGGCAAGGGATCGGGAGGACGCTGCTCGCCAAGCCAAGATGGTGGCTGAGAACACGTTCGAAAAAGTCGCTCGTGAGTGGCATACCGCGATGCTTGGGCAATGGCAACCGCAGACAGCGAAGGATATCCTGCACAGGCTTGAACTCGACGTCTTCGGTGCATTTGGCGACGTACCGATTACAGAGGTCCAGCCGCGCGACGTGCTGCAGGCGATCAGAACTATCGAGTCAAGAGGAGCGCTCGAAATCGCCAGTCGGACGGCGGCAAACTGCTCGCGGATATTCCGGTATGCGATTCGCGCCGGCATTGCCGAGCGCAATCCTGCCGAGACAATGCGAGACATATTGGCGCCGCGGGAGGAGGGGCACTTCGCAGCGATCGAGTCTGACGATTTGCCGACCTTTCTGCGTGCCCTGTACGCCAACGAAGCCTGCATGGGACTCCCCACCAGGGTGGGAATGCGATTGATGCTGCTACTCTTTATCCGGACGAGTGAACTCATCGAGACGCCTTGGAGTGAAATCGATCTTGAACGTGGAGAGTGGGTTATTCCTTGGCGACGCATGAAACGTGGGCGCCGGCGTATCAAGCCTAACAAAACCGACCACTATGTCTGCATGCCGCGTCAGGCCTGCGAGCTGCTTAGAGAGCTATATCGGCTGACTGGCGGGGGCACTTACCTGTTTCCGAACCAACGCGATCCTGATCGTCCCATGAGCAACAATACCCTGTTGAAAGCGATCGAACGCATGGGATATAAGGGCGACATGACGGGGCACGGTTTTCGTTCGTTGGCGATGAGCACGCTGAAGGAAAAGCTACATTATCGACATGAGGTAGTGGACCGGCAGCTCGCCCATGCGCAGCGCGACAAGCTGGAAACTGCGTACGATCGCGCAAAATATATTGAAGAGCGGCGGGCTATGATGCAGCGCTGGGCAGACTATATCGATGAAATAGCGATTCAAAGAGTTTCTTAAATTGCACTTCTCGTATTAGGGACATTTTGCAGCGTGAGGAACTAATCACGATTTGGCCTCGAACCCTTAGCTAGCAACTCTCAGTGTTGAGCCGTTCATGCTCGTGGATAAGAACTTGTCGAGGCGATTCGGAATCGCTCGGGCGCGAAGTTTCAGGTGTTACAGCTTCCGCGCTCTGAAGCCATGCCTTATAGGCGACAGTCTGCAATCACATGTCACAAAGCTGTACCGCGATGCCAGGCTTCTCGGCGGTTTGAATCGCCACGAGTTTTCTAGACACTCGACAGCCGCTGAAAATACTGCTTTTCGTACTCAACAGGCGACATGCCATTACTGATGCTGTGCCGCCGCTTTGGATTGTAGAACATCTCGATATAGTCGAAGACATCCTGCCGTGCCTGATCGCGAGTGCTATAAGTCTTTCGCCGAACACGTTCTCGCTTGAGCAACTGGAAGAAGCTCTCGGCAACGGCGTTATCGTGGCAATTACCGCGCCGGCTCATGCTTTGTTGCAGATTGTGCTCGCTCAGGAAGTCGCGCCAATCGTAACTGCTGAATTGGCTGCCTTGATCGGAATGCACCATCACCGTATGCTTGGGTTGCCGGCGCCAGACTGCCATCAAAAGTGCATTCATCGCCAGCTCGCGATCGATGCGCGAACTCATCGACCAACCTACCACTTGACGCGAGAACAGGTCGAGTACCACGGCCAAGTAGAGCCACCCCTCATACGTGCGGATATAGGTAATGTCCGTCACCCAGACTCGATTAGGTTCCTGCACGTCAAACTGCCGTTGCAAATGGTTTGGTGCCACCAGTGACGGTGCACCGCCGCGTTTGTACTTGCGCTTGGCGTAGCCGGTTTGGGAGCGGATTCCGGCCAGTCTCATCAGCCGGTGAACGCGATTGATACCGCATTGTTCACCCAGTTCGCGCAGGTCATCGCTGACCTTGCGGTAACCGTACACGCTGCCGCTTTCCAGCCATGACTCTTGATGGGAACCAGTAAGCGCTTGTCTTCCTTAGCGCGGCGGCTTTCTGGATTCAAACGCCAGGCATAGAAACCACTGGGATGCACGCCGAGCATCTTGCACAGTCGCCGCACTGAGTATTGGCCCTGTAATTCAACAATGAAGGTGTACCTTACCCGGACGTCTTGGCAAAGTACACCGCGGCTTTTTTCAAGATGCCGCGCTCCTCGGTAACGCGCTTCATTTCGGCTTTCAGACGCCGCATTTCCTCGGCTTGGGAATCCACAGCCTTGCGCTCCTCTTCAGGCACGCCGTAGCGCTTTGTCCAGGTGTACAGGCTGTGAATGCTAACTCCTAAACGCGCCGCTACTTCGCTCGCCGGGTGACCTCGCTCAGCCACTTGCTTGACCGCCGCAATCTTGAATTCCTCTGTGTACCGCTTTCCACTCATACTTTCTCCTTGTTCCCAGAATTATGGCTCAGGAGTGTCTACAATTGTCGTGGCGATTCAATTCAGACTTTAGAATATCAAACACCCGCTGAACGATTCAGCCAACTCGTTGCGTCGACCGGTTGAATTCAAGACCCAAAGCGGACATTGGCCAAAACTTACTGCTTATCAAGCAATTTAAAATTCAGCCTTTCCTTTAAGTATTTTCAGCTTCTCACGCATGTTAACGAAACCTGGCCCATCGGATCTTACCCATGAGGGTTTTCTGTAAATTAAGGCCTTGTGCATTGCCAAAATTAATGCACTATCTGAGTTGAGTTGTGGAATCAGTGGCAGATGAAGCTGATCGAAATCTCTCAACCAATCGTAGAGGTTCGAAGGAATGGAAGCGTTCGTCGTCATCAACCAATAGGGGTTTTTAGAGCATGTTTGTTGTGCCCACTTACGATGAGCTAGATAATCAACGTAGCACGGTTCATAGCATCGCTCATTAGGGACCCTTGATTCAGTAAGGCTACCTTGAGTACTAAAAGTCTTCAGAAAAAGTGTTTTTGATCGTACGACGATACCAATATGGAAAAGCCCAGTCTCCGTCGATGGATCCTGTGAGAATCTACTGAAGCTTAAAGTGATTTGAATGGTGTCATAGGCACCAGTCTTAAAAGAAAAAAAGTACCTTTCGCCTAAGTTTTCAGGTCCTGCAAAGCCACGCTGGTCAAGTTGACTCCAGAGAAACTCTATCTCTTGTGGAAAACTTGGCCCCATTCTCTTACATGGCGCTTCGAAATTTTTCTCATCTAGATCCTAGCCATGCGGTTTCTAATTACTTTTAACACTATTAAGGTTGCACTCTTCACTACATCGGCTGTGGCACGACTGTCTGCTTCTGGCCGGGAGCAGACGGTCGTCCCAGCATAGCATGTTGTCAAGCCGAAAAATTTATCGGCTATTACGAATGTCTGTCACTATCGATATCCTGATTAATATGTCCCAAAAGCAACAAATTAGGCCAGAGAGGAAGATATCTCTTGGAGCAACGGTAATAGACGGTCTATGATGATTTTAAGCAACTTAATGTGGTTCCACTTAAGTAACTGATCGAACTTCGCCAGCTTAAGGTTTGAACATCACCTATCGGGTCCTTGTAATTACGTATAGACCTGGATCGTCTCTAAGACAAACATAACGCCGCGCTCATGGCGCGACCACCGAAATAAGAGAAATCAAATGCACCGTCATGCTTCGCTGAACCGGATCTTCCGTCTGGTCTGGAGTCACGTTCATCAAACTTGGGTCGTAGTCTCGGAGACCTCGCGCGGGCGCGGAAAGCGCGCCAGCAGGAAGCTGCTGCTCGCCACAGCGGCGCTGACGGCAGCGCACCTAGCACAGGCCGGGCCGACGGGCGGACAGGTCACGGCCGGCACGGGCGGTATCGACCAGGCGGGCAAGACCACGACTGTGACGCAGTCGAGCCAAAACCTGTCGCTTGTGTGGAAAAGCTTCAACACGGACGCGTCCGAAACCGTCAATTTCGTGCAGCCCTCAAGCAGCGCGATCGCGGTCAACCGCATCCTAGACACCAGCGGCACCCAATTCTTTGGGCATCTGAACGCCAACGGCCAGGTCTACCTGATCAATCCGAATGGCGTCCTGTTCGGCGCCGGATCGCAAATCAACGTTGGCGGCTTGGTCGCCTCGACGCTCGACGTCGACGACAACGCGCTGACCGGCGCGACGCGGCGTTTTGCGGGGAGCGGCACGGGCAGCATCGTCAACCGGGGCGACATCAACGCGGCCCAGGGCGGCTACGTAGCTTTCGTCGGCAACCGCGTTTCCAACGCCGGCGCCATTGCCGCCCCGGCCGGGGCCGTCGCCCTAAGCGCCGGCAGCGACATCACTCTGTCGTTCGCCGGTAACCAGCTTGTGAAGATGATGGTAACCCGGACCACGCTGGATAACCTGGCCGAGAATGGCGGCTTGATCCGCGCCGACGGCGGCGCAGTCGTCCTGAGCGCCGGCGCCAAGGACGCGGTATTGGCGAGCGTCGTCAACAACACCGGCATCATCGAAGCGCACAGCGCGCGCGCCGTGAACGGCACGATCGTCCTTGACGGCGGCGCCGCGAGCACGGTGAGCAACAGCGGCACCCTCGACGCGTCCGGTAAGGCGGCCGGATCGTCGGGCGGCACGGTCAAGGTGCTGGGCGATGCCGTCACGCTGGCGGCGCACGGCAGCATCGATGTGTCGGGCGACGTGGGCGGCGGCCTGGCTCTGGTCGGCGGCAATTTCGCCGGCGTGGGTTCTGAACGCAACGCCTCGGCCACGACGGTCGACACCGGCGCCGTGATTCGCGCCGACGCGGTCAGCGCGGGCGCGGGCGGACGCGTGGCAATCTGGTCGGACGGCGCTACCCGCTTTGACGGCCGCATCAGCGCCCGGGGCGGTGCCGCAGGTGGTAACGGCGGCAGCGTCGAGACGTCGGGCAAGCATTTGACCGTGGGTGGAAGTGCTCATGTGGACACGCTGGCGCCGCACGGCAAGGCGGGCGACTGGCTGCTCGATCCGGACGATTTCACAATTTACGCCGATGGCATCAGCTCGGGCGACATGAAGGATGTCGACGTGACAACCGCGCTGCAATCGTCCAGCCTGACGATTAAGACCGGTGCGCACACGACCTGCAACGCTGGCTTGGCCTGTACGGGACACAGCGGCAATGGCGATATCATCCTTGCTGACGGTGTGCTGGTGGGCGGATCCAACTGGACTAGCGGCACCACGCTCACCCTGAGCGCTTACCGCAACATCGAACTGCAGGGCCTCGCTAACCTCGATGCAGGTGCGGGCACGGGCAGTATGGTCCTGCGCGCGGACAATACGGGCACCGGCATCGGCACCGTCAGCCTGAATAATCAGTCGAATGTCTTCGGTAACAGCACCGGTACGGTCAAGATCTACTATAACCCGAGCAGCTATACCTCGCCCACTGATTACGCGGTGCTCACCGATGTTAACGGCGACCCACTGATCAGGATGCCCGACTCCAGTAAGTTGAGCACCTACATGTACGTCAACGTGGCCACGGTCATCGGCAACAAGACCTACGACGGCAACATCACGGCGACGATCACCTCGACTTCGGTGCCGCGCGGCGCGCCATCCGATGCCACTGTCGACACCAGCGGCGCCACCGCCACGTTCGCCGACAAAAACGTGGGCAGCGGCAAAACGGTCACGGTCACCGGCGTCACGCTGAGCGGCAGCGGCGCGTCCAAGTACGAACTTAACGGCCTGCAAGCCGGCACTGCCAACATCACCAAGCGCGACCTCGGCCTGTCCGGCATCGCGGCCAGCAACAAGACCTACGACAGCACTACGAACGTCACGATGACCGGCAGCGCCGTCGTCTCGCAGATCGCCGGCGATGTCGTGAGCGTGTCTGGCAGCGGCGTCGGCAGCACCTTTGCCGACAAGAACGCCGGCACCGGCAAGGCCGTTATCGTCACCGGCTACAGCCTGGCGGGGGCCGACGCCGGCAACTACAACCTCGTGGCACCCACCAACCTCACCGCCGACATCGCCAAGACAAGCCTGAATGTCATTGGCGTCACTGCCAACAGTCGGGATTACGACGGCACGACCAACGCCGCACTCGGCGGTACCGCTACCGTGGCGGCCCTGGGCAGCGATGTCGTGACCGTCACCGGTACGGGCAGCGCAACCTTCGCGGACAAGAACGCGGGCAGCGGCAAGGCCGTGACCGTGACGGGCTACGGCTTGAGCGGTGCGGACGCCGGCAATTACGACGTCGTGCAGCCGACCGGCCTCACGGCCACGATCAATAAGGCCGCCCTGAATATCGGCGGCGTGTCGGTCGCCGACAAGGTCTACGACGCCAATACGTCCGCGACCCTGACCGGCACCGCGGCCGTCACCGCCATCGCCGGCGACGACGTCAGCGTGACCGGCAGCGGCTCGGCCGTGTTCGTCGACAAGAACGTCGGCGTTAACAAGGCGGTGACGGTCAGCGGTTATACGCTGGGCGGCCTGGATGCCGGCAACTACACGCTGGCGCCGTCGGGTGGGCTCACGGCCAGCATCGGTAAGGCCGACCTCAGCCTGTCCGGCATCGCGGCCAGCAATAAGACCTACGACGGCACCACGAACGTCACGATGACCGGCAGCGCCAGCGTGTCGGCCCTCGGCAGCGACGCGGTCACCGTGTCCGGCAGCGGCATCGGCAGCACCTTCGCCGACAAGAATGCCGGCACCAGTAAGGCGGTCACGATCAGCGGCTACAGCCTGGCTGGTACGGATGCGGGCAACTACAATCTGGTCGTGCCGACCAACCTCACTGCCGATATCGCCAAGGCGAATCTCAGCGTCATCGGCGTCACCGCCGGCAATCGCGCCTATGACGGCACGACCAATGCGACTCTCGACGGTACCGCCGCAGTGGCGGCCTACGGCAGCGATGTCGTGACCGTAACCGGCACGGGTAGCGCAACCTTCGCCGACAAGAACGTCGGCAGGGGCAAGGCCGTCACCGTGACGGGCTACGGCTTGAGGGGCCTCGATGCCGGCAACTACGACGTCGTCCAGCCGACCGGCCTCACGGCAACCATCGACAAGGCCGGCCTGGTACTGTCCGGCCTGTCGGTCAGCGACAAGGTTTACGACGGCAGCACCGCCGCGACTCTCGACGGCACCGCCGCGGTGGCCGCCTACGGCAGCGATGTTGTGACCGTAACCGGCACGGGTAGCGCAACCTTCGCCGACAAGAACGCCGGCAGCAACAAGACCGTAAACGTCAGTGGTTACTCACTTGCCGGTGCGGACTCGGGCAACTACAAACTGCTGCAAGTGGGCGGCCTGAGCGCCAACATCGGCAAGGCCGATCTCACCGTCGCCGGCGTGTTCGCGAACAACAAGGTCTACGACGGTACCACGGCTGCGACGCTGTCCGGCACCGCGACCGTGACGCCATTCGGCGGCGACGCGGTGAGCCTGTCGGGCACCGCGACGGCCAGCTTCGTCAACAAGAACGCCGGCGAGGGCAAGGCGGTGACGGTGAGCGGCTATTCGCTGGGCGGCGCCGATGCCGGCAACTACAACCTCGTCCAGCCGGCCGGCCTGAACGCGGACATCGGCAAGGCCGACCTGGCCGTGACCGGCATCACCGCCAACAACAAGACCTACGACGGCACGACTGTCGCGACCCTGTCCGGCAACGCGACCGTGGGCGCATTCGGCGCCGACGCGGTCTCGGTCGCCGGCAGCGGCACGGCCAGCTTCGCCAACAAGAACGCCGGCAGCGGAAAGCTTGTCAGTGTCACCGGTTATGCACTGAGCGGGGCGGACGCCGGCAACTACGACGTCATGCAGCCGAGCGGCCTCACCGCCACCATCGACAAGGCCGGCCTCCAGCTGAGCGGCCTGTCGGTCGCCGACAAGGTCTACGACGGCACCAGCGCCGCGACCCTGTCCGGCAGTGCCAGCGTGACGCCTATCCGCGCCGACGAGGTGTCGCTCTCGGGCAGCGGCAGCGCCATCTTCGCTGACAAGAACGCCGGCAGCGGCAAGGCAGTTAACGTCAGCGGCTACTCGCTGAGCGGCGCGGATGCGGGCAACTATAGGCTGCTGCAGGTGGGCGGCTTGAGCGCCAACATTGGCAAGGCCGACCTGGCCGTGTCCGGCGTCACCGCCAATAACAAGGTCTACGACGGCACCGCCGCCGCTACCCTGTCCGGCAGCGCCACCGTGAACGTAATCGGCGGCGATAGCGTGACCGTTTCCGGTACTGGCACCGGCGCCTTCGCCGACAAGAATGCCGGCACCGGCAAAACCGTGACCGTCAGCGGCCTGACGCTGAGCGGCGCCGATGCAGGCAACTACAACATCGTCCAGCCTGCCGGCCTAAACGCGGACATTGGCAAGGCCTCCCTGGCCGTGACCGGCGTGACCGCCAACAACAAGACCTATGACGGCAGCACCGCCGCAACGCTGTCCGGCAACGCCACCGTGGCCGCATTCGGCAGTGACGCGGTCTCGGTCGGTGGCAGCGGCACGGCCAGCTTCGCCGACAAGAACGCCGGCAGCGGCAAGCTTGTCAGCGTCACCGGCTTTGCCCTGAGCGGGGCGGATGCCGGCAACTACAACGTCGTCCAGCCGAGCGGCCTCACCGCCAGCATCGACAAGGCCGGCCTGCAGCTGACCGGTTTGTCGGTCGGCGATAAGGCCTACGACGGCACCACCGCCGCGACCCTGTCCGGCAGCGCCAGCGTGACGCCTTTCGGCGCCGACGAGGTGTCGCTGTCGGGTACCGGCAGCGCTGTCTTCGCCGACAAGAACGCCGGCAGGGGCAAGGCCGTGAATGTCAGCGGTTACTCGCTGAGCGGCGCGGATGCGGGCAACTACAAGCTGCTGCAGGTGGGCGGCTTGCGCGCCGACATCGGCAAGGCCGATCTGGCCCTGTCCGGCGTGACCGCCAACAACAAGGTCTACGACGGCAGCACCGTCGCCACCCTGTCCGGCAGCGCTACCGTTGTTCCGATCAGCAACGACGCGGTGTCGATCAGCGGCGCCGGCATGGCCAGTTTCGCCGACAAGAACGCTGGCAGCGACAAGCTTGTCAGCGTCACCGGCTTCCTGCTTACCGGCGCGGACGCCGGCAACTACAACCTCGTCCAGCCGGCCGGCCTGAACGCCGACATCGGCAAGGCCAGCCTGGCCGTCTCGGGCGTGAGCGCGAACGGCAAAACCTACGACGGCACCACGGCGGCCACCTTGTCCGGCGTCGCCACCGCCGCCGCACTCGGCAATGACGTCGTCACGGTCGGCGGCGAGGGCAGCGCCAGCTTCGCCGACAAGAACGCCGGCAGCGGCAAGCTCGTCAGCGTCACCGGCTACACCCTGAGCGGCGCGGACGCGGGCAACTACAACGTGGTCCAACCTGCCGGCCTGAGCGCGAACATCGATAAGGCCGTTCTCAAAGTCGCGGGCGTGAGCGCGAACGGCAAGACCTACGACGGCAGCACCGCCGCCACCTTGTCCGGCACCGCCGCCGTGTCGGCCATCGCCGGCGATGTCGTCGTCCTGAACGGCAGCGGCAGCGCCAGCTTCGCCGACAAGAACGCCGGCAGCGGTAAGGCGGTGAGCGTCGGCGGCTACTCGCTGAGTGGCCTGGATGCCGGTAACTACACGCTGGTGCAGCCGACCGGGCTGGTCGCCGACATCGCCAGGGCCGTTCTCACGGTCGCGGGCGTGAGCGTGAACGGCAAGACCTACGACGGCAGCACCGCCGCCACCTTGTCCGGCACCGCCGCCGTGTCGGCCGTTGCCGGCGATGCCGTCGCCCTGAGCGGCAACGCCAGCGCCAGCTTCGCCGACAAGAACGTCGGCAGCGGCAAGCGCGTCGACGTGGGCGGCTACACGCTCACCGGCGCCGACGCCGGCAACTACAGCCTGGTGCAGCTGGGCGGCCTCACCGCCAGCATCACGCCGGCATCGATCACCGTCAGCGGCATCGGCGCCGCGGACAAGGCATTCGACGGCACCACGGCCGCCACGGTCAGCACCGCCGGCGCCGTATTCAACGGCAAAGTGGGCGGCGACGTGGTCACGGTCACGTCGACCGGCGCATTCGCCGATGGCGCGGCGGGCCTTGGCAAGATCGTCAAGCTGAGCAACGTATATGGCGGCGCCGACGTGGGCAACTATGCGATCGTCGACCAGGCCACGGCCCAGGCCAGCATCACGCAGAAGCCGCAGCAAATCGACAACGCGGTGGCGCAGGTGCAGTCCAGCGTGCTGGCCTCGCAAGCCTCGGCGCAGCCCGCTTCGCTGAATACCTCGTCGACCGTGCTGGTGTCGCGTACCGATGGCGACAGCCCGTCCAAGGACGAATCGAAGGGCGGGCCCGGCACCGGGGTAGTCAACACCGCGCTCGGCTTCGGCCCCGGCGCGCCCAAGCTCCAGATCCAGAATGGCGGCATGAACCTGCCGCCGCTGGCGACCAGCATCACTGAATGAACAACGCTATGAAACCCGTTTCCCGACTACGTTTTTTGTTGAAACCGCTCGCCGGCGCGCTGGCGCTCGTGTCCCTGAGCGCGCACGCCTACCAGTCTGGGGTGCCCAACTCGGGCACCATCCTGCAGCAGGTGCAGCCGGTGCCGTTACCGGCAACACAGCAGGGCAAGCCTGCGCTGCAGGTCCAGCCGCAACAGGCGGCGCCGGCGCCCGCCACGGCGCCGTTCGCGGTCAAGGAGATCCACATCGACGGCAATACGCAGTTCAGTACACCTGAGCTGCATGCGTTGGTGGCTGACCTGGAAGGCAGGATACTGACCCTGGCCCAGCTGGAGCAGGCTGCAGCGCGCATTACCGATTATTACCAGCGCAATGGCTTCCCGTTGAGCCGCGCGGTGATCCCGGCCCAGACTATCGCCGATGGCGCGGTGCGCATCCAGGTGCTGGAAGCGTGCTACGGCGCGGTGCGCTTGCAGAACGGCAGCCGCGTGAGCGACGCGCTGCTGAACGCGACCGCGTCGCCGCTGCAGAGCGGCCAGCCGATCGCCGACCGTGAGCTCGACCGCACGCTGCTGCTGCTGTCGGACATCCCCGGCATCGGCGTCAGCGCGGTGCTTAAACCGGGCGCCGACGTCGGCACCTCCGACCTCGACGTGGTGACCAGCCCGACCGCAGCCGCCGCCGCCAACGTCGCGCTGGACAATTACGGCAACCGCTACATCGGCCGCACGCGCCTGAGCGGCTCGGCCAAGGTGTTCAATCCGCTGCACCATGGCGACATCCTCGACCTCAGCGCGATCACCACCGGCGGCGACATGAACTACGCGCGTCTTGGTTACGACGTGCTGGTGGGCGGCGCCGGCACGCGCGTCGGCGCCGCGTACTCCTACGTGCGTTACAAGCTGGGCGGCGAATTCGGCACGCTCGGCGCCCAAGGTACCGCGGGCGTGGCCAGCGCCTGGATCAGGCAGCCCATCGTCCGCGCGAAGGAAGCGAACGTGTACGCCCAGCTTGAGTACGACGACAAGCGCTTGCGCGACCGCATCGACATCACCGATACCCGCACCTACCGCCGCCTCGGCGACTGGATCGCGACCCTGAACGGCGATCTGCGCGATGGCCTGCTGGGCGGCGGCCAGACCACGTGGAGCGTCGGCTGGACGCGCGGCCACAACCGCTTCGACGATGCGGCTGCCGAGAGTGCCGACGCCCTGGCGGCACGCACTCGTGGAAACTTCTCGAAGTGGAACGCCAACCTGTCACGCACGCAGAGCCTGGGGGCGCACGACCTGCTGGTTTTCAGCGCCGGCGCGCAGTGGGCCAACGCCAACCTGGATTCGGCCGAGAAGATCACAGTCGGCGGCCCGTTCACGGTACGCGCCTACGATGTCGGCGCCGTTTCCGGCGACACCGGCTACGTCGCCTCGGCCGAGCTGCGCCACGACCTGGGCGCTTTCGCGGCCGGCCGCTGGCAACTCTCGGCGTTCGTCGACGGTGCGCGCGTGAAGATCAACCGCCATCCGTGGATGCCATCGGAGAATACGGTGACGCTGTCGGGCGCCGGCTTTGGCCTGGCCTGGGCCGGCCCGGACGGCTGGCATGCGGACGTGGCCGTGTCGACGCAGATCGGCGGCGTGCCGGACGCGCTGCCGTCGCCCTCGTCGGTGCGCGGCTGGGCGATCGTCAGCAAGGGGTTTTGAGCGGCTGGACCTTGCATCTGACTCGAAAAGATGTCTTCGGGTTCGCCGGACGGCATTTAGAGCGAACCGTATGCAACGGGTTCGTGTGATGCAAGCTATGGCTCTTAATTAGCCTCTGATTCTTAAGGGTTAATACTGCCTCTAAAGCCGTTGTGAACTGGTGAGCAGCTTTCGCCAGCAGCATAGTCTTGCTTGAGGTAATTGGTTACCGTACCGACCCTGTGTAGCTTGGTTACTCGACCATATTATAGAAATGTCGACTTCTGCAGTGTATAAGCAGCTCAAACTCTAATAAATTTATGAAAAGTATCAAAAATGATGAAATTGATTAATCACACAGAATAATTTCCAATTAACAACTCAAATTGTTTTGGTGGCGCAACATTCGTGTGGCTCGGCTGCCTGGGTAAGTGCGCATCCAGTACCGAAGAAGTCATCCTGCCCCGAGTGGAATTTTTGGGGGCACTTTTGGGGGCATTGCCAGTAAAAGATGTTCGCTCTCAGAGTAAGGATGTGACTCCCACCGTCTCCGCCAGAACAAAGTCCTGAGCGGTTCAGGGAAATCAAAAAACCCGCTGTTCTCATAGAGACAGCGGGTTTTTTGTTGCCTAATACTGTCCAGCACAGTCCTTGTTGAGCCAGTGCTTTTCGGGGCTGTCCTCGCGCTGGTACTTAAGGGCAGCCAGTAATACCGTCATAGCTCTCTGGTGCAGGATCACATGGTAGGCATCTTGGTAGCGACATGACGGGGCGGTTCGCCGCAGCCTGTGTCCTTGCACTGGTGCCAGCCACGCTGTCCTGGCCCAGGCCCCAAAGGATGGCACCTGTTCAGGGAGTCGGCGGCATGCCTGGGGTGTAGCCGAATGATTCGACCGGGACGATAGTCGTCGCCTTGTGGAGGGGGACCGCCAAGTGCGCCAGCGGCAGCAGCGACGTGGATGTCACCGGCATGCAGTTGCCCGCACTGCCGGAGACGCAAATGCTGACCTGGACAAAACGGATGCAATTCGCTGCATTCGGGTTACGCATGCAAACCTGGCGGTTCTGCGCAGGGGAGCTGGGCAAGTCGCCTGTACCGATGTTGGCCAAGCTGAGTTCGTTGCTTGCGGGATCGCGCACGAGCGCGAGGTATTCGATGCTGACATTGGCATCCGATACCGGCGCTGCGAGCACGAGCTGGCCCGGTCCGGACCGGAAGATCGCATTTTGCTTCAGCTGCTTTATCGCAGTCGTCTCGCTTGGATAGACGTTGGCGGCTGCTGCAGCCGCGCGGCGTGTCACCTCCTGCAATGTGCCGAAAACGAACATCAACCGTGCAACCTCGATGATCCCGAATACGAAGGTGAAGAAAATGCCGGCCAGGAGTGCAAACTCGATGGCCGCCACGCCGGCCTGCCTCAAGATGCGCGGGTGACGCGCCGCCGGTGACGGTTTATTTGCCCACATAGCGCATCGTGACGTTGGCTTCGATAGGGATGCCATAAGGGCCCATGTACATGTTAAAAATGGTGTCCGTCAGGTGGAAGCTGAGGAAGACATTGACCGTGGTCGGGACCGAGCCCGTCGTAGAGCCGCAGACATGGGTATCGCACAGCACGTCGACACTCGAGATCGCTTCCCCCGGCGCAAGGTCGGCAACTTCCCGGCGCGCGATCTCCGCGGCGATCGACCTGGCGAATACTGTCAGCTTCTTGGATTTCATCTCGACTACGGAAACGGTCGACATGTAGCGCGCGGCATCCTGGGCCGCCTTTTGCGCGACCGTGTAGTGCCACATGTAGCGGGCATACAGGATAAGAGGCGCCATCACAACGAGCAGGATGGGCAAGACGAGAGCCAATTCGACTGCCGCGGCCCCCCGCTCGCGTGGACAAGCTTTTCGAATGATTCGGTTCATGGGTAAAGTTCCACGGGACCAGTAAGAAGCCGGTCAGGTATTGTCCCGGCAAATTCGGCAATCAAGGCATCCTTCGTGGCAGGAACGGTCATGAAGAACTTGCCGATACCTTTGACGGTTGCTGGCACGTTCGAACCGGACGGTACGGTCGTGCATGAGAGGAGAGGGACGTTGAGTACGCGTCTTTGCGACGTAATGAAATCCTTCCGGGCCAGGGCGGGGGACAGGATGGTCGCAGGATTGGTGACGCCGATAGGATTGTAGGGACTCACGCCTCCACTCTGGTAGCTTCCTGTCGCCGACAGGCCGCTGGCATACAGCTTGGCCCAGTCGCTACTCGAGAACGTGGCATAGCCGCTGCTCGGCTCCGACGCCGCATACTTGGCTGCCTTGGTATAGGCCCAAAGCGGACCATACGAGCCGGCCGTGACACCCGTAGCTGTGCTACCGGGAGGCGGAATGTCCGCCACTGTCTCCAGCTTGTTGCGTTCCGTAGTGGACATGGCGGCGCGGCTACCGGTCGAAGGGACCATCCACGGGGCACCGCCACTCTTGTCATATTGGTAGGCCATGACATTCGAGTCTGGCGGTGCGCTGTTCACGCTGCAGCGATCGCCCGTGTAGTCATCGAACCGCGAGTTCAGCTGGATGTGCAGTGACTCCAGCGGAGAGGTCGAAGACAGCGAGCTCACATGGATCGCCCCGCCTTTCAGGCCCGGCATCCACATGGACCCGGTGCACACGAAGGGACCTGCGACTTGTACGTCGAAAGAGCTACCGGACATGCCAGGTGCGCTAGCCGCGTCGACCAAGAAACGTGCGGGCGTGGTCGCCTTTGGATTCAAGCGCATGAGGTCGTAGCTGACGCCGCGCCGGAAGCCATACTCGACAAGCTCGGTGTCGGGCATCCCGGTGTTGGTGCGCGGAGTCGTCGCATCCTCCGACATCGCGCAGATCGCGATCGGAAGAACATTGATTGCCGACCTTCCGGCAACTGCAATGTCGTTGATATAGGGCGAGGGGGAGGTTCCCGAGGATAATGATGGAAATACCAGGCTTACCGACCTTATCTGTACGTCGAGCGCGGAGGTGTCCACCTTTGCAAAGTAATACCTTCCTGCGTCGTCTGCGCTGACAGAGGAACGCCAGTCGCCTGACCGTGCCGGTCCCGTACTGAAAGTGAGCGCCGCCTCCTGCCATGTGATGGAAATCCCATGGTTGTAGATGTATCCCTGCGCGGTTTCCCTGGCTTTGGTCTTTGCCGCAGCAATCCCATCAGTTGTCCCATTCAGCTCCTGTGCTGCAGCCAGGGCAACTGCCTTGGCCATCCCGCTGAGCTCGACCTTTCGGTTGTAGAGTGCTCCAGCATTCAGGGCAAGCCCGCATGCAGCGACGATGACGATCAACAATGGAGCGAGCATGATCGCAAACGCACCGTCCTCGCGCTGGTATTGCAGCCTAGCATTGGCAGATGTCGTCACAGTGGTGCTGCCGTTGGCCCCATTGAAAATGGTGGAAATTATCGGTCTCGATTTCATTTTTGAATTTCCGCATGCTCGGGCTGCTGCTTCGTGGATAAGGCGATTCTAGGGTACCGCTTCTGCTCTATGGTTGATTTAAGGCAACTTCACAGCTTGGTCGGGTCTATCAAGGTACTAATGTGCACGTAATAAGATCGTGAAAGGCGGTAACTATTTTTAGCGGTTGTCGTATTAGCCGTGCATATTGCGAGTTCATAGTTCGGAATATTGAATTTCTTTCTCGTTACAGGTGGAATTCTGGTTTCTACCATCCTTGCCAAGTGAAACACCAGACCTGTTACGGAAAACATCCATAGCACCCGGCAGGCAATGGGAATGACCAAGGATTCAGCGATCCGGTAATTGGGTACCAGCACTATTACAGAGCCGGACACGATTGCCATGAAGGGAATATGAGGCGATTTCACGCAAGTGGAAATTCGTGACCATGGGATCGTAATCATTCCAAAGCAAACAATAGCTAATGAGAAGGCTGATGAGGCCACAATGAATGTGGTTAAAACCCAAGCATGTAGCGGCGTTTGCCGATTATTGGAAAGATAACGAGTTTGCGGTCGGAACGATCAAGAACCTGATGACTTGCATGCGGCAGTAGGCCGAATACATTGGAAAGGAGAATGTCGTCAAGCGGACAAATCGCGAGTATGGAATCGATGATCGCATGTATGGCACGAATCTATCGAAAGCCAAGGTGTTGTCCCCGGAGCAGTTTGCACGACTGACCGATGGATACACGAAGGCACCCATAAGCTTGGCGATTGAATTTGGCCTCCGCAGGGAGGAGTCGATAAAAATACAGCCAGGCTCCCAGCAAGCCACATTCACATCGATGGCTGACATCACAGTCATCGGCGGCCTCGTTTTCGCAGCAATCGTCAATCTGGACATACCGCCCGAATGCACAGCAATGATCGCCTGGTACGAGCGTATGAAGCAACGTGAGAGCGTGGCGAGCCAACCAGCATTTTCTGGTCAAAATAACGCTTGATTCGATGTCATTGCGCATCGTCCACATGAGTTTGGACGATGCCGTCAGCGCGGCCGCGTCGATCGCCAGCTCGCGCCCACGCGGCATGATGGTGTCGATGGGCGCGTCGAATGGTCTGCCAGACCCGGTATCGAGCGTAGCAGGGGGATGCCGTGATCTTCATGAGACGTCGGTTTCAAGCCTGCGTTCGAACTATTCGATGTTCCGCTTACCTTGCGACGTGGCCGTGGACGGTCTCGAGCGGCGCATCATGGCACCACGAGAACTGCGCGTACGCTGTCATTCAAGGCGCTGCGGTTGATGTAGCCGATCAGCTCCGGATTGTCCGCGACCTGGTGCCGAACCGCCGCGTCGTCGATGGCTTCGCCTGGCGGCTGGCCACGGCCGGTGAATACCATTTTCGACCAATACGCCTTGAGCAGGGCAGGGGTTTTGCCCGTTACTCTCGAATAGAACGTGTCGCGCAGGGGCGAGCCCACCCGCTGGTCGAGCGGTACCGCTTCGCTACCGTCGGGAAAGCGCGCCGTCTGGCCAAGGAAGATCGCGGCCACCTGTTCCACGCGCAGCACGGAAACAGGGCTTTTTGCCGAGACGATCACCACCATGTCGGTAGCACCGGCTGTGACACTGAGTGTGGTCACGGCGATGAAGAACGTTATGCGGCCTATGTGGCTCATGCTGAATGGCATACGCATTCTAGTACACAAAATCTAGAGTGACACTGGTAACTCCGATCGCATGATCTGAAACGAAGCCCGGCGTCGCATGGATCAAGGTACCGACCGAGCCATGGCGAGGCGTTACGCGGTCGTATTGCAGTTTGAGCGCGATGTTTTCGTGCAGGTCCCAACGCAGGCCTGTGCTGATCGTCGACTGTTGCGGGATCGATGCGGAGAGTGTCGCGTTCAAGCCCGCATTCAGAGCGGCGGCCTGTTGCTGGTAGCCAGGCGGCAGCCCGCCGAGCGCGAGACCGTCAGCCTTGACCGGGCCGGTCGAAAGCACTTGCGAGTACGTGACATACGGTGTCAACGCGTGGATACGCAAGCCTGCGGTGACATAACCGCTGCGGGTCCGGCCGAGCAGCGACCTCGTATTGGTGCGACTGAGTTCGCCCATCAGAAACCACGCGCCAGGGTCATAGCTCGCGCCGATATTGGCGACGCTCACGGATTTGCGGTCGATCGCATACTCGGCGCTGATCGCTTTTCCTTGCGCGCCGAAGGCATCGAAGCCGGCGAACAGCGGGGCGCCGACGTCCAGTGTCAGTTCCGCCCCAACCAGGGTGGTATGGACCGTCAAAGCGCCCCAGTCGCTGGTATTGCTGATGCCGACGATACGCCTAACCTTGCCCTTGACCGGCGCAACCCGGGCCAGGCTGTCACGACCAAACAGGAACTGCGAGGCGTTATGGACCGGCCCCGTATTCCAGCGCAACGTCGCGTCGATGCCTTCGCTGCTGCTGATCGGCATGCTGCCATAGCTCTCGACCGGTGGCCGCACCCACGGATAGGTATAGCCGACCTGACGATAATCGGCGCACAGGAACACGGGCAAGGCAATGCGTCCAAAGCGCAACGCGAGCTCGGGTGTCGCCTGGAACTTGAGATTTGCCCACTCGACACGCGGACGATAATTGTTTTCCAAGTTCTGTTCGCTGACTACCTGCAGGACGGCCGACCAGCGTTTGTTAAAGGTCGCGTCGACCTGCGCGCCGAGACGGCTATCGACGTCGGAACTCCAGGGATTGGTCCTGCCGGCGCCACTGTGGCGTAGTGCGCTGGACGTGTAGTCGGCGTTATGGTCATTGGAGTGCGTCAGGCCGATCGTGCCATACCCGGACAAGGCCCAGGTGGGCTTGTCGTCGGCGCGCACCAGGCCCGTGGCGCCCACTCCCAATACAAGTAGCGTCATCAACAATCGTAAGTTCAGGCGGTGTCGCTGCATTATTTTTCTCAAGGGGTCGAGCCGGCGTGGGGAAAAGACTGGCTACAGGGCGTATGCAGTCACGCAAGGCCGGCATTTTTAACGAAATGTCGACTTTCACGATGCATTACCAGCTCGGGTCGTAATAAATTTATGAAAAGTATCAAAAATGATGAATTTGATTCATTATACAGATAAATTTCCAATTAACAACTTAAATTGTCTCAAGGGCACGACATTCATCTGGCTCGACTGCCTGGGTAAGTACCCATGCACCTTTCTCTCTTCCGCGGTAGCACAGGCACTGGATCGCCTGCGCGAAAGTAGTTCCGGAAAATAGGAAGGACTTGTAGAATTGACAAATTTGAGTCAATCACTCTGCAAGCGAAATCCTATAGCTATGTCCGAAACCCCAAGTCATCCCGACGTTTTACCCGGTGAACTACGTTTCCTGGCGGGCGGCGGCAGAGCAACCGACCTGATCCTCGAGCGCGATTGGACCGATCATCCGCTGGGCGCGCCGGCAGGCTGGCCGGATACGCTGAAGTCGACGCTCAGCATGGTGTTGAATTCGCCGGAATCGCTGATTCTGGCCTGGGGCCGCGACGAGTTAACGTTTTTCTTCAACGAGTGTTATTTCCCGATCCTCGGGCCACGCCTGCCCTGGGCAATGGGGGCGCCGTTCCGGACCGTATGGTCGGATGCCTGGGAACAGGCCAAGCCGATCATCGACGAGGCCTTTGCCGGCCGCAGCCAGCGCTTCATGGACCTGCCGTGGAAGCTGGACACCGACCGCGGGCCGGCGGATACCTGGTTCAGCTTTTCGTATTCGCGCGTGCTCGATCCGCAGGGGGAGGTCGTCGGCCTGTTCGTGCTGACCAACGAGACCACGCAGCGCGTGCTGGCCGACGCTGCCCTGAAGCGCAGCCAGGCAGCGGCGCAGGTGGATGCGGAGCGCATACAGCTTGCGCTGGGCGCCGGTGCGATCGTCGGTACCTGGTTCTGGGACATCCCCAACGACAAGTTCACGGCCGACGAACCCTTCGCCCGCGCATTCGGCCTCGATCCCGCACTGGGCCGGAATGGCATTCCCCTGGCAGATGTCGTTGCCACCGTCCATCCCGATGACCAGGACGGCCTGGCCGCGGCAATCGGTGCGGCGATCGCAAAAGGGGGGACGTACTCGCACCAGTACCGGGTTCGTCGTGCCGACGGCGAATATCACTGGATCGAAGCGAATGGGCGCGTCGATCGCGCGCCCGACGGTTCGCCGCTGCGCTTTCCCGGCGTCCTTATCGATCTGAAAGAGCGGCGCGCCATCGAAAGTGAACGGGACACCGCGATCGCCGCTTTACGGACCCTCAACGAGACCCTGGAACAGCGCGTGGCCGAGCGCACGGCGGAGCTGATGCAAGCCGAGGACAAGCTGAGACAGGCGCAAAAGATGGAAGCGGTGGGCCAGCTCACGGGCGGCCTGGCGCACGACTTCAACAATCTGCTGACTGGCATCATGGGCAATCTGGAACTGCTGCAGTTCCAGATGGCGCGTGGACGCCAGCAGGATATCGACCGCTACGTCGGCGCGGCGCGCGAGGCAGCAGGCGCGCTGCCGCCCTCACGCAGCGCTTGCTGGCGTTCTCGCGCCGCCAGACACTGGACCCGAAGCCAACCGACGTGACATTGCTGATCGCCGGCCTCGAAGACTTGTTGCGGCGCACCGTCGGCGGTACGGCGCAAATCGACATCGTCAAGACAGCGGGACTGTGGGCCGCGAACATCGATGCCGGGCAGCTGGAGAACGCGCTGCTGAACCTGTGCATCAATGCCAGGGATGCGATGCCGGACGGTGGCGGGATCACGATCGAGACCGCCAACATCCAGCTGGACGAGCTGACGGCCAGGGAGCATGAACTCCCTGCCGGCGAGTACCTGTCGATCTGCGTCGCCGACACGGGGTGCGGCATGTCCCCCGAGACGCTGCGGCGCGCGTTCGAACCGTTTTACACGACCAAGCCGACCGGCCAGGGCACGGGCCTGGGCCTGTCGATGATCTATGGCTTTGCACGCCAGTCCGGCGGCCAGGTGCATATCGTCTCGGAGGTCGACCGCGGCACGCAGGTCACCATGCTCCTGCCGCGGCATATCGGCGCCATCGATCAGGTCGAGCCGGTCCAGGACACCTGCGATGTGCATGGCGCCGCCGGGCAGACCGTGCTGGTGGTGGATGACGAGTCCAGCATACGCCAGCTGGTCCATGAATTCCTCAGCGATACCGGGTACCGCGTCATCGACGCCGTCGACGGCCCTTCGGCACTCAAGCTGCTCGAATCCGGGACCGACATTTGCCTGCTGATTACCGATGTCGGCCTGCCGAACGGCATGAATGGCCGCCAGCTTGCCGATGCCGCGCGCGCGGTCACGCCTGGTCTCAAGGTGCTGTTCATTACCGGCTATGCCGAAAGCGTGGCGGTTCGTAGCGGCCAGCTCGAACATGGGATGCAAGTCTTGACCAAACCCTTTTCGATGCAGGGTTTGTCGGTGAAGATCGCGCAGATGATCTAGGCCATGGATCAGCCGGGGAGGGGATCGCCATCTGCCGGCGCGACCGATGCGCCTTCGATGCGATGGCGGGCGAGGGCATCCGCGACGAAGCCGCTCGCCTTCACCTCCTCGACAAAGCGCGCAAGGAAGGCCGCGGCTTCTGCGCCGCGGCTGGTCGGCGTGCCCATTGCCTGCCGGATGACCATGAACCGTCCATCCAGCAGGCGCAAGCCGCCAACGCGCCGGGCATCCGCTTCCAGTTGCTGCCTGACGCCCGCCGCGACCTCGGCGCCGGCTTCCAGGAAGGTCTCGACCACGGTGGGCGATGTCGGCGCGCGCAGGATCTGCGCATGGCGCAGTGTACGCGTCAGGAACAGGTCGTAGGCGCTGCCCTTGCCGACGACGACGCGGTGGGCCGCCCCGTCGACTTCGTCGTTGGCCCGGATCGGCGAATCCTCCTTCACCAGGTAGCAGCCTTCGATCAGCACATACGCCGCGCTGAACGCGACCTTTGCGGCGCGCAGCGGGTCGATGGCGAAGAAGCCGATGTCGGCCTGCTCCGCAGCGACGGTATCAACCGACTTGCCCGCCGCATCCACCACCACGAGGTCCAGCGCGACACCCAGTTGCCGCGCGAACTCGCGGGCAAGGTCGACGGACACGCCGCGCGCATTGCCGTCGGCATCGGTGTAAGCGAGGATCGGATTGCCGAGGTTGATGGCAGCGCGCAGTGCGCCGGTTGGCGTGAAGGCGGCAAGCATGGAAGGTGTCGGCGTCATGATTTCTCGAATGTTGGTTATCCAGCGGAACACGGCCCACTTGTCAATGCGACGAAACAAACTCGGCACCGGCAAACGCCGGTGGAAGGGCGAATGCCGCCCGCATCCGTCTGGCTTCCAGCGCAGGCGTCAAGCCGAACAGCCGCCGGAACTCGCGGCTGAACTGCGACGCGCTCGCGTAGCCGACCGCATGACAGGCCGCCTCCGCGGTCAGGTTCTGGCGCACCATCAGCAGGCGGGCCTGGTGCAGCCGGGTCGACTTCAGGTACTGCATCGGCGAGGTCTTCGTGATTTGCTTGAAATGGCTGTGAAAGGCCGGCACGCTCATGCCGGCTTCCCGGGACAGTTGGGGCAGGTCGAGCGCAGCGGCGTAATCGGCATGGATGCGGCGCAGCGCGCGCCCGATTTTCCCGTATTGGCCCCTGGCAGCCAGCGCCTCGCGCAGCGAGCGTCCCTGGGGGCCGGTCAGCACCCGGAAATACAGTTCGCGCAGCAGGCCAGGGGCCAGTACGGCTGCTTCCAGCGGCCGGTTCAGGGCTTCCAGGAAGCGCAGTACCGAAGTGCGCATGTCGGCGTCGATCGGGCTCGACAACATGCTGCGGGGCACCTGCGGCGCTTCGGCCGCGCAGTGGCGGTCGATCTGCAGTACCAGGTCGGCGGCGACAGTGAAATCCAGGTGCAGGTAGAGCGCCAGCAGCGGCTGCGCCGGCGTGGCATCGGTTTCCATGTCGGAGGGCACGGGTACGGACACGGCCAGGTAATGCTGCGCATCGTAGACGAACAGCTGGTCGCCGAAATAGCCGCGCTTGCGGCCCTGGCAAACGATCACGATGCCCGGATCGTACAGCACCGGGGTGCGCCTCAGTGCTCGGTCGGATCGCAGGATGCGCACGCTGGGCAGCGCCGTGAGGTTGTAGCCTTCGTCGGGTGCCAGTGCATGCAGCAGTTCGATCATGCGCTGCTGCGCGTGGCCGGATGCAGCTCCGCTTTTCACGGCTGCTGGAGAGCGCATAGTTTTAGGCAAGAACATTATCGGATAGGGGCTTATTGCCTCGTCGGTTGAAGAATAACATGCGATCTCAGTCAACTCGGGAGCGCACACATGCCATCCAAAAAACTCTTGCTGATTACCGGTGTCAGCAGCGGCTTCGGCCGCGCCCTTGCTCAACAGGCCCTGGCCGATGGCCATCGCGTGGCCGGCACCGTCAGGAACGCGCAGGCCGCCGCAGCGTTCGAGGCCCTGTGCCCGGGCCGTGCCCACGCGCGCCTGCTCGACGTGACCGGATTCGATGTGATCGACCGTGTCGTCGCGGACATTGAAGGGGCGCTGGGTCCGATCGATGTCCTCGTCAACAATGCCGGCTATGGGCACGAAGGCATCCTGGAAGAATCGCCGTTGGCGGACATGCGCCGCCAGTTCGACGTCAATGTTTTCGGCCCGGTTGCAATGATCAAGGCGGTACTGCCATTCATGCGCACGCGCCGGCGCGGCCACATCCTCAACATCACATCGATGGGCGGCTACATCACCATGCCAGGCATCGCCTACTACTGCGGCAGCAAATTTGCACTGGAAGGCATCTCGGATGCGCTGGCCAAGGAGGTCCAGGCCTTCGGCATCGCCGTGACCGCGATAGCGCCCGGTTCGTTCCGCACCGACTGGGCCGGCCGCTCGATGCAGCGGACCGGGCGTTCGATTGCCGACTATGACGCCTTATTCGATCCGGTACGCCAGGCGCGCGCAGAAAAGAGCGGCAGGCAGCCCGGCGACCCGGCCAGGGCGGCGCGCGCGATGCTGGCCTTGATCGAGGCGGAGGCGCCGCCGTCGCACCTGCTGCTGGGCAGAGACGCCTTGCAGCTGGTGCGCGGCAGGCTGGCTGGCCTGGAGAGCGATTTCCGGGCTTGGGAACAGGTCACGGTGTCGACCGACGGCTAAGAGCGCCTAACAAAACCTCCATGGAGGCGCGTTCAAAATGATTGCAAGCACGCACGATTGGGAATTCACAAACCGGTCACATAGTCTTCCTACACTCCCGATGAGTTCAACCACGGGAGACATCATGAACACTTCCTTCTCGCGCCGGCGCTTCCTGGTGTCCGGCGGCGCACTGTCCGGTTCCTTTCTGCTGTCCGGCTGTGGCGGTTCGTCCGGCGCCGCGCCGGCCGTCATTCCCAGCGACGCCGAGCGCCCCAAGCTGCTGTCGGGGCTGCAGTTCGGCGACGTCAATGCGGATCAGGCGATCGTCTGGAGCCGCAGCGACCGCAACGCGATCATGGTGGTCGAATACGACACCACCGAGCGCTTCGCCAATGCCAGCCGCATCGTCGGCCCCACTGCGACCGATGCGACCGACTTCACGTCGCGCGTCGACCTGACCGGCCTGCCGGCGGGCCAGACCGTCTTCGTGCGCGTCAAATACGTCGACCCGAACAACAGCAGCATCCAGAGCGAAACCCTGAGCGGCC
The DNA here is from genome assembly GCF_034659755.1 of Massilia phyllosphaerae. Lineage (NCBI taxonomy): Bacteria > Pseudomonadati > Pseudomonadota > Betaproteobacteria > Burkholderiales > Oxalobacteraceae > Massilia > Massilia phyllosphaerae. The sequence goes on from NZ_JAXSQX010000007.1 coordinate 180,928, forward strand.
AGTTCCGTACCGCGCCGTTCGATGCCCGCAAGCCGGTGCGCTTCCACTGGAGCGGCGACCAGGCCGGCCAGGGCTGGGGCATCAATACCGAGTTCGGCGGCTACCGGATCTACGAGGCGATGCGCAAGCGCGATCCGGATTTCTTCATCCACAGCGGCGACACCATCTATGCCGACGGCCCGATCGAGGCCAAACAGACGGCCGAAAACGGTGCCGTCTGGACCAACATCGTGACCGAAGAAGTGAGCAAGGTCGCCGAGACCTTGAAAGAGTACCGCGGCCGCCAGTCGTACAACATGCTGGATGCGAACTTCCGCAAGTTCGCCACCCAGGTGCCGCAGATCTGGCAGTGGGACGACCATGAGGTGACTAACAACTACAGCGCCTCGAAGGACCTCTCCGGCGACGCCCGCTATACCGAGAAGAGCGTGGTGGTGCTGGCGGCACGCGGCCAGCGCGCCTTCCTCGAGTACGCGCCGATGCGCTACTTCAAGCAACCCGAGGCGCAGCGCGTTTACCGCAAGATCGGGCAGGGTCCGCTGCTCGATGTGTTCGTGCTCGACATGCGCAGCTACCGCGGTCCGAACAGCGCCAACCGCCAGGCACAGGAAAGCGCCGACACCGCCTTCCTGGGCAATGCCCAGCTCGACTGGCTGGTGGCCGAACTGGCGAAGTCGACCGCGACCTGGAAGGTGATTGCAGCCGACATGCCGATCGGCCTGCAGGTGGGCGACGGCAAGGATGCCCAGGGCAACGACAAGTGGGAAGCGATCGCCAACGGCGACGACGGCGCGCCGAGCGGGCGCGAACTGGAAATCGCGCGCCTGCTACGGGCCATCAAGGCGGTCAAGAACGTGGTGTGGGTGACGGCCGACGTGCACTATTGCGCCGCGCATTTCTACGACCCGGCCAATGCGCAGTTCAGCGACTTTTCGCCGTTCTGGGAATTCGTGGCCGGCCCGATGAACGCCGGCGCGTTCGGCCCCAACAAGCTGGACAAGACCTTCGGGCCCAGTGTCGTATTCCAGAAAGCCCCGGTCATTCAGAACTCGTCGCCGTTCTCCGGCTACCAGTTCTTCGGCGAAGTGCTGATCGATCCGGCGACGAAGGCGATGACGGTCGAGCTGATCGACCTGAACGGGGTGTCGCACTTCAGCAAGACGCTGGCGCCGCAACTGGGCTGAACGCGCATCCCATCGCTGGGCGCTGACTTCGGCGGCTGCGTTGTCTCCAAGCGTAGACGCCGGCGATTCCTGCTACTTGCCGGCCAGTTTTTTCTCGCGCCGCGCGCGTTCGTTGATGATCTGGTGCCTGCGGTGATCGGTCATCTTCTTCCACTCGCGCGCTTCGGCGAGGGTACGCAGGCATCCGGTACACAAGCCGGTCTTGCCGTCGAAATGGCACAGCTCGACGCAGGGGGATTTGACTGCCATGGAACTAACTTCAGATAAATAGGGTGAGGGTATCTTAACCGATGCCGTATCACGTTACCTGCCGTTCGGCGGGCAGTCAGTGAGCGATCAGCGGCGGCACCGGCGCCCGCGCCAGCAGCTCGCGGGTAACGCCGCCCAGCATCCATTCGCGGTAGCGGCTGTGGCCGTAGGCGCCGCAGACCATCAGGCCGGCGCCGCTGTCGCGCGCCAGCGCCGCCAGCGCATGCCCGGCGGTGGTCGTGGTTCGTTCCAGCACCACGTCGACGCGTACCCCATGGCGTGCCAGCCACAGCGCCAGGTCGGCGCCGGGCTGTTCGCCGTGCTGCGTGGACAGTTGGTCGGGATTGACCAGGGCCAGCTTGACGGCGTCGGCCCGCACCAGCAGCGGCAGCGCCGCCGTCATGGCCCGCAGCGCCTGGCGGCTGCCGTCCCAGCCGGCCACCACGGTGCCGGGGAGCGCCGCGCCGCGGTATCCGGCCGGCACCACCAGCACCGGCCGGGCGCCGTGCAGGGCGACGTGCTCGGGCAAGCGGCGTATGCGGGCCGGCAAGCCCGGTTCGCTGTCGTCCTGGTCCTGGCCGAGGATGACGAGGTCCGCGTAGCGCGACTGCAGCAGCAGGCCGTACTGGGGCACGTCCTCGATCAGGCGGGTTTCAGCCGATTGGATGCCGAGCCGGGCGGCCTGGGCGCTGAACTCGTCCAGGCGCAGTCTGGCCAGCTTGCGCATGCCGTCGAAGTCGGCCGCCGGCGCCGGCGCCGCCATCGAGCCGGCCAGCAGGGCAAAGTCCAGCCGGGCGATGCCGGTGGCGGCGCTGCCGATGACGTGGGCGCCGTAGTCGCTGGCCAGCAGCGCCGCCGCGTGCATCCGGGCTTCCTGCTCGGGACTGCCGTCGACATGGACAACGATCGTTTTGAGCATGGCGCTTCCCTGGATGACCGCACCATCGTTTGACTAGGTGCTTCGCCCATGGTTTCACCGCCAATGCAAGCGGCATGCCTTGATCGTGCTCATATTACGCCCGCTTCGCGCTCCTAGGATGAACTACGCACGGGCAGCGATGCCATGATCGGGGCGCCAGTCCGGCCAGCCGGTGTGGCGGTGGCGTCGCCGTGCGCTTTCAATTTCGTTCCCTTCCCAGGAGGACACCATGGCCAGCAACCTGACACGCTTCGATCCGTTCAACGACGTGGCCCGGCTCGATCCCTTCCGCCGGATGGAAGACCTGATGCGCGAATTCGCACTGTCGCCGATGCTGCGCAGCGCCGAGCCGGAGCGCCAGATCCGCGTCGATGTGAGCGAAACCGACCGGGTCTACCTGGTCAAGGCCGACATGCCGGGCATCAAGAAGGACGACATCCGCATCTCGGTCGAAGGCAACATGGTGACCATCAGCGCCACCATGCAGGAGGAAAAGCAGGAGAGTTCGGCAGGTACCGTGTACAGCGAGCGCTACAGTGGCGCGCTGTACCGGAGTTTCAGCCTGCCGCAGGAAATCGACGATGCGACCACCGAGGCGACATACCAGGACGGCGTACTGAGCCTGACCTTGCCGAAAAAAACCGGCACAGCCAGGAAACAGATCACGATCCAGTGACCGTAACGCCGCGACGAATCAATTCTGGCTGATAGGAGGCGTCTTGTCCCGTCCCGCTGCCTTGTCGGTCGGGATTGCGTCGGAACACGCCGGCGGCGTCGCCGACATCGCCTGGCGATCCGACCAGATCCGTGCCAGGAATGCGTCGAGCGCCATGAAGCTGGCGCTCGGGGCGCTCAGGTGCGGACAATGCCCGACGTTGTCGATCACGCGCAGGGTGCTGTTCGGCAGGTGGCGCAGCAGGTAAGGGCCGACTTCGTGCGGCACCAGCAAGTCGTCGCTGCACTGCAGTACCAGCGCCGGCACGCTGGAGCGCGGCAGGTCGGCGCGATGATCGGAAAGAAAGGCGACGCGCGCGAAATGGCGCATGATCGCTGCATCGTTGCGGCAGAAACGGCGCGCCAACTCGTTGGTCAGCGCCGGGTGGTGCTGCCCTCCGGTAATCAGCGGTGCCACGTCCAGCGACCAGCCCAGGAAATTGTCTTCCATGGTGGCAAGCAGCGCTTCCAGGTCTTCCGGATTGAAGCCGCCGATGTAGTCGCCGTCGTTGATGAAACACGGCGATGGACTGAGCATGACCTGCGCCGCAAAGCGTGCCGGTGCCCGGATCGTCGCCAGCATGCCGATCATGGCGCCGACGGAATGGCCGACCAGCACCACCGGGCCGCGTGCGCAGGACTCCAGGATATCGAACAGGTCGTCGACATGGCCGTGCAGCGTGGCGTACTTGTCGCGGTCGTACACCTGCAGGTCCGATTCGCCGCATCCGACCAGGTCGTAGGTCACGATACGGTAGCGCTCCTCGAGCACCGGCGCCAGGTAGCGCCACATGGTCTGGTCACAACCGAAACCGTGGATGAAGACGATGGTGGCGGTGCCGGAGCCGGCGACGTGGACATTGTTGCGGAAGCGGACCGACATGCGAGAAACCCCGGCAAAAAATAATGTACGGACAGGCGAATACCGAAATTCTAATATAACTCTGATGCACACGGCATCCTGTCCGGTTTCAATCGAGCAGTTTATCCGCGTCGAACTGGATTACGATGTGTCCCCAATCCAATTGAAAAGCATGACGATGCCGGAACAAGCACTGCCCGATGGGGGGAACACGCGCGCACTACTGGAAGAACTCGACCGCTACCGGTTCCTGGCCAGGCTCGACGAGGCGCTCGGCGGCCTGGACGAGCCCGGCCAGATCGCGCAAGCCGCCGCCAGCCTGCTGTGCGCGCATCTCCAGGGCGACCATTGCCGCTACCTGGACCAGTCGGGCACCGACTGGGAGCGCCTGGCGGGCGGGCTGCAGCAGGTCGCGAGCTACCCGGGCGGCGGCCGGGACGCGCCGTCCGGCCGCACCGTCCCGGCCTGCGTCGTCGACGACTGCCAGGCCGACGCCCGCTTCGCCGGTTACCTGCCGCCCGCCATGGCGGCAGCGCCGGCGGCATTCATGGCAGCGCCGGTGATCGAGGACGGGCAGGTCCTTGCCTGGATGCTGGTGGCGCAGGATGCTCCCCGGCACTGGACGGGGCACGACGTCGCGCTCTTGTCCGCTGTCGCCAGGCGCTGTCACGCATTCATCGAGAATAACCGGATGGGAACCGAGCTGCGCAGCGCCGAGAAGCGCATCCGTGCCAACCACGACTATCTGCGCCTGCTGATCGACAGCGGCGAAGAAGGGTTTTATTCGGTCGACCGCGAAGGCGTCACGATCATGTGCAACACGGCGTTCCTGAAGATGCTCGGCTTCGCGCGCGAAGAAGACGCGGTCGGCCGCAAGCTGCACGGCATCATCCACCATCGGCATCCGGACGGTGCCGAGTACGACGTGTGCGACTGCCCGATCTACCAGTCGGCGCGCTTCGGCACCTTTGCCCACGTCGAGGACGAAGTATTCTTTCGCATTGACGGCTCCGCGTTTCCCGTCGAATACCGGGCGCGGCCGGTCTGGCAAGACGGCGTACTGCAAGGCGCGGTCTGCACTTTCGTCGACGTCACCGAGCGCAGGCGCACCGAGCACGCCCTGCGCCAGAGCGAGGCGCACCTGGCGTCGCTGTTCGCCCAGACCGGCGCCGGCATCAGCGACGCCGACCTGAGCGGCAGGCTGATACGGATGAACGAGCGCTTTTGCCGCATCGTGGGGCGCGCGCGCGAAGATTTGCTGGGCATGCGCATGCGGGACGTCACCCATCCCGACGACCTGGCGCGCAGCGTCGCGCTGTTCGAACGCGCCCTGGCCAGCGGCGAGCCGTACGAGATCGAAAAGCGCTATCTACGCCCGGACGGCGGCATCGTATGGGTCAACAATACCGTGAGCCCGGTACGCGGGGCGGGCGGGGAGATCGAGAGCATCCTGGCGGTGTCGGTCGATATCAGCGAACGCAAGCGCGCCGAAGAGGCCTTGCGCGAGGCCGACCGCAGGAAGGACGAGTTCCTCGCCATGCTGGCGCACGAACTCAGGAACCCGATGGCGCCGATCCGCGCCGCCGCCGACCTGATGGCGGTGGCGCGGCTGGAACCGGAGCAGCTCCGGCGCACCAGCCAGATCATTGCGCGCCAGGTCGGCCACATGACGGGGCTGGTCGACGATCTGCTGGATGTGTCGCGGGTGACGCGCGGCCTGATCACGCTGGAAAAAACCGACCTCGAGGTGAAGCAGGTCGTGGCCGACGCGCTGGAACAGGCGCGCCCCCTGATCGAACAGAAAGGCCACCGCCTGACGCTGGAACTGGACCCGGCGCCGGCCCATGTGGTGGGCGACCACAAGCGCCTGATCCAGATCTTGACGAACCTGCTGAACAACGCCGCCAAGTACACGCCGCGCGGCGGCAGCATCCGCCTGGGCATGCAGGCCAGCGAGCGCGATGTGCGGCTGCAAGTGGCCGATAACGGCGTCGGCATCCCGCTCGAGCTGCAGCCGCGCATCTTCGACCTGTTCGCCCAGGCCGAGCGCAGTCCGGACCGCTCACAGGGCGGCCTCGGCATCGGCCTGGCCCTGGTCAGGAGCCTGGTCGAGCTGCACGGTGGCACGGTGGCCTGTGAAAGCGCCGGCAGCGGCTGCGGCAGCGACTTCGTCGTGACCCTGCCCAGGGCGCTGCCGCCGCAGGGCGATGCCGCATCCGCAAGCGAGCGGCCGGACGGCAGTCCCGTGTTTGCGAGGCGGCGCGTGCTGATCGTCGACGACAACGTCGACGCCGCCCGCATGCTGGCGATGTACCTGGAAGTGGTCGGCCATGAGGTCATGGTCGAGCATGCAGCCACGGTGGCGCTGGAGCGGGCCGACACGGCTCAGCCGGACGTATGCATACTGGATATCGGCCTGCCCGAAATCGACGGCAACACGCTCGCCCGCATGCTGCGCGCCCGCAGCGCGACCGCCGGCGCGCTGCTGATCGCGTTGACCGGCTACGGCCAGGACCAGGACCGCGAACGCGCCATGGCGGCCGGCTTCGACCACTTCCTGGTCAAGCCGGTCGACGCCGGCGCCATGCTCGACCTGATCGAAATGGACTCGGCCGGCCGCTAGAAAGATTGCGGCCGCATGCTTTCTTCAGGCAAACTTCATGCTGGATTGAACCATTCACCGCCAGCCGGGTATATACCGGAAACCGTGGAGACCCAGCTTGGACAGTAGAACCGACGACCCCGCGCTCCTGGCCCGCACGGCCGAGGGCGAAGCCTGCCTGGTCGGCCGTATCGCGGCCGGCGACCGGCGCGCCTTCGAGGCGCTGTACCGCGCCTATTTCCCGCGCCTGGGACGCTTTTTGCAGCGCATGACGCGCAGCAGCGCGCTGATCGAGGAAATCGTCAACGACACGCTGCTGGCGGTGTGGCGCAAGGCGGGCACCTTCGACGGCAGCAGCAAGGTGTCGACCTGGATCTTCGCGATTGCCTACCGGCGCGCCTGCAAGGCCCTGCAGGCGTTCGACGAGCCGGTCGACGCCGGCATCGACGAGCGCGAAGGCGTGGATGCCGACCGCCCCGACTGGCAATTCGAGCGCCTGCGCCTGGCGCATGCGGTGGACGCGGCGCTGGCCCAGTTGCCGCTGGCCCAGCGCACCGCGTTCCAGCTGACCCTGTACCACGACATGAGCCAGGCCGAAATCGCCGACATCATGGCGTGCCCGGTCAATACGATCAAGACGCGGTTGTTCCATGCCCGCAAGCGCCTGGCGCTGCTGCTGGACGGCCAACTGGAGGAACGCCCATGAATCCGCACCGCGAAGCGCAGGAAGCGCTGCCCTGGCTGGCCAATGGCACCCTGGCCGGCAGCGAACTGGAACGGCTGCAGGCGCACCTGAAGGGATGCGCGGCCTGCCGCGCCGATCTCGCCGCGCTGCACACGCTGCGCGCCGCCGGGCCGGGTACGGACCCATCCTGCGACCCCGACGCCGCGCTGGCGCGCCTGCTGCCGCAGCTCGATGCGCTGCCCCCGGCGCAGGCGGCGCCTGCACCCGCGCCTGCACCCGGGCCGGTACCCGCGCCGGCGCCGGCATCGACCTTGCCCGGCTGGCGCACGCGCCTGGCCGCCAACGACGGGCGCTGGCTGCGCGTGGCCGTCGGCGCGCAATGCTGCGTGATCGCCGTGCTGGCGGGCCTGCTGGTGCGGCCTTCGGGCGGCACCGAAGCGCAGGCCGGCGACTACCGCGTGCTCGGTGCCGCGGCCGCTAGCCAGAGCCGGCTGATCGTCATGTTCAAGCCGGACACGCCGGAACGCGAGCTGCGCCGCCTGGTGCTGGAAAACGGCGCTCATATCACCGGCGGGCCGACCGCCACCGGCGCCTGGGTGCTGGCCACCGAACAGGCAGCCGATACGGTGGCCGGGCACCTGCGCGGCCAGCCCGCCGTCACGCTGGCCGAGCCGCTCGGCGCGGAAGGCTCGCCTTGAAGCCCTTGCGCATGCTTGCCGCGATCGCCGCGCTCCTGCTGTACGGCGTGGCGCCGGCACAGGTGCCGGCAGGGGTGCCGCCGTCGGCACACCCCGATCCGGTGGCCGAGGCCGCGCAGCGCCAGGTGCTGGTGATGCTGCGCCTGCCGGCCGGTCACTTCCGTCCCGACGCCTCGTATGGCGGCGGCTACCTGAAGGACAGCGGCAGCGCCGCGCGCCGGCGCGTGGCTGCCGGCATCGCCGCCGCCCACGGCTTGCGCCTGCGCGACAACTGGCCGATGCCGGCCATCGGCGTCGACTGCTTCGTGATGGAAGCGCCGGATGCCGTGCCGTCCGCGCGCGTGCTGGACGAACTGGCGCACGATGCGCGCGTGGCCTGGGCCCAGCCGCTGGCGGACTACCACGGCCTCGACGACGCCGACCCGCTGTACCCGGCCCAGCCGGCGGCGCAGGACTGGCACCTGGCCGAACTGCACCGGGTCAGCACCGGCCGTAACGTCACCGTCGCCGTGGTCGACAGCGGCGTCGACGCCGCCCATCCGGACCTGGCCGGCCAGGTCAAGCTGCGCCGCAATTTCGTCGACGCCGCGCCCGATCCCGCCGAGATTCACGGCACCGCCGTCGCCGGCATCATCGGCGCCCGCAGCGGCAACGGCGTCGGCATCGCCGGCATCGCCCCGGGCGCGTCGCTGATGGCGCTGCGTGCCTGCTGGGAGAGCGGCGGACGCGCCGCGCGCTGCAACAGCCTGACGCTGGGCAAGGCGATCAACTACGCGCTCGAGAACGGTGCCGACATCATCAACCTGAGCCTGGCCGGTCCGCCCGACCGCCTGCTGCAAAGCCTGCTGGAAGCGGCGCTGGGACGCGGCGTGACCGTGGTCGGGGCGGCCGATCCGCAGCGTCCCGACGGCGGCTTTCCGGCCTCGCTGCCGGGCGTGATCGGGGTCGCCCGCAGCGGCGACCGCCACGCGGCCGCGGCGAACCTGCTGTACGCGCCGGGCACCGACGTGCCGACCTGCGCGCCGGGACCGCGCTGGAACCTGGTGTCCGGCTCGTCGTATGCGGCGGCCCATGTCGCCGGCCTGGCCGCGCTACTGGCAGAGGTCCGGCCGCGCGGCGGCGTGCGCCTGCCCGCGGCTGGTAACATAGACGCATGTGCTGCCCTGTCGCGGGCGGCGAAAGCCTGCGTCTGCCTATGCACCCCGACCGCCGTCACGACACCGCCACCTTCGCGCTTGCCGCCTCCAAGCTCGCTGCCTTCACGCTGATCTGCCTCGCCGGGCCCGCCCGCGGCCAGACCAGTGCCGACCTGACCCTCGTCTCCGAATACGCCGGACGCGGCATCGCGCTGGACACCCGGCCGGCGCTGCAGCTGCGCGTCGAGCACGAGACCGCCGCCGGCTGGTATGCCGGCGCTTTCGCCTCGCCGGTCCGGCTCGAGGGGCGGGCCCAGGGCCAGCTGGTCGCCTACGGCGGCAGGGCGCAGCGGCTCACGTCCACGCTGTCCTGGGACGCCGGCGTCACCCGCAGCAGCTTCCTGCGCGACGGCCGCTGGAATTACCGCGAGTTCTACGCCGGCCTGGCGTCGCAGCGCGCCAGCGCGCGCCTGTTCTATTCGCCCGCCTATTATGGGGAGGGGCGCAGCCTGTACCTGGACCTGAGCGGCGCCTATCCCCTGAGCGACGTGGTGCGGCTGGCCGCGCACGCCGGCCTGCTGCATCCGATGGGCGGCTACGAGGGCACGGTGGACAGCATCGGCAACAGCGGCGACGCGCGCATCGCCCTGGTCGCCGACATCGGCGACTGCACCGTACAGGCCGGCGTGCAGACGCGCTGGCGCAGCTACTTGTCCGAATTGCCGCGGGCCAGCGGGTTCACGGCGAGCCTCAGTTTTCATTTCTGAAAAAAAGATTGAACCTTTAGCGTGCCAGCGGGTATTCACGGGCCAGATGTCCCGATCCACCCGACAGGAGCACGCCATGCAGACCCGATTCCGAACCCCCGCGCGCCGCGGCGCCAGGCTGTTGTCCGTCATGTTGTGCGGCGCATTCTTCGGCGCTGCCTTGCTGTCCTGCGGCGGTGGGGACAATGCGCCCGCCAATCCGGCACCGCCGCCGGCGCTGTCCGCGTTCACTGCCGCCAACGTGGTCGCCGACAGCGCGGGTGCGGCCGCCCACGTGGATAGCAAGCTGGTCAACGGCTGGGGCATCGCCTTCAATCCGACCGGCTTCGTGTGGGTGGCCAACCAGGGCACGGCGACCTCCACGCTGTACGACGGCAGGGGCAATCCGCAGACCCTGGTGGTGAGCGTGCCGGCGGGGGCGGGCGGCGCCGCCGGACCGGCCGGCATCGTCTACAACGGCACCCAGGACTTCCGCGTGAGCACCGGCGCCGCCAGCGGCGTCGCCGCCTTCATCTTCGCCGGCACCGGCGGCACCCTGTCCGGCTGGGCGCCGGCAGTCGACCGCCTGCACGCCATCACGACGGTCGACACCGCCGCCGGCGGCACCGCCGGCGCCGCGGCCTACACCGGCCTGACGCTGGCCAGCTATAACGGCATAAACTATTTATATGCGGCGGACTTCCGCAACGGCCGCATCGACGTCTACGACCCGGCGTGGAAGAAGGTGACCCTGCCCGGCGGCGGCTTCAGCGACGGCGGACTGCCGGCCGGCTATGCGCCCTACGGCATCCAGGCCGTCGGCAACCGCATCTACGTGACCTACGCGCAGCGCGCGGCCAGCGGGCCGGGCGAGAACCGCGGCCCCGGTCTCGGCATCATCAACGTGTTCGATCCGAGCGGCGCGTTGGTGAAGCGCTTTGCCACCGGCGGTGTCTTGAACGCACCCTGGGGCATCGCGCAGGCGCCGTCCGGCTTCGGAAGCGCCGCCGGCATGCTGCTGGTCGGGAACTTCGGCGACGGCAGGATCAACGTCTTCGATCCGGCCAGCGGCGCCCTGGTGGGCGTGCTGGCCAAGGCCGACAAGACCCCGATCGCGATCGACGGCCTGTGGGGCATCGCTTTCGGCAACGGCGTCAACGAGCAGCCGGCGACCACGCTGTTCTATGCCGCCGGCCCGGCCAACGGCACGCACGGCGCCTACGGCCGCATCGACCCGCAATAAAAAACACGGAATTCGCAGCAGCGATAGCGACCGGATCACTTCGATTACCGGCGCACTTTTAACAGGGATGGAGAACGACATGAAAAACTGGATGGCGGCTTGCTGCATGGGATTGCTTCTGTCGGCGCAACAGGCGTATGCGGCGAGTTCCTCGGGCTGCGAAAACGGCGGCTTCACGGTGCTCGGCAAGAGCGGGGCGCAGACGGTGTCGGTGGCGCCGGGCAGCGTGGCATCGACCTTCCGCGTGCAGGGGCGTTACATACAGTTCGACGTCGACGCCGCTTCGTTCGGCGTCCTGAACTACGTGATGACCGGTGTCGCCAATAAAAAGGACATCACCGGCGGCCGGGCCACCCCGGTCTTCGACAGCAAGCTGCCGGACCACCGCGGCCTGTTCCTGAACAGCGCCGTCAAAGTCGAGCTGAGCGATTCGGCCGACATCGTGCTGACCCGCACCGGTCCCGGCCTGACGATGAAGATCCAGGCCAAGGATTGCGCCAACGGCGGCATCTTCCAGATGGAAGTGGCGCGCGCCGACGAGACCAAGACCGTGTTCACCCACAAGCTGGCGCAAAGCGCCTTCTACTTCGACAACCGCAACTTCCGCAACCGCGAAGGCGAGGTCGTGCCCTTCAAGGACACCACGCTGACCATCGGACCGCGCATCAATTTCGGCAACGATTACTCGTCGAAGTTCGTCGGCCGCGATAGCCCGCAGTTCGCCGACCGCATCGCCGAACCGCTGTGCACCAACAACATCGCGACCCGCACCGGCGGCGTCGCCCGGGTCCAGCACTGCGGCGGCGTGTCGCAGTGGTCGGTCGCCAGCGGCGGGCGCATGGGGCAGGTGATGGGCGAGGATGCCACCGAGGTCGCGCCGCCGGCCACGGCCTGCACCCACAAGTGCCAGGCGCAGAACCAGACCCAGGGCGCCGCCGTGGTGCTGGGCTTCCCCTTCCCGGTGGCCGACGCCGACCGCCTCAAGCCGCGCTTCGCGCAGTAATGGCAGGCGGCCGCTGCGGCCGCCCGTGTATTGCAGGATCAGGCCTCGGCTGCGGGGGACTGCACGTCGCCCAGTTCCGACTGGCGCGACAGGTGCTGCACGATGAACCAGCTCTGCAGTTCGTTGGTGCGCACGATTTCGCTGACGATCAGGTCATTGGTGCCGTCGTCGCCGTCATCGTCGGCGGCGCGGCCTAGTGGACGCGCATCCAGCAGGATGGTTTCGTGGCCGCTGGCCAGGCGATCGAGCTGGGCACGGGCGCTCTCGCGGCCGCGCGGTGCGCGCGCGATTTCCGATTCCGAAGCGACGTCGCCCGGCAGCGCAACCGTCACGCCACCCAGCGTCTGGATGCGCTCGGCGATCGAATCCATCAGCTCGGCCTGTTCTTCATAGTGCTTGTCGAACAGCAGGTGCAGTTCGTAGAAGGTGGCGCCGGCGGTCTGCCAGTGCGCCTTCTTGTAGGCGTCGCGCATGGCCATCGTATGGGCCAGCAGGCGGTTGAGCGCACGCACGCTCTTGGAACGGACTTCTTCCGACAGTCCGATGCGGACCGGCGCCAGCGCGCCGAATTCCTGGACGATATGCTTGTTTTCTTTCGCTTTTTTCTTGTCAGCCATTATTAGTCTCGCAGTGGATTGATAAAGGCCATGCAGCTGAAGGGCTGCATCGGCATTGCGAAAATATACAGAACTGACGAAATTGATGGCGCTCGTTACGATTGGTGGCGGCTCAGGCCAACAGGGCCGGCAATCGGGAGGCAGCCGGATTGCGCACCGCGGCGTGCCGGTGTGGCGGCGCCAGCGCGATCTTGCGCGCGTCGATGACGTGCAGCCCTGGCTGCAGCTCCCTGGCCGCGGCCAGCAAGCGTTCGAACGTGGCGTCGTCCGCCATCGCGCCGACGACTAGCACGTCGAAGCGAATGCCGGCGAGGGCGTTGAGGGCGGTATCGGGATCGGGCACCGCGACCAGTTTCAACGTCGATTCACCGATGAGGCTGGCAGCGGTGTCGTGCAGCATTTTGTCGCCGCCAACGAGGAGGACATAGATCGGCATCGCAGCGCCTTCATCGGTAAATGGATACCAGATGGTAACGCTAAAATTTCCTTGCAGCATTCAGCTCAGTCCTATTGTTCACGTAGGACTATGCTTACGCAGAGGCAATCTCCAACGCGGGGGAAGTGACGCCGGCGGCATCGTCCAGCCATCCGAGCAGTTGCTCGAGCGGCATCGGGCGGTGATACAGGAAGCCCTGCATGTAGGGGCGGCCGTGTGACTTCAGGTAGCACGCCTGGGCATCCGATTCGATGCCTTCCGCCACCACGCGCAGGCCGAGGTGGCCGGCCATGGCCAGGATCGACTGCACGATCGCGGTGCCGCTCTCGTCGTGCGGCGTGTCGTGCATGAAGCTCTTGTCGATCTTCAGTTCGTACAGCGGCATCTTTTTCAGGTAGGCCAGGTTCGAGTAGCCGGTGCCGAAATCGTCGACCGAGAAGCGGATGCCGAGCGCGCTCAGTTCGTGCATGCGCGCGATGGTCTGGGCAATGTCCTCGACCAGCAGGCCTTCGGTCACTTCGAAGATCAGCTGCTCCGGCGGGGCGCCGGTCTCGAGCAGGATGGCGCGCACCTGCTGCACGAAATCCGGCTGGCGGAACTGCAGCGGGCTGACGTTGATCGACAGCGGCATCGGATGCCCGGCGCGCTCCAGCGCCAGCCAGGCCGCGCAGGCCTGGCGCAGCACCCAGTGTCCGAGCGGGACGATGATGCCGCTCGATTCCGCCGCCGGGATGAAGATGTCGGGGCGGACCATGCTGCCGTCGGCGCGGCGCCAGCGCATCAGGAGCTCGGCGCCGGCCGGCGTGCCGCCGTGGTCGACCTGCAGCTGCAGGTGCATCGCCAGCTCGCCGTTGACCAGGGCCTGCGCCAAGTCGCGTTCCAGGGTCAGCTTGTGCTGGGCTTCGGCCAGCATCGCGCTCTCGAACAGCACCACGCCATTGCGGCCGCCGGACTTGGCGCGGTACATCGCGGTGTCGGCTTCGCGCAGCAGGTCGTGCGCACTGGCGCAGCCGCGCTGTACCAGCGTCACGCCGACGCTGGCGCCGATGCGGTAGGGCTGGCCTTCGAGGTCGAGCGGCGCGGCCAGCGCGCCGCCCACCAGGCCGGCCAGGTCGAGCGCGCCCTGGACGGCGGCCGCCGGATCCGTGCCCAGCCCTTCTACCAGCACCACGAACTCGTCGCCGCCGATGCGGGCCACGGTGTCGCAGCTGCGCACCGCTTGTGCCAGGCGCGCCGCGGCATGGCCGAGCAGTGCGTCGCCGACCGCGTGGCCACGGGCGTCGTTGATGTCCTTGAAATTGTCGAGGTCGAGATAAAGCACGGCGCCCAGCCCGTTGCCGGCGCGGGCTTGCTCGACCACGGCGCCGAGGCGCTCCATCAGCAGGCGCCGGTTCGGCAGCCCGGTCAGCACGTCGTAGAAGGCCAGGCGGTGGATCGCATCGGCCGCCATGCGGCGCTCGGTGATGTCGCGCCCGACCACGACCCAGTGGCTGGTCGGCTCGCCGGCACGCGAGAACGGCACCGCCTCGAGCTCGACCCAGAAGGTCTCGCCGGCCCGCGTGTAGCAGATCAGCTCATCGTTGCAAGGCTGGCCGGCGATCAGCGCCTCGAACAGGCGCTTGAGGACCGCGGGATCGGTCTCCGGTCCCTGCAGCACGTGCAGGCTGTGGCCGACGATCTCCTCGCGCGTATAGCCGGTGCGGCGCAGGAAGGCGTCGTTGGCGAAGGTGATCGGCTGCGGCGCCTGCTGGTCATCCGCCGCCTTGGCGATCAGCACCAGGTCGTTCAGGCGCGAGACGGCGGCCGAGGTCAGTTCGAGGTCGGACAGCGAACTCGCCAGGCCCTTGAGCAGGGTGCTGCTGGTCAGCACCAGCATCGCGCCGGTGGTGCCGTAGTTGAGGGCCGCGACCAGGGATGCCTTGAGCGGATCGTGTTCCCAGCCGGGCACGTGCAGCACGATATGGCCGTCGGCGCCGAGCGCCACCAGCGAGGCGGCACCGAGCAGGAGCGCCAGCATCGCCGGACGCATGCCCAGCAGGATGGACGCGATCAGCGGCGGCCCCAGCAGGTAGCTCAGGCTGGCCGCGCCGACGGTCAGCATCAGGACCACCGACAGCAGGTAGACCACCGTCAGGAAATGCAGCACGCGCGCCGTATACGACAGCTTCCTGAGCCGCCAGACGACGAAGATCCAGACCAGCGCGACTGTATCGGCAATGCCGACGCTCCACATGCCCTGGGATACCAGCAGCGGCAAGATTGCGACGGTCGAAAGGCTGCCAACGACGAGCACCACCGCAAGCAGGGAGGTGAAGGTCCGTTCCCGCCAGGCGGCGATATCGTTAACGTTGGCCATGATGATGAGGGCGGCACTTCTGCGGCACGCCAATAATAAAATTGATGAATTTGAAGAATCATAAATTGCCAATAGGTAATTGTCACCTTGTTTTTGACAAATGTGTATCAATTCTGTATTGCCTCAAAGCAAGTGGGTTTGATGTATTTACGAGCGTGGCTTGCCCTCGACGGTGGCGTTGTACACGACGAAAAGATGCCATGCGGGACACAAAATTCGGCAGAAATTATTGTTTTTGAGGAATGATGTCGATATGATTGGTGCCTTCTCATACCCACGGCAAATATTCCATTGCCCCCAGGATGCCAAAGCGCCATCAGCAATCGCCAGGGCCTACCACCGACCTCGACCCCGGTCCCTTGAACTTCCCAGCCGCGGCGTCGGTCGTCAGTGATCCGCCGGCCGCTAGCGATGGCAAGCTGCCGCGGCTGCTGGTGGTCGACGATGAAGCGCGTGCCTTGCGCTCGCTCGGCCAGCTGCTGCACGGGCGCGGCTACCACCTGACCTGCGTCGCCAGCGGCGGCGAGGCCCTGGCCCGGCTGGCGCATGAACGCTTCGACCTGGTACTGCTCGACCTGCGCCTGCCGGACGTCGGCGGCGACCAGGTCATGGACTTCATCAACCGGCAGGGGATCGACGCCGGGGTGATCGTCATCAGCGGCATGGTCGAGATCGACGCGGCGATCGGCGCGCTCAAGCGCGGCGCCCACGACTACCTGCGCAAGCCCTACAGCCGCGAGGAACTGCTGCAGACGGTCGCCAACGCGCTGCAGCAGCGCCGCCTCGAGCAGGGCAACCGCCGGATCGCGCGGCAGCTGGAAAACTCGGAAAAGATGTACCGCTACCTGGTCGACTCGTCGCCGGACATCATCTACACGCTCGACCATGAAGGCCGCTTCACCTTCGTCAACGACCGCGCCTGCCAGCTGCTCGGCTATACCCGGCGCGAGCTGATCGGCCAGCACTACGCGGTGCTGGTGCACGAAGAGGACCTGGAACGCGCGCGCCACGTGTTCGACGAGCGCCGCGCCGGCGAACGGGCCGCGCGCAACGTCGAGCTGCGCCTCGAATGCCGCGCCGGTACCCGCCATGCGCACGTCTTCAACACCACCGCGATGACGATTTCGCTGAATGCGATGGGCATGCACCTGCCTGACCGGGCGCCGGGCGAATCGTCCTTCATCGGCACCTACGGCATCGCGCGCGACGTCAGCGGCCGCAAGCGCGCCGAGGAACTGATCTACCACCAGGCCTACCACGACATCCTGACCGGCCTGCCGAACCGCACCCTGTTCAAGGACCGCCTCGGCCTGGCGCTGCACCAGGCCCGGCGCAAGCACGCCGAACTGGCGGTGATGTTCGTCGACCTGGACCGCTTCAAGCTGGTCAACGACACCCTCGGCCACGTGCAAGGCGACGACTTGTTGCAGCAGGCCGCCGGGCGCCTGAAGGAATGCCTGCGCAAGGGAGACACGCTGGCGCGCCAGGGCGGCGACGAATTCACCATCGTGCTGCCCGAGCTGCGCGACCGCGAGGATGCGCGCATCGTCGCCGCCAAGTTCCTCGAGCGCCTGCACCAGGCCTTCGACCTGGACGGCCACCAGGTCCACATCTCGGCCTCGATCGGCATCGCGGTCTACCCGGAACACGGCGAGACCATCGACGAGCTGTTGCGCCACGCCGACATCGCCATGTACCAGGTCAAAGGGCGCGGCAAGAACGGCCACGCCTTCTACGACCCGGCGATGCAGGATGCGGCGCACCAGAAGATCGCGCTCGAACAAGGCTTGCGCAAAGCGCTCGAGAACGACGAGCTGGAGATGTACTACCAGCCGCAGATCGACGCCGCCAGCGGCCGCATCATCGGCGCCGAGGCGCTGATGCGCTGGAACCACCCGCTGCGCGGCGTGGTCTCGCCCGGCGAATTCCTGCCCTTCGCCGAGGAGAGCGGCCTGATGCTGCCGATCTCGGACTGGATGATCGGCGCGCTGTGCCGCGACATGCCCGCCTGGACCCACATCGGCGGCGGCCAGCTGAAGCTGTCGCTGAACGTGTCGCCGCAATATCTCGACCGCGGCGATTTCTTCGACAAGATGCACGACGCCATGCTGAACCACGGCGTCGCGCCGGGCGCCATCGAAATCGAGATCACCGAAAACATCTGCATCCGCAACCCGCAGCGCGCGATCGAGCAGCTGAACAAGCTGGGGCAGCTCGGCGTGTCGGTGGCGATCGACGACTTCGGTACCGGCTATTCGTCGCTGGCCTACCTGCACCGCTTCCCGGTCCACACCATCAAGATCGACCAGTCCTTCGTCCAGGAGATTCACGACGAGAACGGCCACTACCCGGTGGTGCTGGCGATCATCTCGATCTCGCGCGGACTGCGGCTGCACCTGGTGGCCGAAGGCGTCGAGACCGAGGTGCAGGCGCGCTACCTGCGCGCCCACGGCTGTACGGCGATGCAGGGCTACCTGTTCCACCGGCCGATGCCGCTCGGTCGCTTCGTCGACGTGCTCCACGCGTGAGGCAGTAATCGTGGTAGGATGGCGGCGTGGCCGGCCTTATCGCCCGCCACGTCACCTCGGCCCAGCAAACGCCGCGTAACTGTCGCCCAGCGACGCCCCTTACCGGACCCTGGCCATGCCTACTTCTTCTCCCCGCGTGCTCGTCGTCGACGATGACTGCGACGTCGCCGATTTCCTGACCGAGGCCCTCGGCCTGCACGGCATCCAGGCGCGCCCCGCCTACGGCGGCGCCGAAGCGCTACAGCTGGTGCGCGAATTCCGGCCCGACGCGCTGCTGCTCGACCTCGCCATGCTGAACATCGACGGCTTCGACGTCGCCGCCGCCGTGCGCGCCACCGGTCACGCCCCCTACCTGGTGGCGCTGTCTTCCCATGGCGAAGCGGCCACGCGGGCGCGCACCCGGGCCGCCGGCTTCAATGCGCACCTGGCGAAGCCGGCCAGCATCGACACCATCGTCTCGACGCTCAGGAGCAGGCCGCTGGCGGCCTGAGGTTCACCTCGAATCATCGCGCCTGGCGGCGCTTGCGGAACACGCCGAGGCCGGCGAGACCGAGGCCCAGCAGCGCCACCGAGTGCGGCTCGGGCACCGGCGTTTCCGGCCCGAACACCTGGTCGCGCACGGAGGCGGCGATGTCCGGGAAATTCGTGAAGACGCCGTCCACGCCGAGGTTGTAGGCGCTGGCGTAGGTCGACGGATTGTTCAGGTAGGTGTACGGAATCACGCTCAGGCCGGCGCCGTGGGCGGCGTTCACGCAGGCGGCGCTGAGCTGGCCGGTCGAGGGGCCGATGCCGTCGGCGATGGCCGCCACCTGGGCCGCCGCCGCCGCGGTGGTCGGGCAGGCGCCGAGGTAGCTGACCGGAATGGCGGAATTGGCGTTCAGGTAGCTCACCTGGGTGGCGTCGAACGACTGCGTCAGGGCGCGCCCGGCAGTGGTGAAGTAACCGTTGTATTTGGTATCGGTCAGGCCGGCCAGGATCGCTTCCGCCACGGCCAGGCCGCCTTGCTTGGCTTCCGGGAAGACGCCGATGGCGATGCCGGTGGCCAGGTAGTTGTTGTAGGCGAGGTCGAGGAAGTCGCTGTACGAGGCGAAGCTGTACGACTGGCCGGCATCGAAATAGGTCTTGTCGGCGCAGTAGCCGTTCGCATTGCGGCAGGTCACCGACAGCTGGCGCAGCTGCGCCAGCGTGAACTTGGTGACGTCGTAGCTGCCGTTGGCCGAGCGCAGGGCGGCGATCTCCGGATGCGTCGCCGCGTAGGCCACGACGTTGGTGGTGGCGTTCAGGGTACCGTCGTGCAGCATCACTGCCTTGTTGTCCGCGGTCAGGTAGACGTCGCCCTCGATGTAGTCGGCGCCCATGCGCATCGCCAGCTGGTAGGCCTGGATCGACTCTTCCGGCAGGTAGCCGCTGGCGCCGCGATGGGAAATCACCAGCGGGCGGTCGCCGGTCAGGGTCGGCGTGGCCTTGGCGGCGCCGGAAAACAGCGTCAGGGCGGCGAGCGGCAGCAGGCAGAGATGCATCGGTCGTTTCATGGGGGCGGATCCTTTCGGGGTGGGGGAGGGTTCTCGGTCAGTAAATTTCCGGCACGATGATCTCGGGCGGCACCGGCCGCCGCACGTAGTCCTCGTGGTATTCGCGCTGCGGCAGGTGGATTTCGGGGCGCTCGATCTCGACGTAGGGCATCTGCTGCAGCAGGTGGTGGATGCAGTTCAGCCGTGCGGTTTTCTTGTCGACCGCCTGCACCACCCACCATTTCGCTTCCGGGATGTGGGTCCGCTCCAGCATGATTTCCTTGGCCTTCGTATATTCTTCCCAGCGCCGGCGCGATTCCAGGTCCATCGGGCTGAGCTTCCACTGCTTGAGCGGATCGTGGATGCGGCTCAGGAAGCGCGCGTTCTGCTCTTCGTCGGAAATCGAGAACCAGTACTTGATCAGCTGGATACCCGAACGCACCAGCATGCGCTCGAATTCCGGCACGGTCTGGAAGAATTCCTCATACTGGTCGTCGCTGCAGAACCCCATCACGCGCTCGACCCCGGCGCGGTTGTACCAGCTGCGGTCGAACAGGACGATCTCGCCGGCTGCCGGCAGGTGCGGCACGTAGCGCTGGAAATACCATTGCGTGCGTTCGCGGTCGTTCGGTGCCGGCAGCGCCGCCACCCGGCACACGCGCGGGTTCAGGCGCTGCACGATGCGCTTGATGACGCCGCCCTTGCCGGCGGCGTCGCGGCCCTCGAACAGGATGACCACCTTGTGGCCGGTTTGCACGACCCAGTCCTGCAGCTTGACCAACTCGGCCTGGAGGCGGAACAGTTCGCGAAAATAGCGCTGGCGCGCATCGCGCTCGACATCGCTGGCTTCCAGTTGCGGCAGCAGCGTGTCCGGATCGAGGGCGCGGTCGTCGAGCTCGAGTTCGAGCTCTTCGTCGTAGCTGTCCAGGGCGTCGCGCTGGACGCGCTGGAGGATGTCGTCGTTGCGGTCGAATTCTTTCATGGCAGGTCCCGGCAGTCAGAACGGTGTCGAAAAAGGCGCAATCCGATTGCGTACTGTGGACAGCCGCGCGCCCGGACAGTTCACGGCATGGGCGGTGGCAGGGATGGGCATGAAAGTTGACTCCGCGTTAATAATATCGCGCCAACTATAGAGGGGGATTGTGACCGCAACGTGACGCTGCGGTGCGGTGCGGTGCGGCGCGGTACGGGCGTGCGGCGTCTCAGCGCGGGCGTTGCAGCCGCAGCAGCAGCCAGGCCACCGCCGCGGTGAAGGCGGCGGTAAAGCCGAGCACGATCCAGAAGCCGTGCGCGTGCTGCGCCAGCGGCATGCCGCCGACGTTCATGCCGAGCAGGCCGGCGATCAGGTTGATCGGCAGCGCCATCACGGTGACGATGGTCAGCAGGAACAGGCTGCGGTTGTTGTCTTCATTGACCTGGGCCGCGATCTCTTCCTGCAGCAGCTTGATGCGTTCCTGCAGCGCGGCGAGGTCGCTCAGCACCACCGTGAATTCCTCGGTCGACTGGCGCAGGTCCTGGCGGTCCTCGGGCGCGACCCAGGCCGGTGGTCGCTGCAGCAGCCGGAACAGCGCCGCCGGTTCCGGCGCCAGCAGCCGTTGCAGGCGCACCAGCACCCGGCGCAGCGCGCCCAGGTCTTCGCGCTTGCGCGTCAGGCGCCCGGCCAGCAGCTGGTCCTCGGTGGTGTCGACCCGGGCCACGGCGTCGCGCACGATGTTGACCAGCACGTCGGCCTGGTCGCGCAGCAGGTGCACCAGCAGTTCCACCGGCGAGCGCAGCGGCGCGCCATGCAGCACCGCCTGGCGCAGGCGTTCGATCGATTCCAGCGGCTTGCGGCGCGCGCTGATCACGCCGTGCGGGGTCACGTGCACCCACAGCGTGGAAATGTCGGCGCTGTCGAAGGAAAAATTGTGGAGGACGTCGTTGACCACCGCGACCAGCGCATTGTCGACCACCTCGATGCGGGTCGAGCGCGAGCCCTGGTGCAGGATCTCGTAGAAGCCTTCGTCAAGGCCGGCGTGGGCACGCAACCAGCGCTCGCTGGCGGCGTTCGACAGGTTGAAATGGAGCCAGAAGAACTGGCCCGGTGAGGGATCGCCCGCAGGCTGGCGCAGGCGGGTGATGGCGTCCGCCGCGCCGATCGCTTCAGTGCGGCCATCCGGATCGATCAGGAAGCCCCATACCAGGCCGGAATCGTCGGAGCCGTAATGGAAGGCGGGCAGGGACATGGGTTGGTTTTCCAGTATGCGGTCAAATATGCGCCGGCGCCGGGGTTGTCATGCTGCTGACATGCGCAGCCCTTATGCTGGCGTTTCTCTCTCCAAGTGGTCCTTCACAGGCCTCCGGATTCGTCCGCCCGCGCAAGCCGGCGGACATTTTTTTTGCCGGACCAGGGCGGCACCGGCTCAACGCAGCACCGGCCCGGCAAAGGTCAGCCCGACCGTGGCATAGCGCTCGCGCTCGCCGCCGCCGAGGCGGCGGCCGATCCCGGCATCGATCGCAAGGCGGTCCGGCACCAGCGTGGCGCGCACCCCGGCCTGCGCCAGCGCCCGGCCGCGCGCGGTGCCGTAGGCTTCCAGCGTCAGCGTCAGCCTGGGCTGCGCCGCCCATTCGGCGCCGCCGGCCCAGAACAGGTCGGAACGGTGATCGGCATGGGCGCGCAGCCAGCCCAGGTTGGCATGGATCAGCAGGCGGTCTTCCAAGCGCGACAGGCTGGCCGGCACCAGCACCGACAGGTCGCCGGCCACGCCCGCGCCCTGGCGGAACTGGTTGGCCACGGTCAGGCCGATGCCCCAGTCATTCGTTTGCAGCGGACGGAACACGGTCTTGGCCTGCAGCACGCCGGAGCGGTAGGCGCCGTCCACGCCGTCCGGCCCGATGCGCCCCAGGCCCGCACTCAGCTCCCACGATTGCAAGGCGCCGCCGAAGTTGCAGGCGGGGACGGCCCAGTACTCGACCTGGGCGGCCGTGCGCTGGGTCCAGCTTTCGAAGTGGCAATTCCCAGGCGACTCGATGCTGGCATCGTCGACCACCATCGGCCGCGTGGCCAGGGCCGGCACGCAGGCGAGCAGGAGGGCCGCGGCGCTCAGGCCGCGGTATAAGAAGGGCGCTTTCATTGCCGAATGATACCGAAAGCGCGCCTTCCCCGGTTCACTTCTGGGTGAAGTCGAGCGCGCCGGTGAGGTCGCCCATCGGCTTGAAGCCGTTCGCCACCAGCCTGGTGTCGCGCTCGACGATGCCCGGCAGCGGCTGCAGGCCGAAGCGGTGGGTGATCAGGCGCAGCATCGAGGCGGTGTCGTACATGGTGTGGTCGACGAAACCCTTCTTCGCATACGGCGAGACCACGATCGCCGGGATGCGGGTGCCCGGGCCCCAGCGGTCGGCCTTGGGCGGTGCCGCATGGTCCCAGAAGCCGCCGTTCTCGTCGTAGGTAATGACCACGACCATGTTCTTCCACTGCGGGCTGGCCTTCAGCTTGTTGATGACGTCGACGATGTGGGCGTCGCCGTCGGCCACGTTGGCATAGCCGGCGTGCTGGTTCAGGTTGCCTTGCGGCTTGTAGAACGACACGGCGGGCAGGGTGCCGGCGGCGGCATCCTTCAGGAAGTCGGCGTCGAAGTCCTTCAGGTGGGCGCTGCGGTTGGCGGCGCCGCTGACCGGGTCGAAGGCCGCGTAGTAGTTGAAGGGCTGGTGGTGGTACTGGAAATTGGCGGCGGCGTTGAACTTGCGGTCCGTGGTGGCCGCCGCCGTCGTCGCGTTCCAGGCGCCGGCATACCAGGCCCAGTTCACGCCCTTGGCGCTGAGCAGGTCGCCGATGGTCTTGCCGGTCTGCGGCGGCAGCGTGGTGGCGCTGCCGGTGGTGGCGTACAGCCTGGTCGTATCGGACGCGGCCTGGGCGTTGGCGCTCGGCTGGTAGGGCGGCTGCATGGTGTTGACGGCGTAGAACATGCCGTCGATGGCCGGGGTGATGGTGCCGTCGGCGGCATAGGTCGGGGCGCCGTTCAGCACGCTCGCCGGGGTGGTGGCGCCCGGGGTCAGGCGCAGGAAGTTGCCGTTGGCGTCGAGGTCGACCTTCGAGATCGACGGCCTGGCGGCCGCGGTATCGGCGTTCGGGTAGGCCGGGGCGCAGGCGCAGATCAGGTACTGGTGGTTCAGGAACGAACCGCCGAAGGCACCCATGAAGAAGTTGTCGGCCAGGACGTAGTCCTTGGCGACCTGCCACATCCCCATCTTGCTGCCGTCGTAGTAACCCATCGACAGGCCGCCGGCGTCGCTGTAGGCCGGGAACTTGTCGTTGGCGCCGCCATTGATCTGCATCTGGTTGTTGTAGAAGCGGTGCACCAGGTCGCGCGTGGTCACGCTGAGCGGCAGGTTGAAGCCGCTCGCGCCGTCGATCTGGAACGGCTTGTTCGCCATGTTGGCGCTCTGGGCCTGGGTGAGGGTAACGGACTGGCCGGCGGCGGTGACGCCGCCCCAGGTCGGCGGCAGCACCGGCAGGACCGAGCCGTAGACGTCCTTCTGCGGCAGGTAGCTGCCCTGCGCGCTCGGGTTCACGCCCGGGATGCCGTTGGCGCCGGGGAACAGGCCGTACAGGTTGTCGAAGCCGCGGTTTTCGGCGTAGATCACGACGATGTTGGTGATCCGGTCCAGCGCCAGGCGGTTCTTCAGCGCCTTCGGCAGGTCGCCGCCGCTGCCGGCTTCGCCCACGGCTTCGGCGATGCGCTCGAGCGCCTGGTCGCCCTCGGTCTTCAGCGCGGCCCTGACGGTGGCGTCGGTTTCCTTGTTGTGGTCTTCGAGCAGCTTGTCCTCGCTCACGCCGACGCGTGCCGCCAGCGTCTTGCGCGCCGCCGCGAAGTCGCCGCCGTTGTCGTCCATGAGCGCCTGCAGCTCGGTCGAGATGGCGCTGACCACGGTATTGGCGCCGGCGGGCGCGCGGAACACCATCGGCTGCACGACCTTGGTTGCGAGCTTGGTGTCCGGGTCGTAGCGGGTGGCATCCAGGCCGATCTGGGCCACGACGGGGCCGCTGCCACTGAGGGTGAAGGCGCCGTTGTCGTCGGTGTAGGCGTTCTGTTCGCCGCTGTCGCAGCGGCCGTTGCCGTTGTCGTCGAGGCAGACCAGCGCATGGCGGTAGTAGCTGCCGGCCACGATGCCGCTGACGGCGGGGGCGTCGCTGCCGCCGCAGCCGTACAGGGCCGCGGACAGGATTGCCGCGAGCGGCAACAGGTTGAGGTTGCGGTTCATGCCGTTTCCTTTGTGTTATGTGCTTGGGGAGTGAAACGGCGAGGAGTCTATGCCCGGTTCATGACAGAAAAATGAAATCAACCCGGCGAAACATGACGTTACATGCGCTGCCGCATCCCGTGTAACGGCCTGTTTCCGGTGCGCGTCTGTCATCAATCCGTCACATTGCCGGGTTATGGTCGGCGCTGTGCTTTCCGTCAGCTTTCCGTCCGTCTTCCATGCGCCTGGCCACCCTCACGTTCGCGCTGCTGTCATGCAGCTTCGTCGCGGCATGCGACCGCTCCGCCGTTTCCGTTCCTGCTGCGGCACCTGCCGCAAAGGGCATCTACGGCTCGGCCATCGTCAAGGTGCCGGTGCCGGAACTGGCGGCGCTCGGCAAGCTGATGTTCCATGACGTTTCGCTGTCGGCCTCGGGCAAGCAATCCTGCGCCAGCTGCCACGCGCCCGACCACGCGTATGCGCCGGCCAACGCGCTGGCGGTGCAACCGGGCGGCAGTGACATGCGTGCCGCCGGCCTGCGCGCCGCGCCCTCGCTGCGCTACGTGCAGAACGTGCCGCCGTTCACCGAGCACTTCTACGACAACGACGGCGACGACAGCAAGGACCAGGGCCCGACCGGCGGCCACGACTGGGACGGGCGTGCGAATTCCGGCCACGAGCAGGCCAGCGGCCCGCTGCTGTCGCCCCAGGAGATGGGCAACGCCAGCCCGGCCGCCGTGGTGGAACGGGTGCGGCATGCTGCCTACGCGGACCGTTTCCGCAAGGCCTTCGGCAGCGACATCTTCGCGCGCCCGCAGGATGCCTACGCGGCGGCGTCGATGGCCCTCGAGGTGTTCCAGGAAACCCCTGCCGAGTTCTATCCATACACCAGCAAATATGACGCTTTCCTGCGCGGGCAGGTGGCGCTCGACGCACGCGAAGCGCGCGGGCTGGCGCTGTTCAACCGCGCCGACAAGGGCAATTGCGCCGCCTGCCACGTCAGCGAGATCAAGTCGGGCGCCTTTCCGGCGTTCACCGATTTCGGCTTCATCGCGCTGGGCGCGCCGCGCAACCGCGCGCTGGCGGCGCATGCCGATGCCAAGCCGGACGCGTACGACCTCGGCCTGTGCGGTCCGCTGCGCACCGACCTGGCCACGCGGCCGGCATTCTGCGGCCTGTTCCGCACGCCCAGCCTACGCAACGTGGCCACGCGCCGGACCTTCTTCCACAACGGCGTGTTCCATTCGCTGGAGGAGGTGCTGCGCTTCTATGCCACGCGCGACACCGCGCCCGGCACATGGTATCCACGCAAGGCGGATGGCCAGGTCGACAAGTTCGACGACCTGCCCGCCCGCTACCGGGGCAACGTCAACATGGAGGCGCCGTTCGGCGGCAAGCCGGGCGGGGCGCCGGCGCTGAACGCACGCGAGATC
The DNA here is from genome assembly GCF_034659755.1 of Massilia phyllosphaerae. Taxonomy (NCBI): domain Bacteria; kingdom Pseudomonadati; phylum Pseudomonadota; class Betaproteobacteria; order Burkholderiales; family Oxalobacteraceae; genus Massilia; species Massilia phyllosphaerae. Next base: position 207,070 of record NZ_JAXSQX010000007.1, read on the forward strand.
GCCGACGTCATCGCCTTCCTGAAGACGTTGACCGATGGCTATGCGGTGCCGGGGCAGCCGGCCGGGAAGGCTACAATGGACCACCGCACCGGACGGTGCACCCCAACCAACGGAGAGACGACACCATGCAAACCGACATCGACCAGATCCCATTCCGCCTGATGGACGGCAGCGAGACCACGCTGGCGGCCTACCGCGGCAAGGTGCTGCTGCTGGTGAACGTGGCCTCGCAATGCGGCCTGACCCCGCAGTACGAAGGCCTGGAGCGGCTGTACGCGGCCAAGCGCGCCGAAGGACTGGAAGTGATCGGCTTCCCGGCCAACGACTTCGGCGCCCAGGAGCCGGGCAGCAACGACGAGATCGCACAGTTCTGCAGCACGACCTACGGCGTCGACTTCCCGCTGGCCGAAAAGATCTCGGTGAAGGGAGCGGCGCGCCATCCGCTGTATGCGGCCCTGACGCGGGCACAGCCGGCCGCCCAGGACCCGGCGCAGGGCGCGATGCGCGCAAAGCTGGCCGGCTACGGCTTCGCCCAGGACGACGCGGCCGACGTGCTGTGGAATTTCGAGAAGTTCCTGATCGGCCGCGACGGCCGCGTGGTGGCGCGCTTCAATCCGGACGTCACGCCCGAGGATCCGCTGGTGCAGGCGGCGATCGACGCGCAACTGCGCGCCTGAGTACTTCGCATTAGACGCCAAGCTCGCGCAGCACGGCGTCGGTGTCGCGCACCTGCGCATACTCGCCGTGCAGATTGGCCAGCGCCATCAGGTGCACCTCCTCGGCGCTGCGCCAAGTGCCGCCGAAATCCTGCTTGTCGAAGGTGAAGCAGGCATCGGCCACCACGGTCGTCTCGAAGCCGAGGTTGCCGGCGGTGCGCGCGCTGGCCTCGACCGAGTTGTTGGTGCTGACGCCGGCGATCACCAGGCGCCGGATCGCGCGCGCATGCAGCCAGCGTTCCAGGCCGGTGTGAATGAAAGCATCCGGCACGTTCTTCTCGACCACGTGCTCGTGCGCCAGCGGCAGGAAGCGCTCCTGGAACGCGGCGCCGGGCTGGCCCGGCGCGAACACCGAGGTCGCGCAGCGGCTGATGTGGCGCACGCAGACCACCGGCTGGCCGGCCGCGCGCCAGGCGTCCAGCAACTGCGCGATGCGTTCCTCGGCCTGCGGATTGTTGCGCGGTGGCAGGCGGTCGAGGCGCATGGCCTTTTGCAGGTCGATCAGGATCAGGGCGGTCGGTGTGTCCATGTTCTTCCTCGCGGTGGCGTGCGGGGTCATGCCAGCTGTTTGTAATAGAAGGTGGTGGCGCACAGTCGGCCTCCGGGCAGCAGAGCGTAATCCGGCACCTCGCCGACGCGTTGCCAGCCGAGCCGTTCGTACAGGCGCGCGGCGGTGGCGCTGGCCGTATCCAGCACCAGCAGGTGGCGGCCCTGGTCGCGCGCGGCGCCTTCGACGGCTTCCATCAGGCGCCGGCCGATCCCGGTCCCGCGTGCACGGCGCCGTACCAGCAGCTTGGCGACGTCGGCGCGGTGCGGCTGGTTGTCCGGCATGTCCGTGATCAGCTGCACCGTGCCGGCGATGCCGTGCGCATCCTCGGCGACGATCAGGGTGCGCTCGCCGCGCGCCACGCTGTCGACCACGCCGCGCCAGAACCCCAGCGCCTTCTCGCGCCCCAGCGGCAGCATGAAGCTGACCGAAGCGCCGCCTTCGACGCAGTCGAGCAGCACGTCTGCCAGTTGTTCGACCTGCGCCGCCGCTGCGTCCGCGCCGAGCGGGCGTACCACGATCTCGTTCACGATAGGCTCCTGTTATTTAGGTGGTTTATGCGTCTGGGTCGTCAGCGCCACCAGGTAGCGCGCCGGCGTTGGCCCCGGGTTATGAAAAGCGATCGGCCGGTCGAGCCGCATCGCCAGGCAGTCGCCGGCCGCCAGCTGCCAGCGGGTGGCGCCGACCGTCACTTCCATCGCGCCCTCGATGATCCAGACCTGCTGGTCGACGTCGACCGCGCGCGCCGACGTCTCGTAGGCCACGCGCGCGCCCGGCGGAAAGCTGACCTCGACCAGCTGGATCGGCGACCACGCGGCGGGCGACAGGTTGCGCCGCACGTAGCCGGAGCCGGGGTCGGTCCAGACCGGCTGGTCGGCGGCGCGCGCGAGCGGCGAGGGCATATCGCCGGGCGGCGCCTCGAACAGCGCGGCAACCGTGATCCCGAGCGCCGCGCTCAGCTTGTCGAGCACGGTGGCGGTGGCGCTGCTCTCGCCGCGTTCGATCAGCGAGATGTTCGAGCGGCTGACGCCGCTGCGTTCGGCCAGCGCCGCCAGCGACAGGCCGGCGGCGTCGCGGGCGGCGCGTACGCGTCCTGCAATGCGTTGATTGATGTCCATGGCTGTCCACTATACTGGATTTTATTTTCCTGTAAAGTGGATTTTGTCGTCAGTGCCGGGTGAAGCGCGGCGCCGATTGTTAACCCGCACCGGCGCGGTCTGCGTTGCCGCAAACGCCGCCGGTGTCGACGCCTCAGGACTTCATGGTGCGCACGTGGGCCAGCACGTCGTCTGCGCGGCCGGCGCCGACCAGCGCGGCCGGGGTCTGGCCGCCCAGCGCCGCCAGCGGCGCGTTCATCCAGGCATCGGCCGCGGCGTCGCCGCCGAGGACCTTGCCGGCTTCGTGCATGACCGTATAGTAGGCCTGCGCCTTGCGCGACTGTTGCTGGAAGCGGGCCTGCAGCGCCGCGAATGCATCGGGGGAAAGGGAATCGTCCTGGCTCATGGCGCGTATCATACCCAATCCACGGCATAATGGCTTCCATGGAATTCCAATTTCTCGGCACTGGCGCAGGCATGCCCAGCAAGGCGCGCAACGTCAGCGGGCTGGCGCTGCGCACCCATGGCGCGCCGCACTGGTCGCTGGTCGATTGCGGCGAGGGCACCCAGCACCAGATCCTGCGCAGCGCCTGGTCGCTGCACACGCTGCGCGCCGTGTTCATCACCCACATGCACGGCGACCATTGCTACGGCTTGCCCGGGCTGCTGGCCAGCGCCGGCATGCAGAACCGCAGCGCGCCGCTGTTCGTCGTCGGCCCGGCGCCGCTGCGTGCCTTCCTGCAGGGAGTGATGGCCACCAGCGAGCTGGGCCTGCCATTCCCGGTCGAGTTCGTCGAGGTCGGGTGCCTGCACGGGGCCGACCCCTTGCCCGACCTGCGCGTGCACGCGATCGCGCTGTCGCACCGGGTGCCGTGCTGGGCCTACGCCTTCACCGAGCGCAGCGTCGAGCGCCGTATCGACACGGAGCGGCTGCGCGCCGCCGGGGTGGCGCCGGGAACGGCCTGGGGCCGCCTGCAGCACGGCGAGGACGTGGCGCTGGACGACGGCCGCGTCCTGCACGCGGACGACTTCCTGCTGGCGCCGCGCAAGGCACGCAAGATCATCGTCGGCGGCGACAACGACAGGCCGCAGCTGCTGGTGGAAGAGGCGCGCACGGCCGAGGTGCTGATCCACGAGGCCACCTATACCGAAGACGTGCTGCACAAGGTCGGCCCCGGACCGCAGCACAGCTCGGCCAGAATGACGGCCGCCGCCGGCCAGGCGGCCGGGGTGCCGAACCTGGTGCTGACCCATTTCAGCCCGCGCTACCAGGACAGCGGTCCGCTGACGATCGGCGCGGTCGAGGCCGAAGCGCGCATGGCCTATGGCGGCCACCTGTTCCTGGCGCGCGACTTCGACCGCTACCTGCTCGACCGCGACGGCCGGCTGAGCCTGCAATCCTGACCCCGACCACTGAAGACCACGCCCGGCGACACATCAACGGCTAATGCTTATGGGCAATTCAACTGTCAAATTCGTCAATTTATTCGGCATTTTTGCAACGTATTCGACAAAAAATTGCCTGAAGCCATAGATTTGCAAGTAGGAATCATCTAACCTGTAGGATCACTCCTACCCAGGTTGCTCGAATGAATCATCGCACCGCCTACATTCGCCGTAGCAGAGAAGGTCTCCGCCTCAGGAAGCGCGCCCTTGTCGTGGCGCTGCTGGGCGTGGCGGCATGCGCGGGCGTGCTGTTGCAGGGACGCGCGCCTTCGCTGCAGTCCAGCAGCCAGGAAGGCGTGTCTGCCGCGGCGGCCGATGCCTCGGCGCGGCCGGCTGAGGCAGCCGCGGCCGGGACTGCGGCGCTGCCGGCCGGTGCGCGCCGTATCTATCCGTATTCGATCGTGGCGGGCGGCGTGTCGGGACGCGCCGAGCTGGCGCAGGTCGTCCGGACCGACAAGGTGGTGGCAGCCCACTATGCCTCGTTCGAGGTGGCGAAGGCGCATCCGGTGACGGTCGCCAAGCCGCGCGCGGTGCACGTGTCCTACCGCAAGGGCGACCAGGTGTACTGGACCGCAAAGAAGGTGATGCTGGCCGAAGGCGAGACGCTGCTGTCGGACGGCAAGAGCGAAATCCGCGGCCGCTGCGGCAACCGCATTTCCGAGGTGGCGATGCTGCCGGTGGAAGCCGGCGCGCCGAGCGAGGAAGAACTCGATGCGGCGGTCGACGATGGCGGCGACGGCAGGCCGCTGCAGGTCGCTGCGCCATTCGGCGGCGAGGGTGGCCGCTATTCGCACCAGCTGCTGAGCTTTCCTAACGGCGCCGGCCTGCTGGCGGTGACCGGTGGCGAAGGCTGGCAACCGCCGGGCGGTGTCCCTGGCGGCGTGCCGTCGGGATCCTATCCGGGCCCGTCGTATGGCACGCCGACCGCGGTGACCGGCGGCAGCAGCGCCCTGATCGGCTCGACCAGCGACCCGGGCCGGCTGCCGACCCAGACCGCCAGCGCCGGCGGCTCGACCACCGAGACGCCACGCGGCACCACCACCACGCCGGGCAGCCTGCCGACCCAGACCGCCAGCACCGGCGGCTCGACCAGCGAAACGCCGCGCGGCGCCAGCCCGGCCGACATGGCACCGGCACCGGTACCGGTCGCGCCGCCGATCGAACTGGCCGACACCGCCCAGCCGGAACCGGAACCTGTCGTACCGGCGCCCACGCTGCCCGGCACGGTGCTGGCTCCCGTGACACCGCCGGCCGTTCCGGTGGCGACGCTCGAACCCACAGGCGAAGTCCCGGAACCGGCTTCGCTGTGGCTGAGCGCCGTCGGCATTGCGGCCATGCTGCTGCTACGCCGCCGCCCGGGCCGGCGCGCCTGACGCCGGGCGTCCGGCCCGGCAGCTTCAGCAGATTCCGGCCGCGCTGTCCTTGCGCAGCCGCGCGCGCCAGGCGCCCAGCGCCGACAGGGCCGAGTGGAACTCACGCTCGATCAGGTCGGCCTCGGCCACCGTGATCACTCCATCCATCAGCGCCTCCGACACCGCTTCGGCCACCGCGCCGACTTCGCTCATGACCCGGCACACGGTCTGCGACAGGTCGTCCTGGCGCGCCGTTTCCGGCTGCGGCACCACGAACGCCGCCATTCCGTGCCTGACCAGCAGCGCGTGCAGCGGCAGCAGGGCATCCGCCACCCCCGCCTTATGGCAGCACTCGACGATCAGCGAGACTTCCTCGAACGACGGGTAATGCGAGGCGATGCTCGGCGCCAGCTTGTTGCGCAGGACGTTGGCCGACATGCCCAGCTCGCGCGCCAGCGCATCCAGCCCGCCGGGATACTTGCGGGCCACAGTGTAGAGCGCATCGTGTTGATTCATGTCGAGATAGCGGCGGGTCATATGGTAATCCTTTGATTATTTTACCGGTGCATGTCAACATGCTGTTCGTTATTCTCATTGTAACTTTTGACGGCGACCCTGACCATGTTGAAGCCTGCCCCGAGATACGCTCCGAAGTCTGCGCCGAAGTGCTTCCATGCCTTGCTGGTGCTGTCGCTGCTGCTGCCGCTGGCGCACGGCATGGCAGGCGCCTCGCCCTCGCCCTCGAGTTCGGGGTCGTTCAAGAGCGGCTTTTCGTCGCAGCGCTCGTCACCGTCGGCCTCGCCGTCGCCGTCGAAAGGCAGCTTCGGCGCCTTCGGCAAGCGCTCGTCATCCTCGGCGTCGCAGGCGGACGCGCCGTCTAGGGCGGGCAGCGGCAGCTTCGGTTCCTTCGGCCGGGCGGCACCATCGGATACGCGCCGCTCCGATTCGGCGTTCTCGCAAAAGCTCGACCGCGACGCCGCCGCATCCCGCGCCCTGCGCACGCTGGACGAACGGCGTGCCGCGCAGGCCGCACGCGACGCCGCACGCAATGCACCGCCGCCGCGCCGCGACGACACCCCGCGCCAGGCGGACAACCGGCCGCCGGGCCGCGACTATGGCCAGGGCTACGGCAATAACAATGGCTACGGCAGGCCGCAACCATCCGGCGGCGACCTCGGCCGCGTGATTGCCGGCGCCGTGATCGCGAACGCCGCGGCCAACGCCGCCGCCCACGCCGCCAACAACGCGAATGCGCACGGGCAGCGCGGCGACGTCCAGGCGCCGGCACCGTCCTGGAACGGCGGCGTCGGCAGCGTCGGCGGCCCGGTGGCCCAGCCCGGGGCCGCGCCGGCGCAGCCGCTGCCGCTGCCGCAGCCGAAATCAAGCGGCGGCTCCGTGTTCGGCACCCTGGCCGTGCTGCTGGTGCTGGCCCTGGCCGGCTGGATTGCCTACAAATGGATCATGCGGGCACGCGCCAAGCGCGCCGCCGACAAACCGAATTATTCGTTCGAGAGGAATTGAGCAGATGGCCTGGAAAGACGTGTTCAGCTACGTGCGCGGTATCGCCGGCAAGCAGGGCGTGACCAGTGACACGCGCGCCGACGACAAACTCCCGATGGGCGCGCGCATCGGCAGCCTGGTGCAGCTGCAGCGCTCGCCGCTGATCCGCGCCCAGGCCAACGGTTCGCTGATCGTGATGCCGGCCGACGGCGACACCCGCGTGCTGGCGATCTCGCAGATTCGCCTGGAGCCCGACGCCGGCCTGTTCCGCCTGTACCTGGCCACCGGCGACCTCGATGCGAAGGAAAAATTCCTGCAGGTGTTCAGCGCGGACGACGGCGCCATCGCCGAGATCCTGTACTGCACCCAGCTGGCGCGCGTGATTCCGGAAAGCGCCGACGACCAGGATGCCTACACGGGCGTCGCCGGCTACGGCCTGGGCGACCCGAGCTACACGCTGTGGCGCGCGCAGCTGGCCGACATGCTGGACGCGGCCACGCTGGCCACGGTGTTTGGCGATGCCGACCGCCTCGAGTACACCCGCGACGCCGGCCACGGCAACGCTGGTTTCGTGACCCCGTTCACCGGCCGCGAAACGCGCATCGACGATGCCGGCGGCGTGCGCGGGCTGCGCCAGCAGCTGTATTACATGCCCTACGTGCGCACGCTGGGCGACGGCAGCCGCGAGTACCTGTTGATCAGCACCGAGATCATCGAAAGCGTCGACGGCGACAGCGGCCGGCGCGGCATCCACGTCGACTTCGTGGTCGGCATCCCTCTGGAGCCGGAACGCGTGGTGGTGCAGTAACCGAGCAGTAAGCAAGTAGCAACCGAGCAGCACCCGACTTTTTGACCAACGAAAGGAACAAGGACATGAGCAACGCGAGTGGATGGGGCCTGACCGCACGGCTGGTATCGAAGCACTTCGGCGCCCTCGGCAACCGGATTTCGGAAGCCATCGCCAACTTCGATCCGGAGACCGCCACCGAGGCCGACCGCGACCGCCTGGTCGACACCCTGCGCGACACCGCGCAGCTGCTGGCGACCGCGCGCGCCTCGTTCGACAAGGAGCACAAGGACGTGGTGAGCCTGCAAACGCTGATCGCGAGCGACGAACGCGCCGCCGAGACGCTGGCCGAGCGCCTGGCCGCCGGCACCATTTCGGAAGCCACGGTCACCATGTTCTGCGACGAGCTGGAAGCCAACAAGGCGCGCCTGCCGCAGGAAATCCAGGAGGAAGCCGATGCCAGGGCCTACATGGACGAGCTGCAGAAGATCGTCGATGCGCTCAGCAAGCAGCTGGCCGAATTCGACGCCCAGGCGCGCAAGGCGATCCAGTCACTGGCCGCGGCCAAGGCCCAGAAGGAACTGCAGGAACTGCGCATGGAGCGCCAGAGCCAGCTGGCCGGCCTGTCCGGCGTCAAGGCCGGATCGACCGCGCTGAACGCGCTCACGCGCCGCGCCCAGAACGTCAGCAACGAAGCGGCCGGCCTGCGCATCGTCGCCGACATCGGCCAGAAGCCGCTCGACCAGCAGGCCGAGCTGGATGCGATCCGCAAGTCGGCGAGCCAGCCGGACAACGGCGGCGAGACGGCGCTGGAGCGCTTGAAGCGCTTGTCGGGCAAGAGCGCGGCGTAAAACCCGGAAGCACGGCCAGTACCTATCGAGCCGTTAGCCCGCGACCGTAAAACCGTCACCCCCGCGCAGGCGGGGGTCCAAGTTCTGCATGCGTCGTGGCTGAGCGTGCAACTTGGGGGGATAGCGCAGCTATCCCGCCTGCGCGGGGGCGACGTTTACACGCTGCCGTGTGTTGCGGGAGCGCAGGCCTGTTTCTACTTCCGGTACCGCTGTTTACTCCAGCGTCTCGTGGTGATCCGCCACCCCCCGTTTCCAGTACGCCGACACCCTAGTGAGTTCGCGCGGCACCCCCTTCTCATTCAGGATCTTGCGCACCCGCGCCATCGCCTGCGCTTCGCCGCCACCCCAGGCCACGCCCTGGCCGGCCGGCGGCGTCCACGCCTGCAGCGCCGCCACCAGCGCATCGGCATCGTCCACCCAGATGATGTCGGCGTCGGCCTCGGTCGGCAGGGGACGGCGGTCGGCAGCATCCGCCATCGCCACCACCACGGCGCGCGCGCCGGCCGGCAGTTCTTCCAGGCGGCGCGAGATCGCCGGCAGGGCGGTGGTGTCGCCCACCAGCAGGTGCCAGTCGAGTGCCAAAGGCACCACGAAGGAGCCGCGCGGGCCGCCGACCGTCAGCCGCTGGCCGGCCTGCGCGCTGCGTGCCCACTCGGAGGCCGCGCCATGGCCGTGCAGCGCGAATTCCAGCGTCAGGGTCCGCTGTTCTCGATCGAAGCGGCGTGGCGTATAGTCGCGGCGTACCGGCGTCTCCGCGCTTTCGTCGAACATCAGCTTGACGTGGTCGTCGAAGGAGGCCGAGACGAAGTCGGCCAGCTCGTCGCCCGTGAAGGTGATGGCGACGAAGCCGGGGCCAAGGGGTTCGACGGCGGCAACCGTCAGCTCGCGCCGCTTGAGTTCATGGCGGACCCGCTGGATGACAGGGCCTTGCGCTGCGTCTTTCATGGTATCGTCCTCGGAAATAAATACGATTAGTTGACAATGTCATCCATTATGCGAAAAAAAGTTGACCAAGTCAACCAAAATCCGGCCGCCATCGACGGCCACGCCGCGCTGCAGGTCGTGGACGCCATGCACAAGATCATGCACCTGTACCGCACCCAGCAGCATCGCAGCCTGCGCGATGCCCAGCACGATCTTGCTCATATGGAAATCAAGGTGCTCGGCTTCTTTGCGCGTCACCCGGGCGGGTCGCCAAGCGACCTGGTGGCGCATTCCGGCCGCGACAAGGCCCAGGTGGCGCGCTTGATCCGCGGCTTGCGCGAACGCGGCCTGCTGGAAGCCGAAGCCGACGCCGCCGACCGCCGCAGCACCCGCGTCACGCTGTCGGCGGCCGGCCTGGAACTGCACACGGCGCTGCACAGCCACGACGGCGAACTGGCCGAGGCGGCGATGGCCGGGCTGTCGGAGGGAGAGTGCGCCATGCTTGCGGCCCTGCTGGGCCGCGTGCGCGCCAACCTAGAGGCGGGGCAGGGCTGATCAGGCCTGGTGTGCGCCGGGGAGGTCGTTCTGGGCCGCCATGGCCCGGTCGTCTTCGCGCACCTGGCCGCCCGACAGCACCCTGCCGATGACCGCGCCGTTGATCCCGTGCGCCTTGAGGTACTCCACCGCGCCCACGGTGCCGAGGCAGGCCTGCAGGCCGATGGCTTCGCGCACCGCCTCGGCGGCCGCCGATTCATGGGGGTGACTGGGCGGCACATCGGCGCGGCGTTCTGTCTGTAAATGTTCCATGGTGTTTCCTCTGCATGACTGTTTGATATCTATTGTCACTGTAGCGCCGGTTACATCGGCTTGAAAACAGCCGGTTTCTCGTGTCCCGCTAGGCTTATTCCTACTTTGCGATTGCCCTGTTGATTCCAGGCGGTGACCCCAACTGCGTTCCATGCCCACCTTCATCCGCCCGCTGGTCCGCAAGCTGCTGCTCGCGATCTTCCTGATCGCGCTGGGCGCCGTCGTGCAGCCGTGGCTGGACAACGTGCTGTACCTGATCCGCCTGGGCAGCCTGCCGGCGCCCACACTGCTGCCGGTGCCGGTGGCCGGCGTCAAGCCGTCCGGGCTGGCCGACACCTGGGGCGGAGCGCGCAGCGAGGGCCGCCGCCATGAAGGCATCGACATCTTCGCCAGGCGCGGCACGCCGGTGTTGTCGAGTACCGAAGGCGTGGTCGTGCGCGTCGGCACCAACCGCCTGGGCGGGCAGGTGGTGTGGGTGCTGGGGCCGGGCGGGCAGCGCCACTACTATGCCCACCTCGAGCGCTACGGCGATGTCCACGCCGGCATGCGGGTGGCGCCGGGCAAGGTGCTCGGCTACGTCGGCAACACGGGGAATGCGATCCATACGCCGCCGCACCTGCACTACGGCATCTACACCGGCGGCGGCGCCATCAATCCCTATCCCTTCCTGCGGCCGGCGGCAGGCGCTGTCGCACGGCGTGCGACATCTTGACGTAGACGATTCCTACAAGCGCACGCTAGCGGCCCTACCCATGGCGGGTCGAAGCGGGCAAGCCTACAATCGTCCCCATGGAGATGTAAGGACATGGGCAAAGAGCAAGATATGGAGGAGCAGGGCAGCAGCGTCGACGCGCCACGCATCGTCGATGCGCGCTCCGCCGCACGCCTGAATGAACGCCCAGGCGAGCGCCTGCAGCGCAGCACCGTGCTGTGGCGCTACCTGAATGCGGCCAAGCTGTTCGATTTCTTCGAGAATGCAACGCTGTTCTTTTGCCGCGCCGATCACTTCAGCGACAAGTTCGAGGGCGCCTTCACGCCCACGCTGCGCGACCAGATCAGCGCGTCCTATGCGCGCGGCGAGATCGACTACAACTATGAACAGTTCAAGCGCCGCATGCGCCAGTCGGTCTACATCAATTGCTGGCACCGCAACCAGGACGACAGCGCGGCCATGTGGGCGCTGTACGGCAAGTCCGACTGCGCGGTGGCGCTGACCACCACCGTCGGCCAGCTCAGCGATACGCTGCGCGAAGCCGATACCGAACACGAAGCCTGGATCGCGCGCGTCGAGTACGTCAAGCACTGGAGCGACCCCAAGCTGGACATCTCGCCGGACTACGCGCGCATCTTCGCCTACAAGGCCAAGGCCTACGAGTACGAAAAGGAAGTGCGGGTGATCATCGACCACACCGCCGGGCCGCACGCGGCGACCTGCGGCGAACCCGACGCCGGGCTGCTGGTCCGGGTCGATGCTATGCGCCTGCTGCGCAGCATCGTGATCGCGCCGGACGCGCCGCCATGGTTCGAGAAACTGGTGCGGCAGTCGGCGCTGCGCTACGGGATCCGGACGCCGGTGCGGCGCTCGAAGCTGGCGGCGGATCCGATTTGAGTGGGATTTGAGGGAGTAGGACTAAGCCGGACGCGGACAACGAGCTGCACACGTAGACCGGACTGCACGCACAGGCCGGGCTCCGCGCGAAGAAATGCGCTACACGCACAAAGCCACGTCGCCCCTGCGAAGGCAGGGGCCCAAGTTCGCAGTTGATCGCAAAACTTGGGCCCCTGCCTTCGCAAGGGCGACGTTTACAAGCACGTGATTCCGGTTACCTTCCTTTGATCAAGCCGCCCGGTGCGTCGACGTCTCATGCGTCGGATCCTCGACCAGCCGCCCCGCATCCACCGCCGGCCCCTCATCCGCGCGGTGGTTGAACGGCACGAACCAGGTCGCCAGGAATGATGGAATGGTCGCCACCATCACGAAAGCAAAGTAGCCGACGTAGCCCATCCACTCCTGCAGGTGACCACTGACCGCGCCCGTCACCATCATGCACAGCCCCATCAGGCCGGTGCCGAAGGCATAGTGCGTGGTCGCGTACTTGCCCGGGGCCAGCTGCTGCATCAGGTAGATCATGTAGCCGACCGAGCCGAAGCCATAGAAGAACTTTTCGATGGCCACGCCGGCGGTGATGGCGAGGGTGCTCGACGGCAGCGTCAGCGCCATCGCCAGGAAGGTGATGTTGGGGATGTTGACCGCGCAGCACAGGATGAACAGCGTGCGCTTCAGGCCGCGCCGCGCGACGAACCAGCCGCCCAGCAGGGAGCCGAGCAGCACCGCCACCAGGCCGTAGGTGCCGTAGACGATGCCCAGCTTTTCGTTGGACAGACCGAGTCCGCCCTTGGCGGCGGCGTCCACCATGAAGAAGGGACCGATCTTTTCCAGCAGCCCGATGCTGATCCGGAACAGGAAGGCGAAGGCGATCATCTTCCACACGTCGCGCTTCTGGAAGAAGGTGACGAAGGAATCCCACAGGATGGTGCCGGCGCCGGCCAGGCTGGTCGGGGTGTTTTCGGCGCGCGCGCCTTCCGGCATCACGCGCGCGTGCCACAGCGCCATCGCCAGCGTCAGGCCGGCGACGATGAAGAAGATGATGCGCCACGCGTCCAGCCACTCGGGGCCAAACACCTTGGGATCGTGCCCGAACACCTCGGTGTGCAGGCGGCCGCTCAGGTAGACCAGCAAGCCGGACGCGACGATCGGCCCCACGTTCCACGACAGGCTCTGCACCCCGCAGTACAGCGACTGGGTGCGGGCGTCGAGCGAGGTCACGTAGACGCCGTCGCTGGCGATGTCCTGGGTGGCGCCGATGAAGGACATCAGCGCCAGCAGGCCTACCAGCACCACGGTCATGTGCGAGGGCAGTTTCATGGCCAGCGCGGCGCCGGCGAAACCGAGCGCGATCAGCACCTGCGCGCACAGCACGAAGAACTTCTTGGTGCGGTACATCTCGACGAGCGGGGCGAACAGCGGCTTGATCGTGTAGGCCAGGATCAGCATGCTCGAATAGAAGGCAGCGCGGCCGTTGTCCATGCCCATGTTCTTGAACATGATCGCGGTGACGCTGGTCAGCATGATGTAGCCGATCGCCATCGTAAAGTAGCCGGTCGGCACCCACAGCAGCGGGTGGCGCATGCGCGGCAGTGTCGTATCAGGCGTGCGCATGGCGGGCCTCCGTGCCGTCGCGTTCGCGGCGCTGTGGCTGTTCCTGCTGTTCCTGCTGCTGCTGCGCCAGGTGCTGCTGCAACAGCGCCGCCGCCCCGGCCAGGGCCGGGCAGGACGCGTGGATCACGAAGCAGGGGATGCGTGCGTTGTAGCTCGAGAAGCGTCCCTTGTTCTCGAAGCGGGCGCGGAAGGGCGAGCGCGCGAACCACTCGCCCAGGCGCGGCACCACGCCACCGCCGATGTAGATGCCGCCGCGCGCGCACAGCGTCACCGCGACGTTGGCCGCGACCGTGCCGAGCATGCCGCAGAACACGTCCAGCACCTCGGCGCACAGGACGTCGCTGCCGTCCAGTCCGCGCTCGACGATGACGGCCGGGTCCAGCACGGGCGCGCGCAGGCCCTTGCTCGCAGCCAGCGCCTCGTGGATCAGCGACAGTCCCGGTCCCGACACCAGGCGCTCGGCCGACACGTGGTCCCAGCGCTGCCAGCAGAATTCCAGGATCGCCTGTTCGCGGGCGTCGCACGGGGAAAACGCGGCGTGCCCGCCTTCGCTCTGCAGCACGGTCCAGCTGCCGCCGGCCGGGATCAGGCCGGCCACGCCCAGGCCGGTGCCGGCGCCGACCAAGCCGATCACGGCATCGGCCGCCGCGGCGCCACCGCCGACCTGCACCAGGTCCTGCGCCGCCAGCTGCGGCACCGACATCGCCAGCGCGGCGAAGTCGTTCACCACCAGCAGGGTGTCGAGTCCGAGTTCGGTGCGCGCACGCTCGATCGAGAATTCCCAGCAGTGGTTGGTCATCTTGACCAGGTCGCCGTCGACCGGATTGGCGATCGCGATCGCCGCATGGCGCACCCGCTTGCCGGCGTGGCCGCCCAGATAGGCACGCACGGCGTCGGTGAACTGCGCATACGCGGCGCAGGGCAGGGTGGCCACGGCCTCGATGTGGCCCGGCGCGGTTTCCAGCGCGAAGCGGGCGTTGGTGCCGCCGATGTCGGCCACCAGGCGCGCGCCGTCCTGCGCGCCGTAGGCCTCGTGTTGGTATGGTTCTGCGACCATGGTGTCTCCTCTTGCTCCAGCTTTTGTTTTATGTGTGCAGCCCGCGCGCCGCTCAGGCGGCCCGGCGCTGCGCGCGCTGGCCCGCGATGAAGTCGCGGTACCACAGCGCGCTCGCCTTCGGGATGCGCTGCTGGGTCGCATAATCCACATAGACGATGCCGAAACGCTTGGCGTAGCCCGAGTTCCACTCGAAATTATCCATCAGGCTCCACAGGAAGTAACCACGCACGTCGATGCCTTGGTCCATCGCCGCCTTCAGCGCTTCCAGGTGGGTGCGCACGTACTCGATGCGCACCGGATCGTTGACCTGGCCGGCCTCGACGCCGTCGACGGCCGCCATGCCGTTCTCGGTAATATAGACCGGCGGCAGGTCGGGGTACTCCTGCTTCAGCTGGACCAGCAAATCGGTCAGGCCCTGCGGGTAGATTTCCCAGCCCATGTCGGTGAAGCCCATGCCGCCTTCCGGCTTCCTCGGCGGGACTTCGGCGCTCATCACTTCGCGGCGGTAGTAGTTCACGCCGAGGAAGTCGATCGGCTGGGCGATGATGTCGAAGTCGCCGTCCTGGACGTCCGGGGCGTCGGCGCCGTGCGACTGCAGCGACAGTTCCGGATAGCGGCGCTTGAAGATCGGGTCCATGAACCATGCGATCGAGTTGGCCCATTCCAGTGCCGCCAGCTTGCGGTCGGCTTCGCTGTCGGTGGCCGGCTCGGCGGTCCACTGGTTCAGCACGATGCCCAGTTCCGCTTTCGGATTGGCCGCGCGCATCGACTGCATCGCCAGCCCGTGCGACAGCAGCAGGTGGTGCGAGACCTGGATCGCCTGTTTCTTGTCGCTGACGCCCGGCGCGAACTGGGCGTTGCCGTAGCCGAGATTGGCCGTGCACCACGGTTCGTTATGGGTCGCGATGGAAACCAGGCGGTCGCCGAAGCGGCGCGCCACTTCGTGCGCATAATCGGCGAAGCGGTGCGCGGTGTCGCGCGACATCCAGCCGCCGTCGTCCTGCAGGCCTTGCGGCAGGTCCCAGTGGTACAGCGTCAGGTGCGGCGCGATGCCGCGTTCCTGCAGCGCGTCCATCAGGCGCGCATAGAAATCGAAGCCCTTTTCGTTCCAGGCACCCTTGCCCGACGGCTGGACGCGCGCCCAGGCCATCGAGAAGCGGTAGGCGTCGACGCCGAACGACGCCATCATCGCCACGTCGTCGCGGTAGCGGTGGTAGTGGTCGCAGGCGATGTCGCCGTTGCTGCCGTCGATGATGTTGGCGGCCTTGTGCGAGAAGGTGTCCCAGATCGAGGGACCCTTGCCGTCTGCATCGAAGGCGCCTTCGATCTGGAATGCGCTCGTGGCAACGCCCCAGATGAAGTTGGGAGGGAAGTGGATGGAATCGGTCATGGAAGGGTTACCTTGCTTGGAAATGGGCCTGGTCTCGGTGGCAGGCTCTGTTTGTTATCGCAACTAATGGTTGCATGCTCATGCTTTGAAATCGATTTCATCGTACCTGCGCGCTTGCTTCGATGTCAAACATAATTTATCGCGGGGTTGGCAGGCGTCGGCTTCCTGCGACTTTGCCGGTCGACATGCCATTTTGAAATCGGTTTCCTGCTGGTATTTCTGAATGTTATACTAACAAAATGAAAAAAGAGTCCAGCACAGCCATGGTCACCGTCCACGAAGTCGCGCGCGTGGCCGGGGTGTCGGCGGCCACGGTGTCGCGCTACCTGAACGGCACCGCCAAGGTGTCGGAAGACAAGCGCAAGGCCATCGAAAGCGTCATCGGCCAGCTGAACTACAAGCCGAACGTGCTGGCGCAGAACCTGAAGACCGGCAGCTCGCGCACCATCGGCCTGCTGACCCAGTCGCTGATCTCCGGCTACTTCGCCGACGCCATGGCCGGCATCGACGATGCCCTGCAGGGTACCGGCTACGCGCCGCTGATCGTGTCCGGCCACTGGCATGCGGACGAAGAGGCGGAGCGCATCGAACTCCTGATCGCGCGCCGCGTCGACGGCCTGGTCATCCTCAGCGGCAAGCTGACCGACGAGCAGATCCTGGACCTGTCGCGGCGGGTGCCGATCGTCGCCTTCGGGCGCACCCTGCAGGGCGAGCGCGCCTACGGCTTCAGGCTGGACAACTACCGCGGCGCCTGCGAGGCGGTCGAACACCTGGTGCAGCACGGCCACCGCGACATCGCCTTCATCGCCGGCCCGGCCGACCACCTCGACGCCCAGGCGCGCCTGGCTGGCTACCGCGACACCCTGGCCAAACACGGTATCGAAGAACGGGCGGCGCTGGTGCTGGACGGCGACTTCCTGGAATCGAGCGGCCAGGCCGCGGTGGAGCAACTGCTGGCCTCGGGCCAGCGCTTCACCGCGCTGTTCGCCGCCAACGACCTGATGGCCTACGGCGCCCGCCTGGCCATGTACCGGCGCGGCATCCGGGTGCCGGAAGACGTCTCTGTGATCGGCTTCGACGACCTGCACAGCTCGATGTACACGACGCCGCCGCTGACCACGGTGCGCCAGCCGCTGTTCGACGTCGGCCAGAGCCTGGGGCGTGCCATCCTCAACATGATCGCGCAGGAGCCGCTGGCGGCCGAGGTGCCGGAGTTGAGCCTGGTGGTGCGGGAGTCGGTGCGGCGGCTGGACTGAGATCCTCCGTCGTCCCCGCGAAGGCGGGGACCCATGCCGAGTTTCCGAAGCCCGTATATTTGAATCATTCGCGCTGCTTCCCGCATACCGAATCCTGATATTCAGTATGGGTCCCGCCTGCGCGGGGACGACGTGGTGGGTATTGAAAAACGCGACTTCAAATCGCAAAAGGCTTGTCCGGAATCACAACGCTGGCCGAGGCTTAAGCTTTTCGCAATCATGGCGCCACCATTCCACGGAGGCCCATCATGCTCGTCACCATCCTCGCCGTCTTTGCCGCCTGCTTCGTCCTCGAACGATTGACCCCCGGCTGGCGCCTGCCGCACGTCCGCACCTGGCCGCTGCGCGTGCTGCTGATAAACGCCGTCCAGCTGGGCGTGGTGCTGCTGGCCGGTTTTACCTGGGAGCGCTGGCTGTCATCGGGCTCGCTGCTGCACCTGTCGCGCCACCTTGGCCCTGTGGCGGGCGGCATGCTGGCTTATTTCATCGCCACCTTCGTGTTCTACTGGTGGCACCGGGTGCGCCACGAATCCGACTTCCTGTGGAGCGTATTCCACCAGATCCACCACAGCCCGCGCCGCATCGAAGTCATCACCTCGTTCTACAAGTACCCGGTCGAGATGGTCGTGAATTCGATCATCGGCAGCCTGCTGGTGTATGCCTTGCTCGGCCTGTCGCCGCAAGCGGGCGCGGTGTACACGCTGTGCACGGCGCTCGGCGAATTCTTCTACCACACCAGCGTGCGCACGCCGCGCTGGGTCGGCTGGTTCTTCCAGCGCCCCGAGATGCACCGCATCCACCACCAGTACGGCCGCCACCGCAACAACTACGGCGACATCGTCTGGTGGGACTGGCTGTTCGGCACCTACGAGAATCCGGCGACCTTCGATCACACCTGCGGCTTTGATGCCGACAAGGAGGAGCGGCTGCCGGCGATGCTGGCATGGCGCGACGTGCACCGCGGATGAGCCTGCGCGCTGCGCGCCTCAGTTGGCAATGAAGACCTGCCCGCTCCGGTCTGCCATCTTCGGCGAAAAGCCGCGCTCGATCAGGGCGCAAGCGACGGCATCCTTGACATAGCCTTGCGTCGGCAGGCGGTCGTGCGCGAACAGCGATGAAAACTTCGCCTTGACCTCGGCGTCCGTCAGCGGTGCCAGCAGGGCGCGCGCGGCAGCCAGGTCGGCCTCGGTATAGTGGACGCGGATGTTGTCCAGCGCCGCCTGGCGCTGGAAGCGGAACACGTGGTCCGCGTGGGCGCGCGCGATCCGCAGCGCTTGTTCGGATTCGGCCGGCGCATAGCCGAGGCCATATTCCCGGTGGATTGCGCCAAGCAGGAAGTTCCCCGTCGTGCAGACCGGCCGCGGCGCGGCGTTGCCGCCGTCGCCGACCTTGACCAGCACATAGGCTGGCGACGTCGACATGTCCGCAACGGCTGCTTCGTAGCTCGCCTGCGACTGTGCCGGTGCCGGGGAGGGGGCAGCCATCACGGCGGCGTGGAGGAACAGTCCGAGCATGGGCGGCGCGAAGAGTTTTTTATCAGGGGCAGCGGGTCGAGGGTTTGCATGACGTCTGCCACTGTAATCTACCACTTGCAGCCGGTGCCGGTCACCGCATCCTTGGCCAGCGGGATCACCGCCAGCAGGCCCAGGCTGGAATAGGCGGACTTGCAGTCCGGACGGCGGGCGCGCTCGATGGCGCGTTCGAGACGCTCGTCGCGCTGCAGCGGCGGATCGGGTTTCGGATGGGCGACCAGGCCATCCTTGCGGTGTTTTTCGATCAGGCGCGCGGTGGCGCGGGCGGCTTTCATGTCCAGGTGCGGAGTGGATTCGCCTGTGCCGGCATCCGCGGCAGCGGGTTCGGCGGCGGCCGGGGCCGCATCCACCGCGCCGGACGTGGCGGCCGGTTCGCGGGCGATCGTGGCCGCCGGTTCGGCAGGGGTGGCGGCGGTGCCCGCGTTCGCCGCAGCAGGGGCGGGCGCAGAGCGCGCCGGACGGCTGCGTGCCGGGCGTGCCTGCACGTTCGCCGTTTTCGGTGCCCTTGCGCTGTCCGCCGGCACCTCAAGCGCCACCGGCGCCTTCGCCCGCGGGGGCGGCGGCACCAGCACGAAGCGCATGGGCGCCGGCGCTGCAGCCTCCGGCGCCGGCGCATGCGCCCGCCAGGCGTGCACCAGCCAGGCCAGCACGCAGGCATGGACCAGCAGGCTGATACCCCAGCCGAACCAGGCGCCGTCCGGACGCGCCGGCAGGGGTGGACAAGTTGACGTTGCCATGCGAACGATTTTATCCCGCCCGCATGCGCACAAGATACTCGAAATGTAACGGCGACAAAATGTCACGCCAGGCGCCGGATGTCATCAAAATGACATATGTACTTTCTAAGATGATAAATTGGCGAGCCTGACCATTCACCCTGACGACCCGTATGTCCCGACCTTCCTGGATCCACCCCACGCTGTCCCTGTTCACCTGTGCCGCCCTGCTGGCGCCGGCCGTCCAACCCGCCCATGCGGCCCCGAAGACCGCCCCGGCGCCGATCGAGGCCACGGCCCCGAAACTGGTCGTGGTGATGGTCATCGACGGCCTGCCCGCCGAGCAGCTGCAGCGCTACCGCGGCCAGTTCGGCCAGGGCGGGCTGCGCCGCCTGATGGAGCAGGGCGCCTCGTTCACCAATGCGCACCAGGCGCACGGCGTGACGGTGACGGCGATCGGCCACACCGCGGTGCTGAGCGGCGCCTACCCGTACCGCCACGGCATCATCGGCAACAACTGGATCGATGGCAGCGGGAAGCTGGTCTACTGCACCGAGGACGCACGCTACAAGTACATCGGCGAGGAAACCGAGGAACACGACGGCACCTCGCCTGCCAAGCTGCGCGTCGATACCCTGGGCGACCAGCTGCGCTACGCCAGCGGCAACCGCAGCAAGGTGGTGACGGTGTCCGGCAAGGACCGCGGCGCCATCCTCCTGGCCGGCAAGACCGGCACCGCCTACATGTACATGGACAAGACCGGCGACTTCGCCAGCTCCACCTATTACATGCAGCAGCATCCGGCCTGGGTCGAGCGCTTCAAGGCGGCCAAGCCGCAGGACCGCTACTACGCCAAGTCGTGGAAGCCGCTGCTGCCGGACGCCGCGTATGCGGACGACGCCCCCGATCCGGCGCCCAGCCTGAAAAGCCCGAACCGCTTCCCGTTCACCTTCTACAGCGAGAGCGGCCAGCCGTCGGCCGATTATTATGCACGCCTGAAGACCAGCCCCGCGGTCGACGAGCTGACGCTGGACTTCGCGCGCGCCGCCGTCGAAGGCGAGAACTTGGGCAACAATGCCGGCGGCGTCACCGACCTGCTGGGCATCAGCCTGTCGGGCCATGATTACGTCAACCACGCCTACGGCCCGGAAAGCCGCATGTCGCACGATCACCTGCAGCAGATCGACCGCCGCATCGCCGAGTTCTTCAGCTACCTCGATAAACGCATCGGCATGGACAACGTGCTGGTGGTGCTGACCGCCGACCACGGCTTCGCCAACACCGCCGAGTTCTCGCAGGGCCGCCACATGGACGCCGCGCGCATCGATCCCAAGCCGCTGCGGGCCAAGCTGGAGGCGGCGCTGGCCGAGCGTTTCCGCGTCGCCGGACTGGTGAAAAACGCCTACCTGCCGGAGATCTACCTCGACTACGACGCGATCGAGCGCAACAAGCTGGCACGGCGCGACGTCGAAGACGCCGCCGCGCGCTTCCTGCTGACCCAGCCCGGCATCGCCGACGTGTTCACGCGGTCCCAGCTGGAGCAGGGCGTGGCGGCCAAGTCGCGCGTGGGCACGCTGATGCAGCGCGCCTGGAACCGCGAACTGTCGGGCGACCTGATGGTGGTGACGGCGCCCTACACGTCCTTCGGCAGCGGCGACAGCGGCGCCACCCACGGCACGCCCTATAACTACGACAGCAACGTGCCGCTCTTGATGATGGGCGGACGCTGGATCCGTCCCGGCGTGCAGGCCCAGTACACCGAGGTGGTCGACATCGCGCCGACCCTGGCCCAGATCCTGCATCTGCGTCCGCCGGCAGCCGCCGAGGGCCGCGTGCTGACCGAAGCGCTGCGCTGAGGCGGCGACCATGGGGAGCGCGCCGATACCGACCGGCCTTCAAACGCGCGCCCCCGGGCTTGCGTCTGGCCGCTATACTGGCGGCTACGTTTTTTCGGACAGACCCATGTACGCAGCAGTCGACCTCGGTTCCAACAGTTTCCGGCTCCACATCGGCGAAGCCGTTGCCGGCCAGATCCACATCGTGCGCACCGCGCGTGACCCGATCCGCCTCGCCGCCGGCCTCGGGCCGGACAACATGCTGAGCCAGGAAGCAATGGACACCGCGGTGCGCTGCCTGCGCGACTTCAGCGCCATCCTGCGCCAGCACCGGCTGGACGCGGTGCGGGTGGTGGCCACCAATACCCTGCGCGTGGCCAGGAACGCCGAACTGCTGGTGCCGCGCCTGGAGGAAGCGATCGGCTATCCGGTCGAGATCATCTCGGGCGAGGAAGAGGGCCGCCTGATCTACATGGGCGTGGCGCGCGCGCTCGGGCGCCCGGACGAGCGGCGCCTGGTGATCGACATCGGCGGCGGCTCCACCGAGATCATCAGCGGCGCCGGCGACGCCATCGGCCTGGTCGAATCGTTCAGCATCGGCACCCATCCGCACAGCGCCACCTATTTCCCCGGGGGGCACATCAACGCCGACGCCTTCGAGGCCGCGGTGAATGCCGCGCGCGCCCGCGTCGAGGACGTTGCCGACCAGTACCGTGCGGCCGGCTGGGAAGGCGTCTACGGTTCCTCGGGCACGATCCGCGCGATTTCCGAAGTCATCACCCGGAACGGCATCGGCGATGGCGCCATGTCGCTGCCCAGCCTGCAGGCGCTGCGCGAACGCCTGGTCGATCTCGGCCACGTCGATGCCTTCGACCTGCCGGGCGTGAAACGCGAGCGCGTGATCGTGATGGCCGGCGGCCTCGCCATCCTGATCGGCGTGATGCAGGAGCTGGGAGTGCAATCCATGAATGCGATCAATGCGGGTGTGCGCCTCGGTGTGCTGTCCGACCTCGAACTGCGTGCCAACCGCCTCGACCGCCGCGACCAGGCGATCCAGGATTGCATGCGCCGCTTCGGCATCGATGCCGGCCGCGCCACGCGCACCGCCGCCATCGCCGCCAAGCTGTTCGACCGCCTGGCGCCGCAGGACGAGACAGCGCGGTTGCAACTGCGGCCGCTCCTGATGCGCGCCAGCATGCTGCACGAGGTGGGCCTGTCGGTATCGCACACCGGCGCCCACAAGCATGCCGCCTACATCGTCGAACACGCCGACCTGCCGGGTTTCACCGCGCGCGAACAGCGCCTGATGAGCGCCATCGTGCTGGGCCAGAAGGGCAACCTGCGCAAGGTGCGCGAGGCGCTCGCCGTGCCCGACCTGGCCAAGGCGGTGCTGGCGCTGCGTCTGGCCGCGGTGTTCATGCACGCGCGCATCGACGCCGAAGCCGACGCCCTGCGCCTGCGCATGAAGGGCCGCATCGAGATCGAGACCCCACGCGGCTGGCTGCGCCAGCATCCGACCGTGGCCAGCTGGTTCGAGAAGGAAGCCGCGGCCTGGGGTGAAGTCGGGGTCAACCTCCAGGTGGTGCAGTCGAGCTGATGAGGTTCAGCGTCCGCCCGAGACGTCGATGAAGCTGCCGGTGGTGTACGAGGCTTCGTTCGAGACCAGCCACAGCACCGCGCGCGCCACCTCGAGGGCATCGCCGCCGCGTCCCAGCGGCACCGACGACTGCAGGCGCGCGATGCGTCCCGGCTCGCCGCCGCTGGCATGCATGGCCGTGTCGATCAGTCCCGGGCGCACGCCGTTCACGCGGATGCCTTCTTGCGCCACTTCCTTCGACAAGCCGGTCGTCAGCGTATCCAGCGCCGCCTTGGAAGCCGCATAGTCGACATACTCGTTGGGCGAGCCGAGGACGGCCGCGCGCGACGACACGTTGACGATCGCGCCGCCGCTGCCGCCATGGCGCGTCGACATCCGGCGCACCGCTTCGCGCGCGCACAGGAAAGGACCGGTGACGTTGGTGGCCAGGATGCGGTTGAGGCGCGCCGCATCCATCTGCTCGACCCGCATCTGGTGCTCGAGGATGCCGGCGTTGTTGACCAGCGCCGCCAGGCGGCTGCCGTCGCGCGCGCAGCGGGCGTCGACCTCGGCGAACAGGCGCACCACCTCGGCTTCGACGGCGACGTCGGCCTGCACGGCAAACGCGCTGCCGCCTGCGGCCTGAATCGCGTCGACAACGCCCTCGGCCGCGGCGGCATCGCTGCGGTAGTTCACGCAGACCCGGTAGCCGCGTTCGGCGGCGAGCAGGGCACAGGCGGCGCCGATGCCGCGTCCGGCGCCGGTGATGAGGATCGTGGCGTTCATATTCATAGTCTAGCATCCCGGCTATACTCGGTGCCGACCTACCTGCACAATCAAAAAGGAGACCCACCCATGCCGTATGCAGTCCGTACCCGTCCCGTCGCCGCGCTGATGTCGCTGGCGCTGCTGTCTTTCGTATTGCCGGCTGCAGCCGATGCAGCGCCGGTCTGCACCGGCCAGGCGCCGTCGGGCGAACTCACGGCCCAGCGCATCACCGCCGTGCAGCCGACGCGCAAGGACCCCGGCCTGTACGAAGGCGCGGTCTGGGTCAAGGATGCCCTGTACTTCTCGGACTTCAGCTTCGGCCCCGGTTTCCCGTCGCGCATCCGCAAGCTGGGCCCGGACGGCAGCGTGAGCACCGCGTTCGAGGACAGCGGCAGCAATGGCCTGGCGATCGATGCCCAGGGCCGGCTGGTGGTGGCCAGCCACAAGGACAAGGCGCTGATGCGCTACACGCTGGATGGCAAGCGCACGCCGATCGCCCAGCGCTACCAGGGCCAGGTCTTCAATTCGCCGAACGACATCGCCATCGCGGCGGACGGCACGATCTACTTCACCGACCCCGATTACCAGAAGACGGCGGCGCCGGGCGGCCAGCCGGTGACCGGCATCTACCGCGTCGCCCTGGATGGCAAGGTCACGCTGGTCGATGGCAGCCGCAAGAACCCGAACGGCATCGCGCTGTCGCCCGCCGGCGACGTGCTGTACGTGAACGCCAGCGACGGCCTGCTGAAAGCCTACCCGATCGTGAACGGCGTGCCGGGGCAGGGGCGCGACCTGGTCAAGGGCCTGGCGGTGGCCGACGGCATGACGCTGGATTGCCACGGCAACCTGTACGTCACCGAGCACGAGGTCAAACGCGTGCGCGTGTTTTCGCCGCAGGGCAAGGAACTGGCGACGATCCGCGTCGACGCCAACGTCACCAACGCGGCGTTCGGCGGTGCTGACGGCAAGACCCTGTACCTGACCGGTGCCGGGGCACTGTGGCAGGTGCCGCTGCAGGTGACCGGCGCACCGTACTGACCCATACCAGTGCTATCAGGTATCGGATTGGTATTGCAGCGGCACTCAGCGGCGCCGGCCGCCAAGCTGGCACGCGCATGACCACTGGAGCGAACTGGTATTTCAAAAAAACCATTTCTTGAAACCACTTGACCCCATATTTACGCGGTGGGAGTCTAGGTAACGCCAGTCGGCACACGGCGCAACCATAGAGTGGATAGAGGAGAGGTGAAAATGAGAAATCCCAGCACGGGCAGTCTTGTCACTGCCCTGGTAATCGGCACATTGGCAGGCTGTGGCGGCGGCGACGCGCAGAATCCGGCAGCCGGACAACCGGCGCGGCTGCTGGCCACCACCAGCCAGTCGTGTCCGGCCTGGAGCGCGAGCGCCGTCTACACGGCCGGCATGTGCATCACCTACCAGAACAAGGTCTACACCGCCAAGTGGTGGACCCAGGGGAACGTGCCCGGCACCGAGGAATGGGGTCCCTGGGCCCTGCAGACCACCACGCCGACGCCGACGCCCGACCCGACCCCGAATCCGACGCCGACCCCGGCACCCACCGGCTTCGTGTTCGGTCCGTACAAGGACGTCACGATCAACCTGAACTGGAATACCAACGTGCTGTCGACCAAGGTCACCGGCACCCTGCAGCCGCTGCTGGGCGTGATGCCGGCCAAGCTGAATACCGTCACCTGGTCGTTCGCGACCGGCGAATGCGGCAGCGAGAACTGGGGCGGGGTGCAGGGTCAGGCGCTGGCCAGCGCCAACGTCCAGAATTTCGTCAATGCCGGCAAGACCTACATCCTGTCGACCGGCGGCGCGGCGGGGGCCTTCACCTGCGGTTCCGACGCCGGCTTCAGCACCTTCATCCAGCGCTACTACAGCGCCAACCTGCGCGGCGTGGACTTCGACATCGAAGCCGGGCAATCGCAAGCCGTGATCAACAGCCTGATCCAGCGGGTCAAGGTGGCACAAGCCAATTATCCGAACCTGCGCTTCAGCTTCACGTTGGCGACCCTGGGCGGCAGCGCCGCGCAGAGCCTCGGCAGCACCGGCGTGAACGTCATGAATGCGATCAAGGCGGCCGGGCTGAGCAATTACTACGTCAACCTGATGGTGATGGATTACGGCACCGCCGGCACGTCGGTGTGCACGCTCGGCAGCAACGGCAAGTGCGACATGGGCCAGTCGGCCATCCGCGCCGCGGTCAGCCTGCACGATTACTGGGGCGTGCCCTACAACCGCATCGAGCTGACGCCGATGATCGGCGGTAACGACACCATCGACGAAACCTTCTCGCTGGCCGACGTCGACCGGGTGACCGCCTGGGCCAAGACCAACGGCCTGGCCGGCATCCATTACTGGTCGCTCGACCGCGATACCGACTGCGCCCCGGGCTATGCGTCGCCAACCTGCAATACCTACGGGCAGGCGGGCAACTGGGGCTTCGCCAACCGCTTCATCACCGACCTCGGTCTGTAAAAGAAGCGCGCTGTTCGGCTCCTGCTAGAATTGTCGAGCTGCAAAGTCACCCGACAATTTCATCCTCTCTAGCAGGAGCGCCCTTGAGACCGCTGTTCGCCAAACTCGTCGTGACCGCCCTGGTCGCCGCCTACGTTCCCCAGGCCCTGGCTTTCCAGGACTACACCAAGTACAGCCCCGCCGCCCTCGAATCGGAACTGGCCAAGACCACCGTGTCGCGCCTGGGCGTGATGGTGCCGATGCGCGACGGCGTGGCGCTGTCGACCGACATCTACACGCCGAAGAACGCCAAGGGCAAGCTGCCGACCATCCTGTGGAAGACGCCGTACAACGAACACAAGCTGAAGGGCGGCACCCTGCGCTATGTGCTGGAGTCGGTCAAGCGCGGCTACACCTTCATCGTGCAGAACGAGCGCGGCCGCTATTTCTCGCAAGGGAAGTGGGAAATCCTGGGCAAGCCGCAGACCGACGGCTACGACACCCTGACCTGGATCGCGCAGCAGTCCTGGTCGAACGGCAAGGTCGGCACCCTGGGCTGCTCCTCGTCGGCCGAGTGGCAGCTGGCGCTGGCCGGCATGAACCACCCGGCCCACGCGGCGATGGTGCCGATGGCCTCCGGCGCAGGCATCGGTAAGGTCGGGCGCTTCCAGGAGCAGGGCAACTGGTACACCGGCGGCGTGCCGCGCAACCTGTTCTTCGTGTGGCTGTACGGCGTCGACAATCCGCTGCGCGCCGAACTGCCGTCCGCCGCATTGACGGATGAGAAGTTGCGCGCCTACGTCGAAGCCTACAACGACCTCGACGCCACCAAGCCGAAAGTCGACTGGAACAAGCAGATCAAGCACCTGCCGGTGGACCGCATGCTGACCGACCTGGGCGAGCCGCCGGCGACCTTCGAACAGTTCATCAAGCGCACTCCGGCCGATCCGGCCTGGCAGCAGGGCGGCCTGTACCACGAAGGCATGGGCTGGGGTGTGCCGGCGCTGTGGTTCAACAGCTGGTACGACGTCTCGATCGGCCCCAACCTCGAGCTGTTCAACGCGGCGCGCGCGGCCAACACCGACAAGCAAGCCAGCGCCAACCAGTACGCGGTGGTGGCGCCGGTGGCGCACTGCCAGTACGCGAAACTGGGTCCCGACACCGTGGTGGGCGAGCGCAACATGGGCGACACCAGCTTCGACGTCGACGGCGCCATCTACGGCTGGTTCGACCGCTGGCTGAAGGGCGACAGCAAGGCCTTCGCGGCCTCGACCCCGCACGTGCGCTACTACCTGATGGGCGCCAACCGCTGGGAGACCGCGGCCCAGTGGCCGCCGCAGAACGTCAAGCCGATGCGCCTCTACCTGCGCTCGAACGGCGCCGCCAACACGCTCAACGGCGACGGGCGCCTGTCAGCGGAGGTTGCGCCGGCCAACGAGGCGCCGGACCGCTACCGCTACGATCCGATGAACCCGGTGCAGACGATCGGCGGCGGCGACTGCTGTAACGGCGGCATCGTGGTGCCGGGCGCCTTCGACCAGCGTCCGGTGGAAGCGCGCGGCGACGTGCTGGTGTATACCAGCGAGCCGCTGACGAAACCGGTCGACGTGGTGGGCTTCGTGGATGCGGTGCTGAAGGTCTCGTCCAGCGCCAAGGACACCGACTTCGCGGTGAAACTGGTCGACGTGGCGCCCGACGGCACCGCCTGGATCCTCGGCGACACCATCTTCCGCGCCCGCTACCGCGACGGCTACGACAAGCCCGCCATGATGACGCCGGGCCAGGTTGTCACCATCCACCCGACGCCGATGACGACCGCCAACCGCTTCGACGTCGGCCACCGCATCCGCGTCGAAATCACCTCGTCCAACTTCCCGAAATTCGTGCGCAACCTGAATACCGGTGGGCCGAACGAGAGCGAGAAGACCGGCGTGGTGGCGGATAACGTGATCCACCATGCGGGGCAGGCGCAGAGCTATATCGAGTTGCCGGTGCTGCGCTGATCGTCCCATCGCCTTCGCGAGGAGCTACGTCGTCCCCGCGAAGGCGGGGACCCATGCCGAATGACAGGATTCGGTATCTTGGAAGCACGCGAAGGTTTCAGGAATATTGACTTCGGTGGTTCAGTATGGATCCACGCCTGCGCGGGGACGACGGTGCATGCCGGCAGGCTGCGAGAAGCTTACCCTCAAGCCCTCAGCGCAATCCGCCGCCGCTCGCGCGCCGATTGATAGATCGCCTCGATGATACGGATATCGCGCAAGCCTTCCTCGCCGGCGACGATCGGCTCGCGGTTCTGGCGGATGCACTGCGCCAGGTGGTCCAGTTGGCCGGCCCACATGGTTGTCCCAGCCCGCAGCCCGGTCGTGGGCGGCGGCGTGACCGCCTCTCCCATCCCGCTGCCCACGCGCAGGCGGATGCCCTGGTAGCTGGTCGCCGGTTCCAGTTCGATCCGGCCTTTCTCGCCCATCAGCAGGATCTGGTTGCGGTTGGCGCTGTACATCGACATGCACGAACCCAGCACGCCGGACGGGAATTCCAGCTCGAACTCGATCATGTCCTCGACTTCGCGGAAACGCGGATCGCTGCGGTCGGTGCGCTCGGTGCGCTCGGTGGCGTACACACTCACCGGTTCTTCGCCCGTCATGTAGCGCGATGCATTGAGCGCATAGATGCCGATGTCCATCAGCGAGCCGCCGCCCGACATCGCCTTTTTCAGGCGCCAGGCCGACGGATTGCCGGCCACGAAGCCGTGCTCCGAGCGGAAGTAGCGCAGCTTGCCGATCTCGCCGGCGCGGGCGCGGCGTATCGCTTCCAGGTTGTTCGGCTCGAAGTGGCAGCGGTAGCCGATCATCAGCTTCTTGCCGGCCTGCCTGCAGGCGGCGATCATGGCTTCGCATTCGGCGCTGGATACCGCCATCGGCTTTTCGCACATCACGTGCTTGCCGGCCCTGGCCGCGCGGATCGTGTATTCGGCGTGCATCGATACCGGCAGGCAGACGTAGACCACGTCGATGTCCGGATTGGCGCGGATGCTGTCGTAGTTCTGGTAATTATAGATGTGGGTCTCGGGGACGCCGTATTCGGCGGCGACGCGCTTCGCTTTCGCCGGGTCGCCGCTGACCAGCGCCACCAGCCGGCTGTGCTGGCAATTCTTGAACTGCGGGATGATGATGCCGAGGCCATAGCCGCCCAGGCCGACGAT
The DNA here is from genome assembly GCF_034659755.1 of Massilia phyllosphaerae. Lineage (NCBI taxonomy): Bacteria > Pseudomonadati > Pseudomonadota > Betaproteobacteria > Burkholderiales > Oxalobacteraceae > Massilia > Massilia phyllosphaerae. Next base: position 236,133 of record NZ_JAXSQX010000007.1, read on the forward strand.
GGCATAACCGACCTTGCGGTCTTCGGCCGCGGCAAAGGCCGGTGCGCCGATCGCCGATGCCGCCAGTGTGCTGCCGGCGGCCAGCATGAGGCCGCGTCGATTCAGATCCACCATCTTCACTCCCTTTTCAACTTACGAAGAGAAATCGATTTCAAGAATGGAACGATTGTAATATAAATACGCTTCAGCACGGCAGCAAATGCGCGTGCGGCAACCGTCGTGACGGCAAGCGACAGGCAGACGATGACAACGAAGGCGGCATAGCGTGCCGGGGTAGGCTGCTGCATGGGCGGCTGGTGCAGGAGCGCCGCCGCAACGGCGAATGCCAGCATGACGACCGGGATTCAATCTCTTGGTCTACGCGGCAGGGCTTGTCTACGCAATGCGTCTCGCGCTTCGCGCAACGAATTGCAATTTGCACCGCCTAGATACTCAGGGTCGCTCGACTGAACTGGATCGTCGACCCATCCGCATAAGTCACAAATTTCATAGCATCCGGCCCCAGCATGGGTAATTTGTTCGCAGCAAGGGCAACGGAAAAGCGATTGGTCTTGGAGTGACATCTGTTCTCGTCTTAAAAGAGGCATTTCGCTACTGCAGATGTCCGCTTCTGACCGGTTACTGACGCAAAGTCAAGACTGCTTCGACCTTAGCGGCCATAGGACACCAGGAACTCCCCAACGGTTTCCGATGAGGTCAGCTCTAGCAGCGCTTCTGCAAGCTTGTGTTGCCCCTTTGCGGCGGCAGTAGCAGACAAGGCACTGGCGGTAAAAGCTGTGCTCCACTGCTTTGCTTCGGCACTAGCAACCAAAGTAGGAATGCGGCTTAGTGAGTCGAAGTAATCTGCTATCAGCTCATCTGGAACATCGATGCCATTCTTGTGCCGGCAGATTTCGACCCATGCTGGGAAGTGAAAATAGACATCGGTCACGCGTTCTGGTGAGCTAGCGATTGCGGCGATAACATGGGGAACCGCTGCGAACGAAGCTGAGTACACGTCGCCTTGGTGAGCAAGGGCGCTCCACAGGCTGAACCAGGGTTCGGAACTGCCGTCATCACCGGGAAAAGCAGATAGCTGCTGAAGAAGCTCAGGAATCTTCGCAGCGCTGCCATACGCGTCGCTCAGCTCACTCCACCGTGGACTATTCAATTCCAACATCCCTTGTGCCTTTATCGTGTGACGTGCCGTGTACTTCGTCAACGTCCGCTTCCGGCTAGTTTCTGCCCTCTAATGTACGACAGCAACCGACCCGAACCGGACCTCATCGCGTAAGCGATTCACCGCATTTGTCGACCTGCCAGTACGTACGCATCGTGAACGACCAGCCAGCTACGGGCTTGCAGACTCGGGCACATCAGCCCCGATTGCGCGGTTGATGGCCGCGACGATTGGCTTCAGGCTGGACTCGTCGTAGCCACGAAAGACTTCGACGATCCGGCCATCCGAACCGATGATCACCATGTGCGGAATGCCGTTCACGCCGAATGCATCGCGCGCCTTGTGCTCGGGATCGTAGGACATGGCGATATCGAGCGTCTTCATCGCGCGCACAAGCTTGCGGAAGGTATCGTCGTCTTCCGTGTTGATGGCTACCACCTGCAGGCGGCCCTTGGCTGCCTTCTGGACGTGGTACAGGATGGGCAACTCTTTCAGGCAGTACGGGCACCAGCTTGCCCAGAATGAGATAACGACGGCTTTGCCGGCATAGTCCTTCAGGCGAACCGGTTCGTCCTTGAGCGTGACGCCGAGATTGTCGGGTGCGATCTCGCCTGCGACCGGCATGGCCGCCGACGCAAGGGTCGATATGGCGAAGCAAAGAGAGACGCAGAGACGTGAAAGAAAGGATGAACTGGTCATGGTATCCGTCGAGCTTGAAGTTATGCCGAAAGCAAAGCGCATGGCACAGTGCGATTGCTATCCTTGCGGCTAGATCGTGGGCATGACCGTTCGCTTCTGGCCGTCTCGGCTATTCAGGTGAGCATAACAGCTTGCCGAGCCAGGAAAATCACGAAGTGTCACGAATGGCAGGCGCTGAGCCAGAGCAGACGTCGCTCGTCAATAGTGATCAGCGAGTCTGTCTACAGCCGAAACCTTGCATCCATCAGGACAAAATATTGTCAGAGTCTCCGAGTGCGGGTTCACCGTGCCCCATTCGCGCGTCATTTCCCAGCTCGGTAGTTCATCGCTGTCTTCGCTCCCCGGACTGACAGCAAACGACCAATGTCCTGAGTAGAATACATGTAGCAGAAGGGCTGGTTCGCCCTCGGCAGTTTGAATTTCCAGCGTCGCTACATATCCTTGCTGTGCCAATTTTGGATGACTAGTCGTGTTGAACTCGTCCGTCTCGCCTCCAATGCCTCTGCAACAGATCATTCGGTCGCTTGCTCCCCAGAAGACTGCAGCAACCGTGTCGTCCGAAACCTTCGCGTCCTTGCTCTTCTTAAAAAACACGGCATACCTCTCAGAATTAGGCACACTCGGTCAATGTCCGCTCCTGGCCGGTTGCGGACGTATTGTAGCGTCTGCTTAAGACCCATTGCGGGCATCTGCCTGACCTTTTCCCCTGGGCATATCTGTCAACGCTTCGTCAACATCGCAATTACGTTCTGTGGCGCTTCGTCACCGAAGAAGCGTAGGTGATTTTGCGCGCTCTGCATGGCGACGGCCGCGCTTCGTGAGAATAGCGCCAGTTCGTAAGTCGTCAATGCGGCGTCGATGTCATCGGGATAATTGCAAAGCGCGTGCGCGAGTTCTGCACCGTCGAACAGTGCAAGGTTTGCGCCTTCGCCTGCAAATGGCGACATCAAATGTGCGGCATCACCAACCAGCGTGACACCAGGGATTCTTTTCCATCGATGGTCTACCGGCAACGTATATATGGGCCATACGACTGGCGCAGTATCGCTTGCAGTTACCAGCGCGAGAAGCCGTGCGTCCCACCCGGCAAACTCCATTGCGATACTGTTGAGCGAATTTCTTCTACGAGTAAAATCAATGGCAGCGAACCATGATTCAGGCTTATTCAAAGCAATATAGGTATGCAGCATGCCGTTCGCGTGGTGATGCGCCAGGATCGCTCTGTCTGGCGCCACCGCCATCAAGGTGCCCCGGCCAATGGCCGCCGTGCTTTCGGGATGATTCACTGGACCATCAAAGAGGCGGTTCTCGACAAAGGACGTGCCGCTATATTGTGGCGTGGCGGATGAGACCAGAGACCGTACTCTCGACCATGCTCCGTCGGCCCCAACGAGCAAATCCGTTTCAACCCTAGAGCCATCTGCAAAGACCAATTGATGCCGCCCGTTAGCAAGTTGAATAGCCTGTGTGAGCTTGCTTCCCCACCGGATGGCACCGCCTGGCAGGGAAGCGATTAAAAGGTTTCGCAAAGCACCTCGCTCAACTTCGGGCCTTGTACTAGAGTCCGAGCCCGGCTTGTCAAGCAACACAGTGCCATGTTTGTCAACGATACGCTTGGCATCTTCGCCAGGTAATGCAAGCGCAAGAAACGCATCGTAAAGGCCCGCTGCTTTCAGCGCTGACTGGCCGTTGTACTCGTGAATATCGAGTAAGCCACCTTGAGCCCGTGCTGTGGACGACGCTTCGCCTTCGTAAATGATGGATGGTATGCCGTTGAGGTGCAAAACACGCGCAAGCGTCAAACCGGCCAGACCGGCGCCGATAATGGCGATACGTGAGGGTGTGGAATATAGAGGGCGTGCAGGGTGGGCCATTTATGTGCGTTCCGATCTGAGCCTACGCGACAAAAACGCGCGAGCTCAAAAAAATGCCGACAAAGTCGGGGGAAACGCTGGCCTGCCTTGCAGAAGTACAAAGCGGCGTATATGCGATTGGCTAGCTGCGTGACTAGGCAGTCACTCGAAGTGCAACCATCGTTTTTCGCGGTGTTCGAGGCTGAAGTTTGTCGTAGGCATGGCACTTCTGTCAAGGACTGCTCTGGGCCGATTGGGGGCATCCTGTAGAGTCCGCTTGTAACCCAGAACAGACATGGCAGCACTAAGCGACTTACCTACCGTCGCGGCTTGGGGTTTGCTTGCGAGCTGAACGAGAGCGCCAGATAACTCGAACCGTAAGCCACGCTATAGCAAAGTAGATAGCAATGTCGAGCATGAGAGCTCCTGCAGACAAGCTGTCTTCGAAGAACGCGAGCTGCCCCTCGACGGAAATCCCAGGTGCGTCAAACAAATACGCGAACGGAAAGCCACCCTTCAAGACAGGCCTATAGTCTGCATCGCCATACTGGATCATTTCGGGACCCACTCGCTCAAAAGACACCGATAGAAGCGCTAGCGTCATTGCCAAGATGAGGGTGAGACCTATCAGATTTATTTTGACCAAACGAGACATGGTAACTCCGTCAGTTACGCTTTTCTTCGACTCTCTGCTCTTGGCTGGTTGTTGCTGTCCAGGATACGGGCGGAATCGACCCAAAAGGGACGTTAGCGGAACAAGAGGCTTTTTACATAGCAGCGATCGACACTAGATAGCAGCTGTCTGCGTGTCCTGGCCAGTCATCATGCGAGTATGCAACCGGCCAGACGAACGGCGCAACTATTCAAGGCCAAGGTGAGCGAATCGATATCGGTCTTAGGGGAAGGACCGGAATCGACCCATTACAGACCATTCTTACCGAACTTATGGCGCCGAAGGGGCACATAAATTCTTTTACTAATTAATATTCATGTTCGTCGCTTCGATACCAGTGCGCCAAAAGCCGCTCCCACTGCTACCCCTGGACCAACTCCAAAAAGCGCATTGCCAAACATGCTACCGAAGACATACCCGAACACTACTCCCCACATCATTCCGAGGCTCGCGCCATGAGCTATATAGTTGCCTTTCGGTCGATCCTTAACAGATGACATCGCGTCTCCTCTATCGTCGTGTAATCAATAGTTTCCATACCTGTAGCTACATCTGAACGACCGCTTCTCACGATAATAATACTTTGGTAGCGTCCGCTTCCGCCCCGGAGCGGACCTTGCGGACCTATCCTCGTGCTTTTCCGCCACAGGCTGAGTCAAGCCCATCCTTAGACTTCTCGCAGAAAGATGCTTCTCCTCCGCACGCCACCTTCTTGCCATCCTTGGATTTCTCACAAAAAGGCGCCATTCCTCCGCAAGCCACGGTTTCGCCAGAGCCGGACTTTGCACAGAAGTGCGCCAGTCCACCACACGCAACGTTGCTGTGATCTTTGGATTCCAAGCAGAAAGGCGCCGATTTGCCGCAAGTTACCGAACGACCATCATTGCTTTGTATGCAGTGATTAAGATCGTTACCAATGCTTGACACCGTTTGCGACGCTGGTTCCGAACGCTGGATAGCGCAACTACTAAGGGCAAAGGCTGCAATGAAAAGCGACGCAGTAACAGCAAATCGAGCGATGTTCATTTTTCATCTTTGACAGTAGCGGAACTAGAAAGGTACTACGGAATATCGTAGAAAAGTTACACACTTTGTCACTCGGCCAATTTCTGCTCTTGGCCGATTGTAGACGGCCGATATAGCTCAGCCTACGTTCTTGTTGCTATCTGGACAAGCCACCGGTGGGCGGGGGCGGCCGCAGCTGCTGTGGCGACTTTATCGTTTTCTGGCAAACTGTATCAGTTGGCGACAACTGCCGGCCGGCCCGGGTTTCTCTGAACGTGCCGTCAAGCTCACTCCCCGGCGCTGACCGACCCCAGCCCGGCCGCCGATTTGTTCACCGTACGCGGCTTGCCGAAATAGCGCAGGCTGCCCATGCCCTGGACCACCGCATCGAGCCTGTCCTTGGCATACACCTGCACGTCGCCCACGCCCTGGAAGCGGACGTCGGCATTATTCGCGATCAGTGACCTGGCATCGACTTCGCCGACGCCTTCGGCGCGCATCTTGAAATTCTTGACGGTGCCGTTGATGTTCAGGCTGGCCGCGCCGCGGTAATTCACGTCGAAGCGCTCGCCGCGGATTTTATTCAGCTTGATTTCCCCGGCGCCTTCGGCACTGAATGCGCGCAGTTCCGGCATCGAAATCAGGATACGCTGGTCGCTGTTGGTGGTGGTGAATTTCTTGTCCTGCATGCGCAGGCGCAGCTCGCCGTTTACGACTTCGCTGACCAGGCCATTGACGAACTTGTCGCTGCCGCGCACGGTCAGCGATTGCGGCGCGCCGGCATCGACGGTCACGCTGATCGGCCCCTGCACGCTGATCGAGGTGAAGGGCGGGGCGGCGCGGACCTGTTCGGCGGCGTGGACGCCGGGGGCAGCCAGGGTGGCAAGGGACAGGCCGATGGCGAGTGCGGAGCGGAGCATGATCGATTCCTTATCGGGTGGAAGTTGAAATCATTATTGGCGCGCCTGTCCTCCGGCGCGCCGCCCTTGCGATGAAATGCACGATTCGCTGGATGAGCTGTCAAGAATCCCACATAAATATCCTTTGTGCAACATCAAGGCGCCGCAATTTTATGCAACTAACCGACATGAGAAATCACGCCAACCCAGGCGGCGGGCCGAAAGGCCCGCCCGCGTCTTCAGCGCAGCTTGCCGACGATATCCGGCCCGACGGCCAGGCGGATGAAGGGCGCCGGATCCTCATCGCTCTTGCGCGCGATCCACAGCAGACTGCCCTTGCGCATCTTCCACTCATGGGCCACGCCCGAGAAGATCAGCGCGGCCACCTGGCCCAGCAGGGGAGCGTGGCCGACCACTACCACCGGCGTCTTCTGGCGCGGCCAGCCGCAGGCGTCGAGGATCACTTCCGGGCTCGAATGGGTGTTCAGCGCGTCGACGGTGACGAACTTGCGTCCCAGCGCTTCGGTGGTCTGGACACAGCGGGTGGCCGGGCTGGTCAGGATGCGGCAGCCGGCCGGCAGCTGGCGGTCGAGCCAGGCGCCGACGCGCGAGGCGTGGCGCGCGCCCTTCGGCGTCAGCGCCCGCAGCTGGTCGGTGACGTCGTCCTCGGTGTGCGGTTCAGCTTCGGCGTGGCGCCACAGGATCAGTTCCATGTTCGTTTTCCTTGTTGTGATGATCCGGTCCCAGGCCCAGCATGTCCATCAGCGCCCCCTGCGCGCTGAACGCCTTCTGGCTGCCGCGCGGCTTGCGCCGGCGGTAGCGGCCGTCGCTGCCCAGTTCCCAGGCGTTGACGTTGTCCTTCAGGTAGACCTGCAGGCCTTCGCGCAGCACGCGCTTCTTGAGGGCCGGCGCATGCACCGGGAATGCCACTTCGACCCGGCGGAACAGGTTGCGGTTCATCCAGTCGGCGCTGGCCAGGTAGATGTCGTGCTTCAGGTTGTTGCGGAAGTAAAAGACCCGCGTGTGCTCCAGGAAGCGGCCGACGATCGAGCGCACCTTGATGTTCTCGGACAGGCCGCGCACGCCGGGGCGCAGGGCGCAGGCGCCGCGCACGATCAGGTCGATGCGCACGCCGTCGGCGGAAGCGTCATAGAGCGCGCGGATGACCGATTCGTCGGTCAGCGAGTTCATCTTGGCGATGATGCGTGCCGGCTTGCCCTCCTTGGCGATCGCGGCTTCGTGGCGGATCGCGCGCACGATTTCCTTTTGCAGCGAGAACGGCGCCAGCCAGATGCTGTTCAATTGCGTGGGCCGGGTCAGGCTGGTCAGGTGGATGAAGACTTCGTTGACGTCGGCGGTCAAGGCCTCGTTCGAGGTCAGCAGGCCGAAGTCGCTGTAGTGCTTGGCCGTGGTCGGGTTGTAGTTGCCGGTGCCGAGGTGGGCGTAGCGGCGCAGGCCGCCCGTTTCACGGCGCAGGATCAAGGCCATCTTGGCGTGGGTCTTGAGGCCGACCACGCCGTACACGACCTGGGCACCGGCTTCTTCCAGGCGCTCGGCCCAGTTGATGTTGGCTTCCTCGTCGAAGCGCGCCATCAGTTCGACGATGACGGTGACTTCCTTGCCGCGCAGGGCGGCGTTGATCAGCGCTTCCATCAGTTCGGAGTTGGCGCCGGCGCGGTAGATAGTCTGCTTGATCGCGACCACGCTGGGGTCGCTGGCCGCGGAGCGGATGAAGTCGATCACCGGCTGGAAGGACTGGAACGGGTGGTGCAGCAGCACGTCCTGCTTGTCCAGCACGTTGAAGATGTCGTGATGGGTGGCCAGCCTGGGCGGAAAGCCCGGTGCGAACGGCGGGAACTTCAGGTCGGCGCGCGTGCTGGTATTGGCGATTTCGAGCAGGCGGCCTATGTTGACCGGGCCGTCCACCGAGAACAGGCGCGAGCGGTCGATCGAGAACTGCTCGAGCAGGAAGTCGGACAGGTGGCGCGGGCAGCCGCGCGCCACTTCCAGGCGCACGCCGAAGCCGTAGTTGCGGCTGTGCAGTTCGCTCTGCAGCGCCTGGCGCAGGTTTTTCACTTCTTCCTCGTCGACCCACAGGTCGCTGTTGCGGGTGACGCGGAACTGCGAGTACGACACGACCTCGCGCCCGGTGAACAGGTCGGCCATGTGGGCCTGGATCACCGAAGACAGCAGGCAGTAGGACGCCCCCGGCTTGTCGGACAGCTCGTCCGGCAGGCGGATCACGCGTGGCAGCACGCGCGGCGCCTTCATGATCGCGATGCCGGTGCCACGCCCGAAAGCATCCTTGCCGGCCAGCTCGACGATGAAGTTCAGGCTCTTGTTGATCACGCGCGGGAAGGGGTGGGCCGGATCCAGGCCGACCGGGGTCAACAGCGGCCGCACCTCCTTGTCGAAGTATTGCTTGACCCAGGCTTTCTGGGCCGCGTTGCGGGCCGAGCGGCGCAGCAGGTGGATGCCGTTCTCGGACAGCTTGGGCAGGATCTCGTCGTTCAGCAGTGCGTACTGGCGCGCAATGATCTGGCGGCATTCTTCGCTGGTGCCCTCCAGGTTGAGGCTGGCGACGTCGTCGACGCCGCTGTTGTGCTGGTACTGGGCCAGCAGGCTGGCCACCCGCACTTCGAAGAACTCGTCGAGGTTGCTGCTGACGATGCACAGGAAGCGCAGCCGTTCCAGCAGCGGCACCGACGGGTCTTCCGCCTGCTCCAGCACGCGGCGGTTGAATTCGAGCAGGGACAGCTCGCGGTTCAGGAACAAGGGGCTGTACGGGTCCGTCGGTACTGCAGGGAGTGTTACCGGTGCGTCGTCGCTTTTCAACTTCAAATCCATGTTTTGAAATATTTCACTCTAGTCAATAGAGTGTAGGAGCCTCAGATGACAGGATTGTGACAGAGCGGTTCCGCCCATGGCGCATCAGAGCGCCCGGTGCCGGGCGCGCTGGTCCGCCGGCATTAGGTCTTGCACAGTGTCTACTGAAAATCGTGCACGCGCACCGCCCCGTAGAATGACCCGCATTGCATAGACGTCACACGTTTCAAAGGAGTTTGTATGGGCAAGAAAGATGTACCGGGAATCGGCGAGTATGGCGGACCGGCCGGCGGCTGGGGCGCATTGCAGGCGGTGGCCAAGGCAATCCGCGGCCAGATGTCGGCTAAGGGTACGACGATCATGATGAAGGTCAACCAGCCGGAGGGTTTCGATTGCCCCGGCTGCGCCTGGCCCGATCCGCGCGAGCATTCATCCTTCGAATTCTGCGAAAACGGCGCCAAGGCCGTGTCCTGGGAAGCGACCAACAAGCGCACCACGCCCGAATTCTTCGCCCGGCATACCGTCAGCGAGCTATGGAACTGGGAAGACTTCGCGCTCGAGTGGGAGGGCCGGCTGACCCATCCGATGGTGTACGACGCCGCCACCGATAAATACCTGCCGGTATCGTGGGAGCAGGCGTTCCGGGACATTGGCGCGATCCTGCGCAGCCTGCCGGACCCGAACATGGCCGAGTTCTATGCCTCCGGCCGCGCCTCCAACGAAGCCGCCTTTCTATACCAGCTGTTCGCGCGTGAGTACGGCACCAACAATTTCCCGGATTGCTCGAACATGTGCCACGAGGCCACCAGCGTCGGCCTGCCGGAATCGATCGGCGTCGGCAAGGGCACCGTGACGCTGGAAGATTTTCATGCCTGCGACGCCATCTTCTCGTTCGGCCACAATCCGGGCACCAACCACCCGCGCATGCTGGCCACGCTGCGCGCCGCCTCGCTGAGGAACGCGCCGATCGTGGTGTTCAACCCGCTCAAGGAACGCAGCCTGGAGCGTTTCAAGTCGCCCCAGCACCCGCTCGAAATGACGGTAGGCAAGGCGGTGCCGATCGCGTCCTCGTATTACCAGGTCAAGGTCGGCGGCGACTGCGCCGTCATCAAGGGCATGATGAAAGCCCTGTTCGCCAAGGATGCGGCCGACCTGGAAAAGGGCGGTGAAGGCGTGCTCGACCGCGACTTCATCCGCGACCACACCAGCGGCTTCGAAACCCTGGTGGCCGACATCGAGAGCACGGGCTGGGACGAGATCGAATCCGTGTCCGGCCTGCCGCGCGCGGACATCGAAGCGGCGGCCGACGTGTATGCGAAGGCCAAGCGCGTCATCATCTGCTATGGCATGGGCATTACCCAGCACAAGCACGGCACCGCCAACGTGCAGCAGCTGGCCAACCTGCTGATGCTGCGCGGTAACCTCGGACGCGAAGGTGCCGGCATCTGCCCGCTGCGCGGCCACTCCAACGTGCAGGGCGACCGCACGGTCGGCATCACCGAGATCCCGAGCCAGTCCTTCCTCGACAGCCTGGAACGCGTGTTCGGCTTCAAGCCGCCGCGCGAGCATGGCCACGGTGCCGTGGAAGCGCTGAAGGCGATGGGTGACGGCCGCGCCAAGGCCCTGATCTGCCTCGGCGGCAACCTGCCGGTGGCGATGCCCGACCCGCAAGCCTGCTTCGCCGCGGTGCGCAAGCTCGACTTGTGCGTCAACATCGCCACCAAGCTGAACCGCTCGCACCTGCTGGTCGGCAAGCACACCTACATCCTGCCTTGCCTCGGCCGCACCGAGCTCGACGTGCAGGCCACGGGGCCGCAATCGGTGACGGTCGAGGATTCGATGTCGGTGGTGCACGCCTCGCGCGGCAGCCTGCCGCCGGCTTCGCCCGAGCTGAAATCGGAACCGGCGATCGTGGCCGGTATCGCCAAGGCGACACTGCTGCATTCCAAAATCGATTGGGATGCGATGATCGCCGACTACGGCCGCATCCGCGATTGCATCGAAGCCGTGTTCCCGGACTTCGGCAACTACAACGAGCGGGTCAAGGGGCCGCACGGCTTCCGCCTGGATATCCCGGCCGGCCGCCGCGAGTGGCGCACCAGGTCCGGCCGCGCCAACTTCATCGTATTCGACAGCAAGAACCAGCGTCCGCTGGCACGTCCCGGCGTAAAGGATGCGCTGGTGCTGGCCACGGTGCGCAGCCACGACCAGTACAACACCACGATCTACGGCAAGAACGACCGCTACCGCGGCGTGACCGGACGCCGCGACGTGGTGTTCGTCAACGCGGCCGACCTCGCCGAGCGCGGCCTCGAGCATGGCGACATGGTCGATATCGAAGCAGTCGCCGATGGCGAGCAGGGCGGCGAGACGCGCATCGTGCGCAACTTCGTGGCGGTGGCCTACGACATCGCGCGCGGGGCGGCCGCGGCCTACTACCCGGAAGCGAACAGCCTGGTGGCGCTGAGCAATTTCGACGAGCGCAGCGGCACACCTTCTTACAAGTCGGTGCCGATCGTGATCAGGAAGGCAGCGCAGCCGGGGCCGTCGGGCGAGGCGAACAAGTCGATGCGTGGCGTGTCGCCGGGGAGCCGGGAAGCAGCGTAACCGTCGCCCCTGCGAAGGCAGGGGTCCAAGTTGTTCGCAGGCCACCAGCAGCCGTCATGGCTGCTCACGCAAACTTGGGTTTCCGCCTGCGCGGGAACGACAGCTCAATTGGCACTAGCTCCTGATAAACGCCAGAATATCCGCATTGATCTGCTCCGCATGGGTCGTCGGCATCCCATGCGGGAATCCCGGGTACGTGATCAGCGTCCCATTCGGCAATAGCTCGGCCGTCCGCGGTGCCGAGTTGGCGTAGGGCACGACCTGGTCGTCATCGCCGTGCTGCACCAGCACCGGGATCGCGATCCGTTTGAGGTCTTCGGTGAAGTCGGTCTGCGAGAATGCGACCACGCCGTCGTAATGCGCCTTGACCGATCCTTGCATGCCCTGGCGCCACCAGTTGGCGATGATGCCGTCCTTGGGCTGGGCGCCGGGGCGGTTGTAGCCGTAGAACGGGCCCTTGGCGATGTCCAGGTAGAACTGGGCGCGGTCGGTGGCGGTGTTGCGCTGGAAGTCGTCGAAGACTTCCTTCGGCAGGCCGCCGGAGTTGGCGTCGGTACGCACCATCAGCGGCGGTACCGCGGCCATGAGTACGGCTTTCGCCGCGCGGCCCTGGCCGTGGCGTGCCAGGTAGCGCACCACTTCGCCGCCGCCGGTGGAGTGGCCGATGTGGATCGCCCCGAGCAGGCCAAGGTGGTCGACCACGGCCGCCAGGTCGTCGGCATAGTGGTCCATGTCGTGGCCGTCGGACACCTGGCTCGACCTGCCGTGGCCGCGCCGGTCGTGGGCGATGACGCGGTAGCCCTGGGCCAGGAAAAACATCATCTGGGCGTCCCAGTCGTCGGCACTGAGCGGCCAGCCGTGCGAAAACACGATGGGTGTGCCGTGGCCCCAGTCCTTGTAGAAAATGCGGACGCCGTCCGCGGTCGTCACGTAGTTGGTCGTCATGGTCGTCATGCGTAGGCTCCCGAAGCTTGAGAAGGTGGGCCTGCACCGGCGTGGTGCGGGCGCGGATCCTGCCGTGCTACCGTTCCTGCATATTCCGATGCCACGATAAGGGTTGGCGCCATCGCCGGTTTGCGCTGGCGCATGCGCACGCGCGTGCTGGCTACAATGGCTTGTCCATGCCACGTCACTTTACCGCGAACCAATGCCCTCCGAACCTATCGATTCTGCACCCTTCAACCGTGCCTACGCCCGCGTACTGGGTGCCGGCCACCTGACCCTGGGCTTGATGACGCCGCTCGAGCGCGCGCCCGGACAGGAAGCCGATCTAGCGCGCGAGACGGCGCTGGCGGCCCGTGCCGGCGCCCTCGGCATCGCCGCCCTGTGGACGCGCGACGTGCCGCTGGCGATTCCGCAAGGCAGCAGCGGCGAGGCGGCGCTGCTCGACGATCCCTTCGTCTGGCTGGCCGCGCTGGCGCTGGCCGCGCCCGGCGTTACCATCGGCACCGCCGCGGCGGTGCTGCCGCTGCGCCATCCGCTGCACCTGGCCAAGGCGGCGCTGTCGCTCGACCGTCTCAGTGGCGGCCGCTTCATCCTGGGGCTGGGTTCGGGCGACCGGCCGGAAGAGCTGGCCGCGTTCGGCGTCGACCGGCCGCCGGAACTCCTGTACCGCGAAGGCTGGGAACTGCTGCGCAGCGCGCTCGCGCCAGCCGCCGACGAACGCGCGGCGATGCTGGCGGCCACCGGCGGCTTCGTGCCCGGCCTGGCGCCGGCGGCACGCATCCCGATGCTGGCGGTCGGCAGCGCGCGCCAGTCGCTGCAGTGGATCGCGGCGCAAGCCGACGGCTGGGCCACCTACCACCGCGAGGAAGCGCGCCAGCAGGGCCGCATCGCGCTATGGCAGCGCGCGCTGGACGAACGCGCCGGCGGCCGGCGCAAGCCCTTCGTGCAGTCGCTGCAGCTGGAATTGCTGGAGGATGCGGATGCGCCGGCGGCGCCGCTGGAACTGGGCCTGCGCGCCGGTCGCCACGCGCTGCTGGCCTATTTCGGGCGCATGGCGCGGCTTGGCGTTGACCACATGCTGGTGAACCTGCAGGGACCGCGGCCGGTGGCCGAGCAGCTCGAGGAGCTGGGCGCGGCGCTGGTGCCGCGGCTGGCGGCGCTGCGGACCGGCGCCGGCAGCGACGCCATGCCGTCCTGATCGGGATGCTCAGGCGCCGGCAGCGCGCTCGACCGGACAATTCATCGTGAGCATGCGCGCCAGCGGCGGATGACTACGCATCCGCTCGCGCCACCAGCGCAGCGCGGCGCCATCCTCGCCGGTGCGCCAGGCCATGTACAAAGTCTCGTCCGGCTTGGGTTCCTCGACCGCCTTGGCCACCAGGCGGCCGGCGGCGATATCGGCACGGGCCCAGGCTTCGGGCAGGAAGCCGAAGCCGAGGCCGGCCAGCTGGAATTCGTATTTGGTCTGCATGTCGGGCACCGTGATGGTGTCCTGGCCGAATAGCAGGCCGACGGTGCGCGCCTGCAGCGTGCGCACCGAATCGGCGACGGACACGGCGCGGTAGGGGGCCAGGTCGGCCTTGCCGAGGCGGTGCGGCACGCGCGCCAGCGGATGGCTGGGAGCCACCACGAACACGAAGCTCATGTGGGCCAGCGGTTCGGCGGTGTAGCCGCCGCCGGACGGGCCTTCGCCAGCGGCGCCCACCAGCAGGTCGACGCGCCGGTCCAGCAGGCTCTCCCAGGTGCCGGACAGCGCTTCCTTGACGATGCGCAGGCGGGTCTGGTCGGCCGCTTCGTAAAAGGCGCGGATGTCGTCCTGCAGCCCGAGCGGCGACAGCGCCGAATCGACCCCGATCGCGAATTCGGTCTCCCAGCCGGAGGCGACGCGCCGCACCCGGCTTTCGAGGTCGCTCGCCGCTTTCAACAGGTAGCGCCCTTCCTTCAGCAGCTCCTCGCCGGCCGCGGTGAGCACCACGCGCGGACCGAAACGTTCGAACAATTGCACGCCGAGGTCTTCCTCGAGCTTGGACACGGTGTACGAAATCGTCGACGGGACCCGGAACAATTCTTTCGCGGCACTGGAAAAGCTGCCGCGGCGGGCGATGGTGTCGACGGTGAGGAGGGCATCGAGGCTGAGTTTGAGCATGGCGGCAATCTATCGAAAAAATCGATGATAGACAAGAAAATAACTCGTTTTGCGTCAAGTGCCAGCTTGTCCATAATGAGGCTCATCACATCGAGAACGGGAGGCATCATGGAAGTGACGACGCACCGCGGCACCGGGCCGCTGCAGCAGGTGATCGAGATCGGGCCGCATCGCATCCTGACCGACGTTGCTCCGCAGTTCGGCGGCGAGGCCAGCGGTCCCGAACCGCATGATATCCTGGCCGCGGCGCTGGCGGCGTGTACCACGCTGACCGTCAACCTGTATGCCAAGCGCAAGGGCTACGCCCTGGACGAAGTCCGGGTCGGCATCCGCCACGGCCAGGAAGGCGCGGCCTATGCCCTGCACCGTACCATTCATTACATCGGCGCATTGTCCGACGACGACAAGACGCGCCTGACCGAGGTCGCCAACAAATGCCCGGTTCATAAGACCCTGTCCGGCCAGATCAACATCACCACGGAGGCAAACTGATATGAGCACCCTCGACCCGCACCATCACGACGACGACAGCATGCTCGAGACCATCATTGTCCCGCGCACCCACGACCTCGGCGACGGCTTTGAAGTGCGGCGCGCACTGCCGCACAAAGACCGCCGCATGGTCGGCCCCTTCGTCTTCCTCGACCAGATGGGGCCGCACGTGTTCCAGCCGGGGCGCGGCATCGACGTGCGCCCGCATCCGCACATCGGACTGGCGACTGTCACGTACCTGCTGTCGGGCGAGATCTCGCACCGCGACAGCCTGGGCACCGTGCAGGACATCAAGCCGGGCGAAGTCAACTGGATGACGGCGGGGAAGGGCATCGTCCACTCCGAGCGCACCGGCCCGGCGCCGCGCGCGGCCGGCTCGATCCTGTCCGGGCTGCAGTGCTGGGTGGCGCTGCCCAAGGCGAAGGAAGAGATCGATCCGGGCTTCATCCACCTCGGCACCGAGGCGCTGCCGACGATCGAGGGCGACGGCGCGCATGCCCGCATCATCGCCGGCGACTATTTCGGCAAGCGCTCGCCGGTGCCGGTGGCGTCGCCGATGTTCTATGTCGACTTGGTCCTGCAGCCGGGCGCGCGCCTGACCATGCCGGCCGAGTATCCGGAGCAGGCGCTGTACGTGGTCGAGGGTTCGCTCGACCTCGGCCGGGACGGGGTGTTCGGCGCCGGCCAGCTGGTGGTGCTGAAACCTGGCGCCAGCCTGACGCTGGGCGCCGCCGGCGGTGCCGGCGCGCGCGTGATGCTGCTGGGCGGCGAGCCGATGGATGGTCCGCGCTACCTGACCTGGAACTTCGTGTCGAGTTCCGAAGACCGGATCGAGCAGGCCAAGGAAGACTGGCGCGCGCGCCGCTTTGCCGACGTGCCGGGCGAGACCGAGTTCATTCCGCTGCCGGATCTGCCGGGGCGGCCGGTGCGTTATCCTTGACCGCGTCCGGCACCGACAGCGCCGCGCGCACCGCCGCCAGGATGCGCTGCGAGGTTGGCTGATCCATGACGCTGCGTGCCAGCGTCAGGGCGCCGACCATGGCGGCCAGCGCCACCAGGCCCTGCTGGGGGCCGGCTTCCAGGGTGCAGGCGTCGAGCCGGCGGGCGTAGCGGGCCACCAGCACGTCGGTATTTGCGCTCGGCGTATCGCGCAGGCCCAGTTCGGCTGCCAGCGAGGACAGCGGACAGCCGTGGCCCGGATCGTCGCGGTGCTGCGGCGACAGGTACTGGTCGATGAAAGCGCGCAGCTGGGCCGTGTCCTCGGGCGTGGGCCAGCGTTCGAGGGTCTGCTCGACGGCGGTGTCGAGGGCCGCTTCGACCAGCGCCTGCTTGGTCGGGAAATGGGCATAGAAGGCGCCATGGGTCAGGCCCACACCCTGCATCAGGGGCGCCAGGCCGGTGCCGCAGATGCCGTCGCGGCGCATGCGCTGGGCTGCCTCGTCGAGGATGCGCTCGCGCGTTTCTTCTTTGTGTTGTTCGGTGTATCGCATGTCCTGCTGCCGTGCCGTTGACCACTGGTAATAATAAAATGCCGGCCAGGATGGGCTGCGGGAGGCGTGGCAGCAGGCTGGCGCGGACCGGAAGGTCCGCCGCTGTGCGCGTGGCGGTGCTTGGGGCACGCTGGAAGCAGTCTAGCAGAGAAACCAGAATTCGCTTGCACAATTGACAACGTGCGCTGTCAGCCTGCCTCACACCACCGGCTGGGCTGCCCGGGCCGCGTGGTGGCGCAGGTAGGCGGCGCATTCGGCCGCGGGCAGCGGCTTGCTGAATACATAGCCCTGGATGTGGTCGCACTCCGCGGCGCGCAAGGCATCCAGTTGGGCGATGTTCTCGACGCCTTCGGCGATCACTTCCAGGCGCAGGCTGTGGGCCATGGCGATGATCGCGCGCACCATGGCCAGCGATTCGGCGCTCTGGTGCATGTCGAGCACGAACGAGCGGTCGATCTTGAGCTTGTCGACCGGCAGGCGCTTGAGGTAGCTGAGGCTGGAGTAGCCGGTGCCGAAATCGTCGATGCTGAGCGTGACGCCGAGCTCGCGCAGGCGGGTCATGAGGGCGGCGCTGCGGGCCGGATCGTCGATCGAGATGCTTTCGGTCAGTTCGAGTTCGAGCATGCCCGGCGGCAGCCTGGCATCGCGCATCGCGGCGTCGACGGTGGCGACGATGTCGGTGGCCAGGAACTGGCGCGCCGACAGGTTGACGGCGAAGGTGACGTCGGGGACGCCTTCGGCATGCCAGGCGCGGCTCTGGGCGATCGCGCTTTTCAGCACCCACTCGCCGATCGAGACGATCAGGCCGGATTCCTCGGCGATCGGGATGAATTCCACCGGCGACACGGTGCCGTGCTCGGGATGGTGCCAGCGCAGCAGCACCTCGATGCCGGCCACGGCGCCGCTGCGCAGGTCGATCTTGGGCTGGTACACCAGGAACAGCTCGTCCTGCTCGAGCGCGCGGCGCAGCTGGCTTTCCAGCGTCAGCTTGCGGTTGACGGCGCGTTTCAGCTCTTCGGAAAAGCGCTGGATCTGGCCGCCGCCGAGGGCCTTGGCGCGGCGCATGGCCATCGCCGCATTGTTCAGCAGCAGGTCGCCGTCCTCGCCGTCGTCGGGGCAGATCGCATAGCCGATGCTGCAGGTGAGGGGGATCGGGCCGCCGGGCGTCATGTATTCGTGGTGCACCGCCTGCATCAGCTGGCGCAGGCGGTCGCGCGCGGCGCTGTCGTCGCCCAGGCCCGGCAGCAGCAGCACGAACTCGTCGTTGCCGGCACGCGCCAGCATGTCGCCGGGGCGCAGCAGCGCCTGCAGGCTGCGCGTGATCGTCACCAGCGCCTTGTCGCCGCCGTGGTGGCCGAGCAGCTCGTTGAGGCGCTTGAACTTGTCGACGTTGATCGAGGCGACCAGGGTTTTTGCCTGCACCCGGTTGTCGCCCATGGCCGCCAGGTGCTTTTCCACGGCGCGCACCAGCGACTGGCGGTTGGCCAGGCCGGTCAGCACGTCGTGGTTGAGCAGAAACTCGACCTGGCCGGCAGCCGAGGACAGTTCGGCATTCGACGGATCGAGTTCCATGTGCGCGTACAGCGAGCGCGCGGCGCTGGCCAGCTGGCGGTGCTGGATCAGGCTCTCGACCATGCGTGCCAGGTCGCGCAGGATGTCGAGTTCGTCCTGGCCGAGCGTGCGCGGGACGCGGTCCAGCACGCACAGGGTGCCGATCGCCATGCGGTCGATCGAGAACAGCTGCACGCCGGCGTAGAAGCGCAGGTGCTGCTCACCGGTGACCAGCGGGTTGTCGGCGAAGCGCGGGTCGAGCAGGGCGTCGGGGATCACCAGCGGTTCGTGTTCGAGGATGGCGTGACCGCAGAACGAGACCGCGCGCGGCGACTCGGTCGGGGTGTAGCCGCAGCGCGACTTGAACCACTGGACATCCTTGTCGACCAGCGACACCAGCGAAATCGGCATCTTCAGCAGGCGCGCCGCCATGCGCGTGATGCGATCGAAGGCGTCTTCCGGCGAGGTGCCGAGCAGGCGGGTGGCGTACAGCGCGGCCAGGCGGCGCGCTTCGTCGAGAGGGATGTCCGGAGCTTGCATGGTGCGCTTTCCAGGTCGAGACGAGTCAGACGGATTCTGCCATGCGTCAAGAGTTTGTGCCACACTGTTCAGCTCCCGACACAATTGCTTGAAAACATCAAATTCGGGGTCAGAGCAAAATCGAATCTGCTCTGACCCCGAATTTGCGTTATGTCGTGCGCGCCCGAATGGATGCAACTTGCTTTAACATGCCGCGAGCCGTGTCGTCGCGCGGCACGGATCTGGAGACCATCATGAAAGCGATCGTAACCGGCCATACCAAGGGCCTCGGCGCCTCGCTGGCGCACAACCTGCTGGCGCGCGGCGTGCCGGTGCTCGGCGTGGCGCGCACGCGCGCGCCCAAGCTGGCGGCCGAATTCCCCGAACTGTTCGACGAGGTCGAGCTCGACCTGGCCGACGGCACGGCGCTGGCGCAGTGGCTGGACGGCCGTGCGCTGGCGGATTACCTCGACGGCACCGGCGCCGTCCTGCTGCTGAACAATGCCGGGATGGTTAGCCCGGTCGGACCGCTGGAACAGCAGGACCCGCAGGCGGTGCTGCGCGCGGTGGCGCTGAACGTGGCGGCGCCGCTGGCGCTGTCGGCGGCAGTGGCGCGCGCCAGCAGCGGGGCGCAGCGGCGGATCCTGCATATTTCCAGCGGCGCCGGACGGAATGCCTATCCAGGCTGGAGCGTGTATTGCGGCACCAAGGCGGCGCTCGACCACCACGCGCGCGCGGTGGCCATGGACGAGCAGCACGGCGTCAGGATCTGCAGCCTGGCGCCGGGCGTGATCGACACCGGCATGCAGGCCGAGATCCGCGCGACGCCCACCGCCAGCTTCCCGATGCGCCAGCGCTTCGTCGACCTGAAGGAAACCGGCAGCCTGGCCGATGCCGACGAGTGCGCCGAGCGCCTGGTCGACTACCTGCTGGGCGCCGGCTACGGCGACGAGGTGGTGGCCGACCTGCGTTCGCTGGGCTGACACCCCGTCATTTCGGTGGCGCCGCGGGTATCTTGAGGCCTTTCGCCACCGCCGGCCGCGCCAGGAAGGCCTGCAGCACCCGCCGCACGTTCGGCAACCGGTCCACGTCGACCAGGTCGCCGGCGCCATAGAAGTTCAGCAGGCCGTTTATCCAGGGGAAAGTGGTAATGTCGGCGATGGTATAGGCGTCGCCCATGATCCAGCTGCGCCCCTCGAGACGCCGTTCGAGCACGCCCAGCAGACGTTTGCTTTCATCGAGGAAGCGCTGCTGCGGGCGCTTGTCTTCCCAGTCCTTGCCGGCGAATTTCAGGAAGAAGCCGAGCTGGCCGAACATCGGGCCAATGCCGCCGTTCTGGAACATGACCCACTGCAGGGTCTCGTAGCGGCCCGCCGCATCGCCCGGGATGCACTGGCAGGTCTTCTCGGCAAGGTACATCAGGATCGCACCCGATTCCCATAGTGCCAGCGGCGCGCCGCCGGGGCCGTTCGGGTCGATGATGGCCGGGATCTTGTTGTTCGGGTTCAGCGACAGGTACTCGGGCGAGTTCTGGTCGTCCTTCTCGAACGCGACCCGGTGCACTTCGTAGGGCAGGCCGGTTTCTTCCAGCATGATCGCGGCCTTGACGCCGTTCGGCGTCGGCATCGAATACAGCTGCAGGCGGTCGGGATACTGCGCCGGCCACTTGCGCGTGACCTCGAAACGGTTCAGGTCTGTCATGGCATCCTCGTCACGATTGATTGTGGACCCCATGGTAACAAAGGCCGCGTGACCATGGAGCGCGAGCTCGGCATTGACCGGCCGCAAGGTCTGAAAAAGCATTGAATGGGAGCATGGATATTGGTCCCGGACAATCAGCCCTGAGGTCTCAATGGACGAGCTGTTGCGCTATTACGAAGAAGAGCTGGGCCTGTTCGGCCAGTTCGCGCGCGAATTCCGCGCCCGCTACCCGAAACCGGCCGGCGAACTGCACTTGACCGGCGAGACCTACGAAGACCCGGCCGTGGCGCGCCTGATCCAGTCGGTGGCCCTGATGAGCGCGCGCATCAAGAAGCGCCTCGACGACGATTACCCCAAATTCACCGAAGCGCTGCTGGAAAGCCTGTACCCGCACTACCTGCGCCCGCTGCCCTCGTACTCGGTGGTCCAGGTCGGCTACCGCGGCGAGGGCGAGACGCCGCAGGCCCAGGCCTTGCTGGCGCGCGGCACCATGCTGCGCACCGGCGCCGGCCATGAGACCCCGTGCCAGTTCCGCACCGTGTACGACGTCGCGCTGGCGCCGCTGAGCGTCAGCGGCGTCGCATTTTCGCCGATGATGGCGGCGCCGCGCGCGACGCGCCTGCCGCGCGGCACCGGCGCCGGCATTGCCATCACCCTGTCCGGCGCCGCCGGCCGGGCCGACCTGCGCACCGTGCTGCCGTCCAGCCTGCGCCTGTTCGCCGACGGCGAAGCCTCGCTGCGCGCCGCGCTGCTCGATACCCTGTTCCTGCGCTGCGCCGGCGCCTGGCTGCAGGCCGGCGACGAGCCGACCTGGCTGCCTTTGGCGCAAGTCCCGCTGCGCCTGGCCGGCTTCGACGAGGCCGACGCCATGCTGCCGTTCCCGGCACGCTCGCACCCGGCGATGCGCCTGCTGACCGAGTATTTCTGCTACCCGGAGAAATTCAACTTCATCGACCTCGACCTGGACGCGCTGCGAACACTGCTGCCGCCGCGCTGCACGCGCTTCACGCTGCACCTGGGCGTGACCGGCATCGCGCCCGATTCGGACACCGCCCACCTGCTGTCGACCCTGTCGCCGCGCAACCTGCTGGCGGGCTGCACCCCGGTGATCAATCTGTTCCCGAAGGCCGGCGCGCCGCTGCAGCTGTCGTATACCAGCGCCGATTACCCGCTGCTGGCCGACACCGCGCACGCGGCCGACTACGAAATCCACAGCGTCGACGCGGTGCGCCTGGTGCGCGACAGCGCCGGCGCCGCGGCCGTCACCCAGTTCACGCCGCTGTACGCGCCGTCCGAGACGGGCGCCGGGCCGGACGCGCCGCTGGAGCGTGGCAAGGGGCGCATGCATTACTGGATACTGCGGCGCGACCATGCGACCGCCGCCATCAGCCCCGGCCACGAAATGCGCATCGCGCTGGTCGACGCCGATTTCCGCAGCACCGAGACCGCCGGCGCCACGCTGTCGACCGATCTCACCTGCAGCAACCGCGACGCGCCGTCCCGTCTGCGCTACGGCAACCCGCAGGGCGACCTGCGCACCGACGAGCTGTCCGGGATTGCGCCGATCCGGCTGCTGCGCAAGCCGACGCCGACCTGGCGCTTCGACAGCGCCCGCGGCGCCCACTGGCGCCTGATCGCGCACCTGTCCCCCAACCTGGCCGGCGTGACGATGGCCGGGCTGGCCGATTTCCAGAAGATGCTGTCACTGTATAACTTGCCGCGCTCGCTGGTGGCCGAGCGCCAGATCGCCGGCATCGTCGGCCTCGAGCACGGCGCGGTGCGCGCCTGGGTCAGGACGGCGCCGGTCGCAACCCTGATGCCCGGCATCGGCATCCGCGTCACGGTCGACGAAGACGCCTTTACGGGTACCGGGCTGGCCGTGTTCGTGCGCGTGCTCGACCATTATTTTGCGCTGAACGCCCAGCTGAACTGTTTTACCCGCCTGCAGGTGGTCGCGCAGGGGAGCGGCCGTGAAATCGTCACCTGCGCGGCGCGCACCAGCGTGCGGGAATGCCCGTGATCGAGCGCCTGCTGGCCGAACCGCAGCGCTTCGAATTCTTCCAGGCCGTGCGCCTGCTCCTGCTGTGGCTGGAAGAGCGCGGGGTACCGCCGCAGCAGGCGCTCGACGGCCACCTGCGTTTCGCCAACAGCCTGTCGCTGCGCTTTCCTGCCAGCCAGGTCGAGGCGCTGGCGCTGGTCCACGACAAGCCGGCCCACCCGGCGATCGCGCGCCCGCAATTCCGCCTGACCCCCAGCTTCATGGGCCTGCTCGGCGCGCACGGCACGCTGCCTATCCACTATACCGAACAGATCCAGGCCTGGATCGCGAACGAACAGGACGAGGCGCCGCGCGCCTTTCTCGACCTGCTGTCGAACCGGATGCTGGCGCTGTTCTATGGCGCATGGAAGAAATATCGGGTCGAGCACATGGTGGCCGGGCCGAGCGACCGCTTTTTGCCGCTGCTGCTGGCGCTGGCCGGGTTCCCGTCCGGGGCGCTGGCGGGTGCCTTGCCGGCGAGCCAGGCGGGCGGCTCTGCCGGAACGGAGGCAGGCCGGCGGCCGAGCGGGTCGGCCGGCGCGGCTGCCGGTGCGCCGGCGCTGCCGGGCATTGGCGACGAGGTGCTGGCGTCGTACGCCGGGGTGCTGCGCCAGCGGCCGGCGTCGGCGGCGGTGCTGGGACAGGTGCTGTCCGACCTGCTGCGGGTGCCGGTCGCGCTGCAGGAATGGATCGGGCACTGGGACCGGCTGGACAGCAGCGAGCGCACGGCGTTGGGCGGTGCCAACGCGGTGCTGGGCCAGGCCGCGCTGCTGGGGGCGCGCTGCTGGCGGCCGGACCTGCGCGTGCGCGTGCGTATCGGTCCGGTCGACAGCGCCCAGTTCGAGCGCTTTTTGCCGCACGGCAGCGGCGCAGCGACGCTGGCCTCGCTGCTGGGCCTGTTTGCCGCGCCGACCCTGTCCTATGAAGTCGTGCTGGTGCTGCGCCGCAGCGAATTGCGGGCGCTGCGCCTGGGTGAACGTAGCCGCCGCCTGGGACTGGACAGCTACGTCGTGACCGCGCCCGCCACCGCCGATCGCGACGACATGCGCTACACATTGCGGCCACTGGCGGCGCTGGCGCCGCTGGGGCCATCCAAGCCCTGACGCCTTTCCGCACACGCCACCCTTGACCTTCCTACGATGGGAAGCTATATCCTGTCTGGATACGATGGAGGCGGGATGAGTCAGACAGCAAATCAGGCGGGTACGGTGCCGCCGGGCGCGGCACAGACAAACACGGCATTGCAGTTCGACATCCGCGGGATGACCTGCGCGTCCTGCGTCGCGCGCGTGGAAAAGGCACTGCGCGGCGTGCCCGGCGTGGATGACGCCAGCGTCAACCTGGCCACCGAGAAAGCCAGGGTACAGGGCGCCGCCATCGACGTGCAGGCGGTGCTGGCGGCGATCGACCGCGCCGGCTACGAAGCGCTGGTGATCGATCAGGCGCACCAGGCAGAGCCGGCCAACGCCGGTGCCGGGCAGGGCGCGCGCGGGCCGGCGGCATCGCGCTGGCCCGCATGGTGGCCGGTGGCGCTCGCAGCACTGCTCAGCCTGCCGCTGGTGACGCCGATGCTGGCTGCGCCATTCGGCCTGCACTCCATGCTGCCGGGCTGGCTGCAGCTGGCGCTGGCGACGCCGGTCCAGTTCTGGCTGGGCGCGCGTTTCTATCGCGCCGGCTGGAAGGCCGTGCGCGCCGGGGCCGGCAACATGGACCTGCTGGTGGCGCTGGGCACCTCGGCGGCCTATGCGCTGTCGGTGTGGACGCTGCTGCGCGGCGGGGAGGGCGCGGCGCACCTGTATTTCGAATCCTCGGCGGTGGTGATCACGCTGGTCCTGCTCGGCAAATGGCTCGAAGGGCGCGCCAAGGGCCAGGCCGTGGCCGCGATCCGCGCGCTGCAATCGCTGCAGGCCACGCATGCGCTGGTGCGCCGCGGCGGGTCCGACGTGCAGGTGGCGCTGGCCGCGCTGCGTGTGGGCGACACGATCGTGGTGCGCCCGGGCGAACGGGTGCCGGCCGATGGCCGCGTGCTCGAAGGCAGCAGCCACGTCGACGCCTCGCTGCTCACCGGCGAGAGCCTGCCGGTGGCCGTGGCGCCGGGCGACCGCGTCGGCGCCGGCGCCGTCAACGGCGAAGGTTCGCTGCTGCTGGAAGCGAGCGCGGTCGGCGCCGACTCGATGCTGAGCCGGATCATCCGCATGGTCGAGGATGCGCAGGCGGCCAAGGCGCCGATCCAGCGCCTGGTCGACCGTGTCAGCGCGGTGTTCGTGCCGGTGGTGCTGCTGATTTCGCTGCTGACCCTGCTCGGCTGGGGCCTGGCCACCGGCGACTGGCAGGGCGCGCTGCTGAACGCGGTGACGGTGCAGGTGATCGCCTGCCCGTGCGCGCTGGGCCTGGCGACGCCGACCGGGATCATTGTCGGCACCGGCAGCGCGGCGCGCCACGGCATCCTGATCAAGGATGCGGCGGCGCTCGAGACCGCGCATGCACTGCGCGTGGTCGCCTTCGACAAGACCGGCACCCTGACCGAGGGCCGCCCGCAGGTACTGGCGGTGGAAGGCGCCGACCCGCGCCGGGTGCTGGCGCTGGCCTGGGCGGTGCAGCAGTACAGCGAACACCCGCTGGCCCACGCGGTGGCCGCGGCCGCGCGCGAGGCCGGCCTGGCGCTGCCTGCCGCCGCCGATGCACGGGCGCTGCCCGGCCGCGGCGTGCAGGCGCGCGTCGATGGCGAACCGGTGTATCTTGGCAACCTGCGCCTGATGCGCGAGCTGGGTGCCGACGTGGAAGCCGGGCAGGGTGCGTCTGCCGCAGCGCTGCACGAAGCGGCGGCACGCCACGAAGCCGACGGCCGCACCGTCTCCTGGCTGGCCACCGGCGCCGAGGGGGCGTTCGCGCTGCGCGGCCTGCTGGTCTTCGGCGACCGCATCAAGCCGACCAGCCGCGCCGCCGTGGCCGGCCTGCAGGCGCTCGGCATCGAGGTGGTGATGCTGACCGGCGACAATGCCGGCAGCGCCGCGGCGGTGGCGCGCGAACTGGGCCTGTCGCGTTATCTGGCCGAGCTGCTGCCGGGCGCCAAGGCCGATGCCCTGCGCGCGCTGGGCGCGGACGGGCGCAAGGTGGCGATGGTCGGCGACGGCATCAACGACGCGCCGGCGCTGGCGGCGGCCGACGTCGGCATCGCCATGGCGGGCGGCACCGACGTGGCGATGCATACCGCCGGCATCACGCTGATGCGCGGCGACCCGCTGCTGGTGCAGGATGCGATCGATATATCGCGCCGCACCTATCGCAAGATCCGCCAGAACCTGGCCTGGGCCTTTGTCTACAACGTGGTCGGTATCCCGGTCGCGGCTTTCGGGCTGCTGAACCCGGTACTGGCCGGTGCGGCGATGGCGCTCAGTTCGGTGAGCGTGGTAACGAATGCGCTGCTGCTGCGGCGCTGGGTGCCGGCGCGCCGGGCCGACGGCGTTGCCGCTGACGCACAGGTGCTGCCGGCCCTGCAGCTGCCGCCGGCAACACCGCCAAACCCTGGCGCAGGCGCGGCGGCAGCCGTCGCTGCGGCAGACATCGCGCCGGCAACCGTCGCTGCGCAACAAGTCAACCATGAGGCGGCCGCTGCGCCGCCAACCCAAGGAGAGCAAACGATGTATGAACTGACCGTTGAAGACATGAGCTGCAAGCACTGCGTCGGCCGCGTGACCAAGGCCGTGCAGGGCATCGACCCGGCCGCGACCGTGGATATCGACCTGCCGACCAAGAAGGTCAGGATCGACAGCAGCGCCGACCTGGAACGCATCGCCGGCGCCATCGACGAGGCCGGCTATCCGGTCAGCGCGCGCGCGCCGGCCTAGCGCTGCTTGGCCGGCATGCATACGAGGCTGATCGGCTCGGCAATGTCGTCGAAGCGGCAGGCGTTGGCGGGCGTGACTTTTTCCCCGCCGCGGCCGGCCGTGAACACAGACATCCGGTAGCCCAGCTTTTCCAGCATGGCGACGTAGTCCGGCCCGGTGATGCCGCCGATGGCGCGCAATGAGCGTGGGAAGAATTCGGTGAGGATGACGGGCGCGTGTTCGGTCAGCGTCCTGGCCGCGCCGTGGATGACGTGCGGCTCGAAGCCCTCGACGTCGATCTTGATGAAGCGGATACGGTGTGCATGGTCAATCGCGTCGATTGGCCGGATGTGGATGCGCTCGCCGACAGGCCCGGCGCTGTGCTCGGCGCCGGTATCGGCCGCGCTGGCCATCGCGCCGTCCATCGTGATGTACGAGCTGCCCGGGTTGGTCAGGTGCATGCTCATGTGGAAGGCGCCGTCGCCCTCGGCGGCGCCGAGGCCTTCGTTGTACAGCACGCAGCGCGCCCCGAAATCGTTGGCTTCGACACTGCGCGCCAGCATGCCGAAGGTGGTCTTCATGGGTTCGAAGGCGTGCACCTTGCCGCCCGGGCCGACCGCGCGCGCCGCCTGCAGCGTGAACACGCCGATGTTGGCGCCGGCATCGATGACGCCGTCGCCGGGTTTCAGCCAGGACAGCATGAAGTCGGCTTCGGGGTTTTCCCAGTTGCCGTGCAGGACGCCGAACGAGACGAAGCCGTCGAACAGGTTGACCCAGACCTTCAGGCCGCGGAACTCCGTCATCACCCATTTGTTGTCGGGCCAGAGTCCGATCTTGTCGCGTATGTCCCACCGGAAGCGGCGTGAATCGAGCATCTTCAGGCCGACCTGGTGGATGTTGTCGCAGGCGAGATAGTCGTCGATCGGGGTGAGCTGGTCGCAGGGCCAGCCGAACAGGGCGGTGTGAACGATGTTGATCTGGTCGCCCAAGGACATCGCGGGCGGTGCCTGGCGCGGCGTCGCCGGTGTCGCCGAAGGCCCGCCGTCGTCGTCGCGCGGTTTCCTGGGGAGTTGCAGGTTCTCGAGTAGGCGCGTGGTCAGGCTCATGGCAGGTTCCCTGATTGTCATGCGAGGGGAGTTTATGCCTGAGGAATGGGCGGCGCTTAGCCGGAATCAGAAGTGTGCGGGAACTTTTTGCTTGCGTTCGCTCTGCGCTGGCACTGCTTGAACGCGTGGACGGCGGAGCCGTCCACCCTACGCCGGCTTCTAGTGCCCGCCGTGGCCGCCGCCGCGCTTGGCCGTTCCCACCGTCTCGCCCGGCGCTGCCGGCGTAACTGCTGCGCGCACCGGCTCCGGCGCGGCGCCGGTCCACTCGCGCGCCACGGTTCCTGCCGGATGCTTGTACCAGCCCGGATCGCGGTAATCGCCGCGCGCCAGGCCCTCGCGCACCTTGATCATGGTGAACATGCCGCCCATCTCGATCGGGCCGAACGGGCCGGTGCCATCCATCATCGGCAGCGTGTTCTCGGGCAGCGGCATCTTCATGGTGCCCATCGAGCCGCCCTTGTCGCCCATGACCATGTAGCCCGGCACCAGGTCGTTGATTTGCTTCGCCACGCCGCGGTGGTCGACGCCGATCAGGTTCGGCACGTCGTGGCCCATGGCATTCATCGTGTGGTGCGACTTGTGGCAATGGAAGGCCCAGTCGCCGGGGGCGTCGGCCACGAATTCGATGGCGCGCATCTGGCCGACGCCGATGTCGACCGTGACTTCCGGCCAGCGCGCCGCCGGCGGAATCCAGCCGCCGTCGGTGCCGGTGACCTCGAAGCGGTGGCCGTGGATGTGGAAGGGGTGGTTGGTCATCGACAGGTTGCCCATGCGGATGCGCACCCGGTCGTCCTTGCGCACCACCATCGGGTCGGTGCCGGGGAAGACGCGGCTGTTGATGGTCCAGATATTAAAGTCGAGCATCTCGTTGACGTTGGGCGTGTAGGCGCCGGGGTCGATGTCGTAGGCGTTCAGCAGGAACACGAAGTCGCGGTCGACCGCATGCTGGCGCGGGTCTTTCGGGTGCGTCACCCAGAAGCCCATCATGCCCATGCCGATCTGCGCCATCTCGTCGGCATGCGGGTGGTACATGAAGGTGCCGGCATAGCGCGCGACGAATTCGTAGACGTAGGTCTTGCCGGGCGCGATCGCGGGCTGGTTGAGGCCGGCGACGCCGTCCATGCCGTTCGGCAGGAACTGGCCGTGCCAGTGGATGCTGGTCACTTCCGGCAGTTTGTTGGTGACGAAGATGCGCACGCGGTCGCCTTCGACCACTTCGATGGTGGGCCCCGGGCTCTGGCCGTTGTAACCCCACAGGTTGGCCTTCATGCCGGGCGCGATCTCGCGCACCACCGGCTCGGCCACCAGGTGGAATTCCTTGACGCCGTCCTTCATGCGCCAGGGCAGGCTCCAGCCGTTCAGGGTGACGACTGGGTTGTAGGGCCGGCCGTTGGGCGGCGGCGGGGGCGGAACGGTGGCCGCCGACGGTGCCACTGGTGCCTCGGGGATGCCGGCTGCGCCGGCCTTGGTGACGGCGGCGGCGGCGACCAGGGTCGCCGCGCCGGTGATGAAATGCCTGCGTGATGTCATTCTGCGTGTTCCTTGTGCGTGTCTGTGCTGTCCGTCGCTGCGCTTTGCGCGCTCTGGGCGCCGGTGCGGGCGCCGAGCGCGGCCTCGAGATCGGTATGCGCCAGCCAGAAGTCCTTCAGTGCGTCGATGTAGCTGGAAACGGCGTTTGCCTGCTCGCGTGAATCGGCCAGCAGGTCCAGCGAACTGGCCAGCATGCCGTTGTAGCGCAGCAGCACTTCCTGGGAGATGCGCTTGCGCAGCGGGATGATGGTGTCGCGGTAGTGCGCCGCCACCTCCCAGGCGTTGCGGTAGCCGAGATAGCCGGCGCGCGCCTCGCTGCGCGCCGTCACCGCCGCCTGGGCCACGCGGTTGACGGCCTGCATATAGATGGCTTCGGCCTTGGCGCTACGCGCCCCGCCCCAGTCGAACAGCGGCAGTTCGATACTCAGTTCATAACCGTGTTCATGCGGCTGGCCGCTTTCGCTCTTGCTGGCGGCGCCGACCTCGAGCGCGTTGACGAAGCGAGTGGCGCGGGTCAGGCCGAGGTTGGCGGCGGTGGCCTCGGCGTCGAGCCGGGCGGCGCGCACGTCGAGGCGCTGTTCGAGCGCGATGCGTTCGATTGCGGGCAGCTCGGCCGGCGCCGCCGGTAGCTCGGGCAGGTGGGGCGGTAGCGTGTAGTGGGCGTCCTGGCCCCACAGGCCCAGCAGGCGGGTCAGGTGTTCGCGCGCGACCACAGCCTGCTTGCTGCTACGCGCCAGCGTGGCTGCGGTCTCGGCCTGGAACAGCTGCTGGCGCGCCAGTTCGAGCCCGTTCATGTTGCCGGCCCTGGTCATGCGGCCGGCCAGCTCGGCGCTGGCTTGGGCGGCGGCATCGACCCGGCGCGCATAGTCGAGCGCCTGGCTGGCCGCCACTGCCTCGACCCAGGCGCGGCGGGTCTGCGCCGCATGCTGTTCGATGGCGTAGCCGACATCCAGCTTGATTTGCTCGAAGCGGCGCGCCTCCAGGCGCGATGCCAGCGGCAGGGTCAGGATGCCGGCCAGGTCAACCGTCAGGCTGCGTTCGATCTCGATGTCGCCACCGCCGCCGACGCGCCTGAACCCCAGCCCCGGATTGCGCAGGCGCGACGCCTGCACCAGGTCGGCCTGGGCGATGCCGACCTGCCAGTAGCTGGCCTGCAGCCCGGGGTTGTTCAGGAGGGAGACGCGTACGGCGCCATCCATGTCGAGCAGGGAGGCGAGCATCGTGCGCACTTTCTGCTGCAGGGCGCGCGCGGATGCTTCATCGCGGGCGATGCGCGGCTCGGCACCGATGCGTGCGCGGGTGCCGGCGGCCACCGCGCCGAAGCCGCCGTCCGGGGCGACCGTGGCGCAGCCGGCCAGCAGCAATGCCGCCGCCGTTGCGATTGCCGCGCCGGCGGCGCTGCGTTGCGGCCCGGTCCTCATGGCGACTCCGCGGGTGGCGCTGCCGGCCGGGCGGCGGCATCGACGTGGTGCGCAGGGCCGCCATGCATGGCGTGACCGGTATGTTCGGCGTGTTCAGCGGGCACGGCAGCCGCGGCATGCCCGGCATGCGGGTCGGTTGGCGCGGTGGCTGCCGGCGCGTGCATGCCCTTCATTTTCATGGTCAGCGACATCGAGTTGTAGGCGGCGACGGTGGCATTGCTCGCGGCCCAGTTGCGGTCGGGCGGCGTGTCGATTCCCGCTTCGGGCCGGTAGCCGATGGCGGGTTGGTAAGTGGTGGCGGGCACGCTGGCCCCGGGATCGGCGGCGCCGGTCAGGATAGGGGCCGCTGACTGGGCCAGTGAGTCGGCTGCCGGCAGCAGCCACGCGCAGGCACAGGCGGCCAGCGCGATACGGTATGCGGAATGCATGAAAACCTCGTTCGACGATGCGTGGGAACAGCCGCCGGCCAAAGGCGGCGGCGCGCGGAGTCAGGCGAGGACGGTCCGGGGCGGGCGCTCGGGCAGCGCGGGGTCGACGCTCGGCACGTGGCCGGCGCGGAAGGGAATCGAGATGAAGTGAGGGGGCGCCAGCACCAGCGCCGGCAGCACTGCCGGCGCCATCGCCGCGCCGGCGCAGCAGTCGGCACAGGCACCGGCCTTGCCGCCGTGGTGCCCGTCCTGCTGGGGCGGCGCGTCGTGCTGCTGACCGGCATGCAGTTGACCGGCCTGCTGTGCATGGCCGGCGCAATGGCCGCCATGCTCTTCCATGGTCTTGGCCATCGGCGTGGCCGCGTGCGCATCGACCAGCTCGTGCATCGGCATCGACATCGACGGCCCACGCGCCAGCATGCCTGCCGCGGCGAAGCCCTGGAAGGGCAGCGCCAGCAACAGCAGCCAGACGAGCAATGAGCGATGGATGCGTTTCACGCGATTATTCTAGCATGGGCCGGCCATCGCATCCGGTCGCCAGGCACGAGCATGTCTAGTCGTGAACGACTCATGCAGTTTGCTCCAGCGCCTACCGTGAGGCTCGGCAGTTACGATCGACAAACCTAATATGCTTAGGTATTATGCTAATGATATTAGGAAGAGGTGCTATGGCGAGGGCGGGATTGACAATCGATCGCTTGATCGAGGCGGGCGCGAAGCTGGCGGATATGTCCGGATTCGAGGCCGTGACTCCCAGCGCGCTGGCGAAGCAATTCGATGTGAAAGTCGCGAGCCTGTATTCGCATGTGGCGAGCGCAAACGACATCAGGGTCCGCATCGCGCTGCATGCCTTGGACAAGTTGGCCGACCGGATTGCGGATGCGATTGCCGGCCGCGCCGGCCGAGACGCCTTGATCGCGCTTGCCGAGGCGCATCGGGATTTTTCCAGGGATCACCCCGGACTCTTCGCCGCCACCCGCCATCCGCTCGATGGCGAGTCAGCTGCGTGCAGCGGCGGGATCAGGATCGCGCAGGCAATGCGGGCCGTCCTGCATGGCTATGAACTCGACGAGAGCATGCAAATCCATGCGATTCGTCTGCTCGGCAGCGTGTTCCTCGGCTTTACGATGCTCGAGTCGGCTGGCAGCTTCAGCCACAGCCTCCCTTTGCCACAGGCATCCTGGCACATGACGCTCGACGTGCTGCATGCCATGCTTTGTTCGCTCAAAAAATGAAAGCAGGTCGATGACGCCATCACCCGGACAATGGATCAGCACACCCGTCACCGCAGCGCTGCTTCGGGGCTGGATCGAGCTCGAGGACACGCCCCACGGAATCGTGCCGCACCGCTTGCCAGCGTGGGCACGCAGACAATGCACCGATCCGCAGTTACTGATGGTGGAGGCGCAGCCCTCGGGGGTGCGCATTTGTTTTTGTACGGAGGCAACCTCGATCGAGTTGGTCGCCTTGCCGACCAGGCGTGTCTACGTCGGCCTGCCGCCGCGCCCGGCCGGCACTTACGACCTGGTGATCGACGGGCGCCTGGCCAGGCAAGGCACGATCCCCGGCGGACGTATCCTGCGCATCGATCCTTCGGCCTGGTCTTCGGGCACGGTGCCGCAGGTCGAGGTCGAGGATGGCGAGCCCGGTCTGTTGCGCTTCACCGATCTTCCGGCAGGCATCAAGGACGTGGAAATCTGGCTGCCTCACGACGAGCCCACCGCGCTCTCCACCTTGCGCACCAACGCCGCGCTGGAAGCGTGCGGGCACGATGGCCGCAAACGATGGCTGCATCACGGCAGCTCGATCAGCCATGGCTCCAACGCCCAGCATCCAACGGGCATCTGGCCCGCCGTCGCGGCTCGTCTTGCCGGCGTCGATCTGCTGAACCTGGGCTTTGGCGGCGGTGCGCTGCTCGATCCATTCCTTGCGCGTACGATCAGGGACCAGCAGGCCGATTTCATCAGCCTCAAGCTCGGGATCAACCTCGTCAACATGGATCTGATGCGTCTGCGCGGTTTTGGTCCGGCCGTGCATGGCTTTCTGGATACGGTCCGTGAAGGCCACGAGACGACACCGCTTCTGGTCGTGTCGCCCATCCTCTGTCCGATCCACGAAGCGACGCCCGGTCCTTCGGCGGCCGTTTTCTCGGGCGGACAACTGGCATTCCAGGCCACCGGCAGGGCCGAGGACGCTGCGGCGGACAAGCTGACCTTGGAGACCATCCGCGCCGCGCTCGAGAACATCGTGGCCCAACGGCGCATCAGCGACCCGCACATCCATTACCTGGACGGGCGGATTCTGTACGGCGACGACGACCATACCCGCATGCCCTTGCCCGACGCCCTGCATCCGGATGGCGCGACGCACACGCAGATGGGAGAGCGGTTTGCTGCTGCAGCCTTTGGCCAAGGGCGGCCTTTCGATTGAGACCGGCTTGCTTTGCAGGGGCTTGATAGGCCGCGCAGCACACATGTCAGCCAGCGGACCATCGCTTAATCGAGCGCGTCACCTGTTCAGTGTCAGCTAAAAGGCCTGGGTTCAGATACGACTGCAAGAAATGCAGAACGGCGTGTTTCTGCTCTGCTGTGTAACGATGCGCAAAGTCCAGGTGCGCACTCTGGCGGTTCTTCGTACCAGACATCTTCGGATACGCCCAATTCGATCGACGGCACCTGTCCAGTCAACGCGACGTGACCAGGAAATTCGGATGTAGCCAATGCACTCCGGGCAGCCAAACGCCGCTACACTGAGCATTTCCAGGCACGGCAAGCTTTGCCGGCGTCATTGCAGGCAACGACTTCTTACGGAAACCGATCATGCACCGCACCCGCTCCCGCAATTACCGCACGTCCCTCGCTCAACGTACGCTATCGGTCCTGCTGGCCTGCCTGTCGGCTGTGACGCTGCCGTCATCCGCCGATGTCGATGCCGCGGCACAGGCAGCTTCCACCGATTCGCGCTATGAACGCGTTGTACCCAGCCGCGATGGCATCGGCAAGCGCTACATGGGCCGCGAGATCGCCGGCGTGATGGGATGGGAGGGCGCCCAATGGCTCGAGCGCGAAAGCCGCGCACGCGAAGAGCGGCCGGAGTTGCTTCTGCGGGAACTGGCACTGGGGCCCGGCATGACGGTGGCCGATATCGGCGCCGGCACCGGCTACTACACTTGGCAGCTGGCGAAACAGGTGGGTCCCAGCGGACGCGTGTATGCAGTCGACGTGCAGCCGGAAATGGTCAGCATGCTCGACCGCCAGATGGCCAAGCGCGGCGTGCGCAACGTGGTGTCGGTGCTGGGTAGCGACACCAGCGTCAAACTGCCGCCGGCCAGCGTCGACTTGGCAATCATGGTCGATGTCTATCACGAGCTGGCCTATCCGTCGGAGGTCCTCGACAGCATCGTCGACGCCTTGAAGCCGGGCGGGCGCGTCGTCTTCGTCGAATATCGGGCCGAGGATCCGGCAGTCGCGATCAAGCCGCTGCATAAGATGAGCGAAGTGCAGGTACGGCGCGAAGCCACGGCGCATGGCCTGAAGTGGGAACGGAGCATCGAATCGCTGCCGATCCAGCATGCGATCGTGTTTCGGAAGCCCTGAGCGCAGAGAGGTATTTCACTCAGGATGCTGCATAAGTTCAATAGTGTGTCCGTCAGGTCCTCGGGTATAGACCAAGATTGTTCCGCTAGGCGCGGTTTGCGGTTCGCCGGTTGCCGTCCATCCATAAGGGCGCATACGATTTAGCATTCCGCGCAGATCGGTCACGGCAAACGCCAAATGAGCCGAGCCAACATCACATGGACGTTGCTTCAAAATCAAGCGGTCTTCTGGTGAGTCGTACTCGAGCAGCTCAATTCTGTATCCATCGGGGCCCTCCAGGAGAGCATTTCTTAAATAAGCCCCCGGCACACCGACTACTTGTTCCATCGCGTGCCCACCGCCAAGCTCTTTGCGGTAAACGAGTTTAAAGCCGAGAACTTCAGTCCAGAAATCAAGTACGCCATCTATTGAGGCGACTGTCAGCCCCGTATGCTCGGTGCGTAATACGGTAGAGATTTGGTCGTTCATCAGTGCATCCTGTTATTACAGTCTAGGCCGCAAATGTAAGCGATAGCTAAAATTCGGCCTGGATTGTCTTAGTTACTTTAACAGACGGCCATTCCGATAAAGTATTCTGGCAGATCTTCCTCTCTATTGTTTTCATACTCCACAATTTCAAATGGCACCTCCACGACCAGCACATTTTAAGAGTTCTTGAAATTCAGTTCGGACGCAACAGTCTTGCACCCTACGCAAATCCTTTTGAAACCATAGGCTTGGATTTTGCGGGCAGCTACATACTGCTGCACGAAATGACAGATAAATCGTGCCTGGCTTCTAAACAAAAGCGCTGTGTCGGTCTCGAAATCTCCAAGGTCAGGTAGAGGAAAATGCCAACTAATCTCATGGGGATATATGCCTTAATAGATCGATGCCGTGTCTTGCCGCTGAGCAGGCGACCCTAGTGCATCGCCGAGCGCAGCGCCCCCGATTCGAAATAGATGTGCTGGATCTGCGGATAGATGGCCGATACCGCCTTTTCCAGGCGCGCGATCGCCCCCTCGACCTCGTCGATGCGCATGCCGCGCTTGAATTGCACGGCCGCGGTCAGCAGCACCTCGTCGGGGCCCAGCTGCATCGACATCAGCTTGCTGACGGTCTGGATGTCGGGATCGTTGTCGAAGATGGCGCGCACGCGGCGCGTGGCCTCGGGGCCGATGCTTTCGCCGACCAGCAGCGCCCCGGTCTCGCGCGCCAGCGTGAAGGCGGCGCCGACCAGCAGCAGGCCGATCAGCACCGACGCGGCCGGGTCGAAGTAGGGGTTGTCGAACAGGTGGCCCAGGAAAATGCCGAGCGCCGCGATGGCCAGGCCGAGCAGCGCCGCCGAATCCTCGATGAAGACGGTGAATACCGACGCGTCCTTGCTGGCGCGAACCGTCTGCCACAGCGAGGTGCCGGGCTTGCGTACCTTGTTCAATTCGCGCCGCGACACGTTCCAGCTGTAGCCCTCGAACAGCGCCGAGACGCCCAGCACGATGTAGTTCCACATCGGGTCCTGCAGCGGCTCCGGATGGCGCAGGGCGTCGATACCATGGTAGATCGAGAGGCCGCCGCCCAGCGAGAACACGCTCAGCGCCACGATCAGCGCCCAGAAATACAGGGTCTTGCCGTAGCCGAAGGGGTGCTTGGCGTCGGCCGGCTTGGCGCTGGTGTGCTCGCCGATCAGCAGCAGGAATTCATTGCCCGTGTCGACCGCCGAGTGGATGCCTTCGGCAGCCATCGCGGCGCTGCCTGTGATTGCCGCCACCACGAACTTGGCGGCGGCGATGCCGAGGTTGGAGGCGATTGCCGCGTAGATCACTGTCTTCGAGCCGCTCTTTTCGCCGGCCTCTTCGTCCTTGGTTTCCGTCATTTTCATGCCCTGTGCTTGATATATGTGGCCGCCAGTGTAGCCAATTTGCTACGATAGCCCTTGCACGGCTGGGTGCGGCCCTAAGGAGTCTCTGGATGAGCGTACGGAACCTGCGACAACTGCTCGCGCCGAAATCGGTGGCCCTGGTCGGGGCGTCCGAGCGTCCCGGCAGCGTCGGCGCCACGGTCTGGCGCAACCTGCTGGAGGGCGGCTTCAAGGGCACGCTGTTCCCGGTCAATCCCAAGTACGCCACCCTCGGCGGCCAGCGCGTCTGGGGCGACGTCGCCGACCTGCCGCAGGCGCCGGAGCTGGCCATCATTTGCACCCCGCCGGCCACGGTGCCCGCCATCGTGCGCGCGCTGGGCGAGCTCGGCACCCGCGCCGCGGTCGTGATGACGGCCGGCCTGTCCAGCGCGCGCGACCTGCGCGGCCGCTCGCTCAAGCAGGCGATGCTGGACGCCGCCAATCCCTACTTGCTGCGCATCCTCGGTCCCAACAGCTCCGGCCTGCTGGCGCCCGGCATCGGCCTGAACGCCAGCATCGCGGCCGGCGGCGCTGCGTCGGGGCGGATCGCCTTTGTCTCCGAATCGGGCGCCATGATGACCGGGGTGCTGGACTGGGCCCGTACGCGCGGCATCGGCTTTTCCAGCTTCATGTCGCTGGGCGAGTCGGCCGACGTCGACTTCGGCGACGTGCTCGACTACCTCGCCAGCGACCCCGGCACCGGCGCCATCCTGCTGCACGTGGAGAGCCTGCGCTACGCGCGCAAGTTCATGTCGGCGGCGCGGGCGGCGGCGCGCAGCAAGCCGACGCTGATGCTGAAGGCCGGCCGCTCGATCGAAGCGGCGACGGCCGCCGCCTGCCTGTCGGGCGTGCTGGCGCGGCCGGACGACGTCTACGACGCCGCGATCCGCCGTGCCGGCATGCTGCGCGCCTACACCACCGGCCAGTTGTTCGCCGCGGTCGAGACGCTGGCGCGCGCCAAGCCGCTGTACGGCGAGCGCCTGGCCATCCTCGGCAATGGCGCCGGTCCGGTGCTGCTGGCCCAGGACGCGCTGCAGTACGGCGGCGGCCTGCAGGCGAGGCTGAGCGAAGACACCGTGCGCCGCCTGCGCGAGCTGGTGCCCGAATGGAGCGGCAGCGGTGAACTCAACCTGCGCGGCGACGCCCCGCCCGAGCGCTACCGCGATGCGGTCGAGGTGCTGCTGAAGGACCCGGACGCCAACGCCGTGCTGATCGTGCACGCGCCGAATGCCGTGGTCGATCCGGCCGACGTGGCGCGCGCGCTGGCGCCGCTGGCCAAGTCCTCGTCGCGCAACCTGCTGGCCTGCTGGCTGGGTGGGCAATCGGTGGTGGCGGCGCGCACCATCACGGCCGAGGCCGGGATACCGGCCTACCGCACGCCCGAGGAAGCCGTGAACGGCTTCCTGCAGATCGTCGATTACCGCCGCAACCAGACCCTCTTGATGCAAGTCCCGGCCACCGTCGGCGACGGCGAACCGGACCGCGAACGGGCGCGCGCCCTGGTGCGCACGGCGCTGGCGCGCGGCCACTACCTGCTGTCCGACCCCGAGACCAAGGCGATCCTGGACGCCTACGGCATCCCGACCGTGCCGACGCTGTCCGCCGCCACGCCCGAGGAGGCGGTGCGGGCGGCCTCGGTGCTCGGCTTCCCGGTGGCGGTCAAGATCCTGTCGCCGGACATCGCCCAGAAATCCGACGTCGGCGGCGTCACCCTCGACCTCGACTCGCCGGAAGCGGTGCGCGCGGCCACTGAGCGCATGCGGCGCCGCCTGGCGGAGCTGCGGCCGGATGCGCGCCTGAACGGCTTCATCGTGCAGGAGATGGCCAGGAACCCCGAGGCCCACGAACTGATCGCCGGCGCCGCCACCGACCCGGTGTTCGGACCGGTGATCCTGTTTGGCCAGGGCGGGCTGGCGGTGGAGGTGGCGGGCGACCATGCGGTGGCGCTGCCGCCGCTGAACACGGTGCTGGCGCGCGACCTGATCGACCGTACCCGGGTGGCGCGCCAGCTGGCCGGCTACCGCAACCACCCGGCGGCCGACATGGATGCGATCGCCGCGGTGCTGGTGCAGGTGGCGCGGCTGGTGGCCGAGGTGCCGGAAATCGTCGAACTCGACATCAACCCGCTGCTGGCCGACAGCCGCGGCGCCGTGGTGCTCGACGCGCGCATGCGCATCGCCATGGCCGACCGCGCCGGCAATCCCGCCCGCAGCACCCTTGACCGCCTGGCGATCCGCCCCTATCCGGCCGAGCTGGAGGAAACCGTGGACTGGGATGGCGGGCAGATCCTGTTGCGTCCGATCCGTCCCGAGGATGGCCAGGCCCACATCGCCTTTTTCAATGCGCTGACGCCAGACGACGTGCGCTACCGCATGTTCGTGCGCGTGCGCGAGCTGCAGCCGGCCCAGCTGGCGCGCTTCACCCAGATCGACTACGACCGCGAGATGGCCTTCATCGCCACCCGTCCCAACGCCGAGGGTATCGGCGAGACCCTGGCCGTGGGCCGGGTGGTGGCCGATCCGGACAACCTCAGCGCCGAATTCGCGGTGACGGTGCGCTCCGACCTGAAGGGCAAGGGGCTGGGCGTGATGCTGATGAACAAGCTGATTGCCTACTGCCGCGCGCGCGGCACGCGCGAGATCGTGGGCGAGGCGCTGCCGCAGAATGCGCCGGTGATCGGGCTGGTCAAGAAGCTGGGATTCACGGTCGGGCCGCTGGACGAGGAAGAGGGCGTGCGCAAGTTCTGGCTGCAGCTGCGATGATGCCCTGAAGTAACGCGTGGCAGCTTCGGGAATATTGCCAGTAGAATAACTACATTCTATATATATACATCACACTGGCATGCCCGACGCTTTCACTCCCTCGCGACCGCCAGCATCGGTTCCGTCCTGATGTCGACGCTTCCGTTCATTCCCATCCTGGCCTTTTGCGGCGCCTTTCTCGCTGTGTGCATGCCGTCCGGCTCGCGCCTGCGGCCGGCCGCGGTGGCGGGCGCCGCCACGCTCGCGGCCTTGGTGCTGGCCATTTCCGAGTTCGGCCACATCCGCACCGGCGAGATCGTGAGCGAGCGCTTTGCCTGGCTGCCCCAGTTCGGCCTCGAGATCGTCTGGCGCATGGACGGGCTGGCCTGGCTGTTCACGGTCATGGTGCTCGGCATCGGCCTGCTGGTGCTGCTGTACGCGCGCTACTACATGTCGCAGCGCGATCCGGTGGCGCGTTTCTTTGCCTACATGCTGGCCTTCATGGGCGCCATGCTGGGCGTGGTCCTGTCCGGGAACCTGATCCAGCTGGTGGTGTTCTGGGAGCTGACCAGCCTGGCCTCGTTCCTCTTGATCGGCTACTGGCAGGAGCGCAACGATGCGCGCCGCGGCGCCCGCATGGCTTTCACGGTAACCACGGCCGGCGGCCTGTGCCTGCTGGCCGGGATGCTGATCCTGGGCCACATCGCCGGCAGCTACGATCTCGACGTGGTGCTGGCCGCCGCCGGGCGCATCCAGCAGGATCCGCTGTACCTGCCGGCGCTGATCCTGATCGCCCTCGGCGCACTGACCAAGAGCGCGCAATTCCCATTCCACTTTTGGCTGCCGCACGCGATGGCGGCGCCGACCCCTGTCTCGAGCTACCTGCACTCGGCCACCATGGTCAAGGCCGGCATCTTCCTGCTGATGCGCCTGTGGCCGGTACTGTCCGGGACCCCGGAATGGACGTGGATTATCGGCGGCGCCGGCGTCTGCACCATGCTGATCGGTTCCTTCTTCGCCATCTTCCAGCACGACATGAAGGGCTTGCTGGCGTATTCGACCATCAGCCACCTCGGCCTGATCACGGTGCTGCTGGGGATCGGCACGCCGCTGTCGGTGGTCGCGGCCGTGTTCCACACCATGAACCACGCGGTGTTCAAGGCCTCGCTGTTCATGGCGGTCGGCATCGTCGACCACGAGACCGGCACCCGCGACATGCGCGTCCTGCGCGGCCTGCGCCGGGCGATGCCGCGCACGGCGGCGCTGGCCATCGTCGCCAGCGCCGCCATGGCCGGGGTGCCGCTGCTGAACGGTTTCCTGTCGAAGGAGATGTTCTTCACCGAGGCGGCGCTGGTGGGCGGTACCGAGGACTGGTCGATGGCGGTCGCGGCGACCCTGATGGGTATCTTCAGCGTGGCCTATTCGCTGCGCTTCATCAGCGTGTTCTTCGGACCGCTGACGCAGGAGATCGATCATCCCGTGCACGAGCCGCCGCGCTGGATGCGCTTCCCGGTCGAATGCCTGGTGCTGCTATGCATCGCGGTCGGCGTGCTGCCGCAGCGCACCGTGGGCGACGTGCTGGCGGTGGCGGCCCACGCCATCCTCGGCGTACGCATGCCCGAGTACGACCTGGCGATCTGGCACGGCCTCAACCTGCCGCTGGCGATGAGCGCCGGGGCGCTGGCCGGGGGCCTGGTGTTCTATATCTTCCTGCGCCGCCGCGCCAACCTGCGCGACCGCAGCAAGGTGCCGGTGCTGCACCGCCTGAAGGGTGCGCAAGCCTACGAGACCTGCATGCTGGCGCTGGGCGTGGCGGCCGATACCCTGATGCGCTGGACCGGCACCCGGCGCCTGCAGCCGCAGTTCCGCGCCATCGTCGCCATGCTGGTGCTGGCGCCGCTGCTGCTGGCGGCGCCGCTGCCCGGCCTGCCGACCTTCGACCCGGGCGCCATCGACCTGCCGTTCGCGGCGCTGTGGCTGATCGGCGCCGGCTGCGCGGTGGCGGCGGCGGTCAAGGCCAAGTACCACCGGCTGGCCGCGCTGGCGCTGGTCGGCGGCACCGGCGTCGTCACCAGCATCACCTTCCTGTGGCTGTCGGCGCCCGACCTGGCGCTGACCCAACTGATGGTGGAAACCGTTACCACGGTGCTGATCCTGCTCGGGCTGCGCTGGCTGCCGCCGCGCGCCCGGCCGCAAGCGCTGTCGGGCCCGGCCCCCGCGAGCACGCGGTGGCGCCGTACGCGCGACCTGCTGCTGGCGGCGGCCGGCGGCCTCGGGCTGGCTGCCGTCAGCTACGCCGTGCTGACGCGGCCGGCGGTCGACACCATCAGCGATTTCTACATCCTGCGCGCGCTGACCGAAGGCGGCGGCGCCAACGTCGTCAACGTGCTGCTGGTCGACTTCCGCGGCTTCGACACGATGGGCGAGATCACCGTGCTGGGCGCGGTCGCGCTGACCGTGTACGCGCTGCTGCGGCGCTTCCGCCCGGCGCGCGAGAGCGTCCCGATTCCTGTGCAGCAGGCCAGCGACGTCGATCCGGCCGTGAGTCAGTCGCCGGCCGGGCAGGCGAACGGCGGATATCTGCTGGTAGCCGGCGTGTACATGCGCTTCCTGCTGCCGGTGATGGGCGTCATCGCCGTCTATTTCTTCATGCGCGGGCATAACATGCCGGGCGGCGGCTTCGTCGCCGGCCTGATCTTCGCCACCGCGCTGATCGTGCAGTACATGGTGGCCGGCACCGACTGGGTCGAAGACCACTTGCGCCTGCGCCCGCACCGCTGGATCGCCTGGGGCCTGGCCACGGCCTGCGGCACCGGCCTCGGCGCCTGGCTGCTCGGCTACCCCTTCCTGACCAGCCACACGGCGCACCTGGCGCTGCCGCTGCTGGGCGAGATCCACGTGCCGAGCGCCTTCGTGTTCGACCTCGGCGTGTTCCTGGTGGTGGTCGGCGCCACCATGCTGATTCTGGTGGCGCTGGCGCACCAGTCGCTGCGCAGCCACCGGATGCCGGTGGCCGCCGCCCGCGCCGCGTTGCCGTCGGCGCTGCCGCCGACCAAGGAGATTTTGTAATGGAAGCCGTCATGTCCCTCGCGATCGGGATCGTGTTCGCCGCCGGCATCTGGCTGGTGCTGCGCCCGCGCAGTTTCCAGGTGCTGGCCGGGCTGATGCTGATGTCGTACGCCGTCAACCTGTTCATTTTCGCCATGGGCCGGCTGTGGGTCGACAAGCCACCGCTCACCCCTGCAGGTACGCCGGTCGATCCGGCCGCGTTGGCCGATCCGCTGCCGCAGGCGCTGGTGCTGACTGCGATCGTGATCGGCTTCGCCACCACCGCCCTGTACCTGGTGGTGATGATCGGCGCGCGCGGCCTGACCGGCACCGACCACGTCGACGGCCGGGAGCCCGAAGCATGAGGGCACTCGACCAACTGATATTGGTGCCGGTGCTGCTGCCGCTGCTGTGCGGCGCCGCCATGGCGCCGCTGACCCAGGGCTGGCACCGCCTCAAGCTGGCGCTCGGCTACCTCTCCGTGCTGGGCATGCTGGCCAGCGCGCTGGTGCTGGTGGCGATGACCGATGGCGGCTACTGGCAGGGCGGCATCGGCGTCTACCTGGCGGCCAACTGGGCGGCGCCGTTCGGCATCGCACTGGTGGCCGACCGCCTGGCGGCGCTGATGCTGCTCTTGACCGCGCTGCTGGCGCTGGCCGCGCTGCTGTTCGCACAGCAGCGCTGGGGCCGCATCGGGGTGCATTTCCACACCCTGTTCCAGTTCCTGCTGATGGGGATCAACGGCGCCTTCCTGACGCACGACCTGTTCAACCTGTTCGTGTTCTTCGAGGTGATGCTGGCCTCGTCCTATGGCTTGCTGCTGCACGGGTACAACGCCGAGCGCCTGCGCGCCGGCATGCAGTACATCGCCGTCAACCTGGCGGCCTCGCTGCTGTTCCTGCTCGGGGCGGCGTTGATCTACGCCGCCACCGGCACCCTCAACATGGCCGACCTGGCTGCCAAGATCGCCAGGCTGGCCGCGCCGGAACTCGGCCTGGTGCAGATCGGCGCCAGCGTGCTGGCGCTCGCCTTTTTAATCAAGAGCGCGATGTGGCCGCTCGGCTTCTGGCTGCCGACCACCTACGCCGCCGCGTCGCCGCCGGTGGCGGCGATGCTGGTGCTGATGACCAAGGTTGGTACCTACGCCATCCTGCGGCTGTGGTTGTTATGGTTTCCGGGCGGCTGGAGCTACGATGCGCTGCTGTGGGGCGGCGCCGCCACCATCCTGTTCGGCGCCGCCGGCATGCTGTCCACCGGCAGCGCCGGGCGCATGGCGGGCTACGGCGCGATCGTGTCCTCGGGCACGCTGCTGGCGGTGATCGGCTACGGCCAGGCTTCGCTGGTCACGGCCGGCCTGTACTACCTGGTCGGCTCGACGCTGGCGATCGCCGCCTTCCTGCTGTTGGTCGAACTGATCGAGCGCATCCGCACCCCGGGAGCGGCCATCCTGGCGGTGACGATGGAAGCCTACGCGGTCGAGGACAAGCCCGACGAGCCGCTGGGGCAGGGCGTGCCGGCGGCGTTGGCCTTCCTGGCGCTGGCCTTCGCCGCCTGTACGCTGATGATCGCCGGGCTGCCGCCGCTGTCCGGCTTCGTCGCCAAGTTCGGCATGTTCCATGCGCTGCTCAATCCGTCCGGCGGCACCATTCCCGGTACCGCCTGGGCGCTGATGGCGCTGGTGCTGGGTTCGGGCCTGGCGGCGGTGATGGCGATGCTGCGCTTCGGCGTGCGCACCTTCTGGGCCACCAAGGCGCTGCCGCCCAGGCTGCACCGATCGGAGGTGGTGCCGGTGGTATTCCTGCTGGCGCTGTCCGGCTTCAT
The DNA here is from genome assembly GCF_034659755.1 of Massilia phyllosphaerae. Taxonomy (NCBI): domain Bacteria; kingdom Pseudomonadati; phylum Pseudomonadota; class Betaproteobacteria; order Burkholderiales; family Oxalobacteraceae; genus Massilia; species Massilia phyllosphaerae. Next base: position 280,130 of record NZ_JAXSQX010000007.1, read on the forward strand.
GACGGTCGAGGCCGGGCCGATCTTCAGCTACCTGGGCCGCGCCAGCGAAGGCATCCACCGTCCCGCCGACTATATCGAGCGCGTGCTGGGGCACCCCGCCGTGCCTTCGCCTGCCGCCGCCGTGGAGGTGCCATCATGACGCGCTGGCTGCCTTTCCCGCTGGTCTCGCTCGGCCTGTGCATCCTGTGGCTGCTGCTGAACCAGAGCATCGAGCCGGCGCACCTGCTGCTCGGCGTGCTGGTCGGCATCGCGGCGCCGCTGCTGGGCCGCAGGCTGCAACCGCTCGGCTACCCGCGCCTGCGCGCGCCGCTGCAGCTGGCGCGCCTGCTGGCGATGGCGTCCGTGGAAGTGGTGCGCTCCTGCTTCAACGTCAGCCGCATCATCCTGTTCGCCGATTACGCGAAGGTGAATTCGCAGTTCATCCGGGTACCCCTGACCATCCGCGACCCCTACGGTCTGGCGGTGCTGTCCTGCCTGATCAACATGACGCCCGGCACGGTCTGGGTCGAGATCCTGCCCGAGGGGCACGAACTGGTGCTGCACGTGTTCGACCTGCAGGACACGCAATGGTGGATCGATACCATCCAGACCCGCTACGAGCGGCCCTTGATCAATATTTTCGAAACGGAGGCCGCGCGTGGCGACCCTGCTTGAGCTCTCGATCAACTATGCGCTGGCCTGCGTGCTGGGCGCCATGCTGCTGTGCACCGTGCGCCTGCTGGTGGGGCCGTCGGCGCACGACCGCGTGCTGGCGCTGGACACCCTGTGGATGTGCGGCATGGTGCTGGCGCTGGTGCTCGGCATCCGCTCCGGCTCGCAGATCTTCTTCGAAGCGGCAATGCTGATCGCGCTGGTCGGCTTCGTCTCCACGGTCGCCATGACCAAGTTCCTGATGCGCGGGGAGATCATCGAATGACGACCGCTGCCGACCTGCCATCGTGGGCGGCGCTGGCCGCCGCCTTGTTGCTGGCGCTTGGCGCCACCATCGTCCTGATCGGCGCCCTCGGCCTGCTGCGCCTGCGTACCTTTTACCAGCGCATCCACGGACCGGCGATCACGATCACGCTCGGTGCCGGCGGCGTGCTGCTGGCGTCGATGGTGGTGTTCACGGCGGCGCAATCGCGGCCGGTGGTGCACGAGGTGATCATCGGCGCCTTCTTGCTGGCGACGGCGCCGGTGGTGTCGATGCTGATCATGCGGGCCGCGGTGTACCGCGACCTGCGGGCACGCAAGGGGGAGAGCGGGGCGACGGCGGGGAAGGTGTACACCATCGGCGGCGAGGAATCGTGACGCCTGTCCCGCCCGCGGGTTGACCGCGTGCCGCTAATGCTAATCGGCCGGTTTTGCGGAACCGCGTCGTGCATTCACCTTTTCGCCAAGCCGTTCTTCAAGGTCGACATTGATAATCGTCCCATTGTCCTGCTGCTCGAAGATCAAGGTAAAACTACGGTCTGCAGCCTGTAGCGTCGAAGCGCCGACGCGTACCATTGCAATTTCAGGTCGTCCATCGAGCTGAGCGCGGATCTTGTACGTGCTTCCGGTGATCGTCAACAGGCGTCCGTCTGCAAATTCATAATATCCTTTCAGGTCTTCAAACTGTGCGCTCGGCACTGGTACGCCCCTCACTGGTTCCGCTTCACCGGCGTTCGCCGTGCCCAAAGCGCCATACAAGGCGCCAACAAGGATGCAGCACGTACACATGTGTTCACGGTTCAAGACCCGAAATGTCATGTTGATCTCCTTCTGAATGCATTGTTAGGAAAAATTTCGATAACAATGTATCGTTAACTGCTATTGAGTAGCAATTTAAAATTCTTCTTTATAGAAAAAAATTTTGCGTTGGGTAGGATGCCTACAGAAGGATTGTCTCGGTAGAAAGGTGGTACAAGCGTGTCGGTACGCTGAGCATGCCGGGCAGGCGGCCGCCGACGTATCATCTTGTTTCACGTTGGTAACATGCTATGCTGAGCCAGACGGCCGGCCCTAACCATGGGAGGCCGGATGTCTTGGACTGCGTCGCAGACGGACCAATGGAGAGCAGCTGACAATGAACCGGCAACCATCGCGCACCTCGACACGCCATACCCAACCCGCAACAGGACCGCGCGTCCGCCGGCGCCGCCTCACGCGCGCCGTGGCCGTGCAACGCATGCGCGCCCGGCTGCTGCGCGACGGTTTTCCGCGCGTGCAGATGTGCATCCTGGTGTCGCTGACCGGCCTGGCAGGTTTCGGTGCCTCGGCCGGCATGCTGGCGGCCGGGATCGATACGATGGCCTTGCGCTACCTGCTGGCGATGGGCCTTGCGTATATCGTCTTCCTGTCGCTGTTATGGCTGTGGTTGCGCACCAGTGCAGCGGACTACGTCGACCGCTGGTCGCTGGACGGATTCGAAAGCGATGGGGTTGGCGCCGGCGGCTCGGGCGGCAGCGCGTCCGGCGGCGTTCACGCCGAGCCGGTCGCAGGCGCTGGCGGCTCCTTCGACGGCGGCGGCGCCAGTGCCAATGTCGAGTTCGGAGCGGAAGAGGGTGGCGGTCTCGAGGCGATCGTGGAAAAGCCGCTCGACGCCATTGGCCAGGCCGACGAGGGGGCGATTCCGCTCGTCGTGATCCTGCTGGCCCTGGGCATCGCCCTGTCGTCCCTGTTCGTGGTCTGGTCGGCGCCCGTGCTGTTTGCCGAGATCCTGGTCGATGCACTGCTGGCCGCCGGCCTGTACCGGCGGCTGCGGGTGCTCGATGTGCGGCACTGGATGCGCTCGGCCGTGAGGCGCACCATCATCCCGTTTGTCTTGACGACGCTGGTCGTGACCGGCGCCGGGTGGGCGATGCAGCATCACGCGCCGCAGGCCAGGTCGCTGGGCGAGGTCATCGCCGGGCGCTAGGCAGCAGGTCGTCCAGGCCCATCCGTTCGAAGAAGGCCCGCTGTTTTGCCTGGTGCAGCGCATCGAGTTCCTCGACGCCTTTTTGCTGCGCGTCGACAGTGATGCGTGGCGGACGCCCGCCCTGCGGCAGCGCCAGCACCCGGCAGACTGCCGCGCCGACGGCCTCGACCCCGAGCGGGCCGCCGTGGGTGGCGTCGACTGCGTCGAGCTTCGCCGCCAGGCCAGCGGCGCGTGCGGGCAAGCCCCCGTATTGGGCAAGGACGGCGGTGTCCATCGGGCCCTTCGCATGCGCGAAATGTTCCGTGCCCGTGGTAAACGCGCCCGGGGTCACGATCACGCTGTCGATGCCGAACGGGCTCGACTCGAAGCCCATGACTTCGGCCAGCGCATCGCCCGCGGCCTTGCTGGCAACGTAGGGCCCGATGAAGGGCTCGTGGATGCGGCTGGTCGTGCTGCCGATGTACACCAGCGTCCCCCGGCCCTGGCGCCGCATCGCCGGCAGGACGGCGCGGTTGACCCTGAGCCAGGACAGCGCATTCGTGTCGATGACTTGTGCGACCTGGGCCGGCGTGAACGCCTCGGTCAGCCCGGCCATCAGCATGCCGGCATTGTTCACCACGACGTCGATTCGTCCGCATGCCAGCAAAACCTGGTCGACCGCGGCGCGGCAGGAGGCTTCCGACGACACGTCCAGTTCGATGCACCGGAGGTGCAAGCTTTCACGTCCGGCCAGCATGTCCATGTCTGCGGCCCGCTCGCGGTTACGGCCCGCGATATCGCGCATGCTGGCGTAGACCGTGTGTCCGGCGCGGGCCAGCGCCGTGGCGACGGCCCGGCCGATGCCGGAACCGGCGCCTGTGACCAGGACGACCTGGCCGCTGTCTGCCGATAAAGTCATTCTGTCTCCTCTAGCGGACGGTGCGCACGACGACCTTGCCGCGCGCGTGGCGGGACGCGACCTTGTGCAGGGCCGCCGCGGCCCGGTCGAGCGGGTACAGGCTGTCGATGACGATCTGCAGGCGGCCTCCGGCGAACATCGCCATCGCCTCGCGCAGGGCGGGTGCGGCATCCGAAAAGAATACGAAGCTGCCGTTGCGGCCAGCCTGCGGTGCGATCGCGAAGTCGACCAGGGTGGCGAGCGTGCCGCCCGCGGCCAGTACCTGCCAGGATCGTGCCAGCGTCTCGCCGCCCACGGTGTCGAGCACGAGATCGACGCTGGACAGGCGCGTGAAATCGTCGGCGCGGTAATCGATGGCTTCGTCGGCACCCAGTTCCCGTAGCAGGCCGAGATTGCCCGCCGATGCCGTCCCGGCGACCCAGGCGCCGCATCGTTTCGCCAGCTGGATCGCGAAGCTGCCGACGCCGCCGGCGCCCCCATGGACCAGCACGCGCTGGCCGGCGCGCAGCTTGCCGGCGTCGAACAGGGCCTGCCAGGCGGTGCCGAATGCCGTGGGCAGGGCTGCGGCCTGCTCGTAGCTCATCGCGTCCGGGACGACGACGAGGGTATCCGCTTGCGCCAGCGTGTATTCGGCAAAGGCGCCGCCGCTGCCCGGCGCCCGGCGCCCCACGACCCGGTCGCCTACCTTGACGCCGTGCGCATCGGCGCCCAGCGAGGTGACGACGCCGCTGAAGTCGGTGCCGGGGGTGTAGGGAAGCGCGGCCGGGAAGACCTGCTGCATGTACCCGGCGATCATCTTGACGTCGAGCGGATTGACGCCGGCCGCCTCGATGCGCACCACGGCCTCGCCGGCACCGGGTGGCGGCAATGCGATGCTCTGGGTGGCGACGTCGGCGTGGCTGCCGAAATCCTGGATCCTTGCTGCTTGCATGGGTTTCTCCGGTCGGATATCAAAGGGCAGGGAACTGGCCGAGCTGCTGGAACAGGCCGAACCAGTCTTCCATGTGCCAGGTGGTCGCGATGCGGTCGCCGTCTAGTTCGTGGAATTCGTGGATGCCGAAGCTGACGAACTTGTTCGTCGCCGGCATGCCGAACAGCGCGCCCTTGTGCGTACCGGTGATCTCGCCGCGCACCGCGATCTTGCCCGGTACCTGCACCAGGTCGTGGATGGCGATGTGCACGTCGGGGAAGGCGGCGATGAAAGCGTGGATGATCGGCTTCAGGCCATCCGGACCGGGACCCTGGCCGGGGGCGAGGGGGATGTCTTTCCAGTCGGGTGTGACCACGCCGTCGAGCAAGTCCGGATTCTGCAGGTTGAAGGCGTCGTACAACTGTTCGACGACGCGGCGCTCGGCCGCCAGGCGGTCGGGCTGGATGGTGGAGGGCTGGTGCATGATCGTCCTTTCAGGTTGCGCCGGGAAATCCGGCGCTTGAGGACATTATGTAAGCCCGCTAAAATCCATCCAACAAATAGCGCGAATACAGCAATATACAAAATATGGATTTCAAAGGGATCGACCTGAACCTCCTGGCGGCATTCCAGGCATTGATGGACGAGCGCAACGTGACGCGCGCCGCGGCCAAGGTGGACGTCAGCCAGCCGGCGATGAGCGCTGCGCTGGCGCGCCTGCGCAAGCTGTTCAATGACCGCCTGTTCCAGCGCAGTGCCAACGGCCTGTTGCCGACGCCGCGCGCCTACGAGATCGCGCAACCCGTCGCCCGCGCGCTGGGGCAGATCGAGGCGCTCCTCGCGCCCGCCGCGCCGTTCGCGCCGGAGACCGCGTCGCTGACCTTCACCCTGGGCATGGCGGACTACCCGGCCTTCGTGCTGTTGCCGCGGCTGCTGGGCGAGCTGGCGCACACGGCGCCGCATGTGCGCCTGGACGTGCATGGCTTCGGGGGACGCGACGAAGCGGTCGCGCTGCTGGATGCGGGAAAGATCGACGTGGCGATCGGGGTGGCGCCCACGGTGCCGGAAAGCCGCATCCTGAGCCGCGAGCTGTTCCGCGACGAGTTCGTGACCCTGGTGCGGAAAGAGCATCGCGCGAGCCGCGGGAAACTGGACCTGGATGCCTACCTGGCGATGCGCCATATCCTGGTGTCGCCGGAAGGGTCGAAACACGGCGTCGTCGACCAGGCCCTGGCGGACCGGGGACTGGAGCGCACCGTGCAGGTCACCTTGCCCTACATGTTTGCGGTGCCTTCGTTATTGCAGCAGACACCGCTCGCCGCGATCCTGTTGCGGCGGGTCGCCCTGCATTCGGCCCAGGCCGCGGACCTCATGATCTTTCCGCCGCCCGTGCCGCTGCCGCCGATTTCGTTTCACCTGATCTGGCATCGGCGCAACGACGCCAACCTGGCGCAGGGCTGGCTCAGGGACACGATCGTCCGCCTGGGTGCCGAGCTCGAGGCCGCGCCCTGATCCGCCGGCGCCGCTCGGCCCGGCGCCGGCTTATCGCCGGAAGCGCACGTCTTCCTGTACCACCTTGGCCTCGCCCTGCGCCAGCTTGGCCTTTTTGGGTTTCTTCGGCTTCTTGACGATCTGCCCGGCCGCATTCGTCTGCGGCACCCGGTGCTCGGGCTCGAAGCCGTCTTCGTCCTTGCGCTGCAGGGGCTGCTTCGTCAGCATTTCGATGGCGGCCAGCTGCAGCACCTCGTCGGCGCACACCAGCGATACCGCCTCGCCCGAAGCGCCGGCGCGGCCGGTGCGGCCGGTTCGGTGGACGTAGTCTTCGGCCACGATCGGCAGGTCGACGTTGACCACCACCGGCAGCTCTTCGATGTCGAGACCGCGCGCGGCGACGTCGGTGGCGACCAGCACCCGCACTTCGCCGGCCTTGAAGCGCTCCAGCGCGCGCAGGCGCGCCGGCTGCGGCTTGTCGCCGTGGATCGAGTCGGCGGCGATGCCCTTGGCGGCCAGCAGGTCGACCAGCTGATCGACGCCCTTGCGGGTTTTGACGAAGGCCAGCACCTGGCGCCAGCCGTGTTTTTTCAGCAGGTGCAGGAACAGCTCGGACTTGCGTTTCTTGTCGACCGGGACGATCCACTGCTTGATCGCCTTGACCGTGGTGTTGCGCGGCGAGGCTTCGATGCTGACCGGATCGCGCAGCAGCTTATCGGCCAGTACGCGGATGGCGTCGGAGAAGGTGGCCGAGAACAGCAGGGTCTGGCGCTGCCTGGGCAGCAGGGCCAGCACCTTGTCGATGTCGCGCGAGAAGCCGAGATCCAGCATGCGGTCGGCTTCGTCCAGCACCAGGGTCTGCACGCCGTTCAGGCGCAGCGCGTTCTGGTTGACCAGGTCGAGCAGGCGGCCCGGCGTGGCCACCAGCACGTCGACGCCTTTGCGCAGCCGCATCATCTGCGGATTGATGCTGACGCCGCCGTAGGCGACCATGGTGCGCAGCGGCAGGCTGGCGCCGTAGGCCTTGAAGCTGTCGTGTACCTGTTCGGCCAGTTCGCGGGTCGGCACCAGCACCAGGCTGCGCGCGCCGTTGCTGGCCGCCTGGCCTTCGAGCACCAGGCGCTGCAGCAGGGGCAGGGCGAAGCCGGCTGTCTTGCCGGTGCCGGTCTGGGCGGCCGCCATCACGTCGCGTCCGGCCAGCACGGCAGGGATCGCCTGCGACTGGACGGCGGTGGGCGCGGTGTAGGACAGGGAGGCGAGGGTGCGGATGATCGGGTCGATCAGGCCGAGCGAGGCAAACGACATGGGCAATCGGGTCTTGCGACAGGTGGGAAAGGCGACAGTGTAACCGGTCGCGCCGGGCAACAGGCATCCTGCCCGCTCATCCGGCGGGAAACAAGACGGCCTGCGCGCGGTTCAAGCAACCGCGGCAGCCGGAATGGCGACCTGTGCGACCGTGGTCGGCTTGACCGGATCGCGCCGGTCCTGGCAGGCACCAAGCAGCAGGCACGCCATTGCAAGCACACTCCAGCGTAGTGTCTTCATGTTGACCTCCATGTCATCCATCCTAGCCCCGGGAGTGAAAAGGCGGCGCACGGCGGGTGGCGGAATATGTGTTCCTTTACAGCCATAACAGTGTGTAAGCATGTGTTGCAAGGTATGGATTGCAATATTTCATTTGCTAAACTTCACACATTCTTGACGAGGTGACCCATGAAATCATTCATCTTCGGCGCGGCGCTGTGCGTCGCCGCTTTCCCGGCCCTGGCCCAGACCAATGTCAGCATCAGCGTCGGCCAGCCCGGCTTCTATGGCCAGGTGGTGATGGGCGACTTTGTGCCGCAGCCGATGCTGTACGCGCCGCAGCCGGTGATCATCGCCCCGCGTCCGCATTACGCCGCGGCGCCGGTTTACCTGCGCGTGCCGCCCGGCCACCGCCACAACTGGCGCCGTTTCTGCGGCCGCTATGATGCCTGCGGCCGTCCGGTGCTGTTCGTGCGCGACGACTGGTACACCAACACCTATGTGCCGCGCTACCGCGACTACCACCACGGTCCGCGCCATGGCTACTACGGTGGCCCGGGTCCGCGCGTGGTCGAGTATCGCGGCCACGGCGGCGGACATGGCGGCGGCCGCTGGGAAGACCGCGGGCGCGGCTGGGACCATGACCGCGGCCACGGCGGCGGACATGGCGGCGGTCACGGTGGTGGGCATGGCGGCGACCACGGTGGTGGCCACGGTGGGGGTCACGGCCGCTGATGTAAGGACAGCGGCGCCAACCGGTTTTCCGCACGGCGTAGTAAACTGACCCTTATCTGGCCCGGCCATCCTTGTCGTGGATGGTGGGGCATTATTTTGGGAGGTTGGTTTGCGAAGTGAAATTGTGATCGTGGGTGGTGGAGCGGGCGGCCTGGAGCTGGCCTGCAAACTGGGACGGAAACTCGGGCCGGGGAAGGTGATGCTGGTGGACAGCCGCCTTTACCATGTCTGGAAACCGTCGCTGCACGAAGTGGCGGCGGGCACGCTGGACATCCACCAGGAGGGCCTGTCCTACCAGATGCTGGCCCACGACCGCGGTTTCACCTTCGTGTATGGCGAAATGACCGCGCTCGATGCGGGCGCCAAGCGCCTGACCGTGGCCCCGGTGACGTCGGCCAGCGACGGCGAGGAAGTGCTGCCCGAGCGTTCCATCGAATACGGTTCGCTGGTGATTTCGGTCGGCAGCACCTCGAATTATTTCGGCGTACCCGGCGCCCGCGAAAACACCATTTCCCTGAATGCTACCGAGGATGCCGAGCGTTTCCGCCTGCGCCTGCTGCGCCTGCTGGCCCAGGCTGAGCGCAGCAAGGAACCGGGCGGCGACGGACGCAGCGGGCTCGACATCGTCATCATCGGCGGCGGCGCTACTGGCGTCGAACTGGCGGCCGAGCTGCGCGAGGCGTCCAGCGTCTATGCGGCCTACGGTTTCAAGAATCTGCAGGTACGGCGCGACGTCCGCATTACGCTGCTGGAAGGCGCGCCGCGCATCCTGGCGCCGCTGCCGGAAAAAGTCTCGGGCGCGGCCCTGCGCCTGCTCGAGCAGCGCGCGATCCGGGTGGTCACCGATTGCCGCGTGACCGCGATCGAGAAATACCAGGTCAGCGACAACGCCGGCCACGTGTATGCGGCCGACATGTGCGTGTGGGCGGCCGGCATCCGCGCCCCCGAATTCCTGTCCGCGCTCGGCCTGCCGACCAACAAGGGCGGGCAGATCGAAGTCGACGGTCACTTGCAGGTGAAGGGTGTGCCCGGCGTGTATGCGCTGGGCGATTGCGCCGCCTGCATCGACGGCAAGGGCAAGCCAGTCCCGCCGCGCGCCCAGGCCGCGCACCAGCAGGCCGATTTCCTGGTCAAGACCTTCATGAACATGGCCAGCGGTTACCCGCCGCAAAAGAATCCGTACGTCTACCGCGACTATGGCTCGCTGGTGTCGATCGGCCACCAGACCACCGTCGGCAGCCTGATGGGCTCGCTGCACGGCTTGAGCTGGTTCGTCGAGGGTTTCATGGCGCGCATGATGTACCTGGGCCTGCATCTGATGCACCACAAGGCGATCCTGGGCTCGGTACGGACCGGGACGATGGCGCTGGCGCGCTTCCTGATTCGCAGGACCACGCCCTTGGTCAAGCTGCACTGACCGTACCAACGATCACCAGCAGGTGACCGTCGCCCCTGCCTTCGCAGGGGCGAGGTGTTTTACGCTGTACGGGGCAGCACCAGCGTCAACGCCGTACCGCCCTCCGGTCCCGGCCGGATCGTCAGCGTGCCGCCCAGCTGGCGCGCCCGTTCGCGCAGCAGGCGCAGGCCATGGCAGTGCATCGACGTAGCGGATGCACCGCTCGGCCCGACGCCGTTGTCGCGCACCGTCAGCATCGCCTGGTCGCCATCGTCGTCCAAGATCACGTCGACTTCGCTCGCCTGGGCATGGGCCAGCACGTTGCGCAAGCCTTCCTCGGCGGCGCGCAGCAGGGCTACGCCCTGGGGACGGGAATAGTCGGGGTCTTCGTCGGGCAGGCTGGCGCGTGCCTTGATGTTGTGCGCGAGGCCCCATTCCGACACCAGTTCAGCAATCGCCGCCTTCGGCCCCAGGAACTCGAGCTTGTCGTTCCAGAGCGTGAGCTGCATCTTGCGGTTGGTTTCGATAATGTTGTTGAGCAGGGTCTTCATCTGCGTGGCGCGGTCGCGCTGTGCCTCCGGCAGATGCTGGGACAGCAGGGCCAGGTGCATGGTCAGCGCCGTCATCGACGAACCCAGGCTGTCGTGCAGGCGGCGCGCCAGCAGGCGCCTTTCCTCATCCCAGCAAGTGGTCATGTGGCCGAGCAATTCGGCCAGTTCGGCGGCGCGGCCGGTGTCGGCGCCGGTGGCGCTATCCTGCTCCGGCGCGCGCGTGGCGTCCGTCTCATCCTGTTGTTGTGCTGGAACTTTCATAAATGCAATCAATTTATGTTTCCATGGATGATACAACAGCTTGGCCGCCGATGGCGCGCATGAAGTTGGCAGTGTGTGTTGCCGTACAGTCTAGCGGGTCGTTTGGGGCGATGCTGAAGGTTCAGGCTGCCCAGCAGCCATCCAACTGAAAGGGAATATCATGACCGCGAAATCGACCCAAGGTACCCAATCCGTCAGCACCAAGGGGGGCATGCCCGGCGCCCAGGACGCCATCGCCCTGCTGACCGCCGATCACCGCGAAGTGTCGGACATGTTCGAGCAGTTCGAGAACCTGAGCGACCGCGCCAAGGCAACCAAGGCCAAGCTGACCGAAAAAATCTGTAACGCCCTGATCGCCCACACCACGATCGAAGAAGAGATCTTCTACCCGGCCGTACGCGAAGCGGTCAAGGATGAAGACATGGTCGACGAAGCCGTGGTCGAGCACGCTTCGGCCAAGGACCTGATCCAGCAGCTGCAGGAAATGAATCCGGACGACGACCTGTACGACGCCAAGGTGAAAGTGCTGAGCGAGCAGATCGAGCACCACGTCAAGGAAGAGGAAGAGGAAATGTTCGAGAAGGCCAGGAAGTCGGGCCTGGACATGATCCAGCTGGGCCAGGAGATGGCGCAGCGCAAGCAGGAGATCCTGGCTACGCTGTAAGCGTCATGCCAGCTCTTGAAACGTGGTCCCCGCCTTCGCGGGGACGACGCGTTAAGGGACGCTAATTCGCTGCCTGACCCGCCGGCTCCGCCAGCTGCTCGAGCAGCGCCTCCAGCTCCACCGGCTTCACCAGATGCAGGTCGAAGCCCGCATCCAGCACCCGCTGCTGGTCTTCGGCAAGTCCGTACCCTGTGAGGGCGATCAGGCGGATCTCGCGCGTCTGCGGCTCGGCGCGCAGGCGGCGTGCCACTTCATAGCCGTCGATCCCGGGCAGGCCGATGTCGACCAGTGCCACGTCGGGCACCTTGTCGCCGGCGATACGCACGCCCTCGAGGCCGTCGCGCGCCTGGAATACCGGGTAGCCGAATGATTCGAGCATGGTCGCCATCATCTCGCGGCCATCGTCATTGTCTTCGATCAGCAGGATGGTTTGCTGGGCGCCGGTACTGGCGCCGCCGGCAGGTTCCTCATGCATGGCCTCCGCATCCGCGCGCGGCATGCGGATCTGGAAGGTACTGCCGCTGCTGTTGCCTTCGCTGCTGGCGCTGACCGCGCCGCCGTGCAGTTCGACCAGGCGCCGTACCAGCGACAGGCCGATCCCGAGGCCTCCCTGCGAGCGGTCGATCGAGATCGCGCCCTGGACGAACACGTCGAACACGTGCGGCAGCAGGTCGGGGGCGATGCCGACGCCCGAATCGCGCACCGTCAGCACGATGTCGCCACCCTCGGCGCCGATGCCGATATCGATGCTGCCGCCGCTCGGTGTGTATTTCAGGGCGTTGTCGATCAGGTTGGTGGCGATCTGTTCCAGGCGCGTGCAGTCGCCGTCCACCCAGCCCGGCTGCAGGTCGGTGCTGATGGTGTAGCCGGCGGTGCGCCCGGTGGCGCGGAAGGTGTCCAGGCAGGCCGCAACCAGGGTCGCCAGGTCGATCCGCTTGCGTGACAGCAGGATCTTGCCGGACATGGCGCGTGACAGGTCGAGCAGGTCGTCGACGATACGCGACAGGTGCTGGGTCTGGCGCTGGATGATCATGCGTGCCCGGCCGCTCGATTCCGCGCCGACGCCGGGCATACCCAGCAGCGACGAGGCGCTACTGATGGCCGACAGCGGATTGCGCAACTCATGGCCCAGCATCGCCAGGAATTCGTCCTTGGCGCTGCTCTTGGCTTCGGCGGCCCGCCGTTCTTCCATCTCGCGCACCAGGCGTTTATTGGTAGCGGTCAGTTCGGTGGTGCGCTGCGACAGCTTTTCGGCCTGGCGCTTGAGCTGTTCGTTCTTCATGGCCAGGGCCACGAACACCTGTACCTTGGCGCGCAGCACCTGCGGAATGACCGGGGTGAACATGAAGTCGGCGGCGCCGCGCTGGTAAGCCTTCAGGCGGTCGATTTCATCGGCCAGGAAGGCGGTGACGAAGATGATCGGAATGTCGGCCGAGCGCGGCCGCTGGTGAATCGCTTCGGCGGTCTCGAAGCCGTCCATGCCGGGCATGTTGACGTCCAGCAGGATGACAGCAAAATCGTTCCGCAGGACCTGGCGCAAGGCATCCTGGCCCGACCTCGCTGACAACACTTCGTAATTGCTTTCGTCTGCCCATTGTTCGAGCAGGCTGGTCAGTGCCAACAAGCTGGCGGGATCGTCATTGACGACGAGAATCTTCGGTTTGTCGGAGTGAGACACGGCTTATGTACTGGGATACAGGACAGGTTTCGCAAACCCCGGAGAATAGCAGAGCTTGCAGTCGCGAAAAATTATTTCACAATAAGAGTTGCAGTTAATCATGATAACACGGTGTCAAGACGTGAAAGTTCAATCGTGCGCGGCCTGCCCCGGGCCATGGTTCGGTGCCGCACATACGTGTCGCATGCCCTTGTGCGATATTGGCAACGTGTCTGATTCAACCGTGTTTATGGACAGACAGGCGCCAACTTGAAAGGACAGACATGAATATTCAAATCATCGTAAACGATACCCATCACGACAAATGCTTCCGCGAACTCGTCAGCGAGCCGGTGACGGCACTGCGCGGCGTCACCCCGCAACAGGCTCAGGCCCTGCGCGATGCTTTCGGCATCACCAGCATCGGCGACCTGGCTGAACTCAAGGTTGTCAAGTGGGCCCGCGCCATCCGCACCATGGCCAGCGCCGAAGCCGAACCGGCTGAATCGGTTGCCAAGGAAACCCTGCTCGACGACGCAGTCGAAATGACCTTCCCGGCAAGCGATCCTTTGTCCGTGGACTCCGGCATCACCCGCATCGAAGTGGCGCCCGAAAAAGTCGACGCCAGCACCGATCACCAGCATGCTACGGCAATCGAAGCGCGCAACGAAGAAACCGTCGGTACCCGTGCGCTTGGACCGGGCGGCGAGCGTAAGGCCGGCGAAGCCTGATTCCACGCTCTGCATCCCGACGGGCGCAGCCATTATTGGCTGCGCCCGTTCTGCTTTCAGATGTCAAGCAGACTTATCTTAATATAGTCTGTTTCCGACGCCGCCTGGCAAAACATTTCCTTACATTGCTCCAATAAAAATGCCCACGCGTAGTGGGCATTTTTGCATGCTCGGGCCGAAGGGCGTCGTGGTCAGCGATGCTGGGCCAGTTCCGCTGGGGCCACCGTCGACGGCGTCGGCAGGGGCGGCTTGACTGCCTGCGCCGCCTGGCGCGCAGCGCTGCCGTTGGCGCAGAAGCGGTTCTTGCCGGCGCGCTTGGCTTCGTACAGGGCGTAATCCGCAATGCTGATCAGCTCGGATACCGTTTCGGCATCGTCCGGGTACATGCTGATGCCGATACTGGTCGACAGCTGCAGCGTGAGGTCGTTGATAAAATAGGGCTCGGACAGCGCCTCGACCAGCTTGGCGGCAGGTCCCTGCGCATCGGCCAGGCTGTGCACGTCGCCCAGCACGACCATGAATTCATCGCCACCCAGACGCGACACCGTGTCTTCCTTGCGCGAATTGGCCAGCAGGCGCTGCGACACCAGTTTCAGGATCTCGTCGCCATAGGCGTGGCCATAGGTATCGTTGATGGCCTTGAACCCGTCCAGGTCCAGGTACATCACCGCTGCCTTGTGGTGGTTGCGGTTGGCGTGCTGCAGCGCGGTCTCGATGCGGTCTTCCAGCAGGCGGCGGTTCGGCAGGCCGGTGAGGGCGTCGTGCAGTGCCAGTTCCTGCTGGGCGCGGCTGTACTGGGCGAGCTCTTTATATAGGAGGCGCACTTCGAGCATGTTGTGGATGCGTTTGTGCACTTCCAGCAAGTCGAACGGCTTGCTGATGAAATCGCGCGCACCGGCTTCGAGTGCGGCGATCTTGAAGCTGGGCTGGGCAGTCAGGGCCAGCACGGGCAGGTAACCACCCTGTTCAATTTCCTTCAAGCCCTTCATGACCTGGAACCCGTTCAGGCCCGGCATCTGCAGGTCCAGCAGGATCAGGTCGTAATTATGCTCCCGATGCAACGGGCAAACCTGCTCCGGCAGCATCGTGGAACTTACGTCGGCGTAGCCTTCCTCCCGCAATATCTCTTCCATCAATTCGATATTGTCCGGCGAATCGTCCACCACCAGGATTTTGGCATTTAAAATGTCTTGTCGGCTCGGCATGCGTACTCTCGTGAAATCAAGGTCGGCATCGTTCAATATCTTACATCGATGCCAACTCAGCGCAACATAAGTAGTCTAGCAAATCACCAAGAATTTCTTGTAGGACAGCATCTCGTGCAAGGGTAGGAGCAGCAGGCTAACTTCAGCGCATGCTGTTCCGTCCCATCGCCGGCGCGGCCGGCCGGTTGACCATCGGCGCCGCCGGACCCACCACCGACGCCACCGTCGCGATCAGTTCGCTCGGTTCCACCGGTTTCGAAATATGCGCCGAGAATCCGGATTCCAGCGCGCGCAGTCGGTCTTCCGAACGCGCAAAGGCCGTCAGCGCGATCGCCGGCACTTCGCCGCCCTGGGCGCGCGGCAGGCGCCGCACCCAGTCCAGCAATTCGAAACCGTCGACTTCGGGCATGCCGAGGTCGCTGATCAGCAATTGCGGCGGCGCTTCGGTGAACAGGTCGATGGCATCGCGCGCGCTGGCGGCAATGCGTACCGTGGCGCCGCAATCGTTCAGGATCCGCTTGATCAATTCGCGCGCATCGCGGTCGTCGTCGACCACCAGTGCATCGACGCCGCTCAGGTCGAGCACCGTCATTTCCGGCGTGCTCGGCGTCGGCAGGATCATGGCGGCACGCGCCGAGCGCGGGGCCGGGGCCTGCTGCTTGGCCAGCGGCAGTTCGATGGTGAAGCTCGCGCCCTGGCCTTCGCCGCCGCTTTCCGCGCGTACGGTGCCGCCATGTTGCTCGATCAGTTGCTTGACGATGGCCAGGCCGAGGCCGAGGCCGCCGTGGCGGCGCGTCATCGAGGCATCCGCCTGGCGGAAGCGCTCGAACACGTGGGTGATGAATTCGGGCTTGATGCCGGCACCGTTGTCGCGCACGGTGATCAGGACGCTGGTGTCAGTGCGGCTGAGGTCGATGTCGACCTGGCCCTCGCGCGGCGTGAACTTGATCGCATTGGACAGCAAGTTCCACACCACCTGCTGCAGGCGCGCCGGGTCGCCGGCCACCATGCCGGGTTCCATAGCGAAGTGCTTCTCGATGCGGATGTTCTTGGCATCGGCAGCCGGACGCACGGTTTCCACCGCGGCGTCGATGAAGCCGGCCGGTGCCACCGTCTGCATGTCGAGCAAGACCTTGCCAGAGGTAATGCGGCTCATGTCGAGCAAGTCTTCGATCAGCTGGGCCTGGGAACGCGCATTGCGCTCGATGGTCTGGAGGCCGCGCTGCAAGTCGTTCTGGTCGCGGCTGCCGCGGCGCAGCACCTGGGCCCAGCCCAGGATCGCCGACAGCGGCGTGCGCAGCTCGTGCGACAGGGTGGCCAGGAATTCGTCCTTCATGTTGCTGACGCGTTCGGCCTCGGCGCGTGCCAGCCGTTCGTTTTCCAGCAGCACCTTGCGCTCGTCGGCGGCGCGCTGGGCCGCTTCGTACAGGCGCGCATTGTCGATCGCCACGGCGGCCTGGGCCGCGATGCCGCGCACGATGCGTTCGGTGCGCTCGCTGAACACGCCCGGCTCGGGGTGGCCGAAGAACATGGTGCCGAGCGCTTCGCCGGAATGGGCGACCACCGGCATGGCCAGATAGCTGCGCAGCGGCGGATGGGCGTTCGGCAGGGACTGGAAGCGGGCGTCGAACAGGATGTCGTCGGAGCGGACGACACCCTGGCCGGCGATGCCGGGCGTGAACAGGCCGCTGGTGCCGGGCTCGCCGAAAGCTTCGAATTCCGCCGGGCTGGCGCTGGACACCGTGAACAGCGAGAACAGGTTGCCACTGCCGCCATGTTCCTGGGGGTGGTACAGGAAGGCGCCGTGGCGCGCGCCGGCGATGTGGGTGGCGGCATCGGTGACCGCCTGCAGCAGCGAGCGCAGGTCGCGCGTCGAGGCCAGCGTGGTGCCGGTGCTGTTGAGCAGCTCCAGTACGTGCGATTCGTCGCGCAGCGCCTGCTCGGCGCGCTTGACCTGGTCGACGTCGGTACTGGTGCCGAACCAGCGCGCCACGTGGCCGTCGCGGTCGCGCACTGCGTTGCCGCGGGTCAGGAACCAGCGGTACTTGCCGTCGACGCCGCGGATCGGGAATTCCATCTCGAACGGCTCGCCGGACTTCAGCGAGGCGCTCCAGCGCTCCATCACGGCCGGCAGCACACTCGGCTCGCAAGTGTCTTGCCAGCCCCAGCCGACCACCTGGTCGGGCGTGGTGCCGGTGTAGTCGAACCAGCGCTCGTTGAACCAGACCATGGCGCCGTCGGCCTGCGCCATCCAGGCCAGCTGCGGAATCGTGTTGGCCAGTGCGCGCAGTACTTCCTCGCTCTGGCGCAACGTGTCTTCGGCGCCGCGGCGGGCGCTGATGTCCTGCACCACGCCGGTCATGCCCAGCAGGCCCTGGCGCTGGGACGGGTTGGCATAGTGGGCGCGTCCGACCAGCGCCACCCAGCGCGCCTGGCCGGCGGCGTCGAGCAGGCGGCATTCGAGTTCGAGGTCGCCGCCGCTGGCGAAGGCATGCGAAACCGCACGGCGCACGCCTTCGCGTTCCTCGGGCTCGAGGCGGGCCCGCAGTTCGCTCCACAGCAGAGGCGTGTCCGCCACCAGGCCGAGGATGGCGGCGGCGCGTTCGCCCAGCAGCACGCGGTCGCTGGCGGCCTCCCAGCGCCAGTCGCCCAGTCCGCCGGCGGCCAGCGCCACCTGCAGGCGGTTATTGCCCAGTTGCAGGGCTTGCTGGTCGGCCTTGCGCCGGTTGATGTCCTGGAAGTACAGGGTCAGGCCGTCCGGCGTCGGATGGGCGCGCACTTCGAACCAGCGCTTCAGCGCCGGGTAGAAGAATTCCTGGATTGCGCTCTCGCGCGTGGCCATGGCATGGCGGTAGACGCCTTCGAGCTGGCTGCCGCCCAATTCGGGGAAGGCATCCCAGAGCGAACTGCCGACCAGGCTGGTGCGGGTTTTCTGCAGCGGCGCCAGCATCTCCAGCGCGCGTCCGTTGATATAAGTGATGCGCCACGCGTGGTCGACCGCGCAGAAGCCGTCGCTCAGGCTTTCGAGCATGTTTTCCATGCGCTCGGTGGCGCGGCGCAGCGCCGCGCGCGTGGCCAGCAATTCCTGCGCCGCGCCGTCGAGGTCCTCGTGCTCCTTGCTCACGGCGCCCCCTTCGGCAGGTGAAAGGTGCGAGCCGGTGCGCCGGGCGGGCAAATGCGGCCGACGGGCTCGGAGGGAAGGGGGGTAATGCCGGTAAGCTCAGTCTGGATCATTGTTCGTGGCTCTGCGCACAGGACGGTCCGCCGCGCGGGGTGCGCAGGCAGTCCCGGCCTGTGCACTTGGCAAGCCGTAGGCCGATTCTAGCCCAGCCCGGGCGCTGGGCTGCACACCGTTGCCGGATGGATTCAAGCGCGGCCCGGCAGTGCGCTGGCGACTTGGTCCAGTGCCTGCTGCAGCTGGTCGAGTTCGTACGGTTTCTGCAGCGAGAGATACGGGAATTCGACGTGGCGCAGCAGCGTGTCGCCGTAGCCCGAAGCGAAGATCACACGCATGCCCGGCGCATCGGCGACCGCGCGCCGGGCCAGGTCGACGCCGGACATGCCGGGCAGACTGACGTCGGTGAACAGCACGTCATAGCGGTTGGCGGCAAGGCGGTCGAGCGCATCGTTCGGATGGCCGACGCCGTCGGCTTCGTGGCCGAAGGCGCGCAGCATCTCGCACACCAGGTATTGCGAATCGAGGTTGTCTTCGACCACCAGGATGTTCAGCGGACCGGCGGCGGCGCTGTCCTGCGGCATCGACAGCGCGGGCTCGACCGCGGCCACGGCGCACAGCACGCCGTCGACTGCGCCACTGGCGCCGCGCACCGGGGTGAAATGCAAATCATAGACGCCACCGGCATCGGCGCCGCCGAAACCGAGATTGCGGTCGGCGGCGAGCGCCGCTTCGCCCTGCCAGGCACGTCCGAGTTCGGCAGGTGCGGCGGCGAGCGGCGGCGGCATCACCGGCGGCACGCTGCCGCCAGGCAGTTTGCCGTACGCGGGCCCGGCCAGGTCGGCATAGGCTTGGTTGAACAGCACCGTCATGTCGCGGCTCCAGACTAGCAGCATCGGCAGCGGCGTATTGAACAGCAGGTCGGCTGCGAGGCGCAACGCCGGCGGCCATGCATCCGGCGTGCCCAGCCGGGACGCGGACCAGTCGAACGAACTCGAGGAAATGGCGGACTTACCGGAAGCTGACATAGCGCGTTATAAATATTGTTATCGTTACAAAAAGAGGATGCATCGTACACTAAAAGCGATGACGGCGGCGGCACGTATGGACTGTGTGGCATGCAGTCGACATTCGCTTGAGGTTGCAAATTTGCGACGAAATATGTCGCAGATTTTGCGGCGCAGCACGCGTGTTGCAGAGCACACGCGATGCATGGGCAAACGAAACCCCATGGCAAAAAAAAAGCCCGCTACGGGAGCGGGCTGAATCTATCCTTGGAGGAGAATAGAGGAGACAGGTTCATAATGCTGCATCGCAAAAAACAAATCCAATTTAGATTTCCAATGACCGTTATTGATTTCTTAAATGGCACTGCCGTGGCCCGGTATCGTAGAGCGCTCTTGGTGCACTGAAGAAAATGTTCTACGATAGCAAAATGTATAAAAATGTTACGCGCCTCTGCGCGTTCCTTGCCATTGCGTCTGTACGACGGCGGCGAGCCGGTGGCCGGGCATGGGTGTGGTGCGCTGCGCTGTACGCCGCCCTGTGCACCGCCGCCATGGCCGCGCTGCCTGTGCATGCGCAACATGCTGGCATCGGCAATGGCGCGACGATCAATAACAACACCAATGGCAACGCCAGCGCGCTCGAGCGCCGCGTCAAGGCCGCTTTCCTGTATAAGTTTCTGGGCTATGCCGAGTTTCCGCCCGGCGCTTTCTTCGATGGCAGCAGTCCAGTCGTCATCGGCGTGGTCGGTGCCGACGATCTGGCGGGCGAACTGGCGCGGGCAGTGGCTGGACGCACCGTCAACAACCGTCCGGTGGTCGTGCGCGTGCTGCGCGACACGGATGTGCAAGTCCCGCTGCATCTGCTGTTCGTCGGCGGCGCCGATCCGCTTCGTGTCGGCCGCATGGTGCGCCAGGCCAGCGCCGCGATGCTGGTCGTCACCGAGTGTGAGGACGGGTTGCGGCAAGGTAGTGTGATTAATTTCCGTATCATTGATGAGCGGGTACGTTTCGACGTCTCGCTCGATGCTGCGGAGCGCAATGGTATCAAGCTCAGTTCGCGTCTGTTGACGGTCGCGAACCGGGTGCAGAAAGGAGTGCAGTGATGAGGGCGCCCGAGGAAGCGGACAAGGCAGACAGCGTGAACGAGGCAGGCATGGGCGACGACGCGATCATGCAGGGCAATGCGCGCGACAGCGGCACCGTCCGCAGCAAACTGATCCTGATGGCGGTGTCGACCACCTTCGTGGCCCTGCTGGCCGCGGCGCTGGCGATGCTGGTGGTCGACCTGCGCGCCTTCCAGTGCTACTGGACCGACGACCTGGTCACCCAGGCCGACATCATGGCGCGCGTGACCGCGCCGGCGCTGGCCTTCAACGACAGCGACACCGCACGCCAGAACCTGGCCGTGCTGAAAGTCCGTCCGCAGATCCTGGCCGCCGCCATCTATAACAATGCCGGCGGGCGTTTTGCCAGCTACGAGGCGGTCCCCGGCCAGCATTTCCCGGCGCGCGCCGAAAACGCCGGCTACCGCATCGAAGGCGGCGAAGTGGTGGTATTCCGTAACATCATCGAAAACGGCGAGTTGCTCGGCAGCGTCTACGTGCGTTCGCGCTACGGCTTGGTCGAGCGCCTGCTCAGCTATGGCGCGATCCTGGGCGCGGTTATGCTGGGCGCACTCGTCATCGCCGGACTGGTGGCGTCGCGCCTCCAGGCCGCGATCACCCGTCCGCTCGAGGCCGTCACCAACGTAGCGCGCCAGGTGATGCAGCGGCGCGACTTCACCCTGCGCGTGCCGGGCAACGAGCGCGGCGAGATCGGGGTGCTGGTCGAAGCCTTCAACGACATGCTGGCCGAGATCGGACGCCGTTCGCACGCGCTGCAGGAATCCAACGTCACGCTGGAACACGAGATGCAGGTGCGCCAGCGTGCCGAAGGGGCCTTGCTGGTGGCCGACCGCCGCAAGGACGAATTCCTGGCCACGCTGGCGCACGAGCTGCGCAACCCGCTGGCGCCGATCCGTACCGGCCTCGACATCCTGCGCCTGCGCAGCGGCGACGCCCAGGCCACCCAGCGCGCCACCGACATCATGGAACGTCAGCTGCGTCAGATGGTGCGCCTGGTCGACGATCTGCTCGACGTATCGCGCATCAATACCGGCAAGTTCACGATCAAGACCGGCCGCGTGGAGCTGAAGGCGGTCGTCAACGACGCCCTGGAAGTGGTGCGGCCCTACATCGAGCTGCACGGCCACGAACTGGTGATCGACCTGCCGGACCGCCCGGTGTTCCTGCACGGGGATGCCACCCGCCTGGCGCAGATCCTGTCGAACCTGTTGAACAACGCCGCCAAGTACACCAACCGCGGCGGCCGCGTCAGCCTGAAGGCGACGGTGGAGGAGCGCACCCTGGTGCTGGTCGTGGCCGACACCGGCATCGGCATCGCGCCCGACATGCTGAACAGCGTGTTCGACATGTTCGTGCAGGTCGACTCGACGCTGGAGCGCTCGAATGCCGGCCTGGGCGTTGGCCTGTCGCTGGCGCGCAAGCTGGTCGAGCTGCACGGCGGCGCGATCGAAGCCCACAGCGCCGGCCTCGGCCACGGCAGCCAGTTCGTGGTGCGCCTGCCGATCGTGGTTGATCCGGAACTGCCGGCAAAACCGACCCCGGCCGCCTTCATCAGCGCCGAGACCTACCGCATCCTGCTGGCCGACGACAACGTCGACTTCGTCAACAGTATCGGCGCGCTGCTCACCGCGATGGGCCACAGCGTGGTAATCACGCACAATGGCCCGGACGCGCTGGCCGCGGCCAAGCGCTTCTGCCCGGACTACGCCTTCCTCGACATCGGCCTGCCGAAGATGTCGGGCTACGACCTGGCGCGCGCGATCCGGGCCCTGCCGACCGGGGCGATGACGGTGATGATCGCCGTGACCGGCTGGGGTCAGGAAAAGGACCGCCAGCTGGCCTTCGAAGCCGGCTTCGACCACCACATGGTGAAGCCGGTGCGCTTCGAGCAAATCGAGGAAATCCTCGGCAACCGCAGCATCATCAAAAAGCTGCGCACGTGAAGGGATCTCGATAAACCTACTGCGCGTTGCACTGTCGGCCTGTGATGCCCGCTGTACTTTCGTACAGATGCGCTTCTCGGCCAACATTGCTGCCGCTCGCTACGGTTTCTCGAGATCCCGTGGCGTCCGTAAAAAAGCGGAAGCGCGCACGCTTCCGCCGGACTTCAGGGCAGGCAGGCTCAGGCCTGTTTGCCCCCCTTGCGGCGCCGCGCCAGGAAGCCCAGCACACCCAGGCCGCCCAGCATCAAGCCGTAGGTTTCCGGCTCCGGCACCGGCGTGGTCAAGGCCACCGCGCCGCCAAAGGCCGCGGACCCGGAGGAGTTCAGGTTGCCGCTGACCTGCAGGTAATAATTGCCGGCGTCGAGGCCCGTGCTGGTGAGGGTCCAGACGTCGATGGCGCCCGACTGTAACGCCGTACCTCTGGTCACCAGGGTATTGCCGGTGGCGCTGTACAGCGACAGGGCGGTGATGTCGAGACCGGTCTCGGTTGCGCCGGTGATCGACGAAACGATGGCGTTCACCGTGGTGCCGGGCGAACCTTCCTGCGCGGTCGGCACCGCAAAGGTGAAGCGGTCGGCAAAGCTGGCGCCGCCGTTGTTTTGGGCAAATGCATCGCCGAAAAAGCCGCTGGTGCCCACCAGGTCCAAGGCCTGGGAGCCGCTCCCGATGTTCTGGGCCATGGCGGAAGAACCGAACGACGCAACAGCAACTACGGCAGCAGCAATTAGGGATCTCTTCATAGCGTACCTCGCAAAGACACAGCTGCGTCCTGCAGCTTGGGTTTCAGGGAATCGGGGAATTTAATGCTATCAAAGAGGCGGGAAAAGGCACGAAAAATTAAGCCTGGGCCTGCTACTTGAAAGAATATGCCTCTGTGTATCGATTTTCTGAATGACGCGGCAGAGTCTTGGTCTTCATAGGGAGCGGTGGCGCGGTTTGCCGCCGGCCACGCAGGCTTGCTTGCCGTCTTCAATAGATGTAGGCGTTGTCCTACGTAACTCCGAGGCTCGATCCTCTGCGGAGGCCGTCTGCGTTGATTGAACACGCGGCATTTATCTCAAGCATTCGGAGCAGGGGAGAGACAAAGAAAAATGGCCCAGAGCTTTCGCTCTGAGCCATTCATCCTGAAGAAGTTGGTGCGGCTGGCAGGAATCGAACCCACGACCCCTTGGTTCGTAGCCAAGTACTCTATCCAGCTGAGCTACAGCCGCCCGAGGCCAGCATTATACGCAGGTTTTGCCATTTGGCAAAGCTCAAATCGGTAGGAGGCCATTCCGAATCGGCGAGTCATTGGCGGTGGTATTGCGGAGCGGGAGCGGTGGGCGCGCTTTGTCAATTCAAGGGCTGCTGTCACTACCAGCATGAAAACGACACTTCGAACTTTCGGGATGCCTGTGGGCGATTCCGATGATCGAATCGCTTGCGAATGCGCCTGATCGTTTGCTGGATCTTCCAGTCCATAATGCTTGCTTGCGTAACGAACGTCCGGAGGGCGCCAGATAGGGCGGCATGGCACGTCACTCTGACTGTCGCCTGAAAGAAAAATGGCCCAGAGCTTTCACTCTGAGCCATTCGTCCTGAAGAAGTTGGTGCGGCTGGCAGGAATCGAACCCACGACCCCTTGGTTCGTAGCCAAGTACTCTATCCAGCTGAGCTACAGCCGCCCGAGGCCCGCATTATACGCATTTTTTGCCATTTGGCAAAGGTTAATCCTTGCGCATCATCCGGGGCCGTCATAAAAGAAAAATGGCCCAGAGCTTTCACTCTGGGCCATTCATCCTGAAGAAGTTGGTGCGGCTGGCAGGAATCGAACCCACGACCCCTTGGTTCGTAGCCAAGTACTCTATCCAGCTGAGCTACAGCCGCCCGAGGCACGCATTATAGCAGCGGATATCGTGATCGCAAAGTCCATGTTGTAAGGCAATGAACAGGGTGCCCATGCGGATCGGCTGACGCTTGCGCTGCCGCAGTGACCGCCGCGCGCCCCTATGTCGAAATGGAGCTTACGTCCTCAGCAATGGGGCGCTTCGAATATTTCCTTTGGACAGGTGATTGCATGATCTGGCTCGACGCCGCACGCGTGGTTTCCATACTTGCCGTGGTGTTCCTGCATGTCGCAGCCACGGTCGTGACCGGCTGCGATATCGGCTGCCCGGACTGGTGGTACGGCAACGTCTACGATTCGCTGGTGCGCTGGTGCGTGCCCGTATTTATCATGATTAGCGGGGCGCTGCTGCTCGGGGCCGGCAAGCGCGAGACCGTCGCCGCCTTCTACCGCAAGCGCATGACGCGCATCTTCGTGCCGCTCGTGGTCTGGACCATCGTCTTCCTGTTCTGGCAGGGCGAGCAGGCGACGTTTTCGCTGGCCGACCTCAGCCTGGCGGCGATGGCGCGCCGCATCGCCAGCGGCAAGCCGCACTACCACATGTGGTTCTTGTTCATGATCGTCAGCCTGTACCTGTTCACGCCCTTCATCCGGATCCTGGTGCGTCATGCCGCGCGCGCCGAGTTGTGGCTGCTGGTGGCGCTGCTGTTCGGCGTCGCCGCGCTGCATGAGGTGTTCGGCATGTTCTTCGGGCGCGGCGTCACCCTGTTCGTGTTCTGGTTCCTGTCCTATCTGCCGTACTTCCTGTGCGGCCACCTGATTGCCACCAGCGACCGGGCGATGTCGACGCGCCTGCTGCTGGCGGTGTTCGGCGCGTCGGTCATGCTGACGGCGCTCGGCTGCTATCTGCTGGCCGGCGCGCGCGGCATCGAGGATGGGCTGTATTTCTACGGTTACCTGAGCATCACCGTGATTCCGATGTCGGTCAGCCTGATGTGGATGTTCCGGATGCGCAGTTTCGATGGCGTCCCGGGTGCGGTCGGCGCCACCTTCCGGCGCCTGTCCGAGCTGACCCTCGGGGTCTACCTGATCCATCCGGTGATCCTGGAATCGTTCCGGCGCTTCGCCTTCCGCCAGGAAGAGGTGTATCCGCTGCTGTCGGTGCCGCTGGTGGCGCTGCTGGTATTCGGTGCGTCGCTGCTGTGCGCCTTCGTGCTGTCTCGGATCCCGTATCTGAAACGGGCGATCTGAAGAGGGTGGGGCGGGAAAGAAAAATGGCCCAGAGCTTTCGCTCTGAGCCATTCGTCCTGAAGAAGTTGGTGCGGCTGGCAGGAATCGAACCCACGACCCCTTGGTTCGTAGCCAAGTACTCTATCCAGCTGAGCTACAGCCGCCCGAGGCACGCATTATAGCAGCGGTTTCCGGATTGGCAAAGTGCCCATCCAAACGTGTCAGGATGCGCCAAAGAAAAATGGCCCAAAGATTTCTCTTTGAGCCATTCTTCATGAATAAGTGGTGCGGCTGGCAGGAATCGAACCCACGACCCCTTGGTTCGTAGCCAAGTACTCTATCCAGCTGAGCTACAGCCGCCCGAAAAGAATTATAGCAGTGGCATCCGGAATGCGAAAGTCTTAATTTTACTCAACAATTTCAAGGGTTCTGCTAGATTAGTGCCTGGTCCTTCGCAGCCCCTATTTATGTTTCGCCCGAATCCCCGTATCGTCAGGCGCCTCATGGTTGCCGTGCTCGCCTTCCACCTGACTGCAATGGCCTGGGCCGGTGCCGCGCGCAGCCTGGACTTCCAGCATGTCGGCCTGGAAGACGGCTTGCCGCAGGAATCGGTGCTGACCATCGTGCAGGACCGTACCGGCTTCATGTGGTTCGGCACCCAGGCCGGACTGGCGCGCTTCGACGGCTACCGCCACCGCGTGTTCCTCAGCGACCCGGCCGATCCAGCCAGTCTGCCCGACAATTATGTGCACGCTTCCTACGAAGACGGCGCCGGGCGGCTGTGGTTCGGTACGCGCGGCGGTCTGGTGCGCTTCGACGCGGCGCGCCAGCGCTTCGTGCGTCAAGACCTGTCCGGCGGCGACGACCTGGACGGGCGCAACAGTGCGGTCACCGCCATTATCGGCGACGGCAAGGGCGGCCTGTGGGTAGCTACCGTCGATGGCCTGGCCCATCTCGACGGCAGCGGCGGTGTCCGGGTCTACCGCCACGATGCGCGCGACGACGGCAGCCTGCGCGACGACCGCGTGGCCGCGCTGGCGCTGGACGGGCGTGGCGGGCTGTGGGTCGGCACCGGCGTCGGTCTCGATTACCTGGCCGCCGGCGCCGGCGGCTTCGCACATCACGACATCCAGGCACCGCGCCGCAGCGGCGGCGCCCAGCCCGCCGACCCGCGCTACAACAGCATCATGGCGCTGTCGATGGGATCGGACGACACGCTCTGGATCGGCACCGCGGCCGGCCTCGAAGCCTGGCGCCTGGGCGGCGGCAAGGGTACCGCGGCGATCGTGCGCCACCGCTTCGGCGCGGACGAAGGCATCGGCGACCTGCGCATCAACCTGATCTACCCGGACAAGCGCGGCAACCTGTGGGTCGGTACCGAACTGGAAGGCCTGAAATGGCGCGATCCGTCGAACGGACGTTTCGTCAGCTACGCCAATCACCCGCTCGACCGCCATACGCTGTCGGACAACCAGGTACGCGCGGTCCGGGTCGACCGCACCGGCACCTTGTGGGTCGGAACCCTGGCCGGCGGCGCCAACCGGGCAGACCTGGCCAGCGGCGGCTTCAGGCGCTTCGATTTCGCACCCGGCGAGCTGCCCGAAGCGGGCAGCCGCAAGATCCGTGCGATCGCAACCGATCCCGACGGCCGCCTGTGGATGGGCACCAGCGGCGCCGGCCTGATGCACGTGGACCCGTCCAGCGGCCGGGTCGAACAGTTGCGCCACGATCCTCTGCGTCCCGGCAGCCTGCCCGACGATATGGTGGCGGTGCTGCTGCGCGCGCATGGCAGGCTGTGGGTCGGCGGGCCGAACGGCCTGGCGTGGCGCGCGGCCGGCGCCGCCGACGCCGACGGCTTTACCCGGGTGGCACTGGGCAGCGAGGCCGGGTCCAGCCACGTACAGGCGCTGATGCAGGACCGCACGGGCGCGCTCTGGGCCATGACCCGCGGCGGCCTGTTCATGCTCGATGCCGATGGCCAGGTGCGCCGGACCTGGCGCCACGATCCGCGCGACCCCGGCAGCCTCGGCGAAAACTACGGCTATGCGCTGCTCGAAGACCGCAGCGGCGCGATCTGGGTCGGCACCGAGAACGGCCTCGACCGCCTCGACCGCGCCAGCGGCACGTTTACCCATTTCCGCAGCGATCCGCGCGACCCGGCGAGCCTGCGCCACAACCGCATCTACACCCTGTTCGAGAGCCGGCGCGGCGAGGTCTGGGTCGGCACCGCGGGCGGCCTGCACCGCATCGAACACGGCCCCGGCGGCGCCGTACGTTTCCGCCTGTTCCCGGTGGCCGGCGCGCGCGAGCAGTTGCCGATCGGCGCGGTACTGGAAGATACGCGCGGCCTGCTGTGGGTCAGCAGCACCGCGGGTCTGACCCGGCTGGACCGGGCCAGCGGCCGCTTCAAGACCTACGGCGCGCGCGACGGCCTGATCGAGGGCTCGTACTTTGTCGGCGCGGCCGCGCGCGGCCCCGACGGCATGCTGCACTTCGGCGGCATGAACGGCATGACCTCGTTCCAGCCGGAGGCGATCCGCGACAATCCCTACCCGCCGGCGGTGGCGATCACCGATTTCCAGGTGGCCAACCAGTCGCGCCCCGTGCAGGCGGCGATGGCGCTCGACTACGGCGACCCGGTATTCACGCTGGAATTCGCGGCGCTGCACTATGCCGACCCGTCGGCCAACCGCTATGCCTACCGCCTGCGCGGCTTCGACCGCGGCTGGACCGAGACCGGCGCCGCCAAGCCCTTTGCCACCTACACCAACCTCGATCCGGGAAAGTACGTGTTCGAGGTCCGCGCCGCCAACAAGGACGGCGTGTGGAGCGCGCAGCCGGCCAGCGTCGCCATCACGATCGCGACGCCGTTCTGGATGAGCTGGTGGTTCCGCCTGGGTGGCGCGCTGCTGGTGCTGGGCAGCGCGTTCGCGCTGTACCGCCTGCGCATCCGCGTGCTGGTGCTGCAGACCGCGCGCCTGGAACACCAGGTCGGCCTGCGCACCGCCGAACTGGTGCTGCAAAAGGAGAGCGCCGAGCGGCGCAAGCAGGAAGCCGAGATGCAGAAAGAAGCGGCCGAGGAAGCCTACCGCCAATTGAAGGCAACCCAGGCCCAGCTGGCCGCGAGCGAAAAGCTGGCCTCGCTCGGCTCACTGGTCGCCGGCGTGGCGCACGAACTGAACACACCGATCGGCAACAGCCTGCTGATGGCCAGCACGCTGCAGGACAAGACCGAGTCGCTGGCCGCGCGCTTCAGCCGCAACGACTTGAAGCGCTCCGACCTCGAAAGCTGGATCGGCGCCGCGCGCGACGCGAGCGCCCTGATCGTGCGCAGCCTGCATGCGGCGGCCGACCTGGTGAACAGCTTCAGGCAGGTCTCCGTCGACCAGGCCAGCACCCAGCGCCGCCGCTTCGACCTGGCCCGGGCCTGCCAGGAGATCCTGGCGACGATGATGAACCAGGTGCGGCGCGCCGGGCATACGCTCGAGGTGCAGGTGGAACCCGGGATCGGCATGGACAGCTATCCGGGGCCGCTGGGGCAGGTGCTGATCAACTTCGTCAACAACGCGCTGCTGCACGCCTTCGACGGCCGCGGCGGCCGCATGGTCCTGAGTGCGCAGCGCATCGACGGCGAGCGCGTGCGCATCGTGTTCCGCGATGACGGCCGCGGCATCCCGGCCGAGCACCTGGCGCGCATCTTCGATCCCTTCTTCACCACGCGCATGGGGCAGGGCGGTACCGGGCTGGGACTGAATATTGCCTACAACATTGTGACCACCCTGTTGGGCGGGACGATCCGGGTGGAGAGCGTGGTGGGGGAGGGTACCGTGTTCACGCTCGAGCTGCCGCTGCGGGCGGAGGAAGTGATGCCCGAAACGATCTGATGCGGTTACGCGACTGCATGAAAGGCGCTAGGAACGCCTAACAAAGCCCGTTACTTGCCCTGACAACGCCCTCATTCGCTGAGCCGACGTCCGCTGTTGGCCAAAAGCGGACGTATTCACGACACAAGGGATTTGAATGAAAAGTTATGTGTTCGCTGTATCCAATGGAACAGTTATGGCCGCATCTGCTTCACTTGAAGCGATGACTGAGAACTGCAAAGAATTCTTTGCGGTCGCTCTTGCCGGCGACGATGAGCTCAGGACACTGATGGGTCTACTAGGATTGACGTTGCCGGCTGAGACATTATTATCGCCAAACGAGGACTTCTCGTCCGTGATCGACTATTCCGATCAATCGCTACCACAACTAACCGAAGACGACTTCGAAAAGTTCTATGACGATTGGCTGCACATGTCAGTACGTGAGACTACATGGATGAATAGGGGCAGCTGCTTTTTCTCCAAGGACGTGCAGGTGCCTGGAATAAGATGGCAAGCCGCTTCGTGCTCTGCGAGACCTCGAGAATTAAATAGTCGTCTCGATGAGGTTAACGTCAGATATGGGTCGCAAGCTGCCTGTCGTGACAGTCTGCGAGTTTCTCAGCGCCACAGCCTGTTATGCTGGCTCGACCGTCTGCTACCGGCCATAAGCGGACGTCGCCTGATCGGCAGGTAAAAGCTGTCCTGACCCCTTATTTGGAGAACTTATGTACACAGTAAGGCGTGGGCAGTACCGCTTTAGAACGCCGTTAGATCATCGTTACCGCCTTTATCCACTACCATCGCTTGCTGATGTCCGCTGCCCGAAATGTCGGAGTAGATGCGATTTTTGTATAACACCCCGGCAGACGTTTGCTAAAGACGAGCAGTCCGGCGGTTACAGCCTGCTGCCGTTACCGATTCAAGGAACTGTCCTTGGCAAGGGGGCCTGCACCGTATGTAGCAATAGCTTTTCTGCTATCCAGTGGCCCCAAGCCGCATACTTTTCAGTTGATGTTCATGGCGGAACTGTGTGGGCATGGAATACGACATACTTAACGGCTTTGCGTGCCCGCGTTGCTGGCGACAGGGTCTTGGAGCGACAGCTAGCAGCTTCCAATGGATACTTGCACTACTTCCTCGCGAGAATACCAAAGCACGCTGTCGTGAAGCACAACAGGACCCACCTGCTGCGGACGCTTGATGAGTGGCTCTGTAATGCAGCGTTGTCTTGCTCACGGCTCAGCTCAAGGCTTACTTAACGGATCAGCGACGTCTGCTTTGGGTCGGAAGCAGACCTAGCGGAAGGTCCGCAACCGGCCAAGAGCGGACGTTGCAACCGGAGCGACCTTCTTTGATGACAGAGGATGATCACCTAGGACGAGAAAGAGTTGTACCGGCAAGGTGATTAGGTCCAGCACTACCTTGGACCCGATTGGCGTGTCAGGCATGGGGTTGCCGAGGGACAAATACCAATCGTACGCACCCATATGGTCGTGCTACCCAACGAAAATGCGAACATGGAGTAACTCGCTAGTCGACCTCCCCCTACTGTCGTACGCATTTTACCTTTATGCCTTAAGGCCTCTGCAAGACGCTGGAGTAGGTTGTGTTTCACCACATACCTATACAGAAAAAGCAAAATATGTTGCTAAGAAGATACAATGCCGAGCCGATTTGCAATCAAATCTGTCAAAATATTGAGTCAAAATTGATAAAAATTCTACTCTGTCAGTATTTTTGTCATTTTTTGAATGATTTCTTTGTGCAACCTTTGCGCCCTCACGACATCCACTTATGAAGTTCAACAGTTTGATCGGCGAGTTCGCCGACTACACGACCGAATCTGCTTTTCTTACTGAAACACAAGACGTAATCGGGCGCCAGCTTCGCATCGCGCTGTTGAGCGCAGGCCTCTTCTTCCTGCTGTTTTTCGCTACCGATCTGGCGGCAGTGCACGCCGTGCCGAGCTTGGCGATTCTGCTTTGTGCGCGATTGACGGTGGCATTGTTCGCCTGCTTCTGCGCCTGGGTCCTGATGCGCCGGCGGCCTTCACCACGCATGCTGCACCGAATCGCGGCGTCTTTCGAAATTCTAGCGTTCGGCAGCTTCATGCTGGTGGTTGCTTTACGTCCCAGCGAATTTCAATGGCATGCGATGTCGCTCGCAGCGATGCTGACCGTATGCTATCTGTATATCCCGAACCGCTTGCTCCACGCTATTTGCTTGGCGCTTGGTGCGACCGCGATTTTCTTAGTCTTGGTAAGCACGCTGAACGACTTGAGTCGGGCGGACATCGTCACTATGGGCATGTTGTTAGCAATGACGAACATCTTCGGTGCCCTGGCAATGCGACGCTATGGGATGAGCGCGCGTGAGGCGTACCGCCTGACCCGCATTCTCAAGATAGCGGCCGAGCACGATCATCCGACCGGTTGCTACAATCGCCGTTACCTGCATGAACAGCTCATGAGCGGTGAGCGCGCCTGGGCGCACGGACACGGGCGCCACATCGCCCTGCTACTGTGCGATATCGACCATTTCAAGCAAATCAACGACAGGCATGGCCATGTAGATGGCGACACCGTGCTGCGCGCCTTCGGCAAACTCTTTCTGCGGCACGTTATGGCACGCGGCGGTAGCGCCATACGCTATGGCGGTGAGGAGTTCATGGCGCTTCTACCAGATACGGACCTGGCAAGCGGAGTGCAGGTCGCTGAAAGCTTGCAACTCGCGTTCGCAGCGCAGAGCACTCTATCAGGCGACGGCTACGAAGCGCTTCGGGCGACGGCTAGCTTCGGGCTAGTGGCGGTCGACTCCAAGCAGGCAAAATGTCTACTAAACGACATGATCGAGGTCTCCGATACATTGCTATACCGTGCCAAGGCCAATGGACGCAACCGTGTCGAGGCGATGCAGATAGCTTAAAACTCTTGCAACGGGTAACGTCAGCTTATACATGCTTAAGCACCACTAACACAACTGGACGGGAAACTGTTCTGCGTGCTGTTGCGGGCATGGCAAGAAGAAAAGTCAGCAATGAATTATAGACGGCGCTGAAGCCGTTACTACCGGGCACTTTCTAAATTCCTGGGTTTACAGGCGTTATGCATGCTACTTTGCGCCGACTCCGGCCTCATCTCTTGAGAGACTGTCTTGACCAGCTCCTCAACCAAGCAAATGTCCGCAATGGGTCGGGTCCGGCCGGTCGTGACCATTCGTGACTTTTCCGGTCGGGCAACCTGCTATGCTGAGCTGAACGGCGAAGATCGGCCAAAAGCGGACGTGTTGCCAACGCGGCACTTTAAGGAGGGTTTTATGCTGAGGATCGTTCCAGCGTTGGCTGCATTGTTTGGCATTTTGATTTTCGTACCGGGGTGCTTAGTCTGCGCCCTGGCGATGGCGACACCTCAAGGCGAGCCATTCATTGCTCCTGGACTGATTTTCATTGGCGCGTTTTTATGCCTATTACTAGTCACCGGAGGATTTATCTACGTTGGAATTTGGCCTGATCTAATAGGGAGGTCGACGCTTCACCGAATCTTCGCTGGAGGTTTGCTAACAGTTCCAATACTTCTTGGTGCCATTTTTTCGTTCGCACAGCAGTCGAGGGTTGTCGGATCGACCCTGTTTTTTGCCGGGGTATTTGCCTTCGTATTTATGAACTGGCCCGGCTACGCACTAGGGAAACGGAAAGGGAATTCACTTTGATGCCTGCTGCCATGGGCAGCGCGTGTCTGCAGTCGGTGGGGAACTCCGAAAAAGCAGTGCTGTCGGTTGACTCTGATAGCCATGCAGCAGGTCCGCTTTGGGTCGGTTGCGGACGGTCGTGACCGTTCGTGACTTTTTCAACGCGGCAAGCTGCCATGCTGATCTGAACGGCCGGGTTCGGCCAAAAGCGGACCGCTGACGGTGCTGATACACTCGTCGTTGGCATCAGGATTACCAGGCAAGATCAGATTGGGGTGAACTATGCTTGTAGTCGAAAATAAATTTCAACGCTTCGCAACGTCGCTTATCTGCTGGCTCATTGCCTCATTCCTGGCAACGGTCAGCTTTCTACATTTTTTCCCGGGCTACGGTGTCATTTTCTTGATATTCTGCTTCTTAGCAGGGTTTGGAATGTTGCCTTGGTCTAATGGAAGCCGCTCGTTCGGTTCTTCAGCTGGAATACTTATCGGAATTACTTTGGCAACTATCGTCTTCTTCCGTGCCATGCCCTTTAACTGAAATTTTTCCAGTAGGGATCTAGGGCTAAAAATCTACGAACGGCTGCAATGGGTCGGTAGCAGACAGTGCCGCATGTTCCCAGCCGGCCGGCCCTGGTCTGTTGTGACAGGTGTACAGGCAAAGTAAGTCAATTGCAGTGCCTAACTATCGCGCACTGCTCAATGACAGTATGACGCCTAAACGCATCCCACCATAGACGAAGCTAGCTAGCTAGCGGCTTTAGTCTTTAAATCTTCTAACTTTGCACCGCTCTCGATTGCCTCAATGATCCAGCGAGGTTTTCGACCGCGTCCAGTCCATTGTTCAGCAGTGTTTTTTGGGTTTTCGTACTGCGCGGTCACCTTCTTGACAGATTTCTCGGGTTTGCCGTTGAGTAGCTGGTCAACAGTCAGGCCGACCGATTGCGCAATTTCTAAGATGTCTTTACGAGCCTTGACTACCGCTTCTTTGCTATGGTTAGAAATCAGCACATTGACATCTTGTTGCAACTTCTTTAGCTCACTTAGCGACAGCCTTGATAGATCCATAGTCATGTTAGTCCTTTTGATTCATAAAATTTAGCATGAGCAGCATAATATCAGTTCCAACTACTTTGGTTCCGTTCTAATAGACGGTCTCAAATTTACCCCGATTCCAGCTTAGAACGCCGCACAAAACCATTCAGTTGCTCTGTATGCAACAGCCGGGTACACTGAGCCGTACTGACCGTCTGCTAAGGGCCAAGAAGGGTCTTTGCGAATAGCATTGAGTGCTGAGGGCCCTACACTTTACGGAGATGAAATGAGATCGTGGTTCGTCGTCCTGGTTTTCGCTACACAGTTTGTGTCGACTGCATACGGCCAAGAGAAACCAAAGCCTGCTGCGCCTGATGCTGCTTCCCTGCCAAAAACACCAGTTGCTCCCTCCGATCCAGTCGATTATGACTACGCATGGGATCAGTTTGACCATCGAGGAAGAATGATATGGGACTGCAGAGGCATGCAGTCAGGCGCAATAGTTCAACCCGAATTATGTGAGTTCAAGCCGAAGACAGATAGTCAATGGCCGGATAAAAAGATTCCGAGCAGTTGGAAAAGATAGCTTAGCGTGCATGGGCTGCTGGCTCTCACCTCCTAGTGCAATGACCGCTTCGGGTCGGTTCATACTTGCTCGCACAAAGTGAATGGGAAGTTCAACATGAAAAATTTTTTGTCTACTGCGTCGGGAACTGCCGTTGGTACGCTTCTCTACACTTACTTCTTGAGTAGTGCACATGACCTCGACTGGGCGCGTGCCGCCTTCATAGGAACTCTTTCTGGTCTGTGCTCTGCTGCATGGTCTCAGAAAAAGCGAAAGCGATAGACCGAGCACTTCAACATCTGCTTGAACTTCTGCTTTGGGTCGGAAGCGGACAATGAAAGGCTGCAACATGACGCGAGTTCGACTAATCGTCTTTGATTTGGACGAGACCTTGGTGCACGCGACAGAGGTGCCCTTATCTTCCCCCGAGGCTTTTCGAGTCGGGCCGTATTTTGTCTACGTGCGGCCGTTTGCATCTGAACTGATTAAGTTCTGTGCATCTCACTTCGAGGTTGCAGTCTGGTCTTCATCTAGCGAACGCTACGTTGAGATGGTCACCGAAAAGCTGTTTG
Organism: Massilia phyllosphaerae; assembly: GCF_034659755.1. Taxonomy (NCBI): domain Bacteria; kingdom Pseudomonadati; phylum Pseudomonadota; class Betaproteobacteria; order Burkholderiales; family Oxalobacteraceae; genus Massilia; species Massilia phyllosphaerae. The sequence goes on from NZ_JAXSQX010000007.1 coordinate 315,059, forward strand.
GTACTTCATACCCCGTTGCATTCTCATGGGCGGTTTCCAAATGTGTTCAAAAAGTTGACCCTAAAAGTAACGGTTATGTGTACATCAAGGACCTGCGGAAAGCGTTAAAGCACGGGTACGCCGCAGACGAGATCATCGTGATTGATGACAGCCCCGAGAAACTTCAACGGCAACCTACGCGACATCTTTGCCTATCAGCGTTCACAGGCGATCCATTGGACGGGGAACTTCTTGGCGCTATCGAACAGGTTAAGGCGATGGCGCAAATACAGTCAGCTGCAATCTAATAGGAACGTCCACAATGGGTCGGTTGCGGCCGCTGTGACAGTCTGCGACTTTTCACGGCCTTCGACCTGCTATGCTCATCTGAACGGCCGGGTTCGGCCAAGAGCGAACCTGAATACGCGAGCCAACTACTCGCTCAATGTGTAATGAATTTTCCGAAGATTGATATAGACCACTGGGCACTTATCTCGGGCGAAAATCGCCATCGCCCGGCACCTGATACCTTTTGGATTCCGCCACTTGAAAACCGGCAGGAACTAAAGTTTGGCGATGCGGCAAAGCTAATTTTTGAGATCGAAGCCGAAGATGAATGCGGGCAGGTCTCACGCGAGTACGAGCGTATGTGGGTAGTGGTTTCGGAAGTAAGGCCACAGTATTTCATTGGGCGACTTACCAACACACCGATGGTTTGCAATGAGAACAGCCGCTTTTACCTTATGCAAGATGTAGAGGTTCCTTTCTTGCTTGAGAATGTTATCGATATCGATCGCCCGCCGAAAGCATACCTAGATGCGCTATTTTCGGAGCTTCCAAAAAAGACTTGGCCGCGATAATCGCATGACAGTTCTCGTAGGTCCGCTTCGGGTCGAGAGCGGTCTCAGCCGAAGGACCGCAACCGGCCACAAGCAGTCGTTGAAATCCTCAACATCTTGAATATGCAAATACGAAAAGAATTAATACTTTCAGGTCTGGCAGCTCTGTTGCTCTCGGCGATGCAACCAGCTGCTCACGGGCAGAGCCTCCCTTGTTGGATTAAGAAAGTCGAGAAACGCAACGGAAAGCTTTACATACACTTCCTACCTAACTACCGCCAGTGGGCGTTTGTTACGAAAAGATCTCAAGAGCGGCAGGACGAGGCATCGTCGAGCGACAAGGCAGACTATCTGGTCATGCGGGAAGGGGAAAGGGCCAGTGTCAGCGATAGACTGCACAGCGGTTGCACAATGTCTGTCGGGAGAAGCGAGCGACAACTTGGGTTGCAGACCGAGTCTTACGTTTCCCTGCCAGGTCTGCCGGCTGATAAGAGAACCTACTTTATCCCGGCAGAGCTAGGAAACGAATCGCAACAGCAGAAGTCATCCGAATAATTTATTGAACAAGTTGGTCTTGCTAGGGCCGAGGATGTCTACTTTGGGTCGTTTCCGGCCGGTCGTGACCGTCAGTGACTTTTCCGCTTTGGCAACCTGCTATGCTTGCTTGACCGGCCGAGATCGGCTAAGACAGGGCGTTTAGGAATCAAGATTATGACGAACAGCAAAAAGCAGGAATACTGCCTGATCTGCGGACGTCTACTCGACAGTCCGGCAGATCCGCTTTCAGGCAATTGTGGTGGAGATTGCTGGGGCTGCGTAGGCGCTATCGAGGCAGAAATGGGATGTGAAGAATCGCTCGCCTACGTGCGCAAAGAATACGAGGCAGGACTTCGGCCCGGCTGGATCGATCCGTTCAAGGGCTGATTTAGCAGTTGCGTTATGTCCGCTTCGGGTCGGAAGCTGACATAACCATAGGTCCGCAATCAACCAACAGCGGACCTAACGTTTCATCTACTCTCACGTCTTTCTACACTCTCTCACTAATGATGTCAAAAATAGCCTTATGACAACTAATGTCTACACAAGTTTTGCGAATATAGTCGCTGATATTGCAGTTTTTTGTGAATTCACCAGCGCTGGCATGCTCAATGAAGACACTGCAGTCGGGATGATGGAGCAGTTGGCATTTCGCTTGAGCGATTTAAATGATACAGACAAAGCTAGATTAGCTGCTCGGCTAGTCCATTTGAGCTTTGAATCTTCAGAGAAAAAGAATACTGATTTCGTTCGAGGGTTGCCAGATTCGCTTGGGTTGATCTAGCTTCGTAGTCTCGAATAGAAAGGTCCGCTTCGGGTCGGGAGCTGCCGGTCGTGACTGTCTGAGAGTTTGCCAGCTCGGCAACCTGCTATGCTGGCTCGACCGTCTGCTTGCGGCCATTAGCGGACGCTTACGGAAGCCACGTGCTCATCGGGATGTTGCAACTTTCAACTAGCAGGGCCTCCGTAAGCGCCGCAATCTGTAGATTTCATCACGACGCCGATGCGTGGTTAATAACTCTAGACAGCAATACTTTTTATTTTGAATCGATTGCAAATGGATCGTTAGTGGGATCCCCGTTCCAGACGTACTCTGCGAGTCTAGCCGTCTGCTGAGCTATTTCCTGACCATAGAGTTGCTTTACCAATGCAAGTGCCATGTCAGTACCTGCGGACACGCCAGAAGATGTCACATACTTTCCATCAAAGACCCATCTTGCATGCGGTTGCCACTTGACGGATTTGGAATTACTAGTTGCCCACACCCAGGCATTTTTATTTGTTGTCGCTCTGTGATTATCAAGTATCCCAGCTCTTGCAAGTACCGCGGCTCCAGTACATACGGAGGTTGTCCACTCGGTAGCGCGGTTCTGATGGCGTAAAAAATCAAGCATGACAGTGTTGTTCACTTCTTTCCTAGTTCCTCCACCTCCAGGAATCATTAAAATTTCAAACTGAGGCGCATCAACAAATGAATAACGGCACACCGTATCCAAACCCTGCGAAGATCTTGCAATCCCACCATTCTGACAAACAGTAACAATCTCGTAGTCTTTAAGCTTGCCCCACATTTGTACTGGGCCGAAAACATCTAGTGTTTCAAATCCATTAAATAAAACGATGCCGATCTTTTTTGGTTTAGGACTTAGTACGATATCGCTATGGCTTGAGATCTCCGCAAATGTTTGCGTGGACGTCAGCGCAAAGCTAGAAAGGGCGGTCGCAAGTCCCAGTATGTTGCGGCGTGTAAAGCGGTTATTTTTCATATTTACCTTTAATAGAAATCTAAAATTCGTATCGAATATGCATAGCTCGATTTTCCAGTTAAGATCTCTAGGAAGCGTTAGGGAGCTGCGCGACACTGCTCCCCGATGTCTCACATACCTCAACGTTTAACAATTTTTCCATTTAAAATTCGGAAATATCACAAGAAGTAAAATTACTCGCGGGCATCTACGATCCTTGTAAGATGACTTTCACGAAAGTGAATAAAATTTTCGATGACCGTCCAGATGTCGCGAATTAACGGCCTGCTTGTGGCCGTGTTAATCAAATCTACGTGCAATTAGAATCGGTACGAAAGAGTTAAACTCGCGTTACGCTCTTGCGCCGGCATGATCCATTGGGTGACATGCAAATGGCTGGACACGAAATAACGTTGGTCTAATGCGTTACGCAAAGCCAGCTGGACCTCTACCGCACCCAGACCCGGGATCCTCTGTGTCCAAGTTTGTGTCAAATCGAATCGAGCATAGCCGGGTAAGACACTGGTGTTGGCTTGATCTGCGTAACGCGCGCCTTGTGCATATAAGCCAACGCTAGTCTTCCAGTGCTCGCTCCAGTGATATTGTCCCCATAACGTGAGCGTCTGGTGCGCCACGTTAGGTACTCGATTGCCACCGTATGTGGCGTTGCTCAGGTAGCGCGCGTTCACATAAGCGTATGCCAGCGAAATTTCGATATCGTTTTTAAGCTTGCCGTAAACTGCGGCTTCGACGCCATTGGAACGAGCGCTTCCGTCCACAGTGAAGTCAAAGATATTGCCCGGCGTGCTTTGATCTGACGAAATCATGTTTGTCTGACGCAGTTGATATACCGACACGTCGCTGCTGAGAGCGCTATTCAACCAGGATGACTTCCACCCTACTTCAGCCTGCACTGCCTGTCGCGAAGGCAGTGATTGGTTGGACGAGGAGGCGACCTGGTTCGGTGATACGCCAGTAGCAACGTTGCCGTAGATCGTACTGTCAGAGTGAAGACGGTAGAGCAGCCCAAGCTTGGGCGACCAGTTATCCTCGTAGACTGGCTGGGAGCTCCTTAAGCCATATAAGAATTGCTGGTTGGCATAGCGTAGTCCGCCGACCAGTGACCACGTTCCCAAATCGACTTGGTCCTGCAGCGACGCTGACCGCGTGGTCAATTCCTCAACAGTTAGCGAACGCCCAAGAATGGCGTTGGCCGAGGGGGCGATTACTCGACCGTAGATCGGAACAAAAATGTTGATGGGGGGACTGGTCTCTGCCGACACACTCAGCGTTGGTTGGTCTAGCGTTTCGCTGTAGTAGTCGAACCCCACAAAAATCTGATGAGCCAGACCACCGATCTCTCGAACACTGCTGAGCGACAACGCTCCCGAGGTGATGCGACGTGCTGTGTCCGGCTCCCATGAGGAAACTCGTGCATATGTTCCGAGTGGCTGTCCGGCTAGAGGAGCGCCGTTCAAGAGGTTTTTGATCGATGTCGAATGCGCTTCCAGTTGTGTCAAATCGGCTTTAATACGCGTGTCGGTCGCGAGACTGATGTCTCCGTGCAGGTCTACTATACGATTGTTGGTAGTGGAATTTCCGAACGGTTCGCCAAACTGGCGGTCGAGTTGAATCGAAGCTGGACGATTACCGATCGCGGGAATACCGTAATCGGGTTGATACACTTGGTTGGTAGCCTCGAAACCTGCGCTCAAGTGATACAGGTCACCGCCATTCTTCGCCAAGCCCAGTTTCACGCCGTCGAGCTGGTCTTTTACGTGGCGCCATTCGCTGGCGCGCGAGCGGGTGGCAATAAGCCGCGCAGCTACACCGTGTTCAAATGACAGCGTTCGGTTAAGGTCGAACGTCAGTTCCTGCTCGGAATGATCGCCGACGGATACCACAATAGACCCCTTGTCGGTCATGACCGGCTGGCGAGTGACAATGTCGACGGTACCGCCTGGTTCGCTGCGTACACCGACCGCTGCTCCAGGCCCACGTAGTACGTCGACGCTCTCGACAAATCCAGGCACGTAGGGATAATTGGACAGTCGCACACCGTCGCGCAGTACGCGGTTAGATCCGGTGCCACTGTCTGGCACCGCGCCACGCAAGCTGAAAAATTGAGTATGCGAACCGTTAAAGCCAGAATCTGCCTGCGCACCTGGTACATTGCGTAGGGCATCTTGTAGTGTTGTGCCCGCTTGGTCGTGCACCAGCTGGCTGCTTATGCTACTAATTGAAAATGGCGTGTCAAGTGAAGTGCCCGATTCACCAGTAGCAAGGCTCACTGCGTGATCATCTTGGTTCGCCCGACCGCTGACAATCACTGTGGCAACCTGTTCCAGCGCGAGGTCAGTACCATTCATCGGTCGATCTGGGCCTGCCCACGTCTGTCCAGTCGCCAGAATCGACATCCCCAAGACGATAAAGCGTCCGGTGCCGGCGCAGATCCGGTATGACGTAGCATCGTGTCTTATGACGCGTCTGGTCAAATTTAGTTTTAAGCAGAGTTCAGCGTGCATGCTCGCCTTCCTTTGTCGGCATGCTTGCAGTCAGGCCGCGAGCAGGTGCTTCGACCTTGATCGTCTCAAGGCGACCATCTTGACGCTCAAATACCAGCGAGAGCGGTATCTTGTCCCCTTCCTTTACTTGGCGCTTTAACTCAATGAGCATAATGTGATAACCGCCTGGTCTGAGCTCAACACTCCTACCCGCAGGAAGCGGAAGGTAGGGAATTTGACGCATGCGCATGACATCGTGTTCCATCGTCATTTTATGCACTTCAACTACTCGCGCTATGGGCGAGTTCGCCCTAACCAATTTGCTGTCTGTCCGGCTTTGTATATGCAGAAATGCCCCAGTTGCATGTTGGCCCGGTACCGTGGCACGCACCCAAGGGTCACTGACAATAATCTGGGCATGGACTGCGCACGCGATCAAACCTGCGAAGAAAATCAAAAAGCGGATACAAAATTGCATTCGAACCTCCTATTCGCGACCCATATCAGATCGGGTGAAGCAGCTTGCGTACATCGTCGGCATATTTCGGAGCACTCAGGTTGTGTGAAAGCGCGAGCCGAAGGTGGCCTTGCGGGTCGAATAGATAGCTTATGGATGAATGGTCCATGGTGTAAGAGCCTCCTGTCGGAACCTTCTGGTAAAAAATCTTGAAATCCTTGGCGGTAGTGGCTAAGCGTTTTGAGTCACCACGCAACGCAATGAATGTCGGATCGAAGGCTGCTAAATATTGTTTAAGTACCACTGGAGTGTCTCGCTCGGGATCCACGGTTACAAACAAGACTTGCAACCGGTTACCGTCCGCACCAAGCAGCCGCTTAACCTCCACCGCGCGCGCAAGCGCCGTTGGACATACGTCGGGACATTGAGTAAATCCGAAAAACACCATTACTGCCTTACCTTTGAAATTGCCAATTGACCGCTCCTGGCCGTCAATATCGGGAAGATGTATATCCTTGGCGGAAGAAATTCCAGTAACGTTGATGCCATTGAAAACCTGTGCTTGTCGTTGTTGCTGTTTGCAGCCGCTCAAATTCAATGCCAGAGCGGCAACGGTAACCACCAATAGCGCACAGCGCGATATGAAAATAGTCACGAAGATATGCCTTTTAAATAAGATTCGTTGTGCGATGCAGTCGCACTGATGTCCAGGCGAACCAGAACCATGGACGGACGATCGGCATGTTGCCTACCCTGTGCAGGCAGCAGACCAAGACGAATTCAAGCCACCGTAGACGCTAGCAGACATGCTGAATCGACGGGCGCAAAAGCGCGCGTCTTGAATCTCACACGATCTCTTGGACGTATCCGAACGAGGCAATGAAAGCGAAAAGTGGGCGGTGCCGCCCAAAAGGTCAGATTGAGAAAGGTGGTCCGCGAGGGACGTGTACGGTCCAGGCGAAAAGAGGCGTGGTCGACTGATAAAACAGTGGCGGCAGCATGCCGGCTTGTGGCTGCAAGGGAAGAATGAATGCCACTCTCGGCAGCAAGGGGATATTAGCGTGCAAGACACAATACGCGCAGTGCTTAGACATGCACTCAGAAGACGGCGCTTTTCGCTTACCTGAACCCTCCTGGACAATGACAATCGTCTTCATACCCTCCGCTGTGCAAATCTGAACCTCCTCATTACCAGATGCCGATGCCGATGCCGATGCCATAGCTTGCGTCATGGGCGGCGCGAGAACACCGAACAGCACACTCAGCATGGCTATCCACGCAATGACCAGCCGCTTTGTAAGGAGATTTTGCATGTCGAGAGTGTATCCTTGAAATTATCCGGTCGTATGCGACAAATTGACCTACCCTCAGATCGCTTCTGGACGTATGTCACGTAACCACTGTGGTAGATGTGACGACTCGACATCAAGTGTAATTTTAGCCTGCTTTTATTTAGCTATAATGAGGACAAGAATTTATTCGGGATGAGTCGTCTTAGACGGATTTTCATTTTTTCTAGCCAAGCATATATATCAAAAAATAATTTTTGGTAATTTTACTCGGATTATGCAAACGTTTGTCGTAACAATTCATCGGGTTTAATTTAGTGCTAGGCCAGTTTAATAATTTCCCTTCTACATCACATCCAGATTTGAACTGCATGTGATCGCTTGTATATTTTTGGCCGTTTGCTAAAAAAGATGGATTAAGAAAAAGTATATCAAATTCTTTCGACTTAAAATGCTTTCATTGTAGCACTTATCAGTGCGCGGGAGATATCCCGCACTTCTTTCAAAGCGGCCTGCGCTAAACTCGCGTCAAAAATTGATTAGGTTAATGCATGATTGCTATGTAAAGTGTTCCAGCAAAATAAAGCCGGCGCCTGCCAAATTCAATTGAGGCCAGGCAAGGTAAATGGCACGTTATCCGCGCAGGCCTACTGCTGCCGGTACCGGTTCGCTCCGCGTCGCCAGCCAGCGCGTCGCAGCTTGCAGCGGTGTGATCCCTTCTACCTGTGTCGCATGCTCTAAGTCCGTTAGTACCGCATTTCCCAAATGCAGAATGCGCAGCTCGGCCAGCGCGCTCGGGGCAATCTTTGGCAGCACGCCCTTGCGGGCTACTAAAGTTGCCTGGTCGGTGCCGCCAAGAAGGCCTTTTGGCTCCTCCAACGCGCGGATACGATAGTCGTGATGTAAATATTGTGGATGCCATAAGGGGATCACCAGCCAACGCTTGTTCGCGACAGCTCGCTTAAATTTGGTGAAGCTGGACGCCTCGCTTCCAGCGTAGAAGCGGTATCCGTAGCGGTCCAAGCCGTAGGCATCGATCATCGCGCTGGAGAATCGGCTGATACCTGCGCCTGCATTAATGCCGTCGATGAATTTATCTATATTTGCCAGCACCTCTGGCTTTTTGAGATCTTCGACCGAAGCAAGCACGTCTTGCGGGATATAGTCGGGAACCCCCCATATGCAATAAGGTTCGTATAAGACAGCCAGTTTTTCCACCTTCTTTTGCAACGGCGCGAGATACTCGCCGTGGCTGGTTGGAAGCCAAGCCGAGGCAACAATGTCGACCTCACCCGCCTGCAAGCGCTGGAACATCGCTTCGTGAGGCGCGGCCGATAACTCGACCTCGTGGCCATGCCGTTCCAGAATAGCTTGCACTACCGAGGCGCTGGCCGCATGGAAGGACAGATCAATGTAGCCGAGCCGGAGCGTAGCACCGGTACCCATCATTGTTCCTCCTTCAAATCGATGCTGTAAAGGGCCACGGGCCATTTCACGCGCGATCGGCCGCCGTTGAACACGCCCGCACGGTCCATCTGAGGTACGGGCAGCCACAGGCGCCCATTGTTATCGAAAGCGGGCGCATCAACCCAATGCAGGCGGGCATCCTTCAGCACGGTGGAGACTTTTCCATCCCGCGTGCGTTTCATCAGTCTACTGGTATGCAGCTCGGTGTAGTACAGGTTGCCTTGATCATCGAGCACCGAGCCGCCAATCGGCGGTATATCTGCCCAAGGTTGGACTGCCGCCTTCAGCTCCTCAGGCGTTACGGCCGGGTTGTCGAGCAGTCGAGTCGGCACCTGCGACCAGGGTCCTGTCAAAGGACCGTAATACAGCGTCTTGCCGTCTGGACTGAGTTCGAAAGGGTCAGCGTGAACGGCTAGCGGCTTGCCGTCGCCTCCGCGCACGACAGTACCATCGACGTCGATGACGCGTCCCGGAGTTGCCTTCACCGAGGCATGCCCGTCCAGCACGCGTCGTGCCGCGCCGGTAGTCAGGTCAACAACGATCAATCCCGGCCGCCCGGCATCTGTCAGGTAGGCACGCTTGCCGTTAAAGCGGATGTCATCGACGTAGCTACCTGGAAGTGCCACGTCAGGTCCAAATTCGATGGTGCGCACCACATGTCCGCTCGCCAAATCGATCTGCACCGCCTTAGCCCCGTGAGGCAATGGATCACCACCGAACTCTGGCGAACCTGTATCGATCGCCCATAAGCTACCTTTGCCGTCGAGGTGGATCGCGTTGACGTTGACGAAGGTGTGGGCATTGTCTCCACCGGGATGCCAGCCGTTCCAAGTTATACTTGGATACGGTACAGGCTTTCCATCCGGGCCGATCAGGCCTACGGCTGGGCCGCGCGAACCGGTCCACCTCGGTCCCGCGACGAAGATACGTCCACCATCGATTGCAACGGCGTTCCAGATCATGTGATGGCTACTTGCCTCCAAACGTAGCTCAGGAGCGGCGCTTGCTCCGAGTACGACGCCAAGCAAGCCGGTGGCTAAGAAAGAAGCTTTCATCGTAACTATTCCTTGTCTTAAAGATGCGGTCAGCTTAACTAATTCTGTTTTGAATTAGAATCGACGAACTTGCATCTTCACTATTCAATTCTGAATGAAACTCGATTGGAACGACTACCGGGCTTTTCTTGCAGTAGCAAGGTATGGCACGCTGAGCGAAGCAGCGCGTAACACAGGACTGTCTCAGCCGACTATAGGCCGACGTTTGCAAGCGCTCGAAAAGGCGCTTTCGCGAACGCTGTTCCAGCGAACTGCAGATGGATATGTACTCACCGGTGAGGGGCAGGCCGTGCTCACCCACATCGAGCAGATGGAAGAGCACGCGACTGCTGTCGAGCGCAAGCTTGCGGGTCATGCCGGCCTTGAAGGTCTGGTGCGTATCTCCACTACCGAGTGGTTTGGCGCGCACGTGCTGGCGCCGATATTTGCCGATCTGCGCGCGACCTATCCTGGACTGGCAATCGAGCTAATCACGGAAACCCGGCTGGTGAACTTGGCGCGGCGCGAAGCCGACTTGGTGTTCCGCTTTCGTGAATTCGACGACAACGACGTGATCCAACGGCGTGTACTCACGCTGGACTTCGGGGCGTACGCCAGTAATACTTACTTGGAACGCTCAGGATCGATCGCGGATGGCAGCGGCCATGCGCTGATCACGATGGACACGGACTTTGGCGAATTGGCCGACGTCCCATGGATGACGACGCGTCTACCACGAGCGCAGATAGCGTTTCGCGCCAACAGCCGCGACGTCCAGGCACGCCTGTGCGCGGGCGGTGGCGGCATCGCTGTGCTGCCGCGACGCGTGGGCGATGCATACGGCGGTCTCGAACTGCTCGATCTAGGCGAAGCGCCGCCGGACCGCACCGTATGGGCCGGCTATCACAAGGATGTGAAGCACTCGCCGCGAGTACAGACTGCACTTGCCGCGGTATTGCGTATATTGACGCCAGCGTCCGCGGCGAGCGAATCGGACGCGGCCCTATGAGCGGGCATCACACCGCGAACATCGTCGCACGATTCGCTACACGCTCGAACCGCGCTTTCACAATGCCGGTGGCCAGTCACGCCACCAAGTAAGCGCGACGGTGTACCGAACTTTGAAAGCTTACGTCGAGCCCCTTGAGTAGACGAGGTGCCACGATTTTAAAACACATTTTCAGTAGCTTTTGGCAGGCAGGGCACGTCTGCTTTGGGTCGGTTACGGACGCTCGTGACAGTTAGAGAGAATTTTCACTTCGGCAACATGCTATGCTTGCTCGACCGTCTGCAATCGGCAAAAAACGGACATTGATTTTTAGAACGGAAATATGCGTTTCTGCTTACCGCATTCGCAAAGAAGATGAAATCGGACTCGCCTCTCCTGGCAAGGATAGTCCTCGGCATCGTCGCCGCGATGGCCCTATCTATTCCACTAGCGATCACGTTTTACGATGGATATGAGCTTGCGTTGTTGGAAAAAACGGCGCAAACGACTGATGGCAGAGTTACGAAGAAGAACTGCAATAACCATGGAAAACTAGTCTATTCGTATGTGGTCAACGCACGTGTTTATACGGGCACGGGAACCCTACTTGGCAATTCCTGCGACGACGTCGAGGTAGGCGAAAGCGTCAACATCATTTATTCCACTCAGAGGCCGCAGCTGTCGAGATCGGAGTCGTTGGCGTCGTGGCGAGGCAATATATCCGGTAATTTGTTCGCACTTGCTGTGGCCAGCCTAGCGGCAGCGATCGTTATTTTTCGTGTTACACGTGTTGATGTCGATAACTAGGCTGCGCATCATCGGCAACGGCCGCTAAGGGTCGATTGCGGCCGATCGCGTACGGCCCGGACCTATAAGGCTGGTATCGAGGGGCGGCACTTCCGGGGCGTTTGCATCGGACGCGAGTTGTCCGATTCCCGTTTCACACTGTGCATTTTCGCGAGCGCGGCTTGGAGAATGACTGCTTCCTGGGGGTTAATACGCGGGCGAAGCCTACTGCACCGGCAAACAAACAGAGAACAGTTACTAAGAGAATGACCCCGCTGGCGTCATTTTCGGGCTTAGGTTCAAAAAAATTGGGAACATATCGTCGAATACCTCGGCCTGGACAAAATATTTTGAACCGTTGGCGCCTGCCGTGAATTCAATGCCGCTACACGTGGGATCGCCGTAGTCGTCAAACATTCCGAAGTTTCTGCACAAACTCATATGGAATAACTATCGCTCGAATGCTGCAAGTCGTTCGTGCATCTGGAAGCAATGAGGGCCATCTGATCGGACCCAGTGTGGCCTGCGATAGTCAAGCGCAGCCCGCATCTCTTTTATCAAGGCTTCGTCGGAAACCATCTTCAAAATCATAGGCATATGGTGCCTATCGAAATCTACGAGCCATTCGTATACGTTGTGCGGCACCGCCTTATCCAATGTCATCAACCAGGCTGGATTCATTTCGCCAGGTTGTTCGGCCCACTTCTGATGAGCCAGGGAATCCGTTAAACAAGGCTCAAAACTGGGCTTGTTCTGGCCAGCATTTTCGCTCGGCGGAGCGACCCACCAGGGGTCGGTCGCCAAGGTCTTCATATATAAGGTTTTTGAGCCAAAGAGAAGCCCACTGTCAAACAAACCCATTCCCGAGACGGTACCACACCTACTCAAGCTCAATTGAACTCTTATTTCCGCTGTTTGATAAATACAGAAAGGAATGGAATACTTTTCGGCCCAGGTCAGCGGGCCTTCAAATCCTCTGATCTCAAGTTCCGCGATCAGGAATTCAAAAGCCTCTGGAGAGGATTCGCCCCACAACTTAACAACAGCTTTTGGAACAGCTTTACGCATCATAATTTCGAAACACACTCACCATTAGTTAAATATCTGGTCCCAACCACAGGGCCAGCGGAAGGGTGAACACCACCCTTACGATCGCGCAGGCCGCCAAACCGCCCACTCGAGCAGCAATCTGCCGCCCCGCACGCCCTGTCAATGTCCCTTCCAATGTGAATGACAGTCTAGCACCCATACTTAATTGTGAATAAATGGTCTTCCCAGCCACAATACTACCAACCCTTCTCGCTTCCGAGGCAATCGCCAAGCGTCCAAGGGCTTCATCACTGGCAAACAGGGTTTTCTGGAAGGGTGTCAGTTTTGCACCCAAACCATCCTTGACCTCACCGATGATGACGTTCCCATCCTTGACCGCAATGAAGTCTGCAACAGCCCGAAGCGGCATCGAGAAACTCTCCAAGGGCGGCTTAGAGCGCCTAACGAAACCCTGTAGTTGCTCAGCAGGCAACAGCCGAGTACACTGCGCAGTGCCGACCGTCCGCTATCGGCCTTGGATTCAACTGGTCAATGCAACACACTAAACTCTGCATGAGCAGAAGGAGTGTTGCGGATGAAGCAGAGACCTAGGATCTACTATACAGAAACGCAGAAGGCGCTCATGTGGGAGCGTTGGAAGAAGGGCGAATCGCTTCATCAAATTGCCGCGCTGTTCGATCGAAATCACTCATCGATACAGCGAATTCTTGCCGAGTCTGGAGGCATTCGCCCTGCGCAAAGGCAGCGGTCAAGGTTAGCCTTGTCACTGGCAGAGCGGGAAGAGATATCGCGCTCGTTAGCTGCTGGTCATCCGGTCCGGCAAATCGCCCAACTTCTCGGACGAGCACCTTCTACAATTAGCCGCGAGATCTGCCGAAATGGGGGCCAGGCGAGCTATCGAGCAAACTGTGCCGACGATGCTGCCTGGAGGCGTGCCCAACGTCCCAAGACATGTAAGCTGGTGGGCAATCCTATGCTGGCAGAAATAGTGGCCACCAAACTTCAATTACAGTGGGCGCCAGAGCAAATTGCCGGTTGGCTCAAGCATACGTTTCCGGGGGATGAGGACTTTCAGGTGTCGCATGAGACGATTTATCGTAGCCTCTTCATTCAGGCACGTGGTGCGCTGAAAAAAGAGCTGTTAGCGCATCTTCGGCGGCCCCGGATCATGCGCCGATCGCGTCATCACACACAAAAAACCGACAACCACGGCAGGATCAAAGATACGGTATCGATCAGCGAACGGCCTGCCATAGTCGAAGATCGAGCGGTACCTGGCCATTGGGAGGGCGACTTGTTGTTCGGGGACCGTAACAGCCAGATCGCCACTTTGGTTGAGCGTCAGACCCGTTATGTCATGTTGGTAAAAGTCGCCAGCAAAGACACCGAAACAGTTATCGATGCATTGATCGATAACGCACGCGAATTACCCCAGGAACTCTATCAATCGCTCACTTGGGACAGGGGTAAAGAGCTGGCTGACCATAAGCGCTTTACGCTTGCTACCGACATTGATGTCTACTTCTGTGATCCGCACAGCCCGTGGCAACGCGGCAGTAACGAAAACACCAATGGGCTATTGCGCCAGTACTTCCCCAAAGGCGTCGATGTCTCGTCATACTCGCAGGCTCAACTCAATGAAGTTGCCCGCAAACTGAATGAGCGACCAAGGAAGACTTTAGAATATCAAACACCCGCTGAACGATTCAGCCAACTTGTTGCGTCGACCGGTTGAATCCAAGGCCAGAAGCAGACATTGAAACCGCAGTGTGTAGAAACGTCGCCACCCCCAATACGTCGCCATAAAGACTCGATCTATGTTATTTGAATCTGAGCAATTTCAAGGACGCCTTAACAAACCTGTCGGTTGGTCGGATCATGTCTTCCGATACACCGAATTCACTGGGATTAACACAGAAGGCGGCGATGTTGACTCAGTCTTCGTATCCTGCAAAATTGAAAACTGCGAATGGTATTGGGGGCTGTTCAATCTTGCGCTCTTCGTTGAAGTCAACTTCCACAATTGCACGTTTAGAGGCACCGCTTTTTCGGGCTCGAAGTTCGTAGACTGCAACTTCACTAATTGCAATTTCCTTAAAGACAACCTCGGCGCGAATTGCTCATTCGACGATGTCGTTTGGTACGGGTGTACACAAAAAAACTGTAAGGAACTCGAGCAAGAATTTCGCAATAAACGCTAACACTCAATAGGGACGCAACTCAGATCGCAGCATCCGCAATGGGTCGGAAGCGGACATGGTCGCAGGTTCGTCCCACGAGGGATAACAATGGTCGCTATGAAAAAATTTGCAACGTTTTTACTAACAATCGTCTCTAGCTTAGCTTTGGCTGGCGAGTCTCTGCCTGCTACTGGTGCCTGGTCTACTGGCGACCTCACGCGGACGCTGGGTAAAGAAGAAGCGCCACACCTGCTTGACGACTGGAGATGGCTTATCGGGGCGGAAAATAGGCCTGTCGTGATCACGACAATGGGTGATGCTTTTGTCCTGAACAAGAAGACCGGTGTTGTTAGCTTTGTTGACACGCTGGAAGGAAAGCTGAAACCAATTGCGGAGAGTCTTGATGCTTTCCATTGGCGCCTGCGCGCAGATCAGGAATTTGTCGATGAGTACTTCGCGACCCAACGGCTTCAGGAGGCCCATACTCGCGGCCTGAAGGTTGGTGAGCATGAGGTCTACTCGTTCGTTCACCCGCCAGTACTGGGTGGCTCCCGAAAGACCGAAAATCTCGAGGCAAGCGATCTGGCTGTACACTTCTCCCTCCTCGGTCAAATCTTCCAGCAACTTCAAACGTTTCCGCCGGGTAAAAAAATTAAGAAAATTAATATGAACTAATTGGCATTGCAGGGTAGCTGGCGATCGACCAGATTAGTATGATCAAGAGGCTGAGCTCAATGACTGAGATCGGCCAGAATCAGACGTCGAAATCATCACGTCAGGATAGAAATGAGTAGATACGTCGCGATGGTGTTTGCCCTGACTGTGCTCTCACCCGGCCTTTCGTGGGCTGATATTGGCCCCGGGTGTAACCCGCGCAGCAGTCAAGTAGAGCTAAACGCATGTGCGAGTGCAGAACTGCTCAAAGCAGACAAAGCGCTAAACGATGTTTACCGCCTACTCGCGACGAGAATGGCAGATGATCCGCTGTTCGTGAAAAATCTTCGATCGGCGCAGCGTGCGTGGGTAGCGTTTCGGGATGCAGAGTTACAAGCTCGTTTCTCATGCTCGGAAGAGGATATTCAGAAATGCTGGGGGAGTATGTATCCCATGCTGTGGAGCTCTCGTCAGTTAGAGCTAACAAAAGAAAGAACTAGGCAGCTCCGGCAGATCCTAAAAGATGGTCCCGGGCAGTAGCGGAATGCTAGAGCTGCCCTAATCCGACTTTTCACCGCGAGCGTCTGCCTTGGGTCGGTTCAGGCCGGTCGTGACAGTCTGATAGTTTTCCACTTCGGCAACATGCTATGCTGGCTCGACCGGCCGCTATCGGCCAAGAGCGGACACAAGAGAGAGAGATACAATTATGAAATCACTTGAGAAATTACTTGCTTTTGCTTTTATCGCAATGATATTCACTGGAGCGTTAGCCCAAGAGACACGGCCCTCTGGCCCTTCAAAACCAACTCAGTCTGAATTTTTTACGTCGCAGGTTGCGATGGTTTTAATCGCACAGCAGGAGCCGACTGCGATCTTCGCATTGACCCTTGGAGCTAAAAAGCCTTTGCCCACTGGCTCAACAATTCAAGTTGAATTCGAGAATCCGAATCGGCCTGACACACCATTCATCGTAGCTGGGGGTGTGCAGAACGGTAAAGTGGTTGCACAATCGCCGCCGTTTGAGGGAATTCATAATAGAACTTCATACCTGACGAGAACAAAAGTGTTTGGAGCTGATCAACAGCTTCTCTCCGTTCACGACCAATGGATTTGGTTCGAGATTCCTCAAGTCATGAGACAGGCCTACGCAACCAAAATAATTGACTGAATTTTCACCGCGCTGAGCGGCAATATTCCTCCTCCCTAAGGTCTGCTTCGGGTCGGAAGCGGTTTGTCGTGACAGTCTGAGAGTTTGTCAGCTCGGCAACCTGCTATGCTGACTCGACCGTCTGCAACCGGCCAAGAGCAGACGTACCAACGCTCAACAAGGAACAAGCAGGACCATGGAAGGCGATAACTTAATGTCGTCCAGGTAGACCAGCACTCGTTCAAAAGCGCATTAGTCATCTGGGCAGAGGCTGTCCGGGATCAGGTAGCAGAGGACACAAGGAGGGGGAGAAATGCGGGTTGAGCCACCAAAATGGATCGCATTAGAACGTATTCTATGGCTGCGCGAAGATGGGACCGAAGTAGAGATATCTGCGAATGTTGGCGAGCCGTACCAGGTTGATAAGGACCTGTGGGCCTGCCCTGTCTCACTCGACGGCTTATTTGGTCGTTTTGCTGACATCTATGGCTTTAGCTCGCTACAGTCACTCTGCCTAGCAATAAGACTGCTGGCGAGTCAACTCCGCCCTCTCGTGGAAACCAACTCGAATCTGGTTTACCTCAGCGACCGTACTTGCAAATGGAATTTAGAATCCCTTAATGCAATCTTTGGGTCCTCTGGTTCAAGCATCTAAGGGGCCGCTCTGGGTCGGTTGCAGCCTGTCGTGATCATTAGTGAAGTTTTTCACTTCAGCAACCTGCTATGCTGTGTCGAACGGCCGGGTTCGGCCAAAAGCGGCCGGTCGCACTAGTTATCGGTGGCTTGTGGACCGGTCAGGTTCTGGCTCCTGTAGCTTTGTGTGAGCTTTTTGTCGCTATACCGCGCTAGACTGCGCAACTACCGAAAATTGGATATCGCATGCACCTGACGGCTTATTTCTCCTTGATCTGCTCAACTATCGCCATGGCAGGCTTCATGCAAGCACGGAGATGGCTGTTCGCCGCCATCTGGGGGTTTTTAGCGGCATATACGCTGTTCGATAAGTTCTATTCCCATGTATTGCCCCAGCCACTAGTTGAATCGTTTTCCGTCATCTCGTTTTTGTTAGCCATACTTGGGTTGACAAAGGTAATCGTGGCGCGGCGTAAGAGGCACAATCGGCAGATATCCCAAGGAACTGCGGAGTAAGCGACATATTTCTAACGTCTGGAATGGGTCGGAAGCAGACGATCATGACAGTTCGAGAGTTTGTCGATTCGGCAACCTGCTATCCTGGCCCGACCGTCCGCTACCGGACAGAAGCGGTCCTTCGCCATCAACCACCAGGGATTGGAATGCCCCGTTCGATAACGAGATATGACAAGCTGTTGGCGACCTTTGAAGAACTGATTGCAGCGATCTCAGACGTTCAAGAACCGATGATTGCCGCCCTTTGTTCGTCATGGGAATCCACGAAAAACGGATATGAACAAGCTTTTCGCTCAGGTGTGACTAAGTCGCAGATTGCGTCTGGTATGGAGCAAGGTTTGCGTGAGCTACCGATGTTGTTTCACGAGATTGGAGGCGAGCACCGAGCTCGACTCTTAAATGTTTTGCACATTGCTATAGCCAAAAACTTCCCAGATTTCTTCAAGAAGGATGCGGCACTGTTAGCCTCTGTCGTGGAACGAAACAAGATCAGAAACGCTCGTGAGTACTACTCGGTCCGTCATCGCATAGACGAGCTGGAAGGTGACGAAAGCAACATTGGCGAGCGCGAACGCCTCTATAAGCTTGTCGATCAATTCGAAAGCTAACGTCTGCAATGGGTCGGTGCCGGCCTGTCGCGACCGTCGATGGATTTTCAACCTGGCAACCTGCAATGCTGGCTTGAACAAACGGGTTCGGCCACAAGCCGCCAGTGTACCTGTGCAGGGAATACAATGGTCCGGCGAGGCGATTCGCCTGACGCCGACATCGTTAATCATGCTCCTAGCCTGACCTATTTATGTACCTGATTAACTCGAAGACCGGAAAACCTGTAGAGGTCACCGATGAGGACCTTGAAGAGTATGGGAGTGGCGAAAAGCCAAAGCGATCAAGCTTTGGAGCGAGACCGAAGAGCAAGGATGACCAGACCGACCGGCCCAGCAAGCTTCCGCAACGGACTTTTGAGACTGAGGGGGCGCCGGCGCAGGATGGTGTGCCCAAAATCACACGCAGCTCCGACTACAAGAAGAAGGTTTCCAAGACCAGTTTCGGGACGAAAAAGCCTGCTCCGGGAGAATATGCAAGGACCTCTGACAAAAAGCCCAAGTACAAGGCGCGCGACCCGGCTCAGCCACGGCAAAAACCGAAGCAACCCGCGCACCAGTATGCCGGATGGCTCTTATCCAAACGGGAGTATTCGGCAGCCGTACTGCAACGCAAACTAGTCCTGCGAGGCTACAGCGAACAGGAGGCAGATGACGCACTGAAACTCCTGCAGGGCTTGAATTACCAGTCAGATGAACGGTATGCGGAGATGAAAACCCGGCAGATCGAACCACGGGTCGGCGACGCGCGAGTCGCCCTGACTCTCCGACAGAAGGGTATCGACGAGCAACTTACGAAGGCAACCATCGCGCAAATGGAGCCGGAAGATGAGCGTGTTGTCGTTGTGGTCGAGAAGTTTCGCAAGGACATTGCACAGACGGGGATGACAAAAGAACTGCGGCAGAAGGTTTATCGCTTCCTGGCTTACCGGGGCTTCAGCGGCCATTCAATAAATATCGCCATGGAGCATCTGCAATCTGGGCCTGAATAGGACTAGACGTTGCACTAGTAATGCGATGTGAAGAGATCAAGGCGCCACGGCTGGGTCTCGCGTTCTTGTTCTGGACGCTCGTGGTCGCAATCAGCGTATCAGGATGGCGGCGTTGGACGCGAAGACGGAAAAGCGGTAGCAGCACACCTGCTTAGGGTTGATACTGCTATATGCCGGACGGCCCGACGGAGGGGGGGGGTGAGCCCATCCAGGATGGCTAAATCGCCTTCGCAGAATGCGCATCCGCCACGAGCGACGAGCAGACATCCATCAAGCGTTCCTTGCAGTCGCTTGCTTGCCGGGACATCAAGCAACCACGTTCTTCGGGGCCCCCGCCACCCAGGCTTCGATATTATCGACCAGCATGTCCGCCAGCGTCTGCATCGCCCCGCCCGAGGCCCACGCCACGTGCGGCGTCAGCACGAAGTTCGGCAGGCGCAGCTTCAGCAGCGGATTCTCGGGCACAGGGGGCTCCTTGCTCAGCACGTCGAAGCCGGCACCGGCAATCACGCCGTTCGAGACCGCCTCGGCCAGCGCCGCCTCGTCGACCAGCCCGCCGCGCGCGGTGTTGATCAGGATGCTGCTCTTCTTCATCGACGCCAGCTCGCGTGCGCCGATCATGTTGCGGGTCTGTTCGTTCAGCGGCAGGTGCAGGCTGACCACGTCGGAGGTCGCCAGCAATTCGTCCAATGACAGCGCCATCACGTCGCCATCCGTGACCGGCGAACGCGACGCCACCGCGATCTCCATCCCGAACGCGCGTCCGATCTGCGCCACCCGCCGGCCCAGCGCGCCGTAGCCGACGATGCCGAGGCGGCTGCCGGCCAGGTCGCCGATCGGATGGTCCAGCAGGCAGAAGCGCGTCGAGCGTTCCCATTTGCCGGCTTCGACGTCGGCCGCATAGGCGCGCAGGTTGCGGCGTACCGCCAGCATCAGCGCGAAGCAGTGTTCCGGCACCGAGACCACCGAGTAATCGCGGATGTTCGCCACCACGATGCCGCGCTCGCGGCAGGCAGCCAGGTCGACGTTGTCGGTGCCGGTGGCGGCCACCGCGATCATCTTCAGGTCGGGCAGCTGGGCCAGCTCGGGCGCGCGCAGCGGGACCTTGTTGGTGATGGCGATGGTGGCGCCACGCAGGCGCGCGACGACGTCGTGCGGCGCGGTGGCGGCGTGGTCCTGCCAGTCGTGCTCGAAGGCAGGGCGGCGAACGTTGGCCAGCAGGCTGTCGCGGTCGAGGAAGACGATACGATGAGCAATACGATGCATGGGCGGATCCCGGAACATGGAACCGCCATTGTAAAGTGAAACGGCCGGACGAAAAAAAGACAGGGCGAACCCTGTCTTTTCGAAGATGGAGAGGCTTGAGCCGCTGGGCTTATTTGCTTGCTGCCATGTCGGCTTTCTGGTCTGCGTGCGCTGCGGTCTTGTCGGCAGCAGCATCGGCTTTGGCCTTTTCGGCCTTCTTGTGGGCTTTGGCCTTGGTCTTGGCGGCGTCGGCTTTTTCAGCGGCGACGTCGGCCTTGGCTTCGGCGGCTTTCTTCTCTACCTTGGCATCGGCTTTGGCGGCCTTCTTGGCTTCCTTGGCTTCGGCCTTGGCGACATCCTTGTCGGCCTTGACGTCGGCTTTGGTGGCTTGCGTCGTCGTCGGCGCCGTGGCGGTCGACTGGGCGGCGAAGGCCGAGGTAGCGAACAGGCCTGCGATCAGGGTAGCGACGATCTTGCTCATGGCGATGTATCCTTCAGGTATTGTTGAAGTAGTGGGACGATTCCCGTGCTGCTGGTCAAGAAACGCAGCTGCTGCAAGGCCGGTTGACACGATTACACACACTTACAACTGAGCACCTGAAAATTATTTCGCCGCAGCGCCCACCTTGGCGTCCACCTTCGCACCGGCCAGCTGCGCCAGCGCCGCCAGCGTCGTCTGCGCCGCATTCAGTCCGAGCAGGAAGTCCTCGTCGGTGTAGTTCGCGAACAGGTCGGTGGGCTGGTGCCAGTGCGGATTCCAGCCGGCGCCGATCTGCATGCCGCGCTCGTTCTCGCGCAGCGAAATCGAGGGCACCAGGTCCATGAACGGTGTCGAGTCGGTATTCGTCATGTGCTGGCCGACCGCGGCCGGATAGTGCGATGCGTATTTTTCGTTGGCGGCGCGGAAGTGCCAGGCCAGCTTTTGCGCACCCTCGGCCTGCTTCGCCGTCGCCTGGAACTCGATGTTGACGTCGGCTTCGCGCCGCTGCGTCGCTGCCGGCACCGCCAGCGGCTGGCCCTTGGCGTCGAGCACCGGCTTGCCGGCGGCGTCCAGCTTCGGCAGCGGCATGCCGTGGTCGAACATCATCATGTCGTGCTGGATCATGCCCAGCCAGCGCGGTTCCGGATACCGCCCCGAGCCCTTCGGCGATTCGATGCCCTGCAAGCCCTTGCGCTGCTCGACGTAGGCGCTGGCGCCGTTCAGCCCGGTTTCCTCGTTGTTCCACAGCGCGAAGCGGATCGTGCGTTCGGTACTGACGCCGGGCGCGTTCAGGATGCGCGTCAGCTCCATCACCAGCGCCGTACCGGAACCGTCGTCATTGGCGCCTTCGCCGAAGCCGAGGCCATCCATGTGGGCGGCGACGATGTACATCTCGTCGGGACGGCTGGTGCCGACCTTGGTGCACACCACTTCCTCGCGCGGCCCGCCCTTGGGGTCGGGCTGCTCGGCGTTGAGCGCGCGCAGGCGGGCGTCGGGCTGCAGTTGGGGATCGGTGTTGACGCCGATCGGCCCGCGCGTGCCGAACAGGGTGCTGCCGCCCTGGCCGGACGGGCCGGCGCGGCCGCCGCCGGTGGGCGCGGGACGGGACCGCGGCACCGGTTTGTATTCGTAGTGGATGCGCTCGGTGGCGCAGCCGTAGGATTTCAGCTGGGCTTCGATCCAGTCGATCGCCTTGCGATTGCGCTCGGTACCTTGCTGGCGGTCGCCGAAGCGGGTCAGTTCCTTGATCGTGGCCTTGTAGCGCTGCAGGTCGAGCTGGCCGACCAGGCTGGCGACCGGGTCGCCGGCGGATGCCGCGTCCTGGGCAAACGCAGGGGCCAGTGTGAAGGCGAAGGTGAAGGGAAGCGCGAAGGCGAGGGCGGGGCGGATGGATTTCACAAAACCTCTTGTCGGAGTGATGGACAGGCCCGCTCAATATAGAGGAGTTTTCATGCACGTTGACTATTTGACAGCAGAAATATTTTTAACCATACTCAGGCGAAATATTTTTTACCGAAGAGATCGCCGTGAGAAAAACAAAGCTTGCCTTGCTGGTCCTTGCCGCCTTCGCCGGCGCCGCTACCGCCTCCGCTACAGTCAACGCGGCAGCGCCGGTGGGCATCGAAGCCAGCCACCTGTCGCATGACGTCAAGGTACTGTCCTCGGACGAATACGAGGGCCGCGCACCGAACAGCGCGGGCGAAACCAAGACCGTTGCCTACATCACCGAGCAGTTCATTCAGGCAGGCCTGCAACCCGGGGGTGACCTCAAGGACGGCAAGCGCGGCTGGACCCAGGACGTGCCGCTCGGCCGCTTCGAGATCAAGGGGCCGGTGACGCTCAGTTTCAGCGACGGCAAAGGGGTGCGGAACCTGACCCAGGGCGAGGAAATCGCCGTGCGCGCCGCCATGAACGGCGCCAAGGGCGTCGAATTCAAGGATGCGCCGCTGGTGTTCGTCGGCTACGGCGTGTCCGCGCCGGAGCGCAAGTGGGACGATTTCAAGGGCGTCGACCTGAAGGGCAAGCTGGCGGTGGTGCTGATCAACGACCCCGACTTCGAGACCGGCAAGGGTGAATTCGGCGGCAAGGCCATGACTTATTACGGCCGCTGGACCTACAAGTACGAAGAACTGGCCAAGCGCGGTGCGCTCGGCACGCTGATCGTCCACGAGACCGCGCCGGCGTCCTACGGCTGGAACACGGTCAAGAATTCGAACACCAACGTCATGTACGACATCGTGCGCAAGGATCCGACCCAGGCGCACGCGCCGGTGGAAGCCTGGATCCAGCGCGACCTGGCCAAAACGCTGTTTTCGCGCGCCGGCCTCGATTTCGACAAGCTCAAGAAGCAGGCCCAGGGCCGCGCCTTCAAGCCGGTCGAGCTGAAGGGCGTCACCCTGTCCGGCAAGTACGGCGTCGACGCCCAGGTGATCACCTCGAAGAACGTGGTGGCGCTGCGCGAAGGCAGCGAGCGTCCGGGCGAGTACGTGATCTACAGCGGCCACTGGGACCATCTCGGCATCGGCCTGCCGGATGCGAAGGGCGACAAGATCTACAACGGCGCGGTCGACAACGCCACCGGCATCGCCGCGCTGCTGGAACTGGGGCGCGTCTACGGCAACGCCCCGGCGCCGAAGCGCAGCGTGGTGTTCCTGGCCGTGACCGCGGAAGAGAAGGGCCTGCTCGGTTCCGAATACTATGCCTCGAACCCGGTCTACCCGCTGGCCAAGACCGTGGGCGTGATCAACATGGATGCGCTCAGCCCCTACGGCCCGACGCGCGACTTCACGATCTCGGGCAACGCCAAGGTCGACCTGCTGGACCAGCTGATCGCCAAGGCCAAGACCTATAAAGTGAGCTACGCTCCGGACCCGACACCGGAAGCCGGCCACTTCTTCCGCTCCGACCACTTCCCGTTCGCCAAGCGCGGCGTGCCGGCGATTTCCTTCGGCTCCGGCGAGACCTGGGTCCAGGGAGGGCGTGCTGCCGGCAAGGCGGCCGAAGAGAAGTACGTGGCCAACAATTACCACCAGCCGTCCGACGAGTGGCAGGCCGAATGGACCTTCGACGGCATGCAGCGCGACCTGGAGATGCTGTACTCGCTGGGGCGCGACCTGGCGGAATCGAAGGGCTGGCCGAACTGGGGCAAGGCGTCCGAGTTCAGGGCGGCGCGCGATGCGAGTGCGGGGGAGCGCAAGTAACGGCCTTTCATTGCACCGTTAGCCCGAACCGTCGCCCCGGCCTTCGCAGGGGCGACGTTCATGCGCAGCCACAGTTAACTGACGTACAGTCCCGCCCGCGCCCGCGCCGTACACTCGGTCATCATGAGCCCGACCAGGTGATGCCATGCCCGACGCACTCAAGCTGTACAAATCGAAACGCGATTTCACGATCACCGCCGAACCCGCGGAAGGCGGCGAAGCCAGCACCGGCGCGCTGACCTTCGTGATCCAGAAGCACTGGGCCACGCGCCTGCACTACGACTTCCGCCTCGAACTCGACGGCACCATGAAGAGCTGGGCCGTCCCCAAGGGGCCCAGCTACGACACCCACGACAAGCGCATGGCGGTCCACGTCGAGGATCACCCGATCTCGTATGCCGACTTCGAAGGCACGATCCCGCCGCACCAGTACGGCGCCGGCAAGGTGATCATCTGGGACAAGGGCACCTGGGAGCCGATCGGCGACCCGCGCCAGGGCTTCGCCAAGGGCGAGGTCAAGTTCGAGATCCACGGCCACAAGATGCGCGGGCGCTGGGTACTGGTGCGCATGAAGGGCCGCGGCGACGACAAGCAGGAACCCTGGCTGCTGATCAAGGAAAACGACGAGTATGCGCGCCCGGCCAGCGAATTCTCGGTGATCGACGCGTTCCCGGACAGCGTCAAGGACTTGCCGATGCCGGCCGGTCCCGGCGAAGCCACCGCGGCGCGCGCCAAGGTCGCCGAGCTGAAAGCCGAAGAAGAGGGCGCTCAGCCCGCCAAAGGCGCTAGGCCGAAGAAAAGTGCGAAGACTGCGACATCGAAAAAAGGCGCGCTGCCCGACGGCGCCGTGAAAGCCGACCTGCCTGAAACCCTGAGCCCCGAGCTGGCCACCCTGGTCGACGGTCCGCCCACGCAGCCCGAGGAATGGATCTACGAGATCAAGTTCGACGGCTACCGCATGCTGACCCGTATCGAGGGCAAGGACGTCCGCCTGATCACCCGCAACGGCAACGACTGGACCGACAAGCTGAAGCCGCTGCAGAAGGAAATCGCCCGGATGAAGCTGCCGGACGGCTGGTACGACGGCGAGATCGTTGTCCACGACGAGAACGGCAAGCCGAATTTCAACCTGCTGCAGCTGGCCTTCGACGGCAGCAACAAGGCGCAAATCATTTACTTCGTTTTCGACGCGCCTTACTTCAAGGGTCACGACATCCGCAACGTGCGCCTGGACGAGCGCCGGCCGCTGCTCGAAGAAGCGCTGGCCAGGAAGCCATCCGAGATGGTGCGCTTCTCGGCCGAATTCGGCGACGACCCGGCGCAACTGGTGGTCGCCGCCTGCCAAGTGGGCCTGGAGGGCGTGATCGGCAAGCGCCGCGATTCGCGCTATGTCACGCGCCGCTCGCCGGAATGGATCAAGCTGAAATGCGGGATGCGCCAGGAATTCGTCATCGGCGGCTACACCGACCCGAAAGGCTCGCGCACCGGCATCGGCTCGCTGCTGTTGGGTTACTACGACGAGAGCGGCACGCTGCGCTACGCCGGCCACGTCGGCAGCGGCTTCAATGGCGCCTCGCTGCGCCACTTGCGCGAAGTGCTGGAATCTATCGGCACCGACGAAAATCCGTTCCCGCCACGCGCCGTGCCGGGCCGCAAGAGTCATTGGGTCAAGCCGGAACTGGTGGCCGAAGTGAGCTTTTCGGAGTGGACCCTCGCCGATGCGATCCGCCATCCGGTATTCCAGGGGCTGCGCAAGGACAAGCCGGCGCGCAGTGTGGTGCGCGAGCAGGCCAAGCATGTACAGGAGGCAGAATCCATGAGCGCAACAAAGCAGCCGGCGGACGAGGCGGCACCTGACGCGCAATCCAAGCCGAAGAAGGCCAGCCGCGCCAAGTCATCGAAAGCCGCGCCGGCACCGGCACTGCCCGAGGGATTACCGACGAGCTTCAAGGTCACCCACGGCGAGCGCGTGATGGACGCCGACAGCGGCACCACCAAGCTGGACCTGGTGCGCTATTACGCGCTGGTCGGCCAGCTGATGATGGCGCACCTGGAAGGGCGCCCGGTCTCGCTGGTGCGCGCGCCGGAAGGCGTGGGCGGCGAGCTGTTCTTCCAGAAGCACGTGACCGACACCCGCAAGATGCCGGGCGTGGTCCAGATGGACCAAAAGCTCGACCCCGAACACCCGAGCATGACCCGGATCGCCACGCTCGAAGGCCTGCTCTCGAGCGCACAGTGGAACATGGTCGAGATCCACAGCCAGAACGCCACCGCCGATCATTACGACACGCCGGACCGCATCGTGTTCGACCTCGACCCGGGCGAGGGTGTCGAGTGGGCGCAGGTGCAGGAGGGCACCCAGGTAGTGCGCGCCTTCCTGCAGGAGCTGGGCCTGAACCCCTTCCTCAAGACCAGCGGCGGCAAGGGCCTGCACGTGGTGGTGCCGATCAAGCCCAAGCTGGACTGGGACACAGTCAAGGATTTCGCGCACGCGATCGTCAATCACCTGACCAAGACGCTGCCGGATCGCTTTGCGGGCAAGAGCGGCGCCAAGAACCGCGTCGGCCGCATCTTCATCGACTACCTGCGTAATGGCCGCGGCGCGACCACGGTGTCGGCCTGGTCGGCGCGGGTGCGGCCGGGGCTCGGCATTTCGGTGCCGGTGCGCTGGGACGAGTTGCCCGAGCTGACTTCGGGGGCGCACTGGACGGTGAAGACGGTCGAGTCGCGGCTGGCGGTGGGAAATGCGCCGTGGGTGGATTATGAGAAGAGTGCGACGACCTTAACCAAGGCGATGAAGACGCTGGGGTACACGCCGCCGAAGAAGTAAATGCTGAAAACCCGTCGTTCCGGGCATTGCCCTAAACGACTCCCCGCGAAGGCGGGGACCCGAGTTTACACTGTGTCGTTTCGGCTTCGATAGCACCGCGATGGTTTGGCTGTTGCCGAATTTGGTCAGGAACTTGGGTCCCCGCCTGCGCGGGGGCGACGTCTGGAGGCACGTCGAGCACTCAAGCCGCGTTTTCGTTCCTGAAAATCCCCCGCACATTCATCGCCAGCAGGCCTGCCTGCAGCGCAATCAGCGCCCAGGCCCCGTCGTGCACGCCCCACACGATCCACAAGGCGTTACTGAGGATAAAGGTATAGAACCCGAGGATGCGCCGGTTGGCGCGCCGCGCGCCGACCAGGAAGGCGGCGCACAGCGTGATCACCATCGCCGGCCACTGCAGAAAATTGACTAAGCTGTCCCAATCCACTCAGGCCGCCTTCCTGCGCCGGGCCGGCGCCTTTTCCGCAGCCGGTTTCGCTGCAGCCGACTTGGCGGCGGTAGCGCGCTTTGCGGCAGGCTTTGCAGCCGGCTTGGCCGCAGCCTTGGTCGCGCTTTTAGTTGCGGCCGTGCGCTTGGCCGCGGTGGCGTGCGCCGTGCTGCGCGCGGGTGCCTTGCGTGCCCGCGGCGGCGGTGCATCGCCGGCGTCGTCGTCATCGTCGGACGGCTTGCGCGACTTGCGCGGCGGCGGATCGTCATCATCGTCGTCATCGTCGGCCGCCGCCTTGGCCGGCTTCTTGCCGAGGCTGGCCTGCAGCAGCGCGACCAGATCGATGACGTTGCTCTTGGCCGGCTTGTCTTCTTCCGGTTCCGGCTCGGTGATGGTCTTGGTCTGGTTGGCGGCGATCTTGTTCTTGATCAGCGCCATGATGTCTTCGCGGTAGGTGTCGTGATACTGCTGCGGCTTCCACTTCTCGCTCATGCCTTCGACGAGCGCCTTGGCCATCTGCAGTTCCTTTTCCGTCACCTGGGCCGCCTTGGAATCCGCGTCGGGGATCTTCAGCTCGTCGGTGGGGCGGATCTCGTCCGGATAGCGCAGCGTGTTCAGGACGATGGTGTCGCCCACGCACACCAGCGCCGCCAGGTGCTGCTTGACGCGGATGACGACGTTGGCGATGCCGATCTTGCCGACCTCGCGCAGGGTCTCGCGCAGCAGCGCGTAGACCTTGTCGCCGCCCTTGCCGGGGGCGAGGTAGTAGGGCTGCTCGTAGTACAGCAGCGGCACCTGGTCGGCATTCACGAAGGCGAGGATGTCGATGGTCTGGGTCGCCTCCGGGTTGGCGCGGCGCAGGTCTTCGTCCGACAGCACGACATATTCGCCGTCGCTGTACTCGTAGCCCTTGATGATGTCGTCCCAGGAGACTTCCTTGCCGGTGTTCTTGTTGTAGCGCTTGAAGCCGATCGGCGCGAAGTCGCGCCGGTCGAGCATGTTGAGATCAAGACCATGGTCCGTGACCGCCGGGTACATCTCGACCGGGATGTGAACCAGCCCGAAGCTGATCGCACCTTTCCACATACTCCTCGCCATCGTGCTTCTCCTGTAGTGGGGCCTCGAACGAG